>CAWKEQ010000015.1:0-98333 GCA_963848565.1 uncultured delta proteobacterium
GGGGCCAAGGGCCGTTTCCTCTATGGCCCCTCTCCCCAACCCCCATTAAGAGAAATTATTATACAAGAAGGTTATTTTGCTATAATTTGGCTAAGATTATACCCTGAGTTTCGGAAAAGTATAGAACAATAGGGCGGCCCGTGGCCGCCGTAAATCGGCGTGCACGGCACGCGCCGAAGCTAACCGCTAAAGGCTCAGAGCTCCTGCCACCAATGACTGACATCATCTACGGACGCCATCCCGTCGTGGCCGCGCTGCGCGAGCCCGACAGCCCCCTGGAAGAGGTTATCGTGGCCCAGGGGGCTGGGGGGCACTGGCTCCCCGAGGTGAAGCGGCTGGCCCGGGCCGCCGGGGTGCGCCTCCGTATCGCCGAGCGGGCCGTCCTTGACCGCCTCTGCGCCACCCCCAACCACCAGGGGATTGCCGCCCGCCGGGGCAGCTACGTTTACCGGGGCCTGGGCGAACTCGGACGACCTGGCCGGGTTCGCCGGGCCGGCCCTCCGGGTGGCCGCGGACAGCCTCACCGACCCCATGAACCTGGGCAACCTCTGCCGCAGCGCCTACGCCGCCGGGGCCCACGGCATCATCATCCCCAAGGACCGGGCCGGGGGGTGACCGCCGTGGTCATCAAGGCCGCGGCCGGGGGCCCGGAATACCCGCCGGTCTACCGGGTGACCAACCTGGCCGATTCCCTGGCCAGGCTCAAAGAGGCGGGCCTCACCATTGTCGGTACCGCCCCGATGCCCCCCAGACTATTTATGCAACCGACCTGACCAGCCCCTGGGCCTGGTTATCGGCAGCGAAGACAAGGGGTCGCGCCCCCGGGTGCGGCAGCAGCGCGACCCGGTGGTCCATCCCCATGGCCGCCCCGGATATCGCTCCCTAAACGCCGCCACCTCCGCGGCCGTGGCCCTCTTCGAGGCCCGGCGGCAGCGGCTCACGGCCATAAAATAGATCTAAGGCTGTCCGGCGGACTCGCCTTGCCCCCCAATAGGGTATGATCTGAGGCCCGGGACCACAACAGACTAAATTTATTCGGAAACTCCCCCTCCCCTGGTGGGAGGAGGGGGGCCGGGGCAACACCCTGGTTGAACCAGAAGCCATGTCAAGACCGATTTTAGGCGTCATTTGAACCAATCGAAGAAACTTGAGTTTAGGGAAGAAATCACCCCCCTTTTTTAAAGGGGGGTCAGGGGGGATTTTATAACCGATCTGAAATACCGTATAATCTCCCTTTAACACCAGGGGGTTAATCTGCAGAGTCCGGTTATCCATGCCTGCTTTTATGTCCACCTAAGTATGGATACGAACCACGAGTATTGCACCCTCCGGTGCGTTACTCCCCTAAGAAAAAGTCATTCTTTGACGGAAAGCGCAGAAAACGCAACCAGGGATTAGCATGATGCCGAAGCGGAGCGACGACCGGGATATGATCTATCAGGGCTTTGAACAGGGCCCCATCCGGCCCCCCAGCGAGGCCCGCAGCCTCCTGCTGCGGGTGACCCGGAACTGTCCCTGGAACCGCTGCACCTTCTGTCCGGTCTATAAAGGCGCCCAATTTTCGGTCCGGCCCGTGGCTCATCTGCTCCGGGACATCGACCAGGTGTATGAGGCGGTGCAAAGGCTGGAAGAGGCGCCCCGGGGCGCGGCAATGATGAGCCCCGCCGGGGTGGACCCCCGGGCCTGGGCCGCGGCCAGGAACTGGACCAGGTCCGGGAAGCGCCAGGTTTTTCTCCAGGACGCCAACAGCCTGGTGGTGGACCCCGGGGAACTGGAGGCTATCCTCCGGCATCTGCACGGCCGTTTCCCGGCAGTGACCCGGATCACCTCCTACGCCCGCTCCAACACCATCGCCAAGCTGGAGGCCGGCGCCCTGGCCGCCTTGAGGCAGGCGGGACTCAGCCGGATTCACATCGGCATGGAATCGGGGGCTGACGCCGTCCTGAAGCTGGTCTGCAAGGGCACCACCCAACGCATGCACATCCTGGCCGGACTCAAAGTCAAGGAAGCGGGGATGGAGTTGTCGGAATACTACATGCCGGGGCTGGGTGGCCGGGAGCACCTTGAAGTCAACGCGGTGGCGACGGCTGCCGCCCTAAATCGGATCAATCCGGATTTCATCCGGCTGCGCACCCTGGCCATCCCGCCGGGTACGCCCCTGTATGAGGATCACATCGCCGGCCGCTTTGACAAGGCCACGGACGTCGAGATGGCCCGGGAACTGCTCCTGTTTCTCGAGTCCCTCTCCGGGATCACCAGCGTAATCAAGAGCGATCACATCCTGAATCTCCTGCCCGAAGTGGACGGCCAACTGCCCCGGGACCGGGAACGTCTGGTGGGCATCGTCCGCACTTTTCTCGACATGGACCCGGAACAGCAGTTCCTCTACCGGGTGGGGCGTCGCACGGGCCTCTTGTCAGGGTTACAGGATTTGGCGGACCCGGACCGCCTGGCCCGGGTCCAGGCCATCGTCCAGGACTATCGCCTCCATCCGGAGGACGTGGACGCAATCACCGACGACCTGATGCGGCGATTTATTTAATTCGCCTATTCGCCCCCTGGGAGAAAACAGTTTCTGGCGGAGAATTTTCCCCGCACCCGGCATTGACAATCAGCTATATGAACATAATTTTATACAAAGGATGGGAGTTCGTAAAAACCAAAATCTGGTTGATCGGGGGATGAACTGCGCCGGTTGCGGCGGGAGGAGTCTATTTTCCCCGGCCCGGCGGGGCCCCTTAGAAGGAGAGAAGAGTGAAAATCATCAAAGCGCTGATTCTGGCCCTGACCCTCATCGCTTTTGCCGCCGGCAGCCTCTGGGCCACTGATGCCAAGGCTCCCGCCGAGGCCAAACCGGCCGCCCAGGCCACTGCCCAGACGAAATGTCCGGTTCTGGCCGGCGACATTAACAAGCAGGTCTATGCCGACTATAAAGGCAAACGCATCTACTTCTGCTGTGCCGGTTGTGACAAGGAGTTCAAGAAAGACCCGGAAAAGTATATGAAAAAGCTGAAAGAACAGGGCGTGACCCTGGAACCCGCCCCGGCCGGAGCAGCTAAGAAGTAACCCACCGGAGCCAGGCTTTCTCATCCCGGGTCAGCCGGGAAAATTTGACCGGCGTCACAGCAAAACAGAGGGTGGGCTTGGCCCACCCTTCTCTTTTTCCCGGTTCTTCCTGGTCCGGGTGTCGGCCAACTGCCCAGGCGCGGCTGCCTTACACCAAACTGTAATTATTCCGGTAAGTTATCTTTTGTAGGGGCGGACCTGTGTGTCCGCCCTCAGGTTGGCGCAGACGCGGTTGCGTCTCTATAGACTGCGAGTTTTTTCACTTCTCTGAGCAGAGCTTGCCCTGAGACAGTTCCGGGTGGGACGCCACAGGCGTGCCACGTGCCTGCCTTTTGAGCCTCTTGCAAAACTGTTTTTATGTCATCCTGAACGAAGTGAAGGATCTCAGCCTTCTGAAAATACGAGATTCTTCGCTCCGCTCAGAATGACAATGCGGGTCAATAAGGAGTATTGCAAGAGCCTCCTTTTTCATGCCGGGGTCGGGCCGCCCGGAGCGCCCCCTGTCGATGCGTCCTGGCTGCGGGCGCGGTCCTCCCCTTCCCCCTGCCCTTGACACCGGCGTTCTCCTGTGGCACCTTTGAGCAAAAATCGGGAACCACCGCCAAACCCATGAAAAGTTACCGTCAGGAACTCTGGTTTCAAGTCCCCGGTCGCCGGGCCTTCATCAATATCACTCCCCAGGTGCGTCAATGCCTCAAAGACAGCGGCGTCACCGAGGGCCTGGTCCTGGTCAATGCCATGCACATCACCGCCAGCGTCTTTATCAACGACGATGAGGCCGGACTGCATCATGACTACGAGGTCTGGCTGGAGAACCTGGCTCCCCACGCCCCGGTCTCCCGGTACCGCCACAACGTCGGCGAGGATAACGCCGATGCCCATATGAAGCGGCAGATTATGGGCCGGGAGGTGGTGGTGGCCGTCACCGGAGGCCAGCTCGATTTCGGGCCCTGGGAACAGATTTTTTACGGCGAGTTCGACGGCGGCCGCCGCAAACGCGTCCTGGTGAAAATCATCGGCGAGTAGATGATTATTTTGGGCCGTGCCCCGGAGGCTTTCTCTCCCCGGGCCCCGGTCTACCGCTACTCCCCATTATTTTTCCCGTTGGAGAGAGTATCGCCACCATGCCTCACGACACCCCGGCGCCAGCCCCTGGGAAAAGGCGGCCCCCTCTGCGTCCGGTCTGGGATTTGTTGTCCGAGACCTATAAGGAATGGCGCAAAGACAATGCCCAGACGCTGGGCGCCGCTCTGGCCTTCTATACCACGTTCTCCATGGCGCCCCTCCTCATCATCGTCATTGCCATTTTTGGCGTTATTCTCGGCAAGGAAACCGTCCAGGTGGAGATCTTAAGGCGAGCCCAGGAGTTAATCGGGGCGCAAGGGGCCGCGGCTGTCAAAATGATGCTCGAAGCCGCCTACCGGCCGGGCACGGGCCTGGCGGCCACCATCATCGGCATCCTGGTTATTCTGGTCGGCTCCACCAGCGCCCTGGTCATGCTCGCCCATTCTCTCAACATCATCTGGGGTGCCAGTCCTAACTCCAGGGCCCCCGTCTGGAATCTCGTTAAAGAGCGTCTGCTGTCGTTTGTCATGATCCTGGTCATCGGCCTCTTGTTGGTCCTATCCCTGCTGCTCAGCATTGTCCTGTCATTTCTGACCGGCTTCTTCCAAAACCTGCTTCCTGTGCCACCCTTCTTCATCGAAGTCTGCGATTTCGTCCTTTCCTTTCTCCTGATCACCATCCTGTTCGCGGTGGTTTACAAAGTTCTCCCGGATGTGAAAATTGCCTGGACCGATGTCTGGGTCGGGTCGGCTTTTACCGCCCTGCTGTTTACCTTGGGCAAATTCCTGATCGGCATGTACCTGGCCCGGAGCAGTATCAGGTCGGCTTACGGGGCCGCCAGTTCTCTGGCCATTATCCTCATGTGGGTCTACTATTCCGCCCAGATCTTTCTCATCGGCGCGGAATTGACCCAGGTGTACGCCAACCGCCACGGCTCCCAGGTAAAACCCCGAACCTGATACCGGGTTAGGCCCCCATCGAAAATTCCTTCTCTTGTCATGCTGAGGGCGCCTCTCAGGCGCCATTCTCGGCGCCCAGATTGCGGACCAACGGCAATTTTTCTCCAGGGGCGCACGCACAGGCGCATCGCTACGATTCGGCGTTTGGTGATTACGACCCGGGATAAGACGCGCCCTTGGCAGGGGCATTACCTTTTTGAGGGCAGATCGGTATAAGGGAGGATTGCTGCGGTCAACGTGCAGTCCCCCACTTCCGGGTTAGGCCTGTGCCTTCCAGGCCCCCGGAAGTGAGGGGTCCATTTTCCTGAGGCTAATTCTGTACCACGGTGGCCTTTATGATGGTGATCGGCTCAACCGGGACGTTCTCGTACATGCCCTGGGTGGAGGTGGCCACTGCCTTGATTTTATCCACCACTTCCGTGCCCTTGACTACCTTGCCGAACACCGCGTAACCCCATCCCTGGGGCGTCTTGGCGGTGTGGTTGAGCATCTTGTTGTTGGCCACGTTGATGAAGAACTGGGCCGTGGCCGAATTCGGGTCGCCGGTCCGGGCCATGGCGATGGTGTAGCCCTCATTGGTCAGGCCGTTGTCGGCTTCGTTTTTGATGGGCGCCCGGGTCGCCTTCTTGCTCATCTTGGCATCCAGACCGCCGCCCTGAATCATAAACCCGTTGATGACCCGGTGAAAAATAGTGCCGTTAAAAAATCCCGATTTGACGTACTCCAGAAAATTGGCCACGGTAACCGGGGCCTTGTCCGGATACAACTCCAGGGTGATGTCTCCCATGCTCGTTTCCAGTTTGACCAACGGATGACTCCTTTCTGCCCGGGCGCTCGCCCCGGTTCCCAGGATTAAACCTGCCATGAGGACGACGGCCATGAGCAGCGCGCCGCTCCTCCCACCTCCACCTATTTTCATGCCACTCCCTCCCTGTTGATTGGGTCCTTGACGCGACGAAACCCGGTCCAGGCCCCCGATCATCGCTTCCCCCAGTTTAGCAAATCCGCCCCGCCGGAGTAAAGGAAAACCCGCTGTAATCGCAACGAGTTCAGACCTGGCCGCGGTGAGGCGCCGGTTGTCGTCCGGCCCCGTACTGCCCCTTTAGACAAATCTGCTTCGAAAGGCCTTGGTGGCGCCGGCGTCCCGCCGGTTCTGTGGGGGGGTGAAACCAGGCCCTCCCCGTCTCATATCTGTGGGGAGATTTTTCCCTTGCCAAGGGACCCAAGCCTGCAGAGCAATCTTAAGTACCCTTGGATAACGTCAAACTTGTAAGACCCTAATTTTTGCGAAACCTTCGATGGATGTATGAAATATAGTTGCGCCGCTGAGGCATGAAGGCAAAGATTACTGATAGAATCGCGCCATTTTAACAATTATGATAACTATTATAAGTAGTTATCATATCTAAACCTCACACCCGACCAGATGGGAAATTTTTGACCGCCCTCAAGGTCAGATTTAATCTGATCCCGGTTTGATGATGCCGGCTTGAATCCTGCTCATTACAGCTATCACTCCGTTAAGGACTCGGCGTAGATCTCCACCGCGTGTTTCACCTGGACCTGCATCCCGGCCTGGGACAACATGTCGGTGATCTGGAGCATGCAGGCCGGGCAGCCCGTGGCCACCACCCGGCAGCCGGACGCGGCGATGTTGTCCCGCTTGCGTTTGCCGATGGCCGCCGAGGTCTCGTAATGCTGGAGGTTGAAGCTGCCGCCGCAGCCGCAGCACCAGTCGGACTCGGGCATCTCTTTGAGGCTATAGGCGGAGTTGGCGGCAAGCAGGGCCCGGGGTTGGGCCGCCACCCCCAGGGATTTTTTCAGGTGGCAGGGATCGTGATAGGTCAGGGGAATCCGGCCGGCCTCGGGGCCCGGGGCCCCGGGCGCCACCCCCAGCTTATCCACCAGGAACTGGCTGATGTCCAGGGTTTTGGCCGCCAGGGCGGCCACCCGTTCCTGGAGCGCCGGTTCGGCGTCGGCCATCATCAGCGGCCAGAGCTTCTTGATGGTGGAACTGCAGGTGGCGCAGGCGGTGACCAGATAATCGCAGGCCGCAGCGGGATCGTCCAGGAGTTCCAGGTTGAGGCGGACCAGATGCCGAAAAGTCTGGGTGTCGCCGCTGGACAGGGCCGGAATGCCGCAGCAGCCCTGGCCGGCCGGGAGCTGGACCCCCACCCCGTGGTGCGCCAAAACCGTGAGCACCGCGTCCCCCACCTGGGGATAGACCTTGTCGATGAGGCAGCCCACGAAAAAGGCCACCTTGAGGCCGCCGGCCCCGGGGGCGGTGTCGAGCCGGGGGACCTTGAGCGTGCCAGGGGGTCGGCGGCCAGGGGTTTGAAGTGGCGGTCGGACAACAGCGGCGACATGAACCGGGCGCAGGAGGAGCCCAGGAGGTCGTCCACCGGCTTGATAAAAATCCCCTGGAACCGGGCGCCCCAGGCCATGAAGCGGTCGAACCAGGCCGGCTGGCTGAGGAGACCCCGGAAGAGGACTTTCTTTACCGTGGACAGCCCCAGGTAGCCCGCCAGGATGGCCCGGGCCTTGATGAAGATATCCAGGACCTTGACCCCGCTGGGACAGTTGGCGGCGCAGGAGCCGCACAGCAGGCAGCGGTTCAGATGGTCCTGGACCCCCTGGGGATTCTTGAGGATTTCCTGGGCCAGGCCGGAAAGGAGGGCCAGCTTGCCCCGGGCCACGTCGGCCTCCCGGCCGGTTTCGGCGAACAGGGGGCACACCGCCTGGCACAGGCCGCAGCGCATGCAGGTCACCAGTTGGTCATCCAGCTCCTTCATGAGCCGGGCCAGCTCCTTGAGGCTGGACATGGTTGCTCTCCTTGAAAGCAGTAAAAGCAGCAGTTAGCAGTCGTAGCAGTTAGTCAAAAAACCTTGGTGCCTGTCATCGTGAACGGACCAAAGGATTTTATCTCTGGTAAAGGTCAAGCTTTCTGGCGGCGCTCAGCATGACCCGTGAAAATTTTATTTAACCCTCCCATCAACCCCCGCCCTCTATCAACTGCTAAGAGCTAAAAGCTAACTGCTAATAGCTAACCGCTCACTGCTGACAGCTCCCCGATGCTCTGCCCCGGATTTAAGAATGTTCTTGGGGTCCAGGGCGGCCTTGATGCGTTTGGAGTAGAGGATGGTGCCCCGGCCCACTTCCTTTTCCATAAACCGGGTCTTGGCGGCGCCGATGCCGTGTTCTCCCGAGAGGGTGCCCCCGAACTTCAGGGCCGCCTCAAAGATGGCGTCCACCGCGGCCTCCACCCGGTGCCACTCGGATTCGTTCCGGCGGTCCGTCAGGATGGTGGGGTGGAGATTGCCGTCCCCGGCGTGGCCGAAGGTGCCGATGGGGAGATCAAAGCGCCGGCTGATGGCCTCAATGGCTTGAATCATGGCCGGGATCTGGCTCCGGGGGACGGTGGCGTCCTCCAGGACCACGGTGGGCTTCAGCTTGGCCAGGGCCGAGAGGGCCGCCCGCCGGGCGCTCCAGACCCGGTCCCGTTCGGCGTCATCTTTGGCGGTGTGGACCTCGGTGGCGCCGTGCTGCCGGCAGATGGCCGAAACCTTCTCGGCTTCTTCCGCCACCACCGCGGGGTGGCCGTCCACCTCGATGAGCAGGAGAGCCGCGGCGTCCACCGGCAGCCCGGCGTGGCTGTAATCCTCCACGGTGCGGATGGTGAAGTTGTCCAGAAACTCCAGGGTGGCCGGCACGATGCGGTTGGCGATAATCGCGGCCACGGTCTCGGAGGCCTGGGCCACGTTGCCGAAGGTGGCCAGCATGGCCTTCCGGGCGGTGGGCAGGGGAATGAGCTTCAGGATGATCTCGGAGATGACCCCCAGGGTGCCCTCCGAGCCCACCAGGAGGCCGGTGAGATTGTAGCCGGTGACGCACTTGACGGTGCGGGAGCCGGTCTTCACCAGTTCTCCCGCCGCGGAGAAGAAATTGAGGCCCATGACATAGTTCAGGGTGACCCCGTACTTGAGCCCCCGGAGGCCCCCGGCATTTTCCGCCACGTTGCCGCCCAGGGTGGAGACCGCCATGCTCCCGGGGTCAGGGGGATAAAACAGCCCCTTGGCCTCCACCGCCTGGGCCAGTTTGGCGGTGATGACCCCGGGCTGCACCACGGCGTAGAGGTCGGCTTCGTTGATCTCCAGGATCCGGTTGAGGGCGTTGGTGAGGACCACCACGCCGCCGGGCAGGGGGATGGTGCCGCCGCTTAAATTCGTGCCGGCGCCCCGGACGGTCACCGGCAGGCCGTTATCGTTGCACAGCCGCACCACCTGGCCCAACTCCTCCGTGGATTTGGGCCGGACCACCAGGGCTGGCAGAACGGGGTCCAGCACCGCGGCGTCATAGGCATAGGTGAGCCGGTCGGATTCCTGGCGGAAGACCTGGTCTTTCCCCAGGAGGCGCTGGAATTCTTGCACCACGCGGTCACTAACCATACCCTTCTCCTTCTGCGGTTGAGAGACTTTGCACACCTCCTAAAAAAATATGCTGAATCGCGACTATTGTCAACTGGTAAGACCAATTTAATATGCGACAACAATCTCGGATTGGCCAGGTGGCCTGATCGCCGGTGGCCGGAGGGCCGGCGCCCTCAACCGGAGATTGACTCCGGCCCGTTTCACCGGCTCGCCGGGGCAGGTTCTCCTCCACGCTGGCGCTCCCGGAAGAAGTTAAGGACAAAGGTGATGTGCCCCTGCATGGCGGCGTATGCCGCCTGGGGGTCGTGGTTCTTGATGGCTTGAAAAATCTCGGTATGCTGCCGGCCGATGATCGCCAGGTTGGCGGGGTCCTCATAGAGGTAGTGGAGGTTTTCCTTGATGCCGTAGTGCAGCAGGTCGTAAAAGGTCTTCATGATGTGGACCTGGACGGTGTTCTTGGTGGCGAAGGCGATGGCCATGTGAAAGGACACGTCTTCATCGATCCCGAGGCGGCCCGCCCGGTTTTCCGCCAGCATATGGGTGAGGGCCTTTTCCAGGACCTGCAGGTCTTCCGGGGTGGCCCGCTGGGCCGCCAGGCTTACCGACTGGCCCTCCAGGCCCATCCGCACCTCCAGCAGTTCCTCCAGGGTGGGGTTGTGGCCTTCGATCATGGCGGCCAGGGGATTGAGCCCCCGGCGGTCATCAATGGAGCGCACGAAGGTGCCCTGTCCCTGGCGATGCTCCAGGAGGCCCATGGTCACCAGCTGCTTGATGGTCTCCCGCACCGTGGGGCGGCTCACCCCCAAGGCCTGGGCCAGTTCCCGCTCGGGCATGAGCTGCTCCCCGGGCTTGAGCTGGCCCCGGAAGATGAGGTCCCGGATCTGCTCAAAGGCCTGGTCCGAAACCCGCTTCACCTTGATGGGCTTGAGCAACGCCGCCATAATCCCCTCCCCCAATCCAGCAAAATAATTTCCGGCGAATTTTTTGCTTGACAACTTTTTAGCGTTTTCGTACTCTTTTGTCAAGTGGTCAGACCAATTTCGATACGTGCTGTTAGGGGGCATTTCGGTATTGGTCTTACCGCTCCGGCGGTCGATAATGCCACCCTCAAGCCGTCCACCCTTCACCCGGAGGCAATCTATGGCCCCACAGAGTGATTTGGAACTCTTTAAAGAAAAGGCCGCTGCCGTCCAGGTGGTGATCACCGAGATTACCAATCTGGCCGAGGCCTTGGCTTACGCCGTCGATCTTACCACAAAACAGGGAGGTAAGGCCATGGCTGCTTTCGGTTTGGACGACCAAAACGCGGCCCTGGCCGCGGCCTGCTCCCAGGCGGGGGTGACTCTGGTCCGGGATAACCTCAGGGAACACGCCGCCACCCTGCATACCGCCCTTACCCTGGCCGACTGGGGGATCGCCGCCACCGGTAGCCTGGTGCTGGACTCCCGCTCCGAAGACCTGCGCCTGGCCACCATGCTGGTGGAAACCCACGTGGCGGTCTTGCCCGTATCCCGCCTCAGGCCTGATTCCCTGGCCCTGGAGGCTGAAATGTTGCGCCTGATGGATTCGCCCCCGAGCTACCTGGCCTTCATCACCGGCGCCTCCCGTACCGCCGACATCGAGCGGGTCCTCACCATCGGGGTCCACGGCCCCCAGGAATTGCACGTCCTCATGTTAAAGGACCAGAAATCATGATCGACACGGCCCAGAATCTTAAGGAATACAAGAAGCGGTTGCATCGCGCCCTGGACAATAAATTTTTGCGCACCACCCTGGGCGGCTTCGCCGGGGCCTACAAGGAAGGCCGGCTCAGGGCCCTGGGCGACCTGGACCTGCCGGAGCTGCGCCGGCAGATCGTCCAGGGGAAAGATGAGACCCTGCCCCGTCTGGAGGAGTTATACGAGGCCTTCAAGGCCCGGGCCGAAGCCGCCGGGGTCAAGGTGCATCTGGCCGCCACCGCCGGGGAGGCCAACGAGATCATCGCCGCCATCGCCCGGGAGCACGGGGTGCAGAAGGTAGTCAAATCCAAGTCCATGACCGCGGAGGAGACCTTCCTCAACCACCATCTGGAGGCCGAAGGTCTGGAGGTGGTGGAAACGGACCTGGGGGAGTGGATCATCCAGTTGCGCCACGAAGGCCCTTCCCACATGGTCATGCCCGCCATCCACCTGTCCCGCCAGGAGGTGGCGGATTTATTCACCGAAGTCACCGGCGAGCCCCAGGAGGCGGACATCGGGAAATTGGTGAAGGTGGCCCGCCGGGAGTTGCGCAAGGCCTTTCTGACCGCGGATATGGGGATTTCCGGGGCCAACTTCGCCATCGCCGCCACCGGCACCCTGGGCATCATCAGCAACGAAGGCAACGCCCGCCTGGTAACCACCCTGCCCCGGGTCCACGTGGCCCTGGTGGGCCTTGACAAGCTCCTCCCGGATCTCCACTCGGCCTTGAGGATTCTCAAAGTCCTGCCCCCCAGCGCCACCGGCCAGGTCATCACCTCCTACGTCTCCTGGATCACCGGGGCCAACGAGTGCCGCAGCGCTCCCGGCGGCAAAAAGGAGATGCACGTCGTCTTTTTGGACAACGGCCGCCTGGCCCTGTCCCGGGACCCGGTGTTTGCCCAGGCCTTGCGCTGCGTGCGCTGCGGGGCCTGCGCCAATGTCTGCCCCATCTACGGCCTGGTGGGCGGCCACAACTACGGCCACGTCTACATCGGGGCCATCGGCCTGATCCTCACCTATTTTTACCACGGCCGGGCCAACGCCCGGGCCATCGTCCAGAACTGCCTCAACTGCCAGGCCTGCAAGGCGGTCTGCCCCGCGGGTATCGATCTGCCCCGCCTCATCAAGGAAGTCCACGGGGAGATCCTGAGCCAGGAAGGCCCCAAGCCCCTGAAGAACCGTCTCCTGGGCCGGGTCCTCCCGAATCGCCGCCTCTTTCACTTCCTGCTGCGCCGGGCTTTTCTGGCCCAGAAACCCCTGGCCCAGGGGGGCGACATGATCCGGCACCTGCCCTTCTTTTTCGGCCAGGAACACGGTTTCCGGAGCCTGCCCACCGTGGCCCGCATCCCCTTTCGGGACCGGTTCCAGAAACTAAAGCGCCCCGTGGCCCAGCCCCGTTACCGGGTGGGCCTCTTCGGCGGCTGCCTGGTGGACTTCGTCTACCCGGAGCAGGGCGAGGCCCTCTTAAAACTCCTCCAGGACCACCGGGTCCAGGTGGACTACCCCGAGGGGCAGACCTGCTGCGGCCTGCCCGCCAAGATGATGGGGGAGCCGGAAATCGCCCAAGAGGTGGCCCGCCAGAACCTGGCGGCCCTGGACCCGGCGGACTACGACTACATCCTGACCCTGTGCGCCTCCTGCGGCTCCCACCTGAAAGAGGCGTATCCCCGGCTGCTGGCCAAGGAGCCGGGCTTGAGCGTCAAGGCCCAGCAGTTCGCCCGGAAGGTCATCGACTTCAGCTCGTTCATGACCGACGTGCTCAAGGTCAAGCCGGAGGAGTTTCTGGGGCGGGGCCGGAAGGTGGCCTACCATGCCCCCTGTCACCTGTGCCGGGGCCTGGGGGTGACGGCCGCTCCCCGGGAGCTGCTGGCCACCGCGGGCCTCGAATACCTCCCGGCCCGGGATGAAGACGTGTGCTGCGGCATGGCGGGGAGCTATTCGGTGGACTTCCCCGAGCTGTCGGCGGAACTGCTCAAGAAAAAGCTGGACGCGGTGGAAGAAACCGGGGCCGAACTCCTGGTGACCGACTGCCCCGGCTGCGTGCTCCAACTGAAGGGCGGCATGGACAAGCGCGGGGCCAAGGTCGAGGTCAAGCACATCGCCGAAGTGGTGGCGGAGGCCAAAAAAGCTTCCCGGACCGATTGAGAAAGGCGGGGTGCGACCCGGCCAGAGCCCGGTTTGCCCCCCTCAAAATATCCTAAGCATTGCTAATTTATTTCATGGAGGGCAAGTTGATGACCTGGCTGCAACATTACAACCCCTTGGGGTACCTGGGCCTGTCCGCACTGGTGGCGGCCATCCCGCTGTTTATCCTGCTGTACATGCTGGGGATTCGCCGCTCCAAGGGGCACTACGCGGCGTTCTTCGCGACCCTGGCGGCCGTGCTGCTGGCCATTATCGTCTGGGGCATGCCGGCGGGCCGCGCCATTTCGGCGACCCTGTATGGGGCGGCCTTCGGCATCTTCCCCATCGTCTGGATCGTGGTCACGGCCATCTGGGTGTACAACATGACGGTGGAGTGCGGCGATTTCGAGATCATCAAGAACTCCCTGGCCTGCGTCACCGATGACCGCCGCCTCCAGGCCCTGTTCATCGCCTTTGCCTTCGGGTCGTTCATCGAAGGCACCGCCGGGTTCGGCACCCCCGTGGCCATTACCGCGGCCATGCTGGTGGGGCTGGGGTTCAACGCCCGCTACGCCGCCGGCGTCTGCCTCATCGCCAACACCGCCCCGGTGGCCTTCGGCGCCATCGGTATTCCCATCGTGGTGGCCGCGGGCGTCACCGGCCTGGACATGATGCACATCAGCAAGATCGTGGGCCGGCAGTTGCCCTTCCTCTCCCTGATCGTGCCCCTGTGGCTGTCGGTGACCATGTGCGGCTGGAAGCGGTCCATGGAAATCCTGCCCGCCATTATTGTCGCCGGTCTCTGCTTTGCCGTCTCCCAGTTTGTGGTCTCCAACTTTGTCGGTCCTTATTTGCCGGATATCATTTCGGCCGTGGTCACCATCATCGGCCTGGGGATTTTCCTGCACCTCTGGAAACCCAAGGCGGTCTTTCATTTTGCCGACGAAAAACCTGCCGGGCCGGTGACCTGTCAATTTTCCGCCGGCGAAGTGGTCCGGGCCTGGGCCCCTTACGTCATCCTGGCCATCATGGTCTTCCTGTGGGGCCTGGAATCCGTGAAAGGTTTTCTCAAGCCTTTCGGCACCAGTTTCCAGTGGCCGCTGCTGCACAATC
Organism: uncultured delta proteobacterium; assembly: GCA_963848565.1. Lineage (GTDB taxonomy): Bacteria > Desulfobacterota > Desulfobaccia > Desulfobaccales > 0-14-0-80-60-11 > 0-14-0-80-60-11. Next base: position 14,473 of record CAWKEQ010000015.1, read on the forward strand.
TGGTGATGAAGACCGCCCCCATCGTGGCCAAGGATACTGCCTACGCCGCGGTCTATAACGTCAATATCGGCTCTGCGGCCGGCACTGCTATCTTTATCGCCGGCCTCCTGTCGATCCTGATTATGCCCAAGTACGGCTTCGGCAAGGCCTTTGCCTGCCTGGGCCGGACCATTTACCTGCTGCGCTTCCCTATTCTCACCATTGCCTTGATCCTGGGCCTGGCCTTCATCATGAATTATTCCGGCATGAGTTCCACCCTGGGTCTGGCCTTTACCGCGGCGGGGGCGGCCTTCCCGTTCTTTTCACCCTTCCTGGGCTGGGTGGGCGTCTTCCTCACCGGGTCGGACACCTCCTCCAACGCCCTGTTCACCTCCTTGCAGAAGACCACGGCCCAGCAGATCGGGGTGGATCCCAACCTGATGGTGGCCGCCAACTCCAGCGGCGGCGTCACCGGCAAGATGATCTCGCCCCAGAGCATCGCGGTGGCCTGCGCCGCCACCGGCTTGGTGGGCGAAGAAGGGGCCATCTTCCGCTGGACTTTCTTCCACAGCGTCGGCATGTGCGCCATCATCGCCGTGCTCACCCTGCTCCAGGCCTACTGGTTCAGTTTCATGCTGCCGTAATGATGTCTGATTGATGGCAGGGGAGGGCCGGGGCAATTCCTCAGGGATTTCCCCGCCCTCCCCTGCGTTGCTCCCAGAAAAGTATTTTCAGGTCCGGAGAGGGTTTCCCAAGCATCGAAGGCACTAATCTCAAGTTGCAGACAAACGGCAATTTTCGGCAGGGGCGGACCTCAGGGTCCGCCCTTTATTTAGGGTGCACACGCAGGCGCACCCCTGCAAGGTCGCGTTTTATGATTGCGGATCGGCATAAAAGCTATGGGCGTGCTGCACGCGCCATTCTTGGTGCGTAAGACGCTACGGAGAGGGATTACCCGGTTAGGCGCAGGTTGCCTCAAGAAGCTGAGGAAAAGAGTTTGAGACCAGGGGGAGGGGCTTTTGTTGGTGGCCTCTGCCCAATACCCGAAAGGGCCCGGCCTTTACCCCAGGAAAATGCGAAAGACTTCCTGTTTCTTCCGCTTCAGCTCTTCCTCCGCCTGGTGCAGTTGTTTCTGATGCATGGCGTGGCGAATTTTGCGGCTGATTTCGTCCAGGGAGAGCGGCTTGTAGACGATGTCCACCTGCTCCAGGTAAAAAAACCGGTTTGACAGGCCCCGGTGATGCAGCATGAGGATGAAGCGGGTGGCGGGATGGCGGAGACGGGCGTTTTTCAGCAGCAGCTGATAATCGGGCTGGCGCTGGTCGGTTATGATCAGGTCGAAGGAGTTTTCTTCCAGGGCGGCCAGGGCTTCGGGCACCGTGTTCACCAGCTTGAAGTCCTCAAAACCCAGGAGCTTGATCACCGAAGCTAAAAAGGTACAGCACCACTCCTCCTGGTCCACCACCAGGATACGCCCCTGACTGCCCCTGTCCTGGAACCGCATGGGGAGGTCTCCTTAAAAAAGCACTAGCTCACTTTACCCTTGAATGAACCCGGCTGCAAGACTTTCCAGGTTTTTCCCCGAGGGGCCGGAACCGCTGCTCAAGTCCCCTAACCGGCCATTCCGAGGGCATGGAGCGACCGAAGCATCTCATAAGCACAAGAAAAGAGGAGACCCCGCCCTCAGTTCAGGATGACAAAGCAAAGTCCTCAACGTCGTATTGCACCGGCGGCGGCCAGAAACGGCGCCCTCATCCCGGGCTTGGGCCAGGGGCAATGATACCCGCCAATATCAGCCGCGGGGCCAGAAGATAACCGGGGCCCGGATGTTGAGGCTTGGCGACCTGCCGCCCGTCTAGGCCGGGATGGTGATTTCTTCTTGCGGGTTGATGGTATTCAGAATCAGGCCAGTCATCACCTTGGGATAAAAGTAGGTGGATTTGCGCGGCATGGTGAGACCGGCCGTCGCCACCTCCTGCACCTGCTCGATGCGGGTGGGATTCAGCAGGAACGCCAAACGGGCTTCTCCCTGGGTCACCGCGGTTACGGCTTCGCTCATCTTGCTGGTGTAATGGCAGGTTTCCTGGTCGTCCTGGGCCTGGGCGTCGAGCCCCATGACCTTTTCAAAAATCAGGTAGTTCAAGACCGCCACATCCAATTGGGCCAGGGCCGGGTGCATCTGCCGGGCCAGCACTTTTTGCCGCACCCCGGGGCGCAGGATCAGACGCCAGGCCTTGTGGCGGAACCCCAGGACCACGAAAGCGCTCTCCCCCGCCGGGACCTCCGCCAGGGTTTGCTGGAGAAAGTCTTCGTAGCCCTCGCCGAATTCGTGGGCCTCCGGCAGGGAGACGACCTCGAAGTATTCCTTGAGGCGTCCCATGAACCCGGACTCCTCCAACTGTTTCAGCCGGGGGCCGCCCAACAGGCGGTGGGCCATCAGGATGACCAGGTCCGGGTCGAACATGTTGGACAGGTACATGAGGGTATAATTGAACGGCGCCTCGGGTGAGGCCTCAGGATAGCGCTGCTTCATCAACTTCTGAAAGTTCAGCGAGGTCTCGTAGCGGTGATGGCCGTCGGCGATAAACAGGGGCATCTCCAAAAAGGCCCGGTGCACCTCCTGGACGGCCGCGCTATCGGTGATCCGGTAGAGGCGCTGGAAATAGCCCAAAGTGTCTTGAAAGGCCATCAGGGGAGACTCGGGCCGGGCCTCCTGCAGCCGGCTCACCACTCGGGCGGCGGGGTCGGGATAGATGGAAAAGATGGGGGAGAAGTTGGCCTGGGAGGCCTTGAACAGCTCCAGGCGGTCGGCTTTGGCCGCGGAAAAGGTCTGCTCGTGGGGCTTGATGCCGCCGCCGCTCAAAGGCTCGAGCCGCACCAGGGCCGCCAGCCCGCCCCGGGTAAAGGAGCGCCCGGCATGCTGAAATTCCGTCTCCCAGTAATAGAACGCCGGCACCTCATCCCGCACGAACACCTCGTCCCTTTCCCATTGGCGGAAGAGGGCCCCCGCCCGGGTGTACCGGTTGGCGAGCAGGTCATCCCCCGGGGCGGCCTGGGGCAGGATCAGGTGAACCATATTATGAGGGTGCCGGGCCGCGAAAACCTCGCGCTCCGCCGGCCGGATCACATCATAGGGCGGCGTGACCACCTCGGTGAGATCACCCACCTTGGCCAGATTATAATGAAGCCCCCGGAAAGGGGCGATGATCGCCACGGTAGCGGTCCTCCTCCTGGCGTAATACCTCTTTAAATTTACCATCTATCGGCTTGGCGTCAATAGCTATTGGCATAATATCCCTTTCTCCGGCTTATCTACCCCCAAATCCCCAAATAATTATTGACCGACGGCTATGGGCAAGTTATAGTTTTTGAATCAACTTTTAGATTAAGGGATGGGTATATGCGGCTGACCCCTTTCGCAGGCCTGGGAAGGGGTTAACAAGGTTTCGGGGCAAAAAAATCTGGGGTGCCATGCCTCCTTCCTCGTGCTCTCCGAACCGGTTGCCGGGGCCCAAGACCTTATTTTTCCGGAATGACTGCATTCCGGGGTCGCGCTGGCGACGGCGCACGGTATGCCTGCCGGGCTTTCCCCGGTAATCCCCTTACTTCAAGGGTGCGAGGAGGACAGAAATTTGCAAAAGCCGACGGTTGGCTTTGGCCTGCATCTGACCCTGGATGGTTATGAGTGCAGCTATGAGCGGCTGACGAATCTGGATGCCATTTACGAGTTCCTGGAGACCTGCCCGGACCTGATCCATATGACCAAGATCATGCCCCCTTATGCCTTCAAATATAGCGGCAAAGTGCCTGATGATTGGGGTCTCTCCGGGTTTGTCCTGATTGCGGAAAGTCATATCAGCATCCACACTTTCCCTGAGCGCAACTATCTGAGCCTGGATATTTTTTCCTGCAAGGGATTCGATTACCAGCAGGCGGTGGACTTCGCTACCGAGTGCTTCGGCATTTCTCGCCACGAAATCAACTTGTTGGATCGGGGCCTGGAATTTCCCCGGGAAATCAGGAGCGTGGAACACCTGATGCGCCAGGAGCGGAAACAGATGCAGGGTTAGCATGGAAGAGGCCGACAGTCCCCACCCTAGTTTCCTCAGGCGCCTTCGGCAGATGTTCTCCCGGAGGATTATCACGCAACCGGAAGACCTGGAGCGTGAAATCCAGCATATCATTGATGAAGGCGAGGAACGGGGCCTCATCACCCGCCAGGAAGGGCAGCTCATCGAGAGTATCTTTGAGTTCCGGGATACTCTCGTCCGGGAGATCATGGTCCCGCGGCTGGAGATGGTGGGGGTGGAGCAGGACACGCCCCTGGACCAGATCATCGACCTGGTCATTTCCTGCGGCCACTCCCGTCTGCCGGTCTTCTCCGGGGACATCGATCACATCAAGGGCATCCTCTTAGCCAAGGACCTCCTGGTGTTCTGGCCGACTCCGGATACCTCCTGGGACCCGGAGCGGGTCCTGCGGCCCGCCTATTTTATCCCCGAAAGCAAGAAGATCAGCGACCTCTTGCGAGACCTGGTGGAACGCAAGACCCAGATCGCCGTGGTCATCGACGAATACGGCGGCACCGCCGGCCTCATCACCCTTGAGGATATCCTGGAAGAGATCGTCGGCGAGATCTATGACGAATACGACCGCCAGGAGCCCCGTCTCGTCCCCCAGGAAGACGGCTCCGTCCTGGTAGACGCCCGCCTGGACGTGGAAGAATTGATGGAGCACTTCGATCTGGAACGGCCGGAAGGCAAGTTTGAATCCGTGGGGGGCCTCCTGATCCACTATCTGGGCCGGGTGCCCCAGGTCAGCGACCGGGTGGAGATCCCCAACCTGGAGTTGACCGTGATCTCCGCCGACGAACGCCGGGCCAAACAGGTCCAGGCCCGCAAGCTGCCCGCCGAAGCAGGGGCCAGGGATTAGGGGCCAGGCGCTAGCCAAAGCCCCTAACTGCCGCGCCCCCTTCCCCACCCCCTCTTTGATTACCCTTCCATAGCTTTGATGGTTAAAGATCCGGCTGCTCAAATTCGTCTTTGACCAAGAGCATCCGAATCCGGTTGGGGTGGCTCGACAGCTTGAAAAGCCGGGCAAGCGACTCCAGTATTTTTTCGTTCTTTATCATGAGCAATCACCTGTATGAGTTTAGGCTCAGGTTAACTGACCATGTCCACCCCTGTGATATAAAGAAGGAAAACGGCATCGCGCTCGATGCGGACCTAAATTTCCCCCTTGACTAAAAACTCAGCGGTACAAGAATACAGAGTAGCAGGCTCTTTTGATTGCCCCTGGCGCCTTCAGGCTGAAGGCGAAGACGTGCCTGCATCTTAAAGAAAAATTGAAGGGAGGAAGCTGATGGCAGAAAACGAGGTCTATGATCTCATCATCGTGGGCGGCGGCCCCGGCGGGCTCAGCGCCGGGATTTATGCCATGCGAGCGGCGCTGAAGACGGTTCTGATTGAAAAGGGGCTTACCGGCGGCCAGATCAACCTTACCGATTCGGTGGAAAACTACCCTGGATTCGAGAATATCAGCGGTTTCGACCTGTCCCAGAAGTTCTTGCACCACGCCGAATCCTATGGCCTGGAAGTAATCCAGCAAGAAGTGGCGGCGGTGGACCCGGGGCTGGATTATCACACGGTGCGGTTGGCCAACGGCGTCCTGTTGAATACCTACGCAGTAATCCTGGCCACCGGCGGCAGCTCCCGTAAGCTCAACGTCCCCGGCGAACAGGAATACTACGGCAAAGGAGTGTCGTACTGCGCCACCTGCGACGGCTTCTTTTTTCGCAACAAGACCGTGGTGGTGGTGGGTGGCGGGGATACCGCTTTGGAAGAGGCCCTCTATCTCGCCAAGATCACCCGGCAGGTTTATCTGGCCCATCGCCGGGACGCCTTTCGGGGCAGCCGGATTTTGCAGCAGCGGGTCCTGGCCGAAGGGAAGATCGACGTCCTCTGGAACACCGTAGTTACCGATATCCGGGCCGATGACCAGGGGGTGAGCGCCGTGGCTCTCAAGGACACCCAGACCGGGGCTGCCCGGGAACAGGCCGCGGACGGGGTGTTCATCTTCATCGGCTTTGTTCCCAATAATCGACTGGTCCCGGCCGGCGTCCGGATGGATCACGACGGCTATGTGGAGACCGATGAGAAGTGCGAGACCAACCTGCCGGGAATCTTTGTGATCGGTGACTTAAGAAAGAAATATGCCAAGCAAATCGTCCTGGCCGCCGCCGACGGCTGCACGGCGGCCTTGGCCTCAGCCCTATGCGTGGAAATGAAGAAGGCGGGGCGAGCCTGTAAGGTTGGATGACCGAATGGGGAGGGCAGGGGGTTGGTTCAGAATGCGAGAACTCTGGTTGCGGGTCAACGACCATGATGATTGAGAGCCGGCAAGGTATGGAGGCGCTTTTTGGCTGCCTCGACCAATTTTCTTTCCCTTCCCCCCTAATCCGGCTATAATCCCGACGTATGAACCAACGCCTTGGCCTCCCTCAAGTTTTAGCTGCCATCCTCTCCGGCCTTTTGCTCGCCGCAGCTTTCCCCAAGTGGGACCAGACCTGGCTGTTGATCTTCGCCCTGGTGCCGCTCTTCTGGGCCCTGAAGGACCGCTCCCTAAAAGGGGCCTTCTGGCTGGGGCTGATTTCGGGCCTGGCCCACTATGTGGCGCTGCTCTATTGGATCGTCTATGTCACCCACGTCTTCGGCCACCTGCCCCTGATCGCCGCCATCGGCATCATGCTCGTCCTGGCGGGGTATCTCTGTCTCTACACCGCAGTTTGGGGGCTGGGAGTCGCCTGGGGCGCCACCCGGGGCCTCAGCCTGCTCTGGTGGGCGCCGGTCCTCTGGGTGGCCCTGGAGATGGGGCAGACCTACATCATCAGCGGCTTCCCCTGGGAGTTGCTGGGCAACGGCCTCTACCGTTACCCCCTGCTGCTCCAACTCGCCGATCTCACCGGAGTGTACGGCCTGTCGTTCCTGGTGGTCCTGGTGAACGTCAGCCTCTATCTCCTCTGCTTCCCGCCCCGGGGCAAGGCCTTCACGTTCCGCCAGGCCGCGGCCGTCTGTCTGATTCTGGCTGTCTGGATCGGTTACGGTTTTTACCGCCTCCAGGCAGTGGAGGCCCTCATGGCCGCCAGCCCCAAGATCAAGGTGGCGGTGTGCCAGGGCAACATCAAGCAGGGGGAGAAATGGCAGAAGTCCATGGTCCAGACCACCCTGAAGCGCTATGCCGAACTGACCGAACGGGTCAAAGGGGCCCGGCTGATTATCTGGCCCGAGACCGCGGCGCCCTTCTTTTACCTGCGCACCCCGGACCTGGCGGCCGAGGTCCAGAAGATCGCCCGGGACAGCGGCGCCTTCCTGTTGTTCGGCAGCCCCGCCTATAAGCTGACCGGGGAGGGCGAGCGCTATTTTAACCGGGCCTATCTCCTGAACCCCCAGGCCGAGACCATCGGCTCCTACGACAAGGCCCACCTGGTACCCTATGGCGAGTACGTGCCGTTGCGGCGCTTTTTCCCCTTCATCGGCAAGATGGTGCCCATGGTGGGCGACTTTGCCGAAGGGCCGGTGGGGGCCACCGTGTCCCTGCCCGAAGGGGCCATTGGCCCCCTGGTCTGCTACGAATCCATCTTTCCCAATCTGGCCCGGGCCCAGGTGGCCAATGGGGCCCGCCTTTTGGTCAACATCACCAACGACGCCTGGTTCGGCAAGACGGGGGCGGCCTACCAGCACCTGTCCATGGCGGTGCTCCGGGCGGTGGAGAACCACGTCTGCCTGGCCCGGGCCGCCAACACCGGGATTTCCGCCTTCATCGACGGGGCCGGCCGCTTCCTGTGGACCTCGGAAATCAACGTCCCCGAGGCCCACGCCCTTGAGCTGGCCTGGCTCCCCGGCGGCACCCTCTACACCAGGATCGGCGACGTTTTTGCCTGGGCTTGCGTCATCATTGCCGGCTTGGCCCTGATCCTGGCAAGGCGGCGGTTGCATTAGCGGCCTTGCCAAGCTAAGATGGTTCCGCAAATCGGCACAAAAGTCGAATACGTCATTGGTAATGAACCAATTCTGAGAACCCCTTAACACGAGGAGGCTCATGTGCGACGGTTAGCTCATGACTCGAAATTTACGAGGTATCTCCTGGCCCTGGGGCTGGCGCTGGTAGTCCTGATGCCGGCTGCCGGCTGGGGCGAAGTCCTGAAGGTGTCCCAGCCCAACCAATCCCTCTATCCCGACCCGGACTTTTCCAGCCCGCCTGTCGCCCCGGTGCCCGTGGGGGCCGAGGTGAACGTGGAGCGGCAGGCCGGAGACTGGTATAAGGTGGAGTACCAGGGTAAGACCGGCTGGCTCAACCGCCAGGCCTTTCCCCCGCCCGCGACGAGCTCCAAATTCAGTCTGAGCGGGCTGTTAACCGGCACCCCGGTGAAGCAGACCAGCAGCGACGAAGTAGCCTTAGCCGGTAAGGGCTTCACTCCGGAGGTGGAGAACGGTTATCGCGCCAAGCACCCGGAGATGAATTTTGCCCAGGTGGACAAAGTTGAGAGCTATAAGGTGGCCCCCGCCACCCTGCAGGCCTTTATTAAGGAAGGAGACCTGAAACCATGAGACGCGCCGCCTGGTTGGCTCTATTGATCCTATTACCCTTCGCCGCGGGGGGCTGCGCCGCCGCCGCCTTGATGCCGGCCGCCGCTATTGCCTACAAGGGCGCCACCAAGGCCACGGAGGCCTCCCGGCCCATCACTGATTCCGAGGAATACTATATAGGTCGGGCCGTGGCCGCCCGGATTCTCGGCAAGTATAAACTGGACCAGAACCCCCAGCTTACCCAATACGTCAACGAAGTGGGGGAGACCGTGGCCCGTAAGTCCTCCCGCCCCAACCCCTTCCGGGGTTACCACTTCGCGGTGCTGGACACCCAGGAAATCAACGCCTTTGCCTGTCCCGGAGGCACCATTTTCATTACCCGGGGGTTGATCGCCACCTGCAAAAATGAAGACCAGCTCGCCGCGGTGCTGGCCCATGAGGTGGGCCACGTGGTCCACAAGGACGGCATCAACTCCATCAGCCAGGCCCGCTGGACCCAGGTCTTCACCGCTATGGGCACGGAAGCCGCCAAGCAGTATGGCGGGGTGGCCGGCAACCTGGTGGGCCTGTTCGAAAGCTCCATCGACGACGTCTTCAAGACTATCGTGGTCAACGGCTACAGCCGTCAGGCGGAAGAAAACGCCGACGCCGCGGCGTTAACGGAACTGACCAAGGCGGGGTACAACCCCAACGCCATGGTGATCCTCCTCACCTCCATGGAGGCCAAGGGCAAGGGGTCTACCAGCGGCATCTTCAAGACCCACCCGCCCACCAGCGAGCGTCTGGCCAAGGTCAAGGCCAGCGTGGGCCAGACCCCGGCGGAAGCCCAAGGCGAGAAAATCCGCACCGAGCGGTTTAAGAAGATGGTGTCGTAAGGGATTTAACGCCGGCAGTTATCAATCTTGATTAGCCAATCATCGTAGGGGCGGGTTTTAAACCCGCCCCTGCTTTTGTTTCCGGCATGGGGTGACGGGGGAAAGTCGTATCACCTATCAAAAAAATTATAGCGTTTACCATAAATTCTTTCCACTTGGAGATTCTTAAATCCCCTAAATCCCCCTTTTTCAAAGGATGACTTTATTAGCAATTCCTTATAGTTCCCCCCTTTTCTCAAGGGGGGTTAGGGGGGGTTAGAATGATGCCGCCATCGGAAAATACTTTTGGCAACCGCTATAGTTGCCATTCTGAGCGTAGCGAAGAATCTCTCTTTTGACGACGAGATTCTTCACGAAGCTCAGCTCCGCTCAGAATGACATGAATATTCAATGTCTTTTGACTGCGACTTCATATCAGAAGGATAGCCGGGAGGATTGACTTACGATAACTTCCCCGCCTCTCCCTTCAGCTTTTCCTGGCGGGACGCCTGGAGGTAGAAGATCACCGGCACCACCACCAGGGAAAAGGCGGTGGAGGCGAAGAGCCCGAAGATGAAGGACCAGGCCAGCCCCGAGAAGATGGGGTCCAGGGTGATGACCCAGGAGCCGAACATGGCCGCCAGGGCCGTGAGCAGAATCGGCCGGAACCGCACCGCACCGGAGCGCAGCACCGATTCCTCCAATGAAAAACCCCGGTCCAGGTGATGGTGGATGAAGTCGATGAGGATGATGGAGTTGCGCACCACGATGCCCGCCAGGGCGATCATGCCGATCATGGCGGTGGCGGTGAAGTAGATGGGGTTGGCAAAACCCTGCACCGGGGGCGTGAAGAACAGATTCAATAGGGTGAACCCGGGCATCACCCCGATCATGGTGAGGGGGATGGCCACCATGATCACCAGGGGCAAGGTGAACGACGAGGTCTGGAGCACCAGCAGGATATAGATGCCCACCAGGGCCCCGGCAAAGGCGATCCCCAAATCCCTGAAGACCTGCACCGTAATTTTCCACTCCCCCTCCCCGGCATAATTGACCCGGTAACCCGGGGGCGGCGGGGTTTTTTCGGTGTCCCCCATCAGGTCGAGGATGGCGTTCACGGGGCTGACCCCCGCGGTGTCCCCGGTGACGAACACCACCCGTTCCAGGTTTTTCCGCATAATGGATTGGGGGGCCAGGTCCAGGTCGAAGCGCCCCAGTTCCTGCAGCGGCACCATGGTCCCTTGAGGGTTCTTGAAATAGAGCTGGCCCAGGGTCAGGGTGGACGAACGCCAGGCCAATGGACCCCGCAGGAAGATCGACAGCGGCAGGCGTTCGGTGGGCATATGGACCCGGCCCACCGTCTCCCCGGCCTGGGCCGTGGCCAGGCCCTGAACGAGCTGGGCCTGGCTGAAGCCGCTCAGGGCCGCTTTCTGCCGATCCACCAGGAATCGGAAGCGAGGCTCCGCGGTCGACACCGAAGTATCCACGTCCACCACCCCCCTGGTCTTCAGGAAGTTCTCCTTGACGCCTTCCGCGGCCGAGATGATGCTGGCATAGGAGGCCCCCGGCGGCCCGTAAACTTCCCCCACCAGGGTCTGCAAGACCGGCGGGCCCGGCGGCACCTCGGCGAGCTTGAGGCGCACTTTGTGCTTCCGGGCGATCTCTTCCATGGCCGGGCGGATCCAGAGGGTGACCGCATGGGAGGCCGCCGACCGCCGCTCCTTTTCCGCCAGGTTGACGCGGATCTGGCCCACCCAGGGACCCTGCATCAGGTAGTAGTGGCGCACCAGGCCGTTGAAATCGATGGGGGCGCCCTCTCCGGCGAAAGTGACCACGCTGTCCACTTCCGAGACCGAGGTCAGGTAACGGCCAAAGTCCTTCAAGGCCTCCTGGGTGGACTCCAGGGGCGTGTCGTTGGGCAGGTCGGCCACCACCAGAAAATCGTTTTTATTGTCGAAGGGGAGCATCTTCAGGGGCACCAGGCCCACCACCGGCAGGAGCACCGAGATCACCAGCAGCCCCACCACCCCCAGCAGGAAGAAGTAGCTCAGGCGGCGGCTTTCCAGGAGCGGCTTCATGGTGCGGGTGTAGACCCGGTAGACCCAGGTCTCCTCCAGGACAAAGGGCTTTTCCTCTTTGCCGTAGTCTCTTTTGAGGAAGTGGTAAGTGGCCCAGGGCGTCACCGTGAAGGCGATGAGCAGGCTCATGAGCATGGCCAGGGGCACGTTCAGGGGCATGGGGCGCATGTAGGGGCCCATCATGCCGGTGACGAAGTACATGGGGATGAAGCTGATGATTACCGTGAAGGTGGCCAGGATGGTGGGGGCCCGGACTTCGTCCACCGCCAGCAGGGTGGCCTCCAGGGGCGGATGCTCTCTCAGCTGGAAGTGGCGGTGGATGTTCTCCACGTCGATAATGGGGTCATCCACCAACAGGCCCAGGGACAGGATCAGGGCGAACAGCGTCACCCGGTTGATGGTGTAGCCGAAGAGCATGTTGCCGGTGAGGGTGATGGCCAGGGTCAGGGGCACCGCCAGAGCCACGATGAGGGCCTCCCGCCACCCCAGAAACAGCGTCAGGAGCACGGTGATGGACAAGACCGCAATGAGGAGCTCCCGCATCAGTTCGTTGACTTTGTCGTTGGCGGTGGCGCCGTAATCCCGGGTCACCTTCACCCGGATGTCGGGAGGGATGACCTCTTTTTGCAGTTCGGTGATCTTGTTGAGGATGCCCTGGGCCACGGTCACCGCGTTGGTGCCGGTGCGCTTGGCCACGGCCATGGTCACCGCCGGATAAAACTGCCCCCGGGCGTAGCCCGGAGGCAGTTCATCCCCGGGCCCGAAGGCGATGGTGCTCAGGGCCGTCGCCTCCTCGGGGCCGTCGATGACGTCGGCCACGTCCTTGAGGTACACCGGCTTGCCCCGGTTGAGCCCCACCAGCAGATTGGCCACCTCATCGGCGCTCTTGAGGAAGGGCCCGGCCTCCACCACGTATTCCCGGTCCTGACGGGAGAAGCTTCCCGCCGGCAGGTTGACGTTGCTCACCTCGATGGCCTTGGCCACCGCCGCCAAATCCAGGCCGTGGCCTGCCAGGCGGGAGGGATCGGCCACCACCCGCACCTGGCGCTGTCTCCCGGCTACCACGTAGGAACGGCCCGTGTCGGGAATGCTTTGGAGGCGGTGGAGCAGTTCGTCCGCCACCCGCCTCAGCGCATAGTCATCCACGGCGTTGCTGTAGAGGGTCAGGGTGACGACGGGCACGTCGTTGACGCTCATGGGCTTGACCACCCAGCCTGCCACGCCGGAGGGCACCTGGTCCTGGTTGGAGGAAACCTTGTTATAGACCTTGAAGATGCTGGTCTCCAGGTTCTCCCCCACCTTGAACTTGGCGGTGACGATGGCGAACCCGTCCCGGGCCTGGGAATAGAGGTCTTCCAGGCCCTCCATCTCCCAGAGTTTTTTCTCGAGATTGATCACCACCAGGTTTTCGACTTCGGTGGGCGAAGCCCCGGGGAAGCGGATCAGGATGTCCACCATGGGCACCTTGATCTGGGGGTCTTCTTCCCGGGGGGTGTACAGCAGCGCCATCAACCCGGCCAGCAGGCTCACCAGGATGATGATGGTGGGGAGCTTGGACAGCAGAAAGACTTTTACCAGACGGGCGGTGGGGCCGAGATGGATTTCTTCGGGTTTATTGGCCATAGTCATTCAGATCACGTGGGACAGTACCTAGGGCTGTGCGCCCATTGGCGGCCACGGGCCGCCCTATTTTTCTGGTTCCCAAGCTCCTGCTTGGGAACCTCTCTGGCTGCGAAGCTCTGCTTCGCTCCTCCCATGGGGTTCCGCCCCATTTGGGGTCTGCCAAGCGGAGCTTGGCGAGCAATTGCGTTTCCAAGCAGGAGCTTGGGAACGAGAAGTCGCCTATAGGGCGTGCCGTGCACGCCGATATTACGGCGGCCACAGGCCGCACCTATTGGGCTATTCCGGCGGATATAATCCGGTCGCCCGGGCTTGAGCCCCGCCAGCACTTCCACCTTATCTCCCACTGCCTGCCCCAGCTTCACCTGGCGCAGCTGGGCGGTCTTCTCCACCGCCACCTTCACCATGGTGAGCTGGCCCACGGTGTGGACCGCCGCCTTGGGGATCAGGAGGCCCCGGCTACGCCCCAGGGGGAGCGCCAGCCGCGCGAACATCCCCGGCATCAGGGCCGGGTTTTTCACCATCTCGGTGCGCACCTTGAAGGTGCGGCTGCCCGGGGCGCTGATGGGAAAGATTTCGGCGATGGGGAGCCCGGCTTCGAACTTCACCGCGGGCACGCTGACCTGGGCGATTTCCCCGATCTTCACCTGCTCCCGGTAGTTGTCGTTGACCTCGCCCTCGATCTGGAGGCGGTCCGGGTCGTACAGAGCCGCCAGGGCCTGCCCGGGCTGGGCCACATCCCCCACCGCGACTTTACGCTCCGCCACCACCCCGGCGCGCCGGCGCCCGGACCACGGTGTAGCCTTTCATCGTGGCGGCCTCGCTGACCATTGCCTGGGACTGGGCCAGGGCCGCCTTGGCCGACAGGTAGCGGGCGCGCATGGCGTCAAACTCCTGGGGGCTCACCGCGCCTTCCTTAAAGAGAAACTGGTAGCGCTGGTAATCCGCCGTGACCTGGGTGAGCTGGGCCCGGGCCTGGGCGCCGGCGGCCTGGGCCTGGTCCACCCGGGCCTTGAACTCCGCCGCCGACAGGCTCACCAGGGGGTCTCCCGATTTCACCCGGGAGCCGGCCTCCACCCAGATTTTCGTCACCCGGCCGGGGACCTGGGCCGATACCTGGGCCAGGCTCTGGCTGATCACCGCCCCCAGGACCTCGAGCCGGCGAGGAATCTCGCTTTCCTGGACGACCAGGACCCGGCCTTGAGGCGCCGGGCCGGTGATCGGCGCCAGCCCCGGGGCGATCTTGCCGAAATGCAGCAGCCCCGCCAGCCAGGCCATGAACAGGATGCCCCCCACCACCAGGGCGCTCAGTCCGATGATTTTCTTTTTGTCTGCCATGGTTTATCGTCCAGCGACCCTTTGAGGGAGAGGGGCAAGGGGCGGAAGCCCCTTCCCCCTCCCTCAAACTCCCTCCCCTAACCCCTTAGAGGGGGCTGGGAGGGGAGTTTGAGGGGAGGGCGGGGGGATTTTTTCCCCCGGTCCTCCCCTCAAATCATTTATTCCCCACCTTGCCGTTCTCCGCCACCGGGCCGGAGATGGTGCCCAGGGCCAGGTCCAGGCCCGCCTGGGCCAGGTAGGTGTCGAACCGGGCCGCCACCTGGCCCAGTTCGGCGTTTTTGGTGGCGTCTTCGGCGCTGAGCAGATCCACCAGGATGGTGAGGCCGGACTCATAGCGCAGGCGGATCAGCCTCAGGCTCTCCCGGGCCTGGGCCACCGCCTTCTCGGCCACTCCGAAGCGCGCCTGGGCCGTTTTCAGGTTGAGGATGGCCTCGGTCACCTGGTGCCGGACCCGGTCCTCCAGGTCCCGTTTCAGGTCCCGGGCCTGGGTCTCTTTGGCCCGGGTCTCCCTCACCCTGGCCAGGTCGGCCAGGCCGTTGAACAGGTTGAAGTTGAGCAGGGCCATCACCGTGTAGCTGTCGGCGCTGGACCCGAAGAGCCGCCGCTGGTCCACGTCGTACTCCGCCACCACGTGCAGCCGGGGCAGGTAGTTGAGGCGGGCCTTGGCATACTCCTGCTGGGCCACCCGGGCCGCCAGGGTAAGCTGCTTGAGGTCGGGGCGCTTCTCCTGGGCCGTCTGCTTCAGGTCATCAAGCCGGGGCGGCAGCGGGGCCGGGCCCTTGGGGGCCGGGGCCAGGGGCCGCTCTCCCGCCTCGGGCTGGCCAATCACCGTGGCCAGGGCGCTTTTGGCGATCTGCACCCGGCTGGCCGCGGTCATCTCCTCCTGGGTGAGCCTGGCCAGGTGCACCTGGGCGGACAGGACGTCGGACTGCACCACCGTGCCCGCCTTAAAGCGGGTTTGGGCGATTTTCAGGTGTGCAGCGGCGGTACGCCGGGCCTGCTCCACCACCTTCAGGTTCTCCTGGGCCAGCTGCAACCCGAAATAGGCCTGGGTCACCTGGAACAGCAACTGCTGCCGGGCGCTCAGGACGTAGGCCGCGGCCATCTCCCGGCCCAGGCGGGCCTGCTTATAGCCCAGAGCGGCCTCCCCCGCCTGGAACAGGGGCTGGCGCATCACCAGGCCGGTGCGGAAATCGCCGTAGGCATTGGGGTTGTTCAGGTTGTTGAGGAGGAAGTCCTGGCTGGTGAAGACCCGCTGGTTCAACTTGCTCATGAAGACCTGGGAGGGGTTGTCGGAAAAGTTATAGGTCTCGTTGAAGTTGACGGTGGGGAGGAACCGGGCCCGGGCCTGGGCCAGATCGGCTTCGGCGGTCTCCACCGCCATGCCCGCCGCCGCCAGGGCCGGGTTGTGCTTCAGGGCCAGGAGCATGGCCTCGCTCAGGGTCAGGGGCGCGAGACGCCGCCAGGGCCGTCACGCCCCAGCCGAGGCAAAGCCATATCAGGATAAGCGCCCGCAGCCCCATAAAGACCTTTTGCTCATAAATTATTGGGGCTATTATAATGGTCTTCCCCGCCGGTGACAACCTTGTTGCCGGGAAAAAGCAGGCTTGGAGCAAAATTCCGCCCGGCGCGGCAGCCTTTTTTATGAAAGAAAATAACCGATTTGGGCGACCTGCGGGCTTAAGTTTGGTTTACACGATCCGGGCCCTATGGTAAGGATAAAAAAAGGCCTGAGCGCCCCATTTCAGCCCCAAGAGCCAGCCATGCGGACCTTTCAGGAGATCAAAGAAAATTACCGATTCGCCGACCCGGATATCGAGGTCTTAAAAGGCCTGTTGCCGGTGGTGGAACCCCACGTCGAGACCATCGTCTCGGACTTCTACAACCTGCTCCTGGACATCCCCGACACGGCCAAATTCCTGAAAGATGCGGCCAGGCTGGCCTGGCTGAAGGAGCAGCATCGGAAGTGGGTGGTCTCCCTGTTTCAGGGTCCTTATGACGAGCGCTACTTCCAGCGCCTGCAGCGCATCGGCCACGCCCACGTGCGCATCAATCTTTCGGCCCACTTCGTTTACGTGGGCATGAACCTGGTCCGCCGGCACCTGCACCAGATCATCGAGACGGAGGTGGACCTGGGGCGGCGGGAGGCGGCGTTCAGGGCGGTGGAAAAGATCCTGGACCTGAACCTGGACATCATCGCCCGGACCTATCACGAGGAAGAGATCCGCCGGGTCTTCCTCTCCCAGAAGCTGGACTCCCTGTTGATCCGGTTTTCCCAGCGCTTCACCTTCGGCCTCAACATCCTCCTGGTGGTGGGCCTCCTGGGCCTGTCCCTGGGGGCGGTGGCCCTCATCGTTCAGGACATTATCCACATCGCCCAGGGGAATCTCGGGCACGGCCTGGTGAGCGCCATGGGCTCGGTGCTGATCCTGTGGGTGGTCATCGAATTGCTGGACATGGAGATCGACCGCCTCCGGGGCGGCGCCTTCAAGCTCCAGCTCTTTGTGGGCTTGGCCCTGGTAGCCTTTATCCGCAAGGTCCTGGTGACTTCCTTAGGGGGACATGACCTGTGGACCGAAGGGCTTTACCTGGCGGGCATCCTGGTGTGCGGCGTGATCTTCTGGCTGGTGTCCCGGGCCGAAGGCGCCAAAAAGTAATCCCCCTTTTAATCCAGACAATACCTTCCCCACGGTCAGCATCCGGCTGACCCCACAGTTTATCAACCAATGAATTAATGATCAGAGCCGGATTTGTCGATAGGGATAAGCAGGAAATGATCTTTTTCGCAAAACCCGATCTACCGGAAGATGAGACCGCCTTGCCGACAAACTGGGTGATGGTTTTTATGGGTTATGAGGCGGTCCTGACCGCGCCTCCCGGATTAACCTGCCGAAATTGAGACATTATTCACCGAAATAAGGCCGAAAAACTTCTCTTGATCGGATGTGCTTTTCCCCGCCAGGCGAACGTTGGCCAAAGGATTGATTGAGATGGGCGCGACCTTCCGTAGTCTTATGCAAAAAGCCATTGCCATCGAGGCAAAAATGGCTGAATTTTACGGGAAAATGGCAGAAAAGGCGACAACCCCGGAAACCCGCGAGGTTTTCAAAATCCTGGCCGGCGAAGAAGAAGAACACCGGGTCCTCTTGGAAAACTATGCGGAAGAAAGGTGAATTTCCCCAAATTCCCAGAATTGACGAGAGTGATCTTGAGCCAACGTTAAAGGTAGTTGCTTCGATTACCCCGGATATGGCTCCCGCCGAGGCCCTGGCCTTCGCCATCAGGTCGGAAGATTTTCAACATAGATTCTATCAAAAGTTATCCCAGGAATATCCCCCCGGATTGACCCAAAACTTTCTGAAGAGATTGGCGGATATGGAACTGGTCCATAAAGAGAAAGTCGAGAAGTTACACCGGTGGTTTTCCCGGGTTCAAGACCAGATAATAACGGACCGGTAAAGGCTAGGCCTCACCCGACCCCGATTCCGGGGTCGAGGGGGCGGCGGGGGCCTTGGGCGGCGCCGCGGGCGGCAACTCCTCCCCCATTTCCGGGCTATCCGTGAAGCGGTGGGGCAGCCGGATGGTCACGGTGGTGCCCCGGCCCACCTTGCTCTCCAGGGTGATAACCCCCCGGTGTTCGTCCACGATCTGGCGCACGAACACCATCCCCAAGCCGGTGCCGCCGATCTTGGTGGTATAAAACGGCACAAAGACCTTCTCCACCACTTCCTGGGGCATCCCTCGGCCCGTATCCTGGAGGACCAAGACCGCAAATTGTGGTTCCATGGCGGTGCGCACCAGGACGGTCCCCCCCCGGGGGGTGGCCTCCACCGAGTTGCGCACCAGATGGGCCAGGGCCACCTTCAGCAGGTGCTTGTTGAAGCGGCCCAACAGCGGTTCGGGGCAGAGTTCCGCCACCAGGGAAATATTCTTGGCTTTCAACTCCGGGAGCAGGAGCTCCAGGGTGCTCCGGACGATGGCATTCAGGTCCTCCTGGGCGAAAAACGAGGTTTTTCTCGTCGCCAGGGTTTCGAAGCGCTCCACCATCTGCTCGATGCGCCGGGCCTCCTCGGCGATGGCCGTGGCCCAGGCCCGGCTGGGGTCGTCTTCGTCCGTCTTCCGCAGGAGGCGGTGGCTGAAGCCGCCGATAACATGCAGAGGATTGCGGATGCCGTGGGCCATCCCCAGGGCCATCTCCGACATGGTGCGCTCCATCACCAGGGCCTCCATTTCCCGGTTGAGGGCCAGGATCTCGTGGCTGGTTTCTTCCAGATGGTGATGATCCGCCTCCATCCGGCGGTACAGCCGCTGAATCCGGTGGAAGAACAGGGTGATGGTGGCGATGACTACGTAAATCACGGTGTCGAAGCCGCCGAAAAGCCTTTGCAACAACGCCAGGTTGGGAAGATCCCAATAAGCGATGAGATCATGCAGCATATGGGACATCAGGTGGGTGACGGCAAAAATCAAAAAGGCGATGGCCAGCCAGTTAAAGAAGAGCCACAGGGCATTTTCCGGGTCCTGATCCACCAGTCGCCGGCTCAGGCGCAGGGAGAGGATGTTAAGAATCAGGACGATCAGCGCCACCAGGTATTCCAGGATCCAGAGGGGGGCCAGGGGCAAGGTGACCATCTACTTGGCTCCCGGCTTGCGGACCAGGGCCTTCAAGCCCAGATAAAACATCAGGAAGGCCGGCACCAGCAGGATAAAGTGGTCGATCTTGGTGATATAGACCAGCCAGGTGTGGAAACCATCCATGACCAGCCGCCGGCTCCAGCCCTGGCCCAGGATGAGCGGATTTTCCAGGGTCCAGTCGGCCCAGTGGCCGATAAAGGCGTCCAGGTTCCATAGGGCTAAAATCGCCCAGGCCCACACCAGGAGCCGAAAACCGCGAAATTTTTGCAGCTTGGCATGAAAGATTTCATAGATGAAAAAGAGCATGGACAGGCAGAAGAGCACGTGGGCGATCAGGTGGACATAGGAGCCTTGGGTGCCGAATTGATACCAGGTGACCCATTGGGCCAGGACATACCGGGGCGAGAGGAGGACAAGGACGAAAACCGCAGGGCAAATCTGGAAGAGCCGACGCCTCATGGGGGAGTGGCCTCACTTGATTTTATTGTGCGCATCTTCGCGGGAATTGTCAATCAAAGGCCGATAATTATAGCGTTTGCCAAAAGTTCCCTCCCATTGAGGGTGCTTAAATCCCCCTAAAGTCCCTTTTTTCAAATGGTGAACTTTAGCAGCAATTCGTTATAGTTACCCCATTTGATCAAGGGGGTTAGGGGGGATTTAGCATGATGGCGCTATGCGGAAAATACTTTTGGCAAACGCTTTAGTCGCGGGGCCGGCCCCGGGCTTATCCCTGCAATCCCAGGGCCCGCAGGGCTTTGGGGTCCTTGCGCCAGTTTTTCCACACCTTGACCCAGAGTTCCAGGAAGACTTTGGACCCCAGGAGGGCCTCGATTTCGCCCCGGGCCTCGGCGCCGATGGTCTTGAGCATGTGTCCCTGCTTGCCGATGAGGATGCCTTTCTGGGAGTTCCGCTCCACATAAATCACCACCCGGATCTTGACCAGATGGGGGCGGCGGCTTTCATCGAACTCCTCCACCTGGACCGCCACCGCGTGGGGAATCTCTTCGCTGGTGTGATGCAGCACCCGTTCCCGGATGAGTTCGGCTACCAGGAAGCGCTCGGTGGAATCGGTCTCCTGGTCCGGGGGGTAGAGGGGCGGCGACGCCGGCAGGAGCTTGAGGATCTCGGCCTCCAGTTCCGCCATGCCGTCCCCCTTGAGGCCGCTCAGGGGAATGATGGGCACCCCGGGGAACAGGTCGTGGTAAGCGCTGATGAGGGGCAGGAGCTTGGGCTTGGCCACGGTGTCGATCTTGTTGATCGCCACGATCAGGGGCCGGTGCAGTTGCCGCAGCTGGGGCAGGAGGACCTGGTCGTCCGGGGCCGGGGGCCGGGGCTCCACCAGCCAGACCACCACGTCGGCTTCAGAAAGAGCATTGAGGGCGGCGGCGACCAGGGTGGCATTGAGGGCCCCTTTGGGGTCCAGTACTCCCGGGGTGTCCAGGAACAGGAACTGGCCCCCCGGCCGGTTGACGATGCCCAGGAGGCGCTGCCGGGTGGTCTGGGGCTTGGGCGAAGTGATGGCGAGCTTTTCCCCCACC
Organism: uncultured delta proteobacterium; assembly: GCA_963848565.1. Lineage (GTDB taxonomy): Bacteria > Desulfobacterota > Desulfobaccia > Desulfobaccales > 0-14-0-80-60-11 > 0-14-0-80-60-11. The sequence continues at coordinate 35,100 of CAWKEQ010000015.1, forward strand.
AGCCGGTTCAGGAGGGTGGACTTGCCCACGTTGGGGAAGCCCATGAGGGCGATGAAGCCGCATTTGAACTCTTCAGGCATGCTTGATTATACTAATTTTTTTCGTCTTTTGCCCCCAAAAGAACAGACGCGGCTTTAATACCGATCTGCGCTCAAAAAAGGAAATTCCCTTTGGTGCGTTTTACGCACCATGAATGGCGCCTGAGACGCGCCCTACGGCAGTTAGGGCCGTGGGAAACGATTCTCCGAAACGAGCAATACTTTGCCGAGGGCAGTCGGGGATCAAATCCCCGCCTCCAGCTCAAAGAATTCCGGGGCGAGCCTCCTGCCCCCAGCCCCGGCAACCGGTCACTTCGGGGCCGCACCGGCTTGCTGGGCCTTGGCCTCAACCTTGGTGTTGAATTTCGCCGCGTCGATGACGAAGCGCTCGTGGTATCCCTGGGAAATCAGGTCCGCCCCGTCGTCGGCTTCCAGGAAAAAGGTGAGCTTGCGCCCTTCCACCTTCTCCAGGAGACCCCGGACCGTGACCACCATCCCGGGCGGGGTGGCGGCGGTGTGGCTCAGGTTGACGTGGATGCCCACGGTCTGCTCCCGGGGCCAGTCCAGATGGGGGTTGAGCGCCTGGATGCAGGCCCATTCGAAGAGCCCCACCATGTACCCGGTGGCCAACACCCGGGGCATGGCCTGGAACTCCGGGGACTCGGGGTAGAGATGGGGCACCGTCTTGTTTTCCGGCACTTGAAACTGAAATTCGAACTTGAGGCCGGGCTGTAAGGAATCTTTCATGACACACCTCCAGGCAGATAATTTGGCTTAATCCGGAAGATGAAATGGCTCGAGATATTCACGCAGTCTTTTGCGGTTTCCCTGATCAAGGGACGGACAGGCATCCAGGCCCTGGGCCCCCTGGCATACCTGCACCGCGAAAACCATGCAGGTCGGCTGGCCGCAGACGCGGCAATTGCTGCGCGGCAAAAATTTGAGGACCTCCAAGACGCGGGGTGGCGTGGCTACCTCGAACCTTGGGGTAATTTCTCCCCGCCGCTCCCAAGTGGCGTTGATCTCCTTTATTAACCACTCCAGAATGTCGTAAGCCTCAGCCTGATCCTTCACTATATTGATGGCAATTTCATGGGCAGTCAAGGTAATGAGCTTGGCGTGAAATTTTAGCGTCAGGGAAGGCGGGTCCGGGCAAAATTGGTGGCCTTTGAGCCAGGTGTTGAGGTAAGGGAGCACCGGGCCGATATCGCCCTCAAGCTGAGCATAGCAGCGCAGATGTTGCGCCGTCGGGTTCGGCGGCCGCACAAACTTGGCGATGTATTGATTTACCAGCATGGCAAGACGTCCCTGATTAAATCGGCTCAGGCAACTTTCGGCATTGATTTTCTCTCATAATGCGGTATGTTGATAGATAAGTAAAATTCATAAAATTAATAAGTTCTATAAAAATTTCTTATGGAATGGCAGCAGCTCCTGGGCTTTTACCAGGTGGTGAAACTGGGGAGCTTTACCAAAGCGGCCGAGGCCACCTTCCGGACTCAGTCGGCCCTGAGCCAGCAGGTCAAGGCCCTGGAGGATGAGCTAGGCGCCCGGCTCCTGGAGCGTCTGGGCCAGCGCCGCCTCAAGCTCACCCCCGCCGGAGAAAAGCTCCTGGCCTTTGCCCAGGGCCTCCTGGCCCAATGGGACCGGCTCCAGGACGATCTGGCCCACCTTCAGGGGCGGCCCCAGGGTCCCTTGAGCCTGGCGGCGCCCTTCACTACCCTCTATCACCTGTTGCCCGAGACCCTCCTGGCCTATCTTCAGGCCTATCCCCAGGTGGAGTTGACCCTCCTGGACCGCGATCAGGCCGCGGTCTTCGCCCTGGTGAAAGCCGGCGATATTGATTTCGGCCTGGCCCTGGAATCCCTGGCGCCCGGGGACCTGGCGGCCTGGCGTTGGCAGCCGGTGGACACGGTCCTCCTGGCCCCTTTGGGCCATCCCCTGACCCGGGTGCGGCGGGTCACCTGGCGGCAGATCGCCGACTATCCCCTGATTGTGCCGCCCCGGGGCCACGAATCGGGCCACCGGCGCCTCCTGGAAGAGCAGTTCCGGAAACTGGGCCTGGCCTTCCGCATCATCCTGGAATCGTCCAACGTGGAGCTGAGCGCCCGGTACGTGGAAACCGGCCTGGGCCTCGCCTTCGCCACCCTGGCCCGGGACCTGCCGCCGGAGAAGTCGCGCCAGATAGCCTTCCTTCCCCTGGGGCACTACTTCAAGCCCGACCACCTGGCCCTGATCATGCGCCGGGACAAGGCCCTCACCCCTTACAAGCAAGCCTTTATTAATCTCCTGTTTGGGGATACAATGCTTCCCCAGCAATAGCTCCATGCTGAGTACAGGATTTCATAAATTACCTAAGATTTTAGAGCGCCCCCCTCTCCCTCTGAAGAGGGGGAAGTGATCTTCGTGGAGATAGGGAATGCGCTACCCTGCTTATGAAGTTATTTGATAAATTTCGACCTCAGGAGACCAGCCTTGGGGAATGGTGACTCCACTCACGAATCTGGCGAAAATTACCAAAAGGTCCCTGGCCCTCTCTTAAGAATCTTTTCCAAAGGACACTCGCATGAAACGCCGCATTTATCTCAGTATGAAATCCTTGGCGGAGGCCCGGGACCTCTGGTTGTCCCGGTTTGATCTTGACGCCCTGGCTGCGGCCGAGGTGGTCCCGGTCACCGGGGCCCGGGGCCGGGTGACCGCGGCGCCGGTTATGGCCCGCAGGTCCTCGCCGGCGGTCCACCAGGCGGCCATGGACGGCTTCGCAGTCGCCGCGGCGCTCACCTTCGGGGCCACCCCGGACCGCCCCAGGCAACTGGCCCTGGGCCGGGAGGCCTTTCCCATCAACACCGGACACGTCATGCCCCCGGGGACCGATGCGGTGATCATGGTGGAGCAGGTTCCGGACCCGGAAGCCGACCCCATCACGGTGGAGGCCCCCACCTTTCCCTGGCAGCACGTCCGCCGGGTGGGCGAAGATCTGGTGGCCGGGGAGATGGTGCTTCCCGAGGGAGTAGAGATTACTCCCTGGGCCCAGGGAGCCCTGCTGGCCGCGGGGGTCACCCGGGTCACGGTGCGCCGCCGGCCCCGGGTGGCCATCATCCCCACGGGGACCGAGCTGGTCCCGGTGACCGAGCTGGACCAGGATTTGCCCGCCGGCCGGCTGCCGGAGTTCAACTCCACCATCCTCTCGGGCCTGGTGGCGGAAGCCGGGGGGGTGGCCGAGGTTTGGCCCATCGTCTCGGACGACCCCGGGGCCCTGGCCGCGTCCTTAAAGGCAGCCATCGCGACAGCCGACCTGGTGCTGATCAACGCCGGGTCCTCGGCGGGCACCGAGGATTACACCTACCAGGCCATCGACTCCCTGGGGGAAGTGCTGGTGCACGGGGTCGCCATGATGCCGGGCAAACCCACGGTGCTGGGGGTCGTCGACGGCAAGCCGGTCATCGGCAATCCGGGCTATCCCGTGTCCGCGGTGTTGTCCTTCGAGCAGTTTGCCGCCCCCCTCATCAATGGCCTGGCGGGGAAACGCCCGGCCTCCCGGCCCAGTCTCATGGTGCATCCGGCCCAAAACCTGCCGTCCAAGCCGGGCCTGACGGAATTCATCCGGGTAACCCTGGGCCGGGTCGGCGACAAGGTCATCGCCACGCCTCTGCCCCGGGGAGCCGGGACCATTACCTCCCTGGTGCGGGCCGACGGCCTGCTGGTGGTGCCGGAGTTGAGCGAGGGCCTGGAGGAGGACCGGCCGGTGTTAGCCGAACTGCTGGTGCCGCCGGAGGACATTGACGGCACCCTGGTGGTGCTGGGCAGCCATGACAACACCATTGACCTCCTGGCCACCCTGCTGCGCCGCCGGGACCACCGCCTGCGCCTGTCCTCCGGGCACGTGGGGAGTCTGGGCGGCCTGATGGCCCTGCGCCAGGGCCGGGCCCACCTGGGCGGCAGCCACATGCTGGACCCCGGGACCAACACCTACAACGTGCCCTTCATCCAGCGCTATCTTGAAGGCGTACCCCTGAAACTCATCAACCTGGCCTGGCGGGAGCAGGGCCTGATGGTGGCCCCGGGCAACCCCAAAAAGATCGGGACCATCCGGGACCTGACCCGTCCCGAAGTGCGGTTCATCAACCGCCAGCGGGGGGCCGGCACCCGGCTCCTCCTGGATTACCTCCTCGCCGAAGCCGGGTTGGATGCCGATCAAGTCCTGGGTTACGAGCGGGAGGAGTACACCCACATGGCCGTGGCGGTGAATGTCGCCTCCGGCACCGCCGACGTGGGCCTGGGGATCATGGCCGCGGCGAAGGCCCTGGGGCTGGATTTCCTGCCCCTGTTGCCGGAGCGCTATGACCTGGTGGTGCCCGAGACCACCTATGCCGATCGGCGCTTTCAGGCCCTGCTGGCAGTCATCCGCTCCCGGGAATTCCAGGAGGCGGCCGCGGCTCTGGGAGGCTATGATTTAAAGGATTGCGGCCAGATTCTCTGGGAGCAATGACCGACCCGGGAGCAGCGCCCCATGGTCTTATGCTGATTAAGAAGCAAGTATCCCTCCCGACATGTTGAAAAGAACCGGCTTATTTTTCTGTCTTGCCGTGGTCTTGCTTTTGCTTGGCTGGAGCGCCCCCCCGCCGACCCATGCCGGCGAAAAACCGATCAACGTCTATCTCTTCTGGACCATCGGTTGTCCCCATTGCCTCCATGAGAAAGAGTTTCTGGCTGCCCTGGAGCACCGGGATCAGGCGGTCAAAATAATCGCCCTGGAAGTGTCCGCCCACCGGGAGAACCGGGAATTGTTCCAGCAGGCCGGGAAATTGCTGCAGGCCGATATTACCGGGGTGCCGTTCACGGTTATCGGCGATCAATACGTCATCGGCTGGCAGGATGATGCCAGCACCGGGCGGGCCATCGAGACCGCCATCCGTCAGGTGCGGCGCCGGGCGGCCCCCGACGTGGTGGCCGGACTCCTGACCACACCGGCCCCCACCCCGCCTCAGCGCGCCGATAAACCGGCGGTTTCTGAAACGCTTACCCTGCCGGTCTTCGGTCAGATCAACCTCAAGTATCTGTCCCTGGGCGCTCTCACCGTGATCATCGGCGCCCTGGACGGCTTCAACCCCTGCGCCATGTGGGTGCTGATCTTTCTCATCAACCTGCTGCTGGGCATGGAAGACCGGCGGAAGATGTGGATTCTGGGGAGCGCCTTTATCATCGCCTCGGGGGCGGTTTATTTCCTGTTCATGACCGCCTGGCTGAATATCCTGATATTTTTAGGATTTATCTTCTGGATCCGGATCATTATCGGTCTCGTGGCCCTGTTAGCCGGGGGCTATAACCTGAAAGAATATTGGACCGATACTTCCGGCGCCTGCACGTTGAGCCAGGGGGCCCGTCGCCGGCGCACCCTGGACCGGCTCAAGGCCGTTATCTCGACCCGAAAATTCTGGCTGGCCCTGGTCGGGATCGTGCTCCTGGCCTTCCTGGTGAATACGGTGGAATTAATCTGTTCCGCCGGTTTCCCGGTGGTCTATCTCCAAATCCTCAGCCTGACCCCCATGCCGTTCTGGCAGTATTATCTCTATCTGCTGCTTTATATTGTGATATTCATGCTCGACGACATCATTGTCTTCGTCATCGCCATGCTCACCCTGCAGTTGATGGGCCTGACCACCCGTTACAAGCGGTTGTCCAATTTAATCGGCGGCGTCTTGATGCTGCTGATCGGGGTGCTGCTGCTCGTCAAGCCCGGCTGGCTGATGTTCGGCTGAGCCGGGCGCCGGAAATCCCGATACTACTCGGTCTCCAGTAACCAGGGATTGGCAGGCTGATGCCCTCCGGGCCTATGGCGCCGGCTAAAAGTTTTTTCGGCGCTCTTCATTCAACCTGGGCTTACTTGTCATGCCGAGGGAGCAAAGCGACCGAAGAATCTCAGACCAGCGAGATTCTTGGCTAGGCTCAGAATGACAAATATGATGTAAGGCAACAGGCAATAATCAGTGCTGAGCGTGAGAAGCCGGGATAATCTTGGGGCGGCGGGGTGGCTAATCAGGGGCAGAGCGCTTATCTTAAATGCGAGTCATCCGAGGCTCTTGCAAAACTCCTTGTTGACCACTATTGTCATGCTGAGCGGAGCGAGGAATCTCGTATTTTCAGATGGTTTAGATCCTTCACTTTAGTTCAGCATGGCATAAAAACAGTTTTGCAAGAGGCTCATCTACCCGAGTAAAATTTCCCGAAGGAGGTTTGTCCATGGAGTTGAAGGGTTCCCAAACCGAAAAAAACCTGCTCATCGCCTTTGCCGGAGAGTCCCAGGCCCGGAACCGGTATACTTACTATGCCGGCGAAGCCAAGAAGGCGGGGTATGAGTATATCGCGGCGATTTTCCTTGAGACCGCGGAAAATGAGAAGGAGCACGCCAAGGTCTTCTTCAAGCACCTGGGGGAAGGCACCGCCGAGATCGTGGCCGGTTACCCCTTTCACCTGGGGGACACCCTGAGCAATTTAGAGGCCGCAGTGGCAGGGCGAGCACTACGAGTGGACCACCATGTACCAGGATTTCGGCAATGTGGCGGCCCAGGAAGGGTTCCCGGAGATCGCCGCCTCCTTCCGGGAGATCGCCAAGGTGGAGCACTTCCACGAGTCCCGGTTCCAGTCCCTGGCGGACCACGTCAAGAACGGCACCCTGTTCAAACGTGACGAGCCCGTCACCTGGCACTGCCGCAATTGCGGCTATCTGGTCCATGGCAAGGAGGCCCCGGAGTCCTGCCCTTCCTGCAAGCATCCCCGGGCCTACTACGAACCCCTGGCGGAAAATTACCGGTAGGCAAGCCCGGCCGGGGCCGTCCGGCAACCGGGCTGCCGCGGCCTCTTTTCAGGTTCCACCCTGAGGCTCCTGGTGATTATACCGGGTTGAGAGCTCTGGGCAAAGCCATTTGGTCATCCTGAGGGAAGCGAGGCTCTCGAATTTTCTCGTAGTTATGAGATGCGTCGGTCGCTTCGCTTCTTCAGAATGACAGGCGAGGGGACTTTCCCAGGGGGCTCGGGTAGCACTCAAGCCTGACCGCCTTGCCTTGCGGGGCGCACCGGCGTGGGTGCTCTGAACCAAGGACGCCTCTATCCGCCCCCAGAGAAAAACTGCCGTTTGCCGGTGACTTGGTATAAACAGGGTAACCGCGGCGAAAACTGCCGCCGGCAAATATTTTTGTCGACATTTGCCGGGAATTTTCGCAATATTTCCGGAACCGGCGCGGTGGGGCCAGGGAGCGGCCGCCAAGGACCGATGCTTCGATCTCGGGGGGAAAGGTAACTGATGCACCTGGTGCTGGCTCTCATAGTTCTGGCTTATCTGTTGGGCTCCATCCCCTCAGGGCTTTTGGTGGCCCGGGCCCTGGGAGGGCCGGACCCCCGCCGATTCGGCAGCGGCAACCTGGGGACTGCCAATCTCTATCGCGTGTTGGGCCGCAAGGCCGGGGCCCTCACTTTGCTGGGCGATCTGGCCAAGGGGGCCCTGCCGGTGGCCCTGGCGCGACTGAGCCTCACTTCCCTGGGGGCCTGGCAAGATACGGGTGTGGCCCTGGTGGCCGCGGCCGCAGTGGCCGGCCATGTCTTCCCCTTATACCTGAAGTTCAAGGGCGGTAAAGCCGTGGCTACCACCTTCGGAGTGGTGGCCGTGCTGGTCCCCTGGGCGGCGCTCAACCTGGTGGCGGTTTACGTCCTGGCCCTGTCTCAAACCCGGATCTTCTCGGTCAGCGCTCTGATCTGCGCCTGGCTGCTACCGGTGGCTGTGGGGCTGTTTTCCGATTCCAAAGCTTATCTGCTGCTGGCCGCGGCCCTCTCGGGCCTCATCCTGGTCTGTCACCGGGAAAACCTGGAACGTTTCTTCAAGGGAGAAGAACCGCGCCTTTAACCGGCGCCGCCGGGCGAATGCGGCCCGCCCCTGGCTCCCCACCCTATTTCATCCTGAATGGAGAAGGAACATGCTGATCAAGGATTGGATGGCCAAAGACCCTATCACCATGAGCGAAGACACCTCGATGATTAAAGCCATTCATATCATGAAGGAACGCCGTTTCCGGCGGATTCCGGTGGTGGCCGAGGGCAAGCTGGTGGGCATGGTGACCGACCGGGACCTGAAGGAGGCCTCGCCCTCCAGGGCCACCACCCTGGATGTCCATGAGCTTTACTACCTTCTGGCCGAACTCCCGGTCCAGGAAATCATGAGCCGCAATCCCATCAGCGTCTTCCAGGACGACACGGTGGAACACGCCGCCCAGATCATGCTGGAGCACACCATCTCAGGCCTGCCGGTGGTGGATGGCGAGGACCGGGTGGTGGGGATCATCACCCAATCGGACGTGTTCCGGGCCTTCATGCACATTACCGGCATCCTCCAGGGCGGCGTGCAGTTCGCCCTGCGCCTGGAAGACCGCCCGGGGCTCATCAAGGAAGTGGTGGACCTGCTCAGGGCCCGGGGCGCCCGGTTCGTCAGCCTCCTGTCCTCCTATGCCGCTTCCCGGGAAGGCTATCGGGACGTGTACATCCGGGTCAAGAACCTGCCCCCGGAGGCGGTGGCCCCGGCCCAGGAGGAATTGGCCGCCCGCTTCGATTTACTTTACGTCATTAAGGAAAAGTAACGGGCCTCGATGACTGCGCCTCCGCCCCGGGCCGCCCCGGCCGGGCCTGTCAGCTTCGGCCCCATCACCTTTATCCCCGGACGCAAAGGCGGGCGCTATCCCTACTGCCATTCCTTGGTGGTGGCCCAGGGGGCCGAAACCTGGGTGGTGGACCCCGCGGCCGACCAGGACTATTTCCGGGAACTGGCCCGCACCCGGCGGGTGACCGGGGTCTTTCTCAGCCACTTCCACGAAGATCACCAGAAGTACAACCACCTCTTCCCCCAGGCGACCTTCTACGGCCCCCTCCTGGAGGAGGAGGCCTTTTCCTCCATGGACGCCGTCTTCCGGTTCATGGGGATCACCGACCCCGACTTCCGGGATTACTGGCGGCGCACCCTCATCCGGGACTTCAATTTCCGGCCTCCGGCCCATTTCACCCCCTATTTCCCCGGGCAACTGTTCCAGTTGGGTGAGGTCACCCTGGAGATCATCCCGGCGCCCGGGCACACCCCGGGGCACAGTTGCTTCCACTTTCCCCGCCAGCAGGTGTTGTTCCTGGCGGACGTGGACCTCACCCCCTTTGGCCCCTGGTATGGGGACGCCGCTTCGGACCTGACGGCCTTTGAGGCGACCTTGAACGACCTGAGGGCTTTTTCCGCCCGGACCTACCTCACGGCCCATGAGCAGGGGATCTTTACGGAGGGGGAGTTCCGGGCCGGGCTGGAGGCGTTTCACCAGGTGATTGCCCAGCGGCAGGGCCGGCTGCTGGACGCCCTGTCTGCCCCCCGGTCCCTGGACCGGCTGGTGGCCCGCCGGCTGATCTATGGCAAAGTGAAAGAACCCCGGTTCGTCTATGATCACATGGAGGGGCAGATGGTGGCCAAGCACCTGGACCGCCTCCTCCAGCAGGGCCTGATCGCCCGTACCCCGGCAGGGTTTCAGCGGTTGCCCTGAATAAACGGCTCCGGTGGGCTGGAATATTGGCACCGCCGGGGGTCGTTTCAGGCTCATTGAAGAGCTCTGCCCCAAGCCGTTTTGTCATCCTGATACTAAGTTGCGCTCATATGGGTAATTTATTTTTCGTAGGGGCGGATTTAGGTGCCCGCCCTCCAATGGGAGCATACGCAGATGCCCCTCTACAAGCCGGGAAATTTTATTACTTCTTTGAAGGCAACTTGGTGTGAGCGGAGCGAAGGATCTTGTATTTTCTTGTAGTAATGAGATTCTGCGGCCGCGCCGCTCCCTCAGAATGACAGGTTGGGGGGCTTTCCCAGAGGTATCACGTTGCGCCCCTTCCCTGGTATTACTGGCGGTTCTGTCCGGTTTCCTCAGGGGCCGTGGAAAAGGTTGGGGATCGAGTGATTTTTTTCGGGGAAAGAGGGCGGGGCTGCCCCCCTGGGCGGCAACGGCCGGCGGGCAGGGGGTTCAGGGCGGGGGGCCCGCCCTGAACCCGGGGGCCGGATTACATATGGTCGATGAGGGCCTGGCCGAACTCGGAGCAGGCCACTTCCCGGGAGCCAGGCAGGAGCCGGGCCAGGTCGTAGGTGGCGATGCCGTCCTGGAGGGTCCGGGGCAGGCTCTGGTGGATATGCTGGGCTGCTTCGTCCCAGCCGAGATATTCCAGCAACATGGCGCCGGAGAGGATCAGGGAACCGGGGTTGACCTTATCCTGGCCGGCATATTTAGGGGCGCTGCCGTGGGTGGCTTCGAAGATGGCGCAATTGTCGCCGATATTGGCCCCCGGAGCCATCCCCAATCCCCCTACCTGGGCCGCCAGGGCGTCCGAGATATAGTCGCCGTTCAGGTTGGGGGTGGCGATGACCTGGTATTCCTCCGGCCGCAGCAGCACTTGCTGAAACAGGTTGTCCGCCAGCCGGTCCTTGAGCACCGTCTTGCCGGCCGGGAGTTGCCCCTTGTAGACCGTGGCCAGCTCCGCCTCCGAGATCACCCCGCCCGGCAACTCCGCGGCCACTTCGTAGCCCCAGGTTTGGAAGGCCCCTTCCGTATATTTCATAATGTTGCCTTTGTGCATCAGGGTGACCGAGGCCAGACTGGTGTTTCACGGCGTGTTTCAGAGCCATGCGGATCAGGCGTTTGCTGCACCGTTCGGTCATGGGTTTGATGCCGATGGCCGCGGACGGGTCCAGGGTGCAGCCCAACTCATGATTGAGGAAATTGATGAGGCGGTGGGCCTCGGGGGTGTTGGCGGCCCACTCGATGCCGGCATAGACGTCTTCGGTGTTTTCCCGGAAAATCACCATGTCGATTTTTGCCGGTTCCTTCATGGGGCTGGGCACCCCGGTATAGTAGCGCACCGGGCGGATGCAGGCATACAGGTCCAAAACCTGGCGCAGCGTGACGTTCAGGGACCGAAAGCCCCCGCCGATGGGGGTGGTGAGGGGTCCTTTGAGGGCCACCCGGTATTCCCGGAGGGCCGTCAGGGTCTCCACCGGCAAATAACTGCGGCTCATTTTGAAGGCCTTTTCCCCGGCCAGGACTTCCTGCCAGAAGATGCGCCTGCTGTCGCCGTAAGCCTTGGCCACCGCCGCATCCAGCACCGGGCGGGTGGCTTGCCAGATATCCCGGCCGGTGCCATCGCCTTCGATGTAAAGAATTATCGGCCGGTCAGGAACCACGAGCCCCCCGGCGGGGGCGGCGGCGACGATCTCACCCTGTTCGTGTTCATGATGTGTCATGATTGTCCTCGTTTGCACGCAATAATAACTTATAATTTCATCCTATTTTTGTCGCCAGCGCAAGCAATTCCTGGTTTACCGGCCGCCGGGAGGTGAAAAATGGTCCCAAGGCGCCGGGGGGCCTGCCGGAGGGGTGAAAGGCGGCCCATCTGCCCTTCTGAGAGCACGTTGGGACTCTGCGAAAGTGCTTAATGTAATCCTGAGGGAGAGGAACGGCCGAAGAATCTCATATGAGCCTCTTGCAAAAGTGTCTTTCCACCAAGATTCCATCAATCTATCCAAAGGGAATCTGGTGGCACAGGCTTTCCAGCCTGTGCTGATAAAGGATTAAATCTGAGGGAAATCATCTTGATATTCCTTAAATGAGCATCTTTGGAAGCTGGGCGATTAAGTGCTCCGACCTTCATTCGCAGGGAAAGCTGCCACAACCTAAGAATCTCATATGGCAATTGCCAAAAGTATTTTCCGCTCCGGGAAGCCTGATAATCCCCCCTGCCCCCCTTGAAAAAATGGGGGGGAACTACAAGGAATTGCTGTTAAAGTCCCCCTTTGAAAAAGGGGGATTTAGGGGGATTTGAGAACCTCCAAACGGAAGGAATGTATGGCAAACGCTCTAAATACGGGAAGGTACGAGATCCTTCGCTCCGCTCAGGATGGCAAAACGGCCTGGCGCCGAGCCCTCAGTTTGCTTTAAGACCGCACTCGACTGGCTATCGGGTGTCTCATTTGCCCTGCCGGGGTTTTCCTGTTATGAATGAGAGCATTAAAAGAATTCTCCCATCTGCCCCTCTCCCCCGGCTGGGGAGCGGTAGCCAGGATAGAGATACTCCAACCCCTCCGGTGCCTGCTTATGGATAAGACTGCCTCCCTCTTCACTCCCCCAGCGCCCCTGGCGGCCCGGATGCGCCCCCGGACCCTGAATGAGTTCGTGGGCCAGGCGCACCTGGTGGGCCCCGGGCGTCTGTTGTGGCGGTCCCTCAAGGCCGGCCGGCTCTTTTCCTCCATGATCTTCTGGGGCCCCCCGGGGAGCGGCAAGACCACCCTGGCCCGGGTCATGGCGGGGGCCCTGCGCTGCCACTTTGTCAGCCTGAGCGCGGTGATGTCCGGGGTGGCCGACCTGAGGCGGGTGGTGGAGGAGGCCCGGCGCCACCAGAGCCAGGGCACCCGCACCGTGGTCTTGATCGACGAGATCCACCGTTTCAACAAGGCCCAGCAGGACGCCCTCCTGCCCCACGTGGAGGAAGGGCTGATCACCCTGGTGGGGGCCACCACCGAAAATCCCTACTTCGAGGTCATCGGGGCGCTCTTATCCCGGGCCAAGATCTTCATCTTCGAGCCGCTGGGGCCGGAGGATCTCCGCACCATCTTAAACCGGGCCCTGACCGATCGCGACCGGGGTTTGGGGGGCCTCAAGTCCGAGGTCTCGCCGGAGGCCCTGGACTACCTGGCGGCCATGGCCGGGGGGGACGCCCGGCGGGCCTTGAGCGCCTTGGAGTTGGCGGTTGAGAGCACCGACCCCGACGAGGAGGGCGTCATCCGGGTGGATCTGGCCGCGGCCGGGGAGTGCATGCCCCGGCGGGACCTGATGTACGACCGGGCCGGAGAGGCCCATTACGACACCGTGAGCGCCTTTATCAAGAGTGTCAGGGGGTCGGATGTGGACGCGGCCCTCTACTGGTTGGCCCGGATGCTGGCCGCGGGAGAGGACCCGCGCTTCATCATGCGCCGGCTCCTCATCCTGGCCTCGGAAGATATCGGCCTGGCGGACCCCCGGGCCCTCATGCAGGCCGCGGCCGCGTCCCGGGCCCTGGACTGGGTGGGCCTGCCGGAAGGGCAGTACCACCTGGCCCAGGCCACCATGTACCTGGCCCTGGCCCCCAAGAGCAACTCCACCCAGGCCTATTTCCGGGCCAAGGCGGCCCTGGAGAAGCAGGGCGCCACCCGGGTCCCGGCCCCTTTACAAGACGCTCACCGGGATAAAAAGGGCCTGGGGCACGGCCAGGGGTATCTCTACCCCCACGATTTCCCCGGCCACTGGGTGGACCAGGCGTATCTGCCGGCGGATTTGGCCGGGGCGAGCTTTTATGAACCGGGGATGGAAGGGGAGGAGCCGGAGTTGGCGGCCCGCTGGCGCGCCCTTGCCAGCCGGGGGAAAGAATCCGATTCCCCAGGGAACCAGTCGGAAGAGGATAAATAATTCCGGTCACGGTGGGGCCGGCCCCGGGATTTTAATCGTCTGGCGTTTACCGAGGCGCTGAGAAAAACCGATAAATTTTTGCGGAATAAACCGGCCGGGCATTGGACTTTGTTCCCGGCGATGATTAAAATAATAATGGATTTTTTTGGAAGGAGCACCACTCTGACGCAGGGGGTGCATTGCCATGTCGCGGATTCTGTTTGCCGATGGCGAACCCCACATCCGGCAGTTGTGCCTGGAGGAGTTGCAGGATGAGGGCTACGAGGTCAAGGTAACCGGGCAAGCCGCGGATGTGGTGCGCCTGGTGGATTCCTTCAAGCCCGATATGGTCATCATGGAAGTGGTCATGCCGGATATGTCCGGGGTGGAAACCGGACTGATGATCAAGGGAACCAACCGCCAGACCCGGGTGCTGCTTTATTCCACGGTTTCCCCTCCTCGCGACCTTTCCAGTTGGGGTGCCGATGATTTTGTGGTAAAATCCCCTAATCTGGATGCTCTTAAAGCCGCAGTGCGGCGTTTACTGCTGTCATAGCCGGCGCCTCCGGAGGCCAGTGTGGCGATCATGGAAATCAGCGTGGTCCCTCTGGGACTGGGAGATGCCAGTGTGGGCGATTTTGTCGCCGCGCTCATCCGGTATCTCCAGCAAGAGGGTATCCCCTATGAACTCACGGACATGGGCACCCTGATCCACGGCCACGCCGCCAGGTTGCTGAAGGTGGCCCAGGTCCTGCATGAACTCCCCTTTGACCAGGGGGTCAACCGGGTGGTCACCCACATCACCATCGACGACCGCCGGGATAAAGACATTCATTTAGGCGACAAAGTAAAATCAGTAAAGGTGCGACTTACATAAAAGGATATGGCAAACCAGAAAAAAGATTATTACCAGGTCCTGGGAGTACCCCGGGACGCAAGTGTGGATGAGGTCAAGAAGAAATACCGCCAGATAGCCCTCAAATACCATCCGGATCGCAATCCCGGGGATAAAAGCGCCGAAGAGAAGTTTAAAGAGGCCGCCGAGGCTTACGAGGTCATCCATGACCCGGAAAAGCGGCGCCTCTATGACACCTACGGCCATGAGGGCCTTTCTTCCACCGGGTTTACCGGGTTTTCGGATTTCTCCGACATTTTCCGCTCCTTCAGCGATATCTTTGGAGACGTCTTCGGCTTTGCCGGCGGCTTCGGGGGCGGTGGCGGACCCCGGCCCCAGGCGGGCAATGATCTCCGGTACGATTTGACGTTGGATTTCCTGGATGCGGCCCTGGGAACCGAGGTGACCGTGGAGGTGCCCCGGGTGGTGACCTGCCGCACCTGCAGCGGCAGCGGCGCCAAGCCTGGGACCAAGCGGACCCCCTGCCCCCAGTGCGGCGGCCGGGGCGTGGTATCCCGCAGCCACGGCATCTTCCAGATCACCACCACCTGTCCCCGGTGCCAGGGCATGAAGGAGTTTGTGGCCGAAGTTTGCCCCGATTGTAACGGGGAAGGCCGGATCCGGGAAAAGAAGAAGCTCAAGGTAAAAATCCCCCCTGGCATGGACAGCGGCACCCATTTGGTTATGCCCGGCGAAGGCAACGGCGGCGTGCACGGCGGGCCGCCGGGAGATTTATACATCGTCATGAATGTCCGGCCCCACGATTTTTTCCAGCGCGAGGGCTACGACCTGCATCTCCAGGTGCCCGTTTCCTTTGTCCAGGCGGCCCTGGGGACCCGCTTCACCATCCCTACCCTGAAGGCCACCCACGATCTGGTGATTCCGCCGGGGACCCAACCTGGGGAAGTGATCCGCTTAAAGGGTGAAGGGGTGCCCTATCCCAGGGGCCAGCGCCGGGGTGACCTGCTGGTGGAGGTCAGGGTGGTTATTCCCCGGAACCTCAATGCCCGGCAGCAGCACCTGCTCCAGGAACTGGCCAAGGAAGAGCCTGAGCCCCACACCCAGCCCGAAGGCTCCCCCGAGCACGACGAAGGATTGCTGAAGAAACTGTGGCACTCCTTCACCGAATCCCTCAGCGACCACAAACCGGAACAGCAGAAAAAGTAAATAAGAGGGCGTCGCCGAAGAGCGCGACGCCCCTTCTCTCCCCCCCTTAGCGATAAGCTCAATCCTCACCTCTGCTCAAATGTCAAGGCCCCGGTCCCTGGTTGGAGAAAATCGTGCAGACAGGGCTGGCTCAATGCCCATGAGCGAAGAATTGGCCACCCAGGCATGAAAGCCCTTGTAAGGGCGGGTTTATAGCGTTTGCCAAAAGTATTCTCCGATGGCGGCATCACTCTCATCCCCCCTAACCCCCCTTGAGAAAAGGGGGGAACTATAAGGAATTGCGCCTAAAGTCCCCCTTTGAACAAGGGGGATTTAGGGGGATTTAAGAATCTCCACGTGGAAAGAATTTATGGCAAACGCGATAAGACCCGCCCCTACGGATGAACATGATGGCAAAGCTTGCGCCCACAAAAAAAGCAGGGTCAGATAAGACCCTGCCGTTTGGGCATTTGGGCACGAAACGCAGCTAAATTCTTCACGGCCGTTTACATCCCAACCGGCCCCTAAAACTGGGGCCGATGAGGAACTGCGCCGATGATCTCGGAACCGGGGTGTGGTCGCAGCCCCGGGCCGCGCACTGATCGATCCTGGTGAGCCGGAGGCTTCACCTAACCCTTACCGGCTGGCGGCGCGACGCTGAGGCGCCGCTGGAGAAACCTCGAGGTGCCGTTCCTTGATGATGGCCGTGACCTTTTCCCGCACCATCCTCCGCATGTCGAAAAAGTCCTCGCCCTCGACGCAGGTCACGCAATATTGCTTGAGCCGGCTCGGGTTTTGCCGGCACATGCCGATCAACTGGGTCCAGTACTGGCGCCGGTATGGCGGCCGGATGCCCTGCCACCAGATAATTTTGCAGATAGACCAAACCTGGTTTAACCTCTGGCGCCAGGTCGGGCGCCGGCTGGGGACGTCGGCCTGGGGCCGGGGGCGCCCTGCTGACTCCGGGTCCCGGTGAACCGGCCGCATGGCCAGGTAATAACGGTAGACTCGGGCCAGATAACGGGATGGCTCATACAGATAGTCCCAGGCATCGACGTATTCCCGCATGACCTCGCCTTCCGGCCGATCCGGTTCGTAGTTCAGGCCCGAGAAGGTCCCCATGTCATCGTCCATATCTCTCCGCAGCCGCCCTTCTTTCGTCAGGCGATGCCACAGCCGGGTATTGGGCGCGGCCTGGAGGACCCCCAGCATGATCACGGGTATCTCAGTCTGTTCGACAAAGGCGCAGATCCGCTCCCCGGCCCCGGACTTTTCCCCGTCCAGCCCGAGGATGAAACTGCCGATAACCTCCATGCCGGCCCGCTTGAGGTTGTAGAGCGATTCTACCAGGGGGTTCTTGATGTTGTGAAATTTGTGGCTGGTTTCCAGGACATTCTCATCCGGAGACTCGATGCCGATAAAAACTTCCCAGAGGTTGGCCGCAATCATGAGCTCGATCATCTCCGGGTCCTGGCCCAGGTTAACCGAGGCCTGGGTCAAAAACTGGTAGGGTGTGCCCCGGCTCTTGGACCAGGCAATGACTTCCTGCAGCAGGGCCTGAGCCCGCTTCTTGCTCCCGATGAAGTTGTCATCGCAAAAAAACATGTTGCCGGTGGCCCCGAGGCGGTAGAGGGTCTCCAGTTCGGCTATGACCTGCTTCGGGGTCTTGTGGCGGGGTTTGCGCCCGAAGAGGTTGACCACATCGCAAAATTCGCAGTCGAAGGGGCACCCCCGGGAAGTCTGAACCGAAAAGGTCGCATAATCGTCCAGCTGCAGCAGATCGAAGCGCGGAATCGGCGAAGTAGTGAGATCCGGCTTCTCAAGGGTCTCAATCACCCCGGTCTGGCCGGTGCGCATCGCCTCCAGAAGCAAGGGGACCGTATTCTCGCCCTCACCCCGCACGACGTAATCACATCCCGCCGCCAGGGCGGCCTCCGGGAGCGAAGTGGCGTAGGGCCCTCCGGCGACCACGGTTTTTCCCCGCTGCTTGGCTTCTCTCGCCAGGGCCGACAGGCCATCCTTCTGAATGTACATGGCCGAGATTAATACCGCTTCGGCCCATTGCCAATCCTGCTCCGTCAGCTTCCTGGTGTTGAGATCGACCAGGCGCAACTCCCATTCCGGGGGCAGCAAGGCGGCCACGGTCAGCAGACCCAGGGGCGGGTTAACCGCCCGGTTGCCTCTCAGTTCACAAGATTTTCGGAAACTCCAAAAAGAAAGGGGAAATTCTGGACATACCAACAAAGCCCGCATGACGCTCAAACCTCTCAAAAACCGATATTGGACGGGAGCGGGGGGATGGCGGCTTCACATCATCGTGCCCTGTCCCGGGAGTATCTTGCCGAACCGGCTGCCTTTCCCGGAGGTCGCGGCCGGGGCAATTCACTCCCCGGGCCTCCGTCCATCTCCCTAAAAAATAAGAATATTCTACCAAGATATGCCCGGGAAGCCAACCCGAATCGCCACCGCTTTTGGCGAACTACAAGAGCATCCGTGGTTCGCAGGCGAGATTCCCGTACCCTGTATGATACCATAAAAAATATTTCAAGGACCGAGGTCTCCTCAGATTTTGGACATCGCCGGCCAGGGGAGAACCGTCCAGCTCTGATGTGCCTTCTTCTCTGGCGGCCCGAATATCTGGAATTAACGAGACGCGAACCGGGCTGGGGATTATCAGGTCATTAAAAAAAATCACCCCAAATCAGCTAGTTGAAGATGTGGTCGTCTAACGCCACCGGCGCTTGGCCCAGGGCAAGTGCCCTAATTCACAAGCTAAGTGACGCCAGGAGGCCGGGACTGGCCCACGCCGCCGGCGCCTGGTCCCCGACTAATTTTATTGACAATCCCCTCCCTGCGGGTAAAGATAAAATTTCAGCCCGGTCCAGCCGGGAAAGGCGAAGCTATGGCCATAGATCTGAACATCGTGATCGGCGGCGCCGCGGGCCAGGGAGTCCACACTATTACGGGTCTCCTGGCCAAGATTCTGGTGCGCCAGGGGTGCCAGGTCCTGTTCGTCCAGGACTACCAGTCCCGCATCCGGGGCGGCCACCTGTTCAACCGCATCCGCGTCTCCGATCAGCCCCTCATATCCTCCCGGGAAGGCATCGATCTCCTGGTGGCCCTGAACCAGGAAACCATCCTCCTCCACCGGGACGAGCTGTCACCGGACGGCGTGATTATTTATGACACCGCCGCAGTCGGCGACCCGCCCTCCGGGGTGACCACCCTGGCCCTGACGGCCGGGGACCTGCTTCCCGACCAGAAAGCTGCGGAAGTGGCCATCAATGCCGGGGCCTCCGGGGCGCTCCTGGGGCTGCTCAAGGTGCCGCTCCCACCCCTGATGGCCATGCTGTTGGAGGCCTTTGAGGACAAGGGCGCTGAAGTGGTGGGTTGGAACCACAAGGCCGCCGCCGCCGGGTATCGATTAGGCGCGGCAACGGGCCAGCGCTATTCCCTGGCGGAGATCTCCGCCCCCGCCCAGCCCCGGATCCTGATCAGCGGCCATGAAGCCATCGCCCTGGGGGCCCTGGCCGCGGGTCTGCAGTTGATCTGCGGTTATCCCATGACGCCCTGGAGCAGCGTCTTGAACGCCCTCGGGGCCCGGGCCGAAAAATGGGGCGTGGTGGTGGAGCAGGCGGAAGACGAGATCGCCGCCATCAACCTGGCCATCGGCGCCTCCTACGCCGGGGTCCGGGCCATGACCGGCTCCTCCGGCGGCGGCTTCGCCCTGATGGTGGAAGCCTTAGGCCTGGCGGGGTGCGCCGAGATCCCCCTGGTCATCCTGGAGTCCCAGCGCCCCGGCCCCAGCACCGGCCTGCCCACCCGCACCGAACAGGGCGACCTCAGTTTTCTGCTCTACGCCGGGCAGGGGGATTTTCCCCGGGCGGTGCTGGCCCCGGGCACTCCGGCCCAGGGATTCGCCCTGACGGCCCGGGCCTTCAACCTGGCCGACCGCTACCAACTGCCGGTGATCATCATCACGGACCAATATTTTGGGGATACCAATTGCACCCACGAGCCGGGGGATTTTCCGGATAAAGTCGAGATCGACCGGGCCCTGGCCGTGGGTCCGGCCGACGGCGTTTACGAGCGCTATGCCCTGACCGCCGACGGCATCTCGCCCCGGCGCCTGCCGGGCTTCGGCCCGGTGGTGGCGGCCGATTCCGATGAACACACCCCCGACGGCCACCTCACCGAGGATCTTAAGATGCGGGTCACGATGCAGGACAAGCGCCAGCGCAAGCTGGCGGGGTTGGCCGACGAACTGGACGGCATCACCACCCTGGGCCCGGACGACGCCCCCCTGACCCTGGCCTGCTGGGGCTCCAGCCTGGGGCCGGTGGCCGAAGCCGTGGCCCGTCTCAACGCCGGGTCCACCCCGGCCCGGATGGTGCATTTCAGCGAACTGTGGCCCTTTCCGGCCAAGGCGGTGGCCAGGTCCCTGGGGCGCCCGAAAAAACTGGTAATGGTGGAGATGAACGCCACCGGCCAATTTAACCGCCTGCTGCGCCAGGAGACGGGAATCGCCGCGGACCACCTGGTGCTCAAGTATGACGGGGCGCCCTTGACCCCGGAGTATATTCTCCGGGCTCTCGCCGGGCACGCCTGAGGAGGTTGCCGTGCTGCCGCTGGATTTATATCAAGGCATCGAGAGCGCCTGGTGTCCGGGCTGCGGCAATTTTCCCATGCTCAAGGCCTTCAAGCAGGCCCTGGCGGAGCTGGAGATTCGGCCCGGAGGACATCGCCCTGGTCTCGGGCATCGGCCAGTCGGGGAAATTCCCCCACTATCTCAAGTGCAACATGATTAACGGGATTCATGGCCGCACCCTGCCGGTGGCCACCGGCATCCGCCTGGCCAATCATGAGCTCAAAGTGGTGGCGACGGCCGGGGACGGCGACTGTTACGGCGAGGGGGGCAACCACCTCCTGGCGGCGTTGCGGAAGAACCCCGACCTCACCCTGGTGGTGCACAACAACCAGGTCTACGCCCTGACCAAGGGCCAGGCCTCACCCACCACCGACCAGGGCGCTAAAACCCTGTTGCAGCCGCACGGGGTGCCCTATCCGCCGCTGCACGCCCTGGCCATCGCCGTGGCCCAGGACTGCTCCTGGCTGGGCCGGGGTTTTGCCGGCCGGGGGGAGCACCTCGCCGGCCTGTACAAACAGGCCCTGACCCACAAAGGGTTCGCCTTGCTGGAAGTGCTGCAACCGTGCGTGTCCTTCAACAAGGTCAACACCTTTGCCTGGTATGAACAACGGGTCTATGACGTGGAGGCGGAGCCGGACTACGACCCGGAGAACGAACTCTGGGCTTATCAGAAGGCCAAGGAGTGGGGGGACAAGCATCCCCATCGGGGTGATCTACCGCCGCCCCCGGCCCACCCTGGAGGAGGCCCATCCGGTGCTTAAGGATGGCCCTTTGGTGCGACAACACCCAGAGCGCCCGGTGGCGGCGCTGCTGGCCGATTTCATCTAAAGAGGAAACGATCATGACGGCAGAAAAACCAATCCGGTCCTGGGATATCCTGAGGGAGCCCAATCGCATCTTTCTGGAGGACGACTACGGCTCCAAGATGGAGCTCTTGATTTACACGCTTACCTGGGCCGTGGAGATGGGGCTCTGTTTCGTCCTCGCCATCTCTTATCTCCGGGGCTAACCGGTTAGGGGACCGGCCTCCCGCCGCCTCGGCGGGGCTGCCGGGGAGTATTCTAGATCTCCCCGCCCCGGGTGATTGGGCCCAAGGGTTGCATAATGCAACGATTCCGACCCCCCGGGAAAGGTGGGGCCAGCAATTAATTGTGAAAAATAGGTCTATAATTTTTTACTAATCTTATTGAAATAAACCTGCAGAGGGCATAAAATAGTAATAGCAGTGAATCATCAGCATCAGATTTTCTGCCGAATCCGCTAACTATCGGAATCAGGCAGTGAATAGGCGCGAGGCAGGAACCCACCATTCCTGGGGGTTACCACAGGCACTGGCGTAAGGCATTCGCAGAGCTGAGGAACCTTTTGTGGAAAAGGCTCAGGGAGGTGTGGTGAGAACATGATCAATGAACTGTTAGCTCCGGGCGGCAGCCTGGAAATGGTGGAGGGGGTTCTCAAGAGCGGCGCCAATGCCGTGTATGTTGGGGCCAAAGGCTTTAGCCGCCGGAAGTGCGCTTGGGAACTGGAAGACAGCCAGATCGGGGAAGCGGTTCGCATTGCCGCCGATTACCAGGGGAAGATCCGGGTAGCCCTGAACGCGGAAATCCCGAGTGAAAAATTATCCCTGGTAGTGCAAAAGGTGGAAAAGTACGCCCACTTCGGCGTCGAAGGGGTGATCGTCAAGACCCCGGCGGTGATTCAGGAGATTCACCGGTATTTTCCCGAACTGGTTATTCACGCCAGCGTCGGCGCCAACATCCAGACCCAGGAGGAGATGGCCCGGTTTAAGGCTTACGGCGCCACCCAGTTGGTAGCTTCCACCGAAATAGATACCGCGGCCAAACTGGCCCGGTTCAAACGGGAAGCCGACGAACTGGGGCTCAAGACCGAGATTTTGGTCCACGGCAACCGCTGCATCGGCGGAGTCGGAAACTGCATGTTCCACGAACTCATCGCCGACTCGTACATCCGCAAAGTCTATCGGGATGAAGACGGCAACGAAGTCGTGGAATACGAAGGCTGGCCCGACCGGAGCGGCAGTTGTTTCCGTATCTGCCTGCTCACTGACGAGCAGCGGCGCAAAGTTTTGTCGAAACGAGGGCAGCCGCCGGAGAAGATTGAGGCCATCAACGAGCGGGTGCGGCAGCATCCCAACGTCGCCTTCGCGATCCTGGGCGATGAGTTGAAGGCCTATCTGGACCTGGGGATAGCCACCATCAAGGTCCAGGGCAGGGAATATGCGGTGGCGATGATCTCCCGCATGATTGGCTGCTACCGGCAGCTCATCGATGCCCACACCCGGGGCGAAGACATCAACAGCGCCTTTTACCAGCGGATTCAGGACACGCTGGCGGCCCTGGTGGCTGAACGGGATCAGGCCCGGATGGAAAAGACCAAGGAACTCCATCGGCACATCGTCGGATTGTAATTATCCGCATTTTTGTTGAAAACCTGTTTAAATTACTTTATTGTCAATAAAAGCCTGCCCTATAAGGGGCAGGCTTTTTTATGCGGCTCCGGGCCAGGAGCGCTCTCACCGAAGCCACTGAGGAAGCCGGGGCAGGCAGAGACCAGGAAGGTCCGCCAGCGTTCAAATTTATGCGTGACGAGGCGATGACGAATCGTGAAACTTCCTGACGAGTCTCCTGAGCCTGCGGGTCTGGCCTGGTGGTTGGGCGGGCTGTTGTGCGTCCTGATTCTGATCGGCAGCTTTTATAACCTGGCGAATTATCCCACCATCTGGTGGGATGAAGGCATCTTTTCCGAAGCTGCCGCCAATCTGGCGCAGCATGGCCGCTACGCCTTTACGGTGCAAAGTCCCAATCAGCTGAACGACCTGGACTTTCGGATCAGCGTCGGGCCTGCGGTGATCCTGCCCGTGGCCCTGGCGTACAAGCTCTTTGGCGTAAGCCTGGTCTCAGGCCGCCTGGTGGCCGGGGCCTATCTGGCCCTCACCTTCCTGGTCCTGTTCCTGGCAGCCCGGCGCCTCTGGGGCTCCGCCACGGGGCTCCTGGCCGTGGCCCTGGCCTTCCTGGGGACCGATGTCCTTTACTGGGGCCGCTCGGTGTTGGGGGATATCCCGGCCCTGGGGCTCTTTCTCTGCGCCCTCTACTTTATCATCCGGGGTCTTGAATCCCGCCCCCTCTGGCCCCTTTTTCTGGGCGGGATATTTTTGGGGCTGGCTTTCGATGCCAAGGAGTTTTATGGCCTGGCCTTCCTGCCGCCCCTGGTGCTCCTGGCCCGGCAGCATTGGCGCGACAAGCGGCGTCTGGGGCTCAGCGTCCTGGCCTTCAGCGCCGGTGCGGCCTTGCCGCCTCTGGCCTATCTGGCCCTCAAGGCGGTGATTTTGGGGAGCCTCACCGGGGCCATCTTCCATTTCCTGGAACAGAAAAAACTCCTGTGCCACGAGTTCTTCACGCCCCTCACCATCGGCCGCATCTACCCGGAGAGTCTCCTGTTACTGCTGCAGGACCCCCTTTTCTGGTTGGGATGCCTGGGGGTCGGCTGGATCTGGAAGAAAGAGACCCCATCTCCCGGGGTTACCTTGTGGATCTGGAACTTTATCCTCTGGAGCGCGGTGTACCTCACCGCGGTTTATTGGCACCGCTTTGCCCTGCCCGCTCTATTCCTGGCCTGCCCGTTGGCGGCCTATTTTCTCCGCAAGGTTGCAGCTCGACTGACTTCCGGGGTTTTCACCCCTGCGCCCCGGTGGTTGGCCCCCGGTTTCATCATCGCGGTTCTGGTCTTGTTTTACCCCGCCGTCGGCCTGGATTTCTTCAAGCAGACTCTTACCTGCCGGGGCACCGCCCCGGCGCGCCTGGTGCAATATCTGCAGACCCATGTGCCCCCTCGCTGCCTCATCGAAACCCCGGAATACGAACTGGCCTTCCTGGACGACGACCACCGCATCCATCTCATGCCGTCGTATTTCTTTGTGGAATCAACGCCGGACCGGGTGGCGCTGCTCAACCCCCGGCGGCAACCTTACGAATTCAACCGGGTGGGGGCCGACATCCTGATCCTGGGGAGTTTTGGCAAGAGCGTCTTCAAACAGGTCTATCCCCCGGCCGTCATTAACCGGGATTGGCGCCGGATCGCCCAGGTGGATTATTACGATATCTATGTATCTCGAAAATCGGCCAAAAAGATGTTAACCTTAATGAATAGAACTTTAGCCTCACACCAAAAGGCCAGTCTGGTCAGACCTGCCAGTCAGGATAATGTCGCCAAAACCCTTGTTGATTCGTACTATCACTGATTTTCGCCGCCACTATCGGCAACTGGGTTCCGGGGACGCTCGTGATCGGCGTCCTGTCGCTGCGGCCGGGCGAAGAGATCAAGGTTCTGGACCTGGCGGAGCGCGGCGTCGCCTTTTTCCCCCCGGTTTTGGCCCAACTCCTCAGCCGCTCCAAGGTGGCCCAGGCCGAAGTCCTGGGGGACTATATGGTCCCCGGCAGTTTCGTGGCCTACGCCCTGACGGACCTGGCCGGCAAACTCGCCGAATTTCAAGCCCGGGGAGCGGTGGTGGCCAAGCGGGACCGGGCCCACCTGGGCCTGGGGGTCAGCCTCTGGCCCTCCCTGGAAACCCTCTACAGCCTGGCGGGCCTCCAGGGGCTCACCTACCCCCTGGTGGTGCAGCCTTTCCTGGAGGGCGCCCGGGATTTGAGGGTGGTGGCGCTGGGCGACTACGTCGAGGCTTATGAACGGGTCAACCCCCACAGCTTTCGCAAGAATCTCTTTCAGGGGGGATCATCCCTTCCCGCCGCCCTCACCCCGGCACAGCAGAATTTTTGCCGGGAAGTGATGGCCCGGGGAAGGTTTCCCTATGCTATCCTGGACCTGCTCCTGGACCCCCGGGATGGCCGTCCCTATCTTTCGGAAATCAGCTTCAAGGGAGGACTGACCGGGGCGCGTCTCTCCCAGCCTGAATTTAACCTCCACGTTGCCGCCCTGGAAAAGGATTTTATTCAGCAATGGGAAACCTCATCGAAGACCCGGCCCTGAGGGATCGCCTCCATGTCTTTTTTGATCGGACCGACGCCGGCCAGCATTTGGCCCCCTTCCTCGAGGCCTATCGGGAGAGTGAGGCGCACCTTTTTGCCATTCCTGCCGGGGGTGTGCCGGTGGCTGCGGAGATCGCCCGGGCCCTGTCGATCCCCCTGGATCTCATCATTGTCCGCAAAATCCAGCTCCCCTGGACCACGGAAGCCGGTTTCGGCGCCCTGGACCCCGCCGGGCAGGCCATCTTGAACGAAGACTTGCTGCGCCGCATGCCCCTGTCCCCCGAGGATATCGAGGCCCAGGTGAACAAGACCGCCGCGGTTATGCGGCAGCGGGAAGAGAGCCTCAGGGGCGGCAGGCCCTATGCCCGCCTGGACGGACAGCCGGCCCTGGTGGTGGATGACGGCCTGGCTTCGGGCTACACCATGCGGGCGGCGCTCCAGTTCCTGAAGGCCCAGGGGGCCGGCCGGCTCATCGTCGCGGTGCCCACCGGCTCGGAGCGCACCGTCTGGGAACTGCTCCCCCTGGTGGATGAGCTCTACTGCCTCAATGTCCGGGGCGGCTTTTCCTTTGCCGTGGCCGACGCCTACGAAAACTGGTATGATCTCACCGAGGGAGAGGTTTTGGCTATCCTGGCCTCCTCCATAAACGAGCCCTAGCCGAACCGGTCTTATTACAGGTCCATTATGCACTGCCTCACCACCATGGCGCCTCCCATGAGCCCCGAACCTTTGCCGCCCCAAATCCCCCAGGACCGCCTGGCCTTTGATATCGACGGGGTGGTGGCCGACATCATGACCACCTTCCTGGCCCTGGCCCGGGAACGCTACAACCAGGGGCACCATCTCCGCTACGAGCACATCACCACCTTTTACCTGGAAGACTGCCTGGACCTGCCGGGTTGGCTCATCGACGAGATCATCCGGGAACTCATCGACCGGCCCCATGAACTGCCGGTGGAACCCTTCCCCCACGCGGTGTCCGTCCTCACCCGCCTGGCCCGGGAGACGCCCCTGTTGTTCGTCACCGCCCGGGACCGGGGGCGGCCCATCGAACGCTGGCTGCACCGCCACCTGGCCTTGGTGCCGCCTGCCGCCATCCGGGTCCTGGCCACCGGCGACCCCGACACCAAGATCCACTACCTCAAGGACCACGGCATCCACTACTTCGTGGAAGACCGCCTGGAAACCTGCCTGCAACTGGCCGACCACGGCATCACCCCCATCGTCTTCGCCCAACCCTGGAACCGCCAACCCCACCCCTTCCCCGAAGTCGCGGACTGGCCGGAGCTGGCTAAACTGCTCTTCGAGGAGTAAGACCTTGGGGGAGAGGGCTAAGGGCGTCGATGGCCCTGACCCCCTTACAAAAAACCCCAAATCCCCATAAGTCAGTAGGGGCGACCCGGTGGGTCGCCCTTTTTGATAGCCAAGGCGTCTTGCCTGCCTCGTCCCACCGGCTGGAAGCCCGTGTAGGGTGCGTCCTACGCACCATTCATGCATCTGCCATCTACTGCTTACCGCTTACGGCTCACTCCCTGATCCCCCCAGCACTTCCTTTTCCCCAAACATTAGGATAAAATACCCCTATGACGCAGCGGGAAGCAGCCTTAGCGGGCAAAATCACTCCAGCCATGATTGAGGCCGCGGCCAGCGAAGGCGTGGCCCCGGAGTTTATCCGCCAGGGGTTGGCCCTGGGCACCATCGCGGTGCCGGCCAACCGGGAGCACCGGGGGCTTAAACCCGCGGCCATCGGCGCCGGGGTCCGGGTCAAGATCAACGCCAATATCGGCACTTCGCCCCACGACGTCAGTCTGGAGAAGGAGCAGGCCAAGCTGGCCGCGGCCCTGGAGTACGGGGCCGACGCGGTCATGGACCTGTCCACCGGCGGCAACCTGGACGAGATTCGCGCCGCGCTTCTGGCCAAGTGCCCGGCGCCCTTCGGCACCGTGCCCATCTACCAGGTGATGACCCAGGCCACCAGCCTCGATGACGTCAAGGCCGACGACCTCCTGGACATGGTGCACCACCACGCCAAACAAGGGGTGGACTTCGTCACGGTGCACTGCGGCGTTACCCGGGCGGCTCTCCCCCTGCTGAAAAAACGGGTCACCGGGGTGGTCTCCCGGGGCGGCGCCTTTCTCACCGCCTGGATGCGCCGCTACCAAAAAGAAAACCCCCTGTACGAGCACTACGACCGGCTGCTGGAGATCGCCAAGGAATACGACGTCACCCTGTCTCTGGGGGACGGCCTGCGCCCCGGGTGCCTGGCCGACGCCACCGACCGGGCCCAGCTCCACGAACTCAAGGTCTTGGGCGAACTCACCAAACGGGCCTGGGCCAAGGGGGTCCAGGTCATCGTGGAAGGGCCGGGACACCTGCCGCTGAACGCCATCCAGAAAAATGTCCGCCTCCAGCAGAAACACTGCGCCAACGCCCCCTTCTACGTCCTGGGGCCCCTGGTCACCGACGTGGCCTCGGGCTACGACCACATCGCCGGGGCCATCGGCGGGGCCCTGGCCGCCACCCTGGGCGCGGCCTTTCTGTGCTACGTCACCCCCGCCGAACACCTGAAACTGCCCGAAGTGGAGGACGTCATCGACGGGGTGGTGGCCTCCAAGATCGCCGCCCACGCCGCCGATATCGCCCGGGGCCTCCCCGGGGCCGCGGACTGGGATTTAAAGATGTCCCAGGCCCGCCGGGCCCTGGACTGGGACACCCAGATCAAACTCTCCATCAACCCCGCCAAAGCCCGGCGCTACCGGGACCTCTCCAAGGCCAAAGAAGACCAGTGCACCATGTGCGGCCGCTTCTGCGCCATGAAGGTCTACGACGATAAATTCGAAGGCTGAGAGAACTTGGGGAGGGGGCAAAGGGCTGCAGTGCCCTTTCCCCCTCCCCCCAAACCCCCACCCCCAATCCCATAAGCATTTGGTGGCACCGGCGTCCCGCCGGTGCGCATTCCCTAGTCCGAATCGTAGGGGCACGGCGAGCCGTGCCCTTTTTTGTCCCTGGTGCAAATAGCGTTTGCCAAAAGTTCTTTCCTCTTATTCCCTCTCCCCTAGCGGGGGAGAGGGTCAGGGTGAGGGGGGATAAGAACAAACTTTTGGCCACGTGCATAATTTCCCTTGATTTACCGGCATATTTGCTGGAAATTGCAACAAGTAAGTTTCAAACAGAGAGATGCCTCCAGAATGTAGGGGCGGACCTGCGTGTCCGCCCTCAACCGGGCGCACACCCGGGTGCGCCCCTGATATGCCCCGGCTGGCAAAAATTTGCTTGAGGCGGCGACAATCTCTGACAATTATGGCAATTTCCCGGCGGCTGTGTTAAATTTCGGTTAAGAATCCTCCCACTGCGCTGGAGAGCTTGGATCCAAACCGATTTGGACCGAGACTTAAAGGATGGAAACCATGGATTATCTGCCAAACCCCCAACGGGGGGCCGTAAACCCCGAGCCGGCTCACGGGCTCAAATTCACTCAGGCCTTGGACCAGATGCACGAGGAGTTGGGCGCGGTGCTGGCCCGGCTCACTCCGGATATGGCCGAGACCCTCATCAAAGAACTGGAAACCGCTCCCCGGATCTTCGGCTGCGCCGCCGGCCGTTCGGGATTTATCCTCCGGGGTTTTTTGATGCGGCTGATGCACCTGGGCTTCACCGTCTATTTCTGTGGGGGAGACCACCACCCCCAGGGTCCGCCCCGGCGACCTGCTCATCGTCATGTCGGGCTCAGGCGAGACGGCCCAGCCCCGGGAGATGCAACGCCGGGCCAACGCCGTGGGCGCCCGCACCCTGGCCCTGACCACCCACCCGGAATCCACCATCGGCCAGGAGGCCCAGGTCACCATCAGCATTCCCGGGACCACCAAACTGACCCTGAACCAGGAAGCCAAGTCGGTGCAGTGCCCCGGCAGCCTGTTCGAACAGGCTTCCTTCTTCTTCCTGGAAGCGGTGGTGCTGATTCTCTACCAGCGCCGCCTGGGCCATAACCAGGGCGAAGTCCTGGACCGCCACGCGGATTTGGAATAGAACTTGAGGGGAGGGCCGGGGGACTTTTCGTACGAGTCCCCCGCCCTCCCCTCAAACTCCCCTCCCAGCCCCCTGTAAGGGGTTGGGGAGAGGGGGCTTGGGGGAGAGGGGCAGGGGCTATCAAACGCCCCTGACCCCTCTCCCCCAAAATACTTAATTAGGAAATCACTATGCCTGCTATTTTGCAGTTAGCGCTTGGATTTTGTGGATTTGCACCGGGCCGTGGGTGTGGCCGAGCAGGCCGTACCCGCGGGGGTGGATTGGGTCGAAGCCGGCACCCCCCTGATCAAGAGCGAGGGGCTGGATGCGGTGCGGGAGTTAAAAAGGCTCTTTCCCGGCAAAATTATCGTGGCCGACATGAAGATCATGGACGCGGGCCGCATCGAGGTGGAGTCCGCGGCCAAGGCCGGGGCGGGGATCATCGACGTCCTGGGGACGGCCACCGACGCCACCATCGAGGAGTGCATCCAGGCCGGGAAGAATTACGGCGCCAAGATTGCGGTGGACCTGATCGCGGTGGCCGATCCGGTGGCCCGGGCCCGGCAGGTGGAGGCCCTGGGGGCCGATTACATCTCGGTGCACGTGGCCATCGACGAGCAGATGCGGGGCCGGGACCCCTTTGCCATTTTGCACGAAGTGAGCCAGGCGGTGCACGTGCCCGTGGGGGTGGCCGGGGGCATCAACTCCGAGACCGCGGCCGCGGCCGTGGCCCACGGGGCCGCCTACGTCATCGTGGGGGGCGCCATCACCAAGGCCATGGACCCGGC
This sequence comes from uncultured delta proteobacterium, assembly GCA_963848565.1. GTDB lineage: Bacteria > Desulfobacterota > Desulfobaccia > Desulfobaccales > 0-14-0-80-60-11 > 0-14-0-80-60-11. The sequence continues at coordinate 65,101 of CAWKEQ010000015.1, forward strand.
GGTGGCGACCCAGGAGATTCGCCGGGCCTTGGATGAAGGCGCGGTCATTCCCACCACGTTGTTTAAGCGGGGCGGCGCCGAGGAGATTCGCCGGGTGCTGGAGATGGTCTCCGTTGCCAATCTCTCCGACGCCCTGCACCGGGGCGCGGTGCTGGAAGGCTTGCGGCCCCTGGCCCCGGGCATGCGCCTGGCAGGGCCGGCCCTGACGGTGCGCACCTATCCCGGCGGATTGGGCCAAACCGGTGGAGGCCATCGACCTGGCCCGGCCCGGGGACGTGCTGGTCATCGACGCCGGGGGCGTGGGGCCGGCCGTCTGGGGCGAGCTGGCCACCCATTCGGCCATCCAGCGGGGTCTGGCCGGGGTGGTCATCGACGGGGGCATCCGGGACTCCGGGGACATCGTCAAACTGGGCTTTCCCGGGTTCTCCCGCCTGGTGATGCCCAACGCCGGGGAACCCAAGGGCTTTGGGGAGATCGGCATCCCCATCCGCATCGGCAACCAGAAGATCGAGTCCGGGGACTGGCTCCTGGGGGACGACGACGGCGTGGCGGTCCTGCCCCAAAAAATGGCGGTGGAATACGCCAACCGGGCCATGGACGTCCTGGAAAAAGAAAACCGCATCCGGGAGGAGATCAAGGAAGGCCGGACGCTGGCCCAAGTGACGGATTTGCTGAGGTGGGAGAAGAAGGTTTAGACAGGTAGGGTGCGTCTCACGCACCATCACGGGGCGGCGGGCTAAAAATGGTGCGTAAGACGCACCCTACGATTCGGCGGCGAGTATTGTCGGACGGGCATTGCCCGCTTTTCGGGGTGGTCTTGGACACTGCAAAGCACAGGCGAGACGCCTGTGCCACCATTTCTTTAATAGTTAAGCCTCTTCGCCTTTTGCTCCTTTTTCCTTTTCCCCCTCTAATTCCTTACACCGCTTCCGGGCCTCTTTGCGGCAGAGTTCCCAGATGACGCAGCCGGGGCGGAATTTGCAGTAGAGACAGGGGTCGGTGCAGGCCTTGCAGTTATCCAGGCACTCCTGGCAGTAGGCGACCTCCATCTTCTGGCACCGCACGCAGGCGTCCCGGTCCGGATGGTGGCGGCATTTATCCATGTATTCCATGGTCATAGTATATCAAAAACCGCCACAGTTATGTAGGGTGCGTTCCACGCACCACCGATGGCGGGATAGAATTATAGATGTGCGTAAAACGCACCCTGCGACGGTTCATCTGCACCGGCAAGCAGCCGGTGCCACCGTGATCTCCTGGTCGCACCCCTCCCTTTTTCCCCGTGCTTTCCTCCTTAATCATAAGGAAAAATCCTCTCGGCTTGCCTTAACACGAGATTTCGGCTCGACGAGACCTTAACTTAATCAGTAAGAGAGAAAATCTCTTGATCTGAGATACTCCGATCTGCCACTATTGCGGTTGGCCCCGCTGATCCTGGGGTAAAGAGGATAGCCCATGACTGAAGACAACTACACCACCATGCGCCACCGGATGGTGGAGACCCAGATCGCGGCCCGGGGGGTGTCGGACCCCAGGGTGTTGGCGGCCATGGAAAAAGTGCCCCGGCACCGCTTCATCCCATCCTCCCTGTGGGACCAGGCCTACAGCGACTATCCCCTGCCCATCGGCGAGGACCAGACCATCTCCCAGCCCTATATTGTGGCCCTGATGACCGAGCTTTTGGAGCTGAAGGAGACGGACCGGGTGCTGGAAATCGGCACCGGCTCGGGCTACCAGGGGGCTATCCTGGCGGAGTTGGCGGCCCAGGTCTTCACCATGGACCGGGTGGCGTCGCTTTTGGCCAAGGCGGAGCACATCCTCGCCTTGCTGGGATACAGCAACATCAAGACCCGGGAGGGGGACGGCACCCTGGGCTGGCCCGAGGAAATGCCATTCGAGGCCATCATCGTCACCGCCGGCACCCCCCAGGTGCCCCGGCCCCTGACCGAGCAGTTGGCCCTGGGGGGGCGGCTGGTGATCCCCGTGGGGGACCGGTGGTCCCAAACCTTGACCTGCGTCCGCAAGACCGCCGAGGGCCTGAAGTTTGAGTACCACGGCGGCTGCCGCTTCGTGCGCCTCATCGGCGAGTACGGCTGGCCGGAGGCGGGCGGGACCTGAATCAGGACGATAAGGAACTGGCTGGGGTGCTAATACGAAGTTGCAGCCAAAAAACATTTAATCTCCATGTCATTCTGAACGGAGCGCAGCGCAGTGAAGAATCTCGGCGGTTCAAAAAGCGAGATTCTTCGCTGCGCTCAGAATGACAAATAATAGTCTTCTGATTGCTTTTTGGTATAAAGAAACGCCCCCCCTCACCTCGAGAATAAAGAGGCAGGTTATTCCTCGGGGGGGCATAAGGGGAGCCCCGGCAAGCTGCTGTGCCGCTCATAAGAACCTGGGGGCGACCCACCGGGTCGCGACTACGTATGTCCAGATCCAGAGATTGGCTTCGAGGGGATATTTTCACTTGCCCCAGGCGAAATCCCGCACCCGCACAGGCGAGATGCCTGTGTCACCTGTTTGATTGCGACTTGATACTAATACGACGTTGGCCGCATAAAAGCAGGCAAAGCTAGTGCAGGGGCGCACTTGCCCGTGGGCGGACCCATGGGTCGCTACAAAAGAATTAAAGATACATTACGTGTATGAACGCAACTCGGTAGGAGAGGGTCCTGGCAAGCGCCGGGGGACGGAGGAAAAAGTCCCTGGCCGCCGCGCTCAAGTTTTTACTCAGCCTGGGCCACCTTGGGTTCGGACAGGCGGGCCTTGATGACCCGCCGGGCCAGGGGGGCGGCGTCTTCACCGCCGTGGCCGCCGTGCTCCACCAGGACCGCCACGGCCACCTGGGGGTCGCCGGCCGGGGCGTAGGCCACGAACCAGGCGTGATCTTGCATCGCCCGGGCCCGCTTCCTTTTGGGATTATCCCGATCTATGGCGACCACCTGGGAGGTGCCGGTCTTGCCGGCCACCTGGATGTTGGGCAGGCGGGCGGCCTTGGCGGTGCCGTCGTTGACCGCTCCCACCAGGGATTGGCGCACCGCTTCCAGGTTGGCCGGACTGGCCCTTAGGCGGGATTGCACCTCGGGCTTGGCCTGGAAGAGAATTTCTCCGGTGGGGCTCTCCACCTTTTCCACCAGATAGGGCTTGTAGACGATGCCGCCGTTGGCAATGGCCGCCACCACCCGGGCCATCTGGATGGGGGTGGCCAGATTGTAGCCCTGACCGATGGATACCGAGATGGTATCGCCTTCATGCCAGGACTGATGGTATCGAGCCTTTTTCCAGGCCGGGGAAGGCACCAGGCCCGGCATCTCTTTGTCCAGATCGAGGCCGGTGGGGGCGCCCAGGCCGAAGCGCCGGCTCCATTCGGCGATGCGTTCAATCCCCAGGCGCCGGCCCACCTCGTAGAAATAGATGTCGCAGGAATGCACCATGGCCCGGTAGAGGTTCATGGCGCCGTGGCCACCCTTGCGCCAGCAATGAAAGACGTGATTGCCTACTTGCAATTTGCCGGTGCAGTCGACGATGGTGCTGGGGGTGATGACCTGTTCCTCCAGGCCGGCCAGGGCGATGACGATTTTATAGGTGGACCCCGGGGGATATTGGCCCCTCAGGGCGCGGTTTTCCATGGGGTGGGTCTTATCGTTGTTGATCTTTTGCCACTCCTGGTTGGTGAGTCCCCGTTCAAAGGCCTCCTGGGAAAAGGTGGGCGAGGACGCCAGGGCCAGGACCCGGCCGGTTTTGGGGTCCAGAGCTACGATGGCCCCTACCTGGCCTTCCAGGCAGGCCTCGGCTTCCTGCTGCACCCGGTTATCCAGGGTAAGGTAGATGTTGGCCCCGGCAGTGGGGAAGACGCTGTCCAACTGGCCCAGCTCCCGTCCGTAGGCGTCAACTTCGATGCGGCGGGAACCCCGTTTGCCCCGAAGGTACTTTTCCCAGGCCAGCTCCACCCCGCATTTGCCGAGGTAATCCCCCATCTTATAATTGGAAAACTTGCCGCTCTTGAGCTGGGCGTCGCTGACTTCCCCCAGGTAACCCAGGACGTGGCAGGCCATGCCCTTGTGGCGATACTCCCGCTTGGGCTGGATCTGGATGAGGACCCCGGGCAGTTCCGGTTGAAAGGTCTCCACCCGGGCCAGTTCTTCCCAAGCCAGGTCGGCCCGGACCCGCACTTGGTGCAGGCCGGCTTTCTTCGCATTTTGCAGTTGAGCCGTTAGTTGCTGGGGGTCCAGGTGCAGCAGGTGGCCCAGGCGGCCGGCCAGGAGAGGGATGTCCCCCACATCCTCCATGACCACTACCAGTTCATAGCTGGGCCGGTTGGCCACCAGGACCTGCCCCTGGTGGTCCAGAATCATACCCCGCCAGGGCGGCAGGTCTAACAGGCGAATCCGGTTGTGCTCCGAACGCTGCTGCATCTCCTCCCCCTGCAACAGTTGCAGAAACCAGAGACGCAGAAAGAGGACCCCGAAGAGGCAGAGGACGATCAGGGCGGCGTGGGCGAAGGTCCGGCGGAGGCGCTCCTGTTCTTCCGGGGGCATCACCCCCCCAACGCTGGTTTCCTCGAGCTGGAAGCCGGAAAATCTTGGTTTATTCGGAAGCAGCATGAACGCTCTCACTCATCCAGTTCATCAACCCGATAACCGGGGTGATTGGTTGCCGGAGTGGGGAAAAATCCGCTAACCGGGGGCAAGCTCACCCCGACGTGGCCCCGGACAGGCTCAAGGTCTGGCTGGCCTCGAGTTGTACCTGCCTCATTCGCCAAAAGGCTGATAGGGCATGGGTTCAGTTCGGGGCCGCCAGCCCAGACGGCGCAGAGCGTCTTCCACGCCCTGCACCAAGAGATACATCAGGGGCCCCAGGGCCGCAGTGCCCAGTATCTCCATGATGTGCACCCTGGTCAGGTCGGGAGAAAAAAGGGGCTGGTAGCCCAGGATGAAGGTGCCGACCTGCAAGCCCACCTCTTGCAAGACCAGAGCGGCCAGGCTCGCCAGGGCCTGAAAGCCCAACTGCTGGAGGAGCAGGCCGCGGCGGAAAAACCGGGCCATGGCCACCAGCACCAGGGACGCGCCCAGATGGAGCCCGAAAGGGGTGGTGGCGTAGCTGTCCTGGAGAACGCCCACCACCAGGCTCAAGGCCAGGGTCAGGGAGAGGGACGGCCTCAGGCCCACATAGAACAGCAGCAGGGCCAGCAGACGCAGGTGCACATAGGGAAAGAACACCAGGTTCTGCACGTAAAAAATGATCAGGCTCACCAGGCTATAGGCGATCAGAGGCGCAATCATGGTTCGGACAAGGTGAGGGTGGCCACTTTCACCACCAGAACCTCTTCCAGGGTGGATAAATCGACGTTGGGGGTGACCTCGATCTCCTGAAAGACGCCTGGATTTTTCTTGTTGGCCGCGGTGACCGTCCCAAAGACCAGGCCTTTGGGATAGAGGCCCACTAACCCGGAGGCCAGCACCAGGTCCCCCACTTGCACGTCGGCGCTCTTGGGGACAAACTCCAGGGAGCAGCGGTTGCCGCCCTTGCCCTTGAGCATGCCCCGTATCCGGGTACGCTGCACCATGGCATCGGCGCCGCTCTTGCGGTCCACGATGAGCATCACCTTGGAGTACTCGGGGTAGACCACCACGATGCGCCCCACAATGCCCTGGGGGGCCAGGACCGGCAGACCCTCCTTGACTCCCTGGGCCTTGCCCTGGTTGATGATGGCGGAACGGGACCACAGGGTGGGGTCGTAAGCGATGACCCGGGCCCCGATGACGGGCAGGGCCACCTGCCGCTTCAGGTCCAGGAGGACTTCAAGGCGCGTCAGGGCCTGTTGGGCTTCCTGGAAACGGACCTCCCGCTGCTTGTACTCCTCCAGTTGCCGCTGCAATACGGCATTTTCCCGGCGCACCCCCACCAGATAAAAATAGCCCTGCCAGAGTTGTTTGGCGCTGTGGCCGACGTACTCCAGCCCTTCTAAACCGGGGGCGGTCATGGTGACGACCATCTCCTGGACCTTTTTCAAGGCTGGTGAGCGCTTGAGGCTCAGAGAGAGGACCGAAAAGACCAGGAGCAGGATCAGGACTAAAAGGAGTAGGGTGCGGTAGCGACCTGGAGGGTGCACATCTAACCGCCTCAATCCACCATCACTTCTTTCAGGATGTTGAGATTATCCAGGGCCCGGCCGGAGCCCATGACCACGGTGGACAGGGGATCGTCGGCGATCTTGATGGGCAGGCCGGTTTCCTGGTGTAGCAGGATATCCAGATTCTTCAACAGGGCGCCGCCTCCGGTGAGGTAGATGCCCCGGTCCACGATGTCCGCCGCCAGTTCGGGCGGAGTCTGCTCCAGAGCGGTTTTGACCGCTACCACGATGGTGTCGATCTGTTCCTGGATGGCCTGACGGACCTCGTCCGAGTTAATATTGATGATTTTGGGGATGCCGGTGACCAGGTCCCGGCCTTTGACGTCCATGGCCTCTATCTCACTCCCGGGATAGGCGTTGCCGATGGTGGTCTTGATGATCTCGGCGGTGCGCTCCCCGATCAGGAGGTTGTAGGTCCGTTTGACAAACTGCAGGATGGCTTCGTCCATCTTGTCGCCCCCCATGCGGACGGATCTGGCATAGACGATGCCCGCCAGGGAAATGACCGCGACTTCCGAGGTGCCGCCGCCGATGTCCACCACCATGTTACAGATGGGCTCGGTGATGGGCAGCCCGGCGCCGATGGCCGCGGCCATGGGTTCCTCGATGAGATAGACTTCCCGAGCCCCGGCCGACTCCGCCGACTCCCGGACCGCCCGTTTCTCCACCGGGGTGATGCCCGACGGCACGGCGATGATGATGCGGGGGCGGATCAGGGAGCGCCGGTTGTGGACCTTACGGATGAAGTGGCGCAGCATGGCCTCGGTAATCTCGAAGTCGGCGATGACCCCGTCCTTCATGGGGCGGATGGCGATAATGTTCCCGGGGGTGCGGCCCAGCATCATCTTGGCGTCCCGGCCTACGGCCAGCACCCGGGTGCGGTGGTCCCGATCGTTCTTGCGGACGGCTACTACCGAAGGCTCGCTCAGGACGATGCCCTTGCCCTTGACATAAACCAGGGTGTTGGCGGTGCCCAGATCAATGGCCAAATCATTGGAGAACCATCCCAGGATGGGATCAAGAAACATGCGCATAACTCCTTAGCATCGCGGCAGCACCGCTTCCCGTGTGGGTTAGGCCGGCCAGAGGGCTAAAAAAAGCGCCCGGTCCCCGAACGCCATGGCCCCTTGAGAAGCCCCACACTTTTCTATTTTGCCTATTTAAGGAAAATATTCAACTTAAAAATCCTCTAGTCCTCCCGTTCGGGGGCCAACCGGCCACCAGGCGGCTCGTCTCCCAGTCTCCTAAAGTCGGCGTAAGAGTGCCCCCGGACGCCAATACCGAGGAATTTTCTGGATAGCGCCGGCGCCGGAAAAATTCCCCGGGTCCGGGGTAAGCCGCGAATAGGCAAGTGAGTGGTGCAGCGCCAGGTGATTGGTCATCCCCATGGGAGGCCGGAGCCGGATTAATCTCACCTGGACCTTGACAAAATCCGTCATAAATGGTTTATATCATGTTTGGAGTAAGTTCCAGGAATAAGGAAGAGTAAATGTCAAAACGTACCTATCAACCAAGTAATTTGCGTCGGAACCGCACCCACGGGTTTTTGGAACGGATGAGCACCAGGGCCGGGCACGCGGTTATCAAGCGCCGCCGGGCCAAAGGCCGCAAACGTCTTTCGGTCTGAGGTGGGGAGCTTTAACGCCTCATCCCTGATGCCAACTGCCGGTGCTCAGCCCCTGTCTTGAACCCAATCCCAAAGGGACCGCCCGTTTCACTAAGGCGGCGCGGCTCCGCCATCGCCAAGAATTTCTGCGGGCGCAGGCCCAGGGCAAGCGGCTCCACACGCGCCATTTTGGCTTGACCCTGGCTCCCATGGCCGAAGGCCACCCCCGGCTGGGGCTGGTGGTTACTCGGCGTCTGGGCAAAGCGGTCCAGCGCAACCGCGTCAAGCGCTTGCTTCGGGAGTTTTTTCGCCGCCACCAAACCGGATTGCCCGCCTTTGACCTGGTGATTATGGCCAAGAAAGGGGCGCAGGCTTTGGTATATGATCAGGTCGAAGAAGAGTTGGGCCGGTTGCTGTTCTCCCGGGCCAGTAAAAGAACCCATGACTAACGTGGCCCTTCTGATAATCCGTGCCTATCAGGTGCTGATCTCGCCCTTGTTTCCCAGTTGCTGCCGGTTTGCGCCGACGTGTTCCCAGTATGCCGTCGAGGCCTTGAGCCGACACGGCGTCTGGCGCGGCCTCGGACTAACCATCCGGCGCCTGGCTCGCTGCCATCCCTGGCATTCCGGGGGGTGGGACCCGGTACCTTAGGAGTTTCTTATGGAAAGACGGGCCTTGATTGCCCTGGCCTTAAGTTTTGTGGTGTTCATGGGGTTCATGTATTACGGGGAAAAGACCAGAACCCCCACCGCGCCCGCGCCTGCCACCCAAACCGCCGCCCCGGCGCCGGTGGCCGCGACCCCGAAGCCGGCTCCGGCTGCCGTGCAACCTGCTCCGCCGGTGAGGCCGCAACCGTCGCGCCCGGCCAAAGACGTGGTGGTGGACACCCCCTCGTTTAAGGCGGTATTCACCGAACTGGGAGGGCGGCTCAAGAGCTTCCGGCTGAAGAAATATAAGGACCGCATCCCCTTTGAGCCCATCTATCATTTTAAGCTGGGGCCCGTGGCCTTTGAGGTGGACCGCTACCGCGACCCCGCCGAAAACGGCAGCAAATCCAAGGAGCTGGTGCGGGAGGGCAATGCCAATGAGCTGCCCCTGACCCTGAGTTGGGAGGGGAAGACCCTCAACTTTTCAGGGCTGGACCTGTGTGAGGCCTCGACATCGGCCCTGACCCTCAAGGCCGGGGAAAAAGGCACGCTAAAATTTACCTGTGTCAGTCCTGAGGGTCTGACCGTGGTCAAGACGTACACCTTCAAGGGCGACGGTTACGGCTTCGATCTGGCGGTCCAGGTAACCAACCGCACCGGCCAGGCCTTGGATGGCCAGCTCAACCTGGACCTGAGCGAAAATTTTGCCGGGGAAGAGGCCAACCGCTTTCATTTCCTCGGGTTTAACGGCTCTATCAATCATAAGCTCGATGACGTCAAGAGCGGCGGGCTCAAGGCGCCCAAGACCTATACCGGCAAGGTGGAGTGGGCCGGGTTGGATGAAGGCTACTTCATGACCGCCATTATCCCCGAGTCCGCCAAGTCCTGGGTCACCCTGAGCGAGCCGCCGAAAGCCCCCATGGTGGCCAGCGTCCGGACCCCGGTGGAGGCCCTGGGCGCGGGTCAGGCGGCCCAGTTTTCCTACGTCCTGTATTTCGGCCCGAAAAACCTGGACGATCTCAAGCCCCTGGGGCTGGATCGGGCGGTCAACTTCGGCTGGTTCGACTTCCTGGGAAAACCGCTCCTGAAGTTCCTGAACTGGCTGGAACGCTACTCTTTCAACTATGGCTGGGCCATTGTTATCCTGACCATCCTGCTCCGTATCGTCTTCTGGTATCCCAACCACAAGAGCTACAAGTCCATGAAGGACATGCAGAAGCTCCAGCCCAAGGTGGCCAAGCTCCGGGAGAAATATAAAGACGACAAAGAGACCATGAACAAGGAGCTCATGGCCCTCTACCGCACCTTCAAGGTCAATCCCATGGCCGGGTGCCTGCCCATGCTGCTGCAGTTGCCGGTGTTTATCGCCTTGTACAATGTCCTGGGGTATGCCATCGAACTGCGCCACGCCTCCTTTATCCCCACTTTGCCGTTTACCAACATCGTCTGGCTGGCGGACCTGTCCGCCAAGGACCCGTTGCTCATCACCCCCCTGGTCATGGGGGCCACCATGTTCCTCCAGCAAAAAATGACCCCGTCCACCGGTGATCCCACCCAGGCCAAGATGATGATGTTCTTGCCCTTGATTTTTACGTTTATGTTCCTGAATTTCGCCTCCGGCCTGGTAGTCTACTGGCTGGTGAACAACGTTCTGTCAATCGCGCAGCAGCACTATACCAATAAGTACCTTACGTAGGTCTCAGGGGAAGTATTGATGGAGTTTCTGGAGTTTGAAGGCAAAACCACCGAAGAGGCCATCGAAAATGCCTGCGCTCATTTTCAGGTTCCCGCGGAGGAGTTGGAGATAGAGATTGTCTCGGTGGGATCTCCTGGAATTTTTGGTCTGGGAGGTCGCAAAGCCAGGATCCGCGCCACGGTGCCGCAGGAGCCGGAGGATGATCTGGTGCCCCTGGCCCGGGAAATCCTGGAGCAGGTCCTGGCGAAGATGCAAGAGCCGGCTACAGTGACTGCTGTTCAGGAAGAAGACCGGATCAACCTGCTCATCGAAACCTCCGACGCCGGTCTGCTCATCGGCAAGCAAGGCCAGACCCTGGACGCCCTGCAATATCTCGTTACCAAGATGCTGGCGAAGCAGACCCGGGGGAAGGTCAGGATCGCCATAGACGTGGAAGCTTACCGGGCCCGCCACAATGAGGCCCTGGCCCTGCTGGCCCAAAAGCACGGCGAGAAGGTCAAGCGCAGCGGCAGGCCTATCACCCTGAATCCCATGAATCCCTATGATCGCCGCATCGTGCACATGGCCCTCCAGGGTGACAAGGACTTGAAGACCGTCAGCCGGGGTGAAGGCCTCTATAAGAAGGTGGTCATTTCGCCGGTCAGAAAGAAGGGAAGCCGGGAGGATGCAGCCGGCCCGGCATGACTTCCCCTGATGCGGCCGATACCCTCGCGGCTATCAGCACCCCCCTGGGTGAGGCGGGGATCGGCATCGTCCGGCTGAGCGGCCCCCTGGCCTGGGCCATCACCCGCCGCCTCTTTCGCCCCCATCGCCCCCGCCCCGCCTGGCAGTCCCATCGGCTCTATCTGGGCCACATCGTCGACCCCCAGGGTGACATCATCGATGAGGTCATGGTCACCTTCATGCGGGCGCCTTACACCTATACCCGGGAAGACGTGGTGGAAATCAACTGCCATTCGGGCTATGGGGTCTTGCGGCGCATCCTGGACCTGACCCTGGCCGCCGGGGCGCGCCTGGCCCGCCCGGGAGAGTTTACCTTGAGGGCGTTTCTTTCCGGGCGGCTCGATTTGACCCAGGCGGAAGCAGTCCTGGAGGTCATCCGGGCCCGGACCGAAACTCACCTGCAGGTGGCGGCGGCCCACCTCCACGGCGGCCTGGGGCGCCGGCTCGCCGAGAGGCGGCAAGACCTCCTGGACCTCCTGGCCCGGGTGGAGGCCGCCCTGGATTTTCCCGAGGAAGCCGGGGAGCTGCCGCCTGCCTCGATCCGGGAGGGTCTCGACCGGCACCAGGCTGCCCTCAAGGCCCTGGCCGAGACCTATGAAGCCGGGCGGCTGCTCCGGGAAGGACTCCTGGTGGTGATCGCCGGGCGTCCCAACGTGGGCAAATCCAGCCTCTTGAACCGCCTCCTGGACATGGAGCGGGCCATCGTCACCGAGATCCCCGGCACCACCCGGGACCTGGTGGAGGAGTCCATCACCCTGGGGGGAGTGGTGGTGCGTTTTAGCGATACCGCCGGTCTGCGCCCGGCCCAGGACCGGCTGGAGGCGTTGGGCATCGAGCGCACCCGGGAGAGGCTGCGCCAGGCGGACCTGGTCCTCTATCTGGTGGACGCAAGCCACCCCCTGCCCCCGGCGGACAGGGCGGCCCTGGCCGAACTGGCGGGGCAACCGGGACTGGTGGTGCTCAACAAGATCGACCTGCCCGGGAGCTTAGCCGAGGCTGAGTTGCCGGACCTAACCGCCTGGCCCCTGACCAAAATCTCCGCCAAGACCGGCCAGGGCATCCCGGCCCTGCGCCAGGAAATCGTGGCCCAGGCCCTGGGCGGCGGTCTCAAGGTGGCCGGCGAGGTCGTCACTCAGGCCCGCCACCATGAGCACCTCCGGCAATGCCTGGCGTATCTCAGTCAGGCCCGTGAATTGCTCACTGCTCAGGAAAAACCGCCCTGGGAACTGGTGGCCCTGGAACTGGGGTCCGCCATCCATGAACTGGGCGAGATCACCGGGGAGGAAGTGGGGGAGGCCATCCTGGACCGGATCTTCGGCCAGTTCTGCCTGGGGAAATAAGCCGGGAGAGGGAGGCTTCATTTTCCAAGCGTTTCCCCTTACTTATTTGAAACTCCCCCAACCCCATGGAGATTTTCCTGTAGGGGCGGACCTGTGTGTCCGCCCTCAACGCACCCCTAGGTGCGTCCCATCAGGGGGTGGAGGGGATGTGTAGCGACGGTGCTCTCACCCCCCTCGGATAAACGCTGCATCTCATCGGCTTGAACAAGGGCAATCATGGTCCACAAAACCCCGGAACCCGAGTCTCTGGCCCTCCTGGCGGAGGGCGTTGCCGCTCTCAATCTGGAACTGGCCCCCGCCACCCTGGGGCATTTGCAGATCTACCTGGAAGAACTCAAGCTCTGGAATGCCAAGACCAATCTAACCGGGCTGAAGACCGACCGGGACATCGTTATCAAGCACTTCCTGGACTCCCTGGCGGTGCTGCCGTGGCTGGACGGCGCCGCCTCCCTGGTGGACCTGGGCAGCGGCGGCGGCTTCCCCGGGCTGGTGCTGAAGCTGGCCCTCCCCCATTTAGCCCTCACCCTGGTAGAGGCCCGGGAGAGAAAAGCCGCCTTTCTGGAGTACCTGGCCGCCCGTTTCCGGTTGACCGGCGTCGAGGTGGTCCAGACCCATCTTACCCCCTCCCTGGCGAAAAAAAGGGAACCCAAGGTCGCGGCCGTGGTCTCCCGGGCGGCCTTTATCCTGCCCCGCTTGCTGGAGTTGGCCGCCCCGCTCCTGGCCCCGGGAGGCCTGGTGCTGGCCCTCAAGGGCGTGCACCTGGCCCAGGGCGAACTCGAGACGTCCCGGTCTGCCGCTCAACTGCTGGGCCTGGGTCCCCTGGAGCAACATAAATACTCTCTCCCCATGAGCGGCGAGCCCCGGCTCCTGGTCATGGCCCGGAAACAGTGAGCCGGGTCCGGCGGGAGGCGACAAAAATTATCTTGCTTTCCCCGGGGTGACTTTATACCCTGGAATTAGGTATAATAGCTCCACGTGCCGGATACGGCGGCAGCCGTAGAGCGATAATTATCGTACCTGGTCCGGAACGCAAGCAGGGTGGCGCCAGGTCGCCAATAAACAGGTGATCCAGGCTGAAGCCTGTGGCTAGAAAAATTGCTCTTTGTACGCACTCGGTAACAATACCTCTCAAAAAATTCGCGCTATCCCAGGCCGGGCCTCTCATAAGGGGCACAGCCTGCGGTGTCCATACAACAACTACTTGATTTTAATAAAGTTATGTAAAGTAGGGTGGCCAGACCTACCGGTAAATGACGCCAATCTTAGTGGGGTCCCGTCTCCGGGAGAAAAGATTGCATCTGGCGCTGTCCCCCCGCCGGGTGTTGGCTGAACGCTGAAAGCTGACGGTTGAACGGAAGGTTATGTCTTTCATTTCCTGGCAGTATTTCATTTTTCTTCCTCTCATCATTATCTCCTACTGGCTCCTGCCGGCAAGACGGCGGTTACTGCTGCTGTTGGCGGGCAGCTATTTCTTCTACGGCTGTTGGGACGTCAGATTCCTGGCCCTGGTGCTGGCCACCACGGTCATCGACTACAATTGCGGCCTGGCCATCGCCGGCCGGAAAAAAGGGCCCTGGCAGGTCCTGGGCCTGGCTCTCCTGCCCGGGGCCTGGTGCCTGGGCTGTTATGTCTGGCTGCCCGCCTCCGACATCTCTCAACACCTCGTATTGGCCAGCGCCGCTCTGGGCCTGGCGTTTTTCGGAGGTCATGAAGCCGTCGGGCTTTTGCCCCGGGACCGCCGCCCCAAATATTACCTGATTCTCAGCGTGGTCTTTTGTCTGGCCATTTTAGGGTTTTTCAAATACTTCAATTTTTTTGTCGGTTCATTCGCCTCGCTCCTGGGCACCGTGGGCTTCACCACCAACTGGAGCATGCTGAACATTATCCTGCCCGTGGGCATCTCCTTTTATACCTTCCAATCCCTGGGTTACGTCATCGATGTCTATCGGGGCCAGGGCCCGGCGTGTGAGGATTTGCTCACCTTCGCCACCTTCGACGCCTTTTTCCCCCAGATGGTCTCGGGACCCATCGAACGGGGCCGGAATCTTATCCCCCAACTGGAAAAAGGGGCCAGTTTCCAGGAGGCCCATGTCCAGGACGGCCTGCGCCTGATGCTGGTGGGGTTTTTTAAAAAGGTTTTTGTAGCGGATAACTGCGCCCTCCTGGCCAACTATGCCTTTAACCCCCAGACCAGTCTCAACGGTTACTGGGCGGTGATCGGGGTGGTAGCCTTCGCCTTCCAGATTTACGCTGATTTTTCCGGTTACACCGATATTGCCCGGGGGTCCGCCAAGCTGTTGGGGATCGACCTCATGGAGAATTTCAAGTTCCCCTATTTTTCCCGAACCCCCTCGGAATTCTGGGGCAGGTGGCACATTTCCCTGTCCACCTGGTTTCGGGACTACCTGTACATCCCTCTGGGCGGCAATCGCGGCCCCAGGTGGGAGACGCTGCGCAATCTGGCCATCGTCATGCTCCTGGCCGGCCTGTGGCACGGCGCCAATTGGGTCTTTGTTCTCTGGGGGGCCTATCACGGCGCCCTGCTCATTCTCTACCGGGTGCTGCCGCCTCTCAACCGCATCCAGGCCAAAGACGGGGCCTGGACCTGGCGCGACGCCCTGGCGGTGCCCCTGATGCTGGTCTTTACCCTGGTGGGCTGGGCCATTTTCCGCAGCCCCAGCGTCTCTCATCTGGGCGTCTGGTTCGCGGCCCTGGGCAACTGGAACCCGGCGTCGGGGCTCGCCTGGCAATCCTCCTCTATCTGGCTGCTGATTCATATTGTCCCCTTGATTCTGCTCCAGGTCCTGGCCTGGAAATACCGGGATGAAGCCACCCTGGACCACGTTCCCTGGTTAGCCCGGGGCGTGGTTTACGCCTTGATGATCCTGTTGATTGTCTCCTCCGGGGAACAGGATAAAGAATTTATCTATTTCCAATTCTGATGAAACGGCTCATTACTCCCGCCTTTCTTGTGGCTATCTGCTTGTTGGTTCTGGCGGAGGTGGGGGCCCGCGTCTTTTTTGCCAAGGATATTTCGGGCCGCTTTGACTACGGCTACAATCCCCAGGCCGGCTTCAATGAGCGCGCCGACGGCACGGTGGAACTTTTCCGGGCCGGGGGGCGGCGCTTCCACCCCCAGACCTTTAAGCGCCATCGGCCCCCGGGAACCTTCCGCATCTTTGTAGTGGGCGATTCCGTCCCCCGGGGACCCAGTTTCAAAACCGCCTATCCCTGGTTCCTGGGCGACGAATTGCGCCGGCACGATATTACCGCCGAGTCCATCAATCTGGCCGTGCCCGGCTATGGGCCCCGGCGCTGCCAGGTCGTGCTCCGGAAAATCCTGGAGTACGAACCCAGCCTCGTCGTCTTGCACATCAATGACACCAACAAGTGGGAAGATGAGCGGGAGTGGCGCCGCAGCCAGGAATTCAGGGGGTGGCACCCCCGGCACTGGCTAATGAAAGTCTTCATTTTCCGGCGGCTGTATGAGGCCAAGCTCGAAAAGGTGTTCTGGCCCCTGGTGCCCGAGACCATCCGCCTGAAATACGCCATAAACGACGCCGACGCCCAGGTGGCCGCAGCCCATGACCCCCGGGAGATCGCCGCCCGCATCCGGCTGGCCGAGGAGACCGCGGCGGAAAACGTGGCTATGCTGCGCCAACGGCATATCCCCGTTATCCTCGTCACCCAGTGCCGGCTGGAAGAAGACCCCCGGCATAACCTTTACCTCAGCGACCACGGGTTGGACCCCCTGGGGGAGACCCTGTCAGGCCCGGGGATCTATCATATCTCTATGAAAGAGGTCTTTTCCAAGATGGATTTCCGGCCGCTGTTTGCCAATTTCAGCGGCCATCTGCACAAGGAAGGCCATCAGTTGTTGGCTCACGCCCTCTTCGAGAAAATCGAACAGGAGCGGGCCGCCCTGGGACTTCCAGGGCCTAAGGTGGCGGCGGCCGGGAAACCCTCGGAGCCCCCGTCGTCCCTGAACCCAGGTCCCGGCGACAAGGCGGCACGGTTGCAGAATAACGGTCAGTAACTACCAAAAGCCCTCACAGGAGCATCATGGAACAGGTCATGGGAATGATTTACGGTCTGGCGCTGGGGGATGCCCTGGGGTATCCGGTGGAATTCTGGGAATTGAAAGGAATTCGGGAACGCTACGGCCCGGACGGTATCCAGGACCTGCCGGAGCCGGCCTTATTTACCGATGACACCCAAATGACCCTGGCGGTGGCCGAGGCCCTGATCGCCGCAGGCCATCAGGACCTGGGTGGCCTCATGGAGGCCATTTCCCAAGAGTTCGTCGCCTGGCTGCGCTCTCCGGAGAATGACCGCTCGCCGGGAGGCGCCTGCCTCTACGGGGCGCGCCAGCTCGAAGCCGGGGTCCCCTGGTGGAAGAGCGGCAAGCCCAATTCCAAGGGCTGCGGCGGCGGCCATGCGGGTGGCTCCCATCGGCTTTCTCTATCAGC
This sequence comes from uncultured delta proteobacterium, assembly GCA_963848565.1. Classification (GTDB taxonomy): domain Bacteria; phylum Desulfobacterota; class Desulfobaccia; order Desulfobaccales; family 0-14-0-80-60-11; genus 0-14-0-80-60-11. The sequence continues at coordinate 81,715 of CAWKEQ010000015.1, forward strand.
ATGACCTGCCCAAGCTGCGCCAGGTGGCGGCGGCTTCGGCCCTCATCACTCACCATCATCCCGCCGCCCAGTTGGGCGCGGTGGCCGCAGCCTTCCTGGTGAAACTGGCCCTGGACCGCCTGCCGCCGGAGGATATGATCCCGGCCCTGGAATTGGAGACCCACGGCCAGGATCGAGATTTCGACCTGGCCCTGGCCCGCCTGGAGGAGGCCCTGGAAATGACCTCCACGGACGCGGCCCTGGCTCATATCGGCGAGGGCTGGGTGGTGGAGGAAGCGGTTCTGCTGGCCCTCTATTGTTTCTGCAAATCTCCGGATGACTTTCTGGCCACGATCCGCCGGGGGGCCAACACCCAGGGGGATTCTGACTCCATCGCCTGCATCGCCGGCGGTATCAGCGGCGCTTACCTGGGCCTCCCGGCCCTGCCGGCGGCCTGGATCGCCCGCCTCGAAAAGTCCGAGTACCTGGCGGACGTTGCCCACCGTCTGGCAGCGGCGCGGCGCCGGAGTTGAAGGAGATGCGTGGGGATTGTTTAATACCGAGTTGCAATCAAAAGGCAATTATTTGCGGACGCAGGCTTTACCGTGAAACTTCAAATCCCCCTAAATCCCCCTTTACAAAAGGGGGACTTTAAGGAAGCCGCAGTCTTTCCCCCCTTTTCTAAAGGGGGGTAGGGGGGATTTTTCTCCCCGGGATTGATCCACCCCAGGGTCACGAACCTTTCGTCTGCGCCAGCCCAGGGGAGACGCCCGTGTCGCCAATTGATTGCGATTCGGTATAAGACGCAGTTGCAGTCAAAACAGACAGACAAAACCTAGGGGCGCACCTGTGTGTGCGCCCTCAGGGGGGACACGCAGGTCCCCCCTGACAAAAATTGTCCGTTGAGCGCTCATCGGTATAAGACGTCTAAGAGAGAATGCGCCGAACCACCGGCATGGAGACCGTTTGTCCGGCTCCGGGATAGAGTTCCGGTGAAAAGAATTATGCGCCGTATCGTTCCTCTACTCCTGGCCGGGGCTATGCTCCTGGGCGGCCCCGGGATGGGCGCCGGCCCTGTCCATGCCCTGGATAGTTTCGAGGATGCCCGGCAGGCCATGGTGGCCCGGCAACTGCAGCGCCGGGACATCACCGACCCCCGGGTGTTAGTCGCCATGGGCACGGTGCCCCGGCACCTCTTCGTCCCCGCGGCCCTGGCCTCCCAAGCCTACGGCGATTACCCCCTGCCCATCGGGGAAGGCCAGACTATCTCCCAGCCCTATATTGTGGCCCTGATGACCCAGTGGGCCGAAGTGCACCCGGGAGACCGGGTGCTGGAGGTGGGAACAGGTTCGGGCTACCAGGCCGCGGTCCTGGCGGAACTTACCGATCACGTCTTTAGCATCGAAATCCTGCCGGAGTTGGCCCGCCAGGCCGCGGCGCGCCTCAAAGACCTGGGCTATGGCCGGGTGCAGGTCAGGTCCGGCGACGGCTACCAGGGCTGGCCTGAGGCCGCCCCCTTTGACGCCATCCTGGTTACCGCGGCTGCCCCCCGGGTGCCCCCGGCGCTCACGGCACAGCTTAAAGAGGGGGGCCGCCTGGTGATCCCCCTGGGACCCCCCGGCGGGGCCCAAACCCTGATGCGGTACCGTCGGATGCAGGGCAAACTGGTGGAGGAGGCCTCCCTGGCAGTGCGTTTTGTGCCCCTGGTGCGCCCCCCGGCCCTGAAGGCGCCCCCCGGCCAGGAACCGCCGGCGCGCTGAGGCCTGGCTTGCCCCGATTCCAGGTTCCTCGATGGTTCCCTGCCAAAAGGCCCCATGTCGTTATCCAGATCATACCATTGATTTTCGAGCCCGCGGCTCAGGGCGTATAGCGTTTGCCAAAAGTATTTTCCGAGGGCGGCATCATGCTAATCCCCCCTAACCCCCCTTTAGAAAAGGGGGGAACTATAAGGAATTGCTGCTAAAGTCCCCCTTTGAAAAAGGGGGATTTAGGGGGATTTAAGAATCTCCAAGTGGAAAGAATTTTAGGCAAACACTATATGGTGGCAAGTGGCCTGACGGTCTCACTTTCCCTGGCCTGCTGCCTGACCGGTCCCAGGAAATCGGCGGCCTGCACTCTTGCCCGCCGGGGTCGGAATGATTATTTGTTTTCCATAATGATCCCGCGCACCGAACCTGGAAATTTGATTCACCTTGAAGCATAAGGTCTCATTATGGCTCTGATTCATTTCCTGCCGGATGACATAAAAATTGAGGCGAACGCAGGTGAGACTATTTTAAAGGCAGGACTGCGAGCCGGTATAGATCAAGCTCACCTTTGTGGTGGCAGCGCCAGGTGCTCCACCTGCCGGGTGATTATTATTGAGGGTCTGGAGAATTGTGCGCCGCGCAATGCCGAGGAACAAAGCATTGCTGAAATGTTGCAGTTTGACCCGAAGGTTCGTCTGGCTTGTCAGACCGTCGTCACCGGGGATGTAAAACTTCGCCGGCTGGTAACCGATATTCTTGAAGATGTGGAAATGACCAGCCTTTATGTTCAAGGTGTTGAGCCTTGCTCCATCGGGGTCGAGAAGTATATCCTGATCCTTTTTTCAGATATTCGAGGGTTCACCCCATTTGCTGAGAACCTGCTGCCGTTCGATGTCATTCATGTCCTGAACCTCTACTTCCAGGGGGTGGGCGAAGTGCTTAGCCGCCATGGAGGGAGCATCAACAGTTACATGGGTGATGGTTTTATGGCGCTCTTTGAAGCCGATGATCCGGCTGAGGGGGCTCTACGGGCGGTCAAAGCGGGATTGAATCTGCTCGACGCCGTCCGGAAGCTCGAGCCTTATCTCGAAGAGCTTTATCATAAGAGTTTTCAGATTCGCATCGGTCTGCATTTTGGACAGGTGGTGGCGGGTAAACTTGGATCGCCGGGTAATAAAAAGATGACGGTCATCGGCGATACGGTGAACTTCGCAAGCCGTATCGAGGCTGCCAACAAGCAAGCCGGCACCCAATTTCTCATCTCCGAAGATACCTATGCCCTGGTGAAAGCGCAGGTTCGGGTCGGACGCCGCGTCCGTCTTCCCCTTCCCGGTAAAAGCGGCAAATACAACCTTTATGAAGTCACTGGATTAATGGGCTCCTGAATCAAGAAGAGCAAAACTCAAGATCACGGCCAGATCCTAGGGCCGTCAGCATCTTAGCAAAACTGCCGGATAAAGGCCGCTACCGCGGGTTTGCCCCGATAAATCCCGAAATGTCCCTCGCACAGCACGTCGGCCTCAAGCGCCAGCAGCAACTGAAGAGAGCGCCGGTAGTCGGCGGCATCGGATAAGAGGTCCGGGTGGAGCGGGCCATGAACATCTTGGGCGAAGAGGATTTTGAGTCCCTCTGATTCAGTGACATAGACTACCGACCCCGGCGAGTGCCCGGGGGTGTGGAGGGCTTCAATAACCCGGCCCCCCAGCAGGATTTCTTCCCGGGCGCCGGCGAGCTTGCGGTCAACCGGAAAAGGCGCCAGGGTGGCCCCATACCAGGCGGCGGCTGTCGCCCTCTGGTCGCCCTGCTCCAGGAAAGGCGCCTCCAGGGCATGGGCCACGATCTGACAGCCCAGCAACTTCCTCAGGGCCTGGGCGCCCCCGGTGTGGTCGAAGTGGCAGTGGGTCAGCAGCAGGTAGTCAATCTGATCCGGGGCGACCCCGCAGTCCCGGATGTTGTCCATGAGGCGCGGCTGGGCGCGACCGCAGCCGGCATCCACCAACGCCGCGTGCCCGTCGAAATTGATGAGATAAATAGCGGCATCCTCAGGCGCGGTGAGTTGGCCGCCGCCCACCTGATGGATCTCGGCGGTGATGTGCATAACCTTGCCTCCATCCCGGGCTGATATCGCCTGCACCCCACGGGCCGCCAGGCGCCATGGCGGAAACCGGGTGTCAGTCCTCCACCAGCAGGGACTTCACTGCCATGATGGCCAGCCGCCTCACCCCCGCCACCGGCACTGCCCCTTGAGGGGTGACAAGGACGGGCCGCCGCAGGAACATCATGAAATCGTTGCTGCTGTTATAGATCGCCGCAAAAAGTTTGTAGTCGGGGCCGTAATGGTCGGTCTTGTCGAAGCGGTCGTCGTCGCTGGCCTCCACCCGGCCGTCCGGATAAACGTCAACCCGGCAGTAATACTCATCGGTTTCCAGGATACAGGGCAGGATAATCCATTCGCCAGGCTCCACGGCTATGATCCTTTTCATACCCCTTCCCCTCTTCACTGGCACGGTCACTGAAAACTGGTTGAGCCCTACGGCTATCTCGGCAAGGGCGCCTCTCCCGGCCCCTGATCTTTATGTATCAGGTCCCGGCCCTATGAGGCAACGGAATAACGGGGCGGCAGGAATATTCCGGGTGGCTATCCGACCTGAAAAGGGGCGGACTGCGCCGCGGCGCGCAACAGCAGGGTGAGCAGGTCGTTGACCGGGGTGGGCAGGCCCAGGGCCCGGCCCCGGGTTGCCACCTGGGCGTTCAGGGCCTCGATCTCGGTGGGCCGCCCCGCCAGAATATCCTGGAGCATGGAGGAGCGGTTGGCCGCGGTATCGGCGCAGACCTGGCGGAGGCGGCCGGCGGGGTCGCCGCTGAGGTTGAGGCCGGCGGCCTGGGCTACCGCCTGGGCTTCGGCCGCCGCCGCCATCGCTACTTCCCAGGCCTCGGGCAACTGGAGCAGCGCCCCGTTGGGGACCCGCAGCAAGGCGGTGAGGGGATTGATGCCCACGTTGATGACCAGCTTTTCCCACAAGACGGCCTCGATGTCCTCCCGGGGTTGGCACTCCAGGCCGGCGCCCCGGAAGAGGTCCACCACGGCCGCCACCTCAGGATCCCGAGACACCTGGGACCCAGCCGGCGCCCCGATATAAATAACCCCCCGGCCGGCATAGATTATCCGGCCCTCATCCTGGCCGGTCACCCCCAGGAGGCCCACTCCCGCCAGCAGACGTGCGGGCCCCACGATCCGGGCCATGGACTCCAGGTTGCCCAAGCCATTTTGCAGGGTGAGGGCCATGCCCCCCTGGGACATGAGCCCCGGAAGGGCCCGGGCCGCGGTTTCCGTCTGATACGCTTTGACCGTCACGACGGTCAAGATCGCACGGGCCCACTTCCGGCGCCAGGCCGATGGGCACCTGGATAACCCGATGCTCCCCGTCCAGGGTGCGCACCTGGATGCCCTGGAGGCGCAACCGGGCCACCCGCTCCGGGCGGTAATCCACCAGTGAGACATCGGCGCCGGCCTCCCGAAAGAGGGCGGCCAGGAGACAACCCAGGGCCCCTGGCCCCAACACGGCCACTTTCATAGATCATCCTGAACGAAAATAGTGAAATAGCCCCTGAATTTGCCGGAGTATTCTTTATCTTTTAGATGATTTGTACTAAAATTTCTACGAGTAATTCAAGAAAGGGGGCGACAATGACCACGCCCGTGGAATTATCAAGGCATTTCGACCGGGAGTTAGGCAATCTGAAGCAGGATTTGCTTCGCATGGCGGCGCTGGCCGAAACCGCGGTGGGCAAGAGCCTGGGGTCGGTCACGAACCGGGACTCTGATCTGGCCCGGGAGGTGATTACCGATGACATCACGCTCAACCGCATGGAATTGGCTATTGAAGAACAGGCTTTTAAATTGCTGGCCCTGCGCCAGCCCGTGGCCACCGACCTGCGCCTGACCGTCGCGGCGATGCGGATCGCCACGGAACTGGAGCGCATCGGCGATCAGGCGGTCAACATCGCCGAAAGGGCCCTGGAACTGAACAGCAACCCACCTCTGGAACTCCCCATCGATATCAGGGTCATGGCCGATATAGCCTTAGGGATGGTGCGCACCAGCATTGACGCCTTTGTCAACCAGGACCCCAAGCTCGCCCTCCAGGTCTGTCAGCGGGACGTGGAGGTGGATATCCTGGATGACGAATATATCCAGCAGATCCTGGATTGCATGACCAAGGAGTCCCGCTGGGTAGCCCGCCTGCATCACTTCATCATCATCGTCCGGAATCTGGAGCGCATCGCCGACCTGGCCACCAACATCGCCGAAGACATCGTGTTCATCGTCGAGGGCCGGGTAATCAAGCATCGGTGCGAAGATTGGATAATGGCCTAGCCCCCGACCTGACCTTGGCCTGAGCCAGTTTCTCCTCCAACAACTGTAATTCCTGGGCCACCCGGGGTTGGGTCTTGCGGTTTTGCTCCAGGGTCTGCAAGGCATGGACCACGGAGGCATGGGACCGCTGGAACAGACGCCCCAACTCCACCATGGTTTTTTCCGTGTAGATGCGGCAGAAATAGAGGGCCATTTGCCGGGCCCGCACCAGGCGCTTTTGCCGCGACCGCCCCAGCAGGTCCGGGAGACTCACCCCGTAGTAATCGCTGACGATCTTTTGAATATCCGGGGTGTTCAACCGGGTGTCCACCGCTTTCAGGTCCTGGAGCACCTCCTGGGCCAGGCGCTGACTGAAAGGTTCGTTGAGCAAAGTCGACCGGGCTACCAGGCAATCCAGGGCGCTCTCCAGGCGCCGCACGTCCTCATCGACGTATTCCGCCAGATATTCCAAAATCTTGACGGAAACCTGCACTCCCCGGCGCTTGGCCTTGTTGTCCAGGATATTGACCCGCGTGGGGAAGTCCGGTGGCCCGATGGGAGTGATGAGGCCGCCGGTGAGCCGGGACCGCAATTCCTGGGAGAGGTGCCCGATCTCTCCCGGCAGATAGCAACTGGTAAAGACCAGCCGCTTATTCTGGCCCATGAGCGTATCCAGGGTATAGCAGACCTCCGCCTGGATCTTCTCCTTGCCGCTTAAAAACTGGACTTCCTCCAGGAGCAGAATGTCACAGTCCTGTCGGAAGCGCTCTTTGAACGTCGACATCCGGCCGTTCTTCAGGGCGCTCACCATCTCGTTGGCGAAATTTTCCGCAGTGGTGTACATGACCTGTTTGCCCGCCGCCGACTTGCTGACGAAGTTGCCCACCGCCTGGGACAGGTGGCTTTTCCCCAGCCCGGGGCCGGAGGAGAGGAACAGGATGCGGTTATAAAAGGTGTCGTTCCGGGCCAGGGCCTGGGATGCCTGGTAAGCCAGACGGTTGGAGGCCCCGACGACGAACTGGTCAAAGGTAAAGGCCCGGTTAAACCGCCGGCCGCCGGTCTTTCTCGCAACCAGGGGCAGGGAGGGCTGACTCACCGGGAGCGGGACCGGGAGGCGCGCCGGGGCGGTGAGCAACTTCAGATGCACCGCCGGGCTGAAGTCCAAGCTCGTTTTCAGTACCTGCTGGATGAGCTTGAGATAATGGGCCTGGACCCATCTGAGAGCAAAGGGATTGGGACAGGATAAAACCAGCTCACCCCCGGGCCCCGACTCTGCTTGAAGAGGCTCGATCCACAGATCGAAGGTGGCTTCGGGGAGCTGGTTCTTGGTGACTTCCTTGACGGCCTGCCAGATCGCTTCCATATTCCCCCTTTAGGTGTGACCATACTCGTGAGGGGAATAATAACCGGGGCTGAAATCCCGGTCAAAGGGGATAGACCGAAATTGACCTTAGGATTCTCGGTTAGCTAATTGTTAGGAGAATGTTACAGAAGGCAACACTGGCGCGCCTCTGGACAATTTTTTAAAAACCATAATTAACTTAATGAGTTAGAGTGTATAAACACCAGATTGAGAGTTTTCCGGGGCCTTGAGCCGTTTCCCACGATTTTAAGGAATCTCCCGCATCCTGGGTTTTTCACGGTTTTTCATAGGGAGGCAAAATTATTTGGGGCAAAATTCGCTAACTAATTAATATTAATTTAGAATATCTAAAAAATGCTTGCCCCGACCGGAGTATGGGCCAGGGTTGATCCGGGTGAACTGTCCGGGGTGAGGCCCCGCGACCTTTGCCGGGAGACCTGTTGTCGGCTTTTTTTTCTCGATGCCGACCCCGCGGTGCGGGCGAGGTCGTGGCAACACCTTCACTGGCTTCTCACCCAAGCCGGGGAGATAAACGCCACCCGATTGCCGGCCGGTTGACGCCCCCTACTGCTGCCTTGACAAATCTCCCCCAGGGGGTATCATGGCCTAAAGCCGCACCGAAATCCCTTTTTGAGGTCCGCAATGATCAATTACGTCGCCTACCGTAAGTTCGCTACCCTGAAGAACGGCAAGCGGGTGATGTTCCGCTTCCTCAACGAACAGGACCGGGACGCCTTGATCCAGATGTTCCAGGAGGCCCCTGAGGAGGATATCCGTTTTCTGAAGCAGGACGTCAAGGACCTCAAACTGGTCAATGCCTGGGTTGATCACCTCGATTACCGCAAGGTGTTGCCCCTGGTGGCGGTGGACCTGGAAGCCAACCGGATCATCGCGGACGCCACCCTCCACCGGGGCAAGCATGCCGCCAAGCATGTCGGCGAGATTCGCATCTTCGCGGGCCGCGGCTTCCGGAACCTGGGTTTGGGGTCGCTGATGCTCGAAGAGATCCTTAACCTGGCTTTGCAAGAAAATCTCATGTGGGTAAAGGCCGAAATCCTGGCGGATCATAAAAAGGTGGTCAAGGCCTTCAGGGTGAAGGGTTTCGAACAGAAATGCATCCTGGAGGATTATTTTATCCGCAAGGACGGGGTGACCCACGACGTGGTCTTGATGATGCGTCCCGTGGTAAAACGAGACGAAGCGGAATTCTAAGCTAGATCGCCGCACCGGGAGGGCAGGGGAGAACAACACCATTCTTCCGGCCCTCCTGGCATTTTCCGGGGGAGGCAGGGCATGGGCCGGGTAGCATCGGGTTTGGAAATCTTTCTCCGGGAACCCCCGCCCTGGGTGGCGGACGCCCGATTGGGGCTCCTGAGCCATGCGCCCAGCGTCGGGCCGGACCTGGCCGGCGCCCGGGAACTGGTGGCCCGCCGCTTTCCCGGCCGGCTCACCGTCCTGTTCAGTCCCCAACACGGCCTGCTGGGGGAGAAACAGGATAATATGATCGCCTCGGCCGATTTTGCCGACCCCGTCCTGCACCTGCCGGTGGTGAGTCTCTATGGGCCCCGCCTGATCCCCCCGCCCGAGGCCCTGGCCCTGGTGGACGCCGTCCTGGTCGACCTCGTGGACGTGGGCACCCGGGTCTACACCTTTGCCGCCACCCTGGCCAAGGTCATGGAGGCCGCCGCAGGGCTCGATAAGAAGGTGGTGGTCCTGGACCGCCCCAACCCCATCGGCGGCGCCGCAGTGGAGGGCAACGTCTTGCGGCCCGAGTGGGCCTCCTTCGTGGGCCCCTACCCCTTGCCCATGCGCCACGGCTTCAGCCTGGGGGAGTTGGCCCGCTACTACAACGTCACCCAGGAGATCGGCTGCGACCTCACGGTCATCCCCGCGGCGGGCTGGCGGCGGGGCGACTATTTTGACGCCACCGGCCTGCCCTGGGTGCTGCCCTCTCCCAACCTCCCCAGCCTGGATACGGCCATCGTCTATCCCGGCCAGGTCCTCCTGGAGGGCACCAATCTCTCGGAAGGCCGGGGCACCACCCGGCCCTTCGAACTGTTCGGGGCCCCGTTCCTGGAACCCGGCCGTATCCTGGCCCGCCTTCGGGACTTCGAGCTCCCCGGGGTGGTCCTCCGCACGGCCTGCTTTGAGCCCACCTTCCATAAGTTCGCCGGGGAACTCTGCCGGGGCTTCCAACTCCACGTCACCGACCGGCAAGCCTTCAAGCCCTACTACACCACCCTGGCCCTGCTCATGGTAATCCGGGAGCTCTATCCCGACCAGTTCGCCTGGCGCCCGCCGCCCTACGAATACGAGACGATGCGCCTGCCCTTCGACCTCCTCACCGGGGACAGCGCCATCCGGGAGGGCCTGGAGCATGGCTTGACCCCCGGGGAATTGGAGACCTCCTGGCAGGAGGACTTAAACCGGTTCATGGAGGTGCGCCGGGAGTTTCTGCTTTATCCGTAGGCAGTAGGTAGTGAGCAGTGAGCGGTGAGCAGTAAGCAGTTGGGGTTCGATGGAGGCCCGGGGTCGTGGTTGCGACCGCCGGGTTTTTTGTTGGCGTAAGGGGGGGCGAAAAAGGGGGAAAAGAGGAAGAGAGAAGGCGCACCCTAACCTTCCGTGACTTCTATTACTCAGAGATCAGGGGCAAGTCGTAGTCCCGCCTTTAATGGGCTACCTGGTAGATGACGGGCCGGTAGCGGGGCGAAGGGACGGGTTTGCCGGACTGGCGGGCCGCTTCGAGCCAGGCTTGCTTGGCCTGGGCAACTTCAGCCAGGGCTTGCTCCGGGGTGGTTCCGAAGGCCGAGCAAGAATCCAGGTCGGGGATATCGGCGATATAGCCGCCGTCTTCGTCGCTGTAAAAGATGTTGATATGGTAGTCGGTGCATCAGGCGTCCTCCAACTTAATATTATATTTTTCTATGAGGCGAAGGAACTGCCGAATTTGGTAAGGTTTGGCTTCACCGGCGATCTCTTGAAAGTTGATCAACTCCGGGATGTGGGGATGAGCAAAGATGTGGTGGCTACCCCGGGTGCGCTTGAGAATGAAACCAAAGCCCTTGGCCAGACTGAACATATCCGCAAACGCGACATTCCGAAAATCACCTTGAGAAAGTTTCTGGAGGAGCTTTTGGCGATTCATCAGTTCGCACTGGGAATTTCCTGGCCTTGCTGCCGGTAGGCCAGGACCATTTCGTTCAAGGCATCCCGGAGCAGGGCCCGGCAGTCTTCCAGATCCCGGCCTTCGGTGAGCACTTCGGGCCATTCGATCAACTGGCCCAGGTAGCCCGAGGGAATCTTGGTATACCTGGCGGTGAAATTGATCAACATGGCGAACTCCTCTTTATCATAGTATCACAAAAGGCCAGAGGGCGAAAAGGGGAGAAAAAAGGGGGAAAAGGGGCAAGGGGGAAGAGGCGAAAAGGACAAGTGGGAAAAAGGGCAAAAGTTGGTGCCGCATCTGCGCCGGAGGGGCGCCGGAGGGTACCCGCAGGCAATCAGGAGCTGCCCGGGGGTAAGTCACTGGATAACCGCAGGAAATCGGGAGGTAACCATTTCTCATGCGGTGCGGGGGCATTAAGGGCGGCCCCTTAAGGAGACCCGGAGCTTCTGCCGGAGGGTGAGGAGGCGGACGGACTCCTGAATACAGCCCAGGGAGATATGGAGGGAGTGGAGATTTTCGGCCTTGCGGAAGATCCGGTCGAGGCGGGCCTCCAGGAGGCTGACTTGATCCATGAGCTGGGTGGCTTCCCGTTGCCGCTCCTCTTGGTCCCGGGCGGCCAGGGCCCGGTCGAGATGCTTGAGATGGCGGGACAGGGCCGAGGCCGAGACCCCGTAGCGGACGGCCAGGGGGCGGAGGGAGTACCCGGCCATGAGGGCCTGGTCGATCTCCTTCAGGGAGGCGTGGTTGCAGACGGTACAGCGAATATCCATGGGATTTACCTCAGGGGTTAGGGGTCGGGGTCAGGGATTAGCAGTCAGTAAAAAACAAAACCGGGCTCAAAGCCAGCACAGGCGGGACAGGGGACAGAGAAACGCCGAAAGGTGCGGCGAAGCAGGAGCTTGGGAAAAGGGGAAAGGGCGAAAAGGGAAAGAATTGGGAAAGAAATTGACAGGTTGGCGGGGTTATCTTAACATGGGTGCAAGAAGGATGGAGGATATGCAGATGATTACGGAAGAAGCCAAAGCCGAGGTTTTCTGGCTGGCCTTTAAGGGGTTGCCTAAGAAAGAGCAGCACTTGGTGGTGCAGAAATTGCTGCAAGACCGGGAATTTGTCGAAGACTTAATGGATATCGCCCTCATCGAACAGCGGCGGTCCGAGCCTTCCCGGCCTTTGGAAGAGTATTTGGCCGAGCAAGGCAAGTAAGGGCTATTCATGCCTTATGTCGTCCATCTGAAAAGGTCGGCGGAAAAGGAATTGGCCGACTTGCCCCGGGAAATGCGGAGCGGGAGCCTATTGCAGATTTGAAGGCGATCTTGCGCTGGATTCAAAATGAATAATATGAGCATTTCCTAGCCATCCAAGCATAATTCCTCGATTCGGGGGAGATGAAGGAAAAAAGAAATTAATAGATGTATTAAAAAGACAATCATTAGTTGCTGGAGATAAGGCGCTAGCAATAGATTTGGCAGAAAAAATAAGTCTTTTTGAATGTATTCCAATACATCATAGTCCGGTTATTATAAATCAGGGAGATGGAGATAATGATATATTTTTCATTATATCAGGGTCTGTTAGTATTCATATTAATGGACGATTTATAACAACTCGACAGGCCGGAACTCATGTCGGAGAGATGGCTCTGATTGACTGTACTGCGCGTAGAAGCGCAACTGTAACCGCAATAGAGCCTAGTTTATTTGGGCGGGTGACTGCGAACGATTTTTCGGAACTTGCTTTAAAATATCCGCAATTATGGCGGCATATTTCTGTTGAAATTGCAGCCAGGTTACGAGAAAGAAGCAAATACATTAGACAACCTCATAATGAACCTGTTGTATTTATCGGATCAGCTTCGGAGCAGTTAGAGGTATGCAGAGAAATTGAGTTGGCCTTTTCTCATGATGCTATGGTCGTGAAAGTATGGACAGGGATTTTCAACCCATCAAAAGTACCCATAGAAGATCTAATTACTATGGTTGATGATGCAGACTTCGCAATTGTGGTGATTTCTCCGGACGATATTATTGATAGCCGAGGAATTGAAATGTGTGGACCACGAGATAATGTACTTTTTGAACTTGGTCTATTCATGGGGGAATCAACCGCGAAAGAACATTTATGGTAAAACCCCGCGATAAGGATATCAAAATCCCATCAGACCTTCTTGGAATAAAACCTTTAGAGTATGCCGAAGGACTTATAGGAACCCTGGGTAATCGAATGGGACCTGTTTGCACAGAATTACGTCGTATAATACTCAGAATTGGACCTAAATAATGGAGAATAATTTATGGCGATAATAGATGACATAATCAGCGAAGTGAAGGCAATTTTAACAACTAAATGGCAAACTCGTCAGGGACAAAAAGTTCCAGAAGCAGATGATGTGAGGCTAGGTAATGACGCGGTTTGCTGAACGGTACAGTGTTATATGCAGATTTGGCTGATTCTACAGAATTGGTAAATGGATATAAAGATTGGTTTGCAGCTGAGATATATAAAGCTTATCTAGTTTGTGCATGCAGGCTCATATGTCACAATAATGGTATAATAACTGCGTTTGATGGCGATAGGGTTATGGCGGTATTCCTAGGTGATTTAAAGAACAGTTCGGCAGCTAAATGTGCCTTACAAATTAATTATGTTGTTCAGGAATATTAGAAATAAAGCGATTAAAGAAAATTATCCAACTACAGGATACCTGATACAGCAGGCAGTAGGTATAGACAATAGTCAATCTTTTCATTCCGCGTACCGGAATACGTTAGTCGTTATAATGACCTTGTTTGGGTAGGACGTGCTGCAAATTATGCTGCAAAAAGTTATGCTCCCTTCGCGAAGGAAGCTATGCGTCATTTATTACTGAAGGCGTATTTAATAGACTTTCAGCTGATAAAAAATATGGAAATGGGGATCCAATGAAACCTATGTGGGAGAAGATAATGTGGCATGCTAAAGGGATCGCCATTTATCGATCTAATTGGTGGTGGCTGCAGGTTAGAAAATGTGGAGTAAACGGCTTCGATAATGCAGCACAGGCGAGACGCCTGTGCCACCAGAAAATCCCCCCTAACCCCCCTTTGGCAAAGGGGGGATGGGAGGGCAGGGGGTAGAGATGAAGGGCGGACACACAGGTCCACCCCTGACGTTTTGTACACGGCTGGAAGGCGGTGCCGCTGATCTACCCCCTCACCCCCACCCCAACCCTCCCCTATCAAGGGGGAGGGGGTTTAAGGAAAGATGGTGGGTGGTCGAGGACGCCGGCATTATTTTCCTGACCGTTCGCACCGGGGGACCTCACCTCTGAGACCGCTGCGAAAATCCCCTGACTGGTCAAGCTGAGGGAGGGGAGCGACCGAAGCATCTCTTCAATCCGAGAAAAAGAGGAGATCCTGTGCGCCGCTCAGGATGACAAAAATTAATCTTAACCGGCTTTATTCATGAACTTTTCGAAATATTACATAACCTACTAAAATATAACAGTAAATTAAATAACCCTAGGAAAGCAGAGTGTTTTTGGGCACAGGCTGGAAAGCCTGTGCCACCAAGTTCTTTGCTGTCTGGCACAGTATCCGGGTTAAAACTGCTCCTTGAGACCTCTGGGAAAGTCTCTTCCGTAGCCTGCCGCATCAAAATGGAGCGCAGGCGGACTCGCCTGCGTCCAAGCGCAGGGTGGACAGCCGAGGGCGGCTATCCTCCACGAGACTTTCGCAGAGGTCTCACAATGGTTTGGCGCAGAGCTCTCCACCCGGTCCTGCCCGTCTGGCTCCTGAAACCTGACAGCTGCAACCTCACACCTGGTCCGCGCACTCGGCCTGATCCCTGATCCCTAATCCCTCACGGCTCACTGCTTACTGCTCACTGCTCACTGACAACACGGTTCGCGAAGATTCAGGTAATTTCCCGGGGGAAATTCGGGGTTTTCCCGATGGCCGCCGGGGTGGGTCTATGCGTAAATGGTCCTGAGGCCGGGCCGCGGGGCGCGGCCCGGGGCCTTTTGCATAGTTTTCCCCTGGTTCGTTTCTTGGTTTTTTCATGGTTGCGTAGAAGGGGGGGGAGCCCCGGGGGAATCAGCCGTATTGGGCAGAGAGGATGGTATGGTGAACAAGCTATGGATTACCGCCCTGATGGCGGTCGCCCTGGCCCTGGCCTCAGGGCCGCCGGCGTCGGCCCAGGTTGCGGCGGGATACGGCGGCCTGGTGAGCAAGGACCATGGGGTGGCCAGATTAGGCAGCTCGGTGAACCACACGTACGGGTCGGCCAAGAAGAAAGGTAGCTGGCAGAAGCGGAAAAAGGCCAAGGGCTGAGGCGTCCGGAAGAGCAAACCACGGGCCGGGCGCTCGTGGAAGCAGGCGCGGAAGAAATAGAGGTGCCCAAGCAGAGCTTGGGCGGAAAGTGGCGTTCCCAAGCAGGAGCTTGGGAACGAGGCTAAGGATATATAGATATAAGGATGGCAGGCGGGGCGGCCCGGGTTGACCTGCACAGGTTGAAAACCTGTGCCACCAGAGGTGAGGATGACAGGCGGGGACGCCTGCGCCACCCGACCGGCGCAGGGAGGCCAGGTTGACCTGCAGAGGTTGAAAACCTGTGCCACCAGAAGAAATAGAAGCTCAGGGGGCGGGAAGGGCGACCCACCGGGTCGCCCCTACGGGGAGGTGTCCAAGCAGAGCTGGGTTGGAACGTAGCGTTGCAGGAGCTTGGGAACGAGGGTAAAGATATATAGATATAAGGATGGCAGGCGGGGACGCCTGCCCCACCCGAGGGGAGGCCCGCCCTAGCCGCAGGGAGGCCCCAGGTTGACCTGCACAGGTTGAAAACCTGTGCCACCAGAAGATGATCCCCCCTGACCCTCCTTGAGAAAAGGGGGGAACTATGCGGCATTGCAGCTCAAGTGCCCCTTTGAAAAGGGGGATTTAGGGGGTTGGAGAATCTCCGAGTGGAAGGAATTTATGGCCAAGGTTTTAACTTCCGGCAACTGATTACGGGCAACTGAAAACTTTTTTTGACAAAGGTCTTGCCTTTCGTTTCTAATTTGCTATCATCTACTGGTTAAGCATCGGGGCCGGGAGCGCAATGATTCCCGGCCGGTTTTTTGGAAGCCCTTGAAGAGGTTGTAACGGGGTTGCCGCCCCGACGGACATGGTCCGGCGACTGGGTAGCTAAATAGCGGCGGACTCTGGGGTGGGCGGAAGAAATGGTGCGTAAGACGCACCCTACGGCAGCAAAAAAGTAGGGAACGGGGCTTGACAGGGTAGGGGTGATTGGTTATAAATCACCGTTGCCTGGAAGGCGGCAGGGTTGGCCCGGCGGGGCGAAAAAAATCCGCAACCAGGGGTTGACACGGCAGCCGGATTGGGTTACAAAAACAAGTGCCGCTCGGGGAGCGAAGCTAACCAGAAGCAAACAAAACTCCTTGACAACGGCGAAGAAATTGCTACAATATTAAGCACCAAAGTTTGCTCTTTGAAAACTAAATAGTGAGTCCGAGTGCGGGAAAACTCCAAGTAAAACTGGAGAGTTTGATCCTGGCTCAGAATTAACGCTGGCGGCATGCCTAACACATGCAAGTCGCACGAGAAAGCCTCCTTCGGGAGGCAAGTAAAGTGGCGCACGGGTGAGTAACGCGTGGATAATCTACCTCATTCTGGGGGATAACGTACCGAAAGGTGCGCTAATACCGCATAACCCGGTTGATTTTCGGATTGACCGGTAAAGGTGACCTCTTCATGAAAGTTACCGGGAAGAGATCGTCCGCGTCCCATTAGCTTGTTGGTGGGGTAATGGCCTACCAAGGCTCCGATGGGTAGCTGGTCTGAGAGGACGATCAGCCACACTGGAACTGGAACACGGTCCAGACTCCTACGGGAGGCAGCAGTGAGGAATATTGCGCAATGGGGGAAACCCTGACGCAGCGATGCCGCGTGGGTGAAGAAGGCCTTCGGGTCGTAAAGCCCTGTCAAGTGGGAAGAAATGTCTTAGGGCTAATATCCTTAGGGCTTGACGGTA
>CAWKEQ010000016.1:0-17920 GCA_963848565.1 uncultured delta proteobacterium
GAAGGCGGGATGCGTTTCACTTTCCCGCCCTACGGTTGAAAATCCAAAAATGCAAGATGCGATAATTAAAGAGCTCACCGCCATCGTCGGCCCGGAGCACGTCCTCACCACTCCCGAGGAGCGCTGGGGTTATGCCTATGACGCCACGGACCGGGCCCATATGCCGGATCTGGTGGTCTTTCCCGGCTCGGCGGCCGAGATCGCCGCGATGGTGCGCCTGGCCAATGAGCACCGGTTCCCGGTGGTGCCCCGGGGGGCGGGGACCGGCCGCAGCGGCGGCTCGGTGCCCATTGCGGGCGGGGTGGTCGTGGTGCTGACCCGGTTGAACCGCATCCTGGAGATCAGCCGGCCTGACCTGGTGGCGGTGGTGGAGCCCGGGGTTATCCTGAGCCGGCTGAAGCAGGCGGTGGAGCTTGAGGGCTTATACTATCCCCCGGACCCGGCCAGCGCCGATTTCTGCACCATCGGCGGCAACGTCGCCGAGTGCGCCGGGGGCGCGGTGGCGGTGCAATACGGGGTCACCCGGGATTACGTCCTGGGCCTTGAGGTGGTGCTGCCCACCGGGGAGATCATCACCGCCGGGACCCGGACCATGAAGGGCGTGGTGGGCTATGATCTCACCCGCCTGTTTCTGGGCTCCGAAGGCACCCTGGGGGTGATCACCCGGATCACCCTGCGCCTGGTGGCCAAGCCTGCGGCCCGCCAGACCCTGGCCGCGGGCTTCGACACCATGGCCCGGGCGGCCGAGACCGTGAGCCTGATCCTGACCTCGGGGCTGGCCCCCACGGCTCTGGAGTTCATGGACCACGTGACGCTGTCCTGCGTCAGGGAGATGCTGCCCTTTGAGCTGCCGGAGGGCACCGCGGCCCTGCTGCTCATGGCGGTGGACGGCCACCCCCGGGACGTGGAAGACCGGGCGGCCGGGATGGCCCGGTTCTGCCGGGAGCAGGGGGCGAAGCCGGTGCTCAGGGCCAAGACCGGGGAGGAGGCCGAGGGCCTCTGGCGGGCCCGGAAGGTGATTTCGCCGGCGCTGTTGAAGGTGAAGCCCCACAAGGTGAGCGAGGACGTGGTGGTCCCCCTCAGTGCTATTCCGGCCTTGATCGCGGCCCTAGAAAAGATTTCACGGCGGCGGGGGCTTATCATCCCGAGTTACGGCCATGCCGGGGACGGCAACATCCACGTCAACGTGCTCTATGATCGCCGGGTGGACGGGGAACGGCGAGGCGGTGAACCCTACGGTGGAGGAGATCTTCACCGTGGTCCGGGAATTGAACGGCACCCTGTCGGGGGAGCACGGCATCGGTCTCACCAAGGCCCCCTATCTGGGGATGGAGCTGCTCAGGCGGCCATGGCCTTGCAGCGGCGGATCAAGCAGGCCTTTGATCCCCATAACATCATGAATCCGGGGAAGATTTTCCCCAGGCCGCCCCCCCGGCCGTGATTGCCTCTTGACGGCGGCGGGCCTCCATGTTAATGATAGATTATACGCGGATATAGGATTTTTAATGCTTGACAAAAATTTCACAATGACATACGTTTGAAAACAAAAAATCCGGCGATCAAAATATTGAAGGAGGATATCTCTGCATGGCAACCGTGGAATTCAAAGGTAAAACCTTTACGGTAGATGAAGATGGTTTTCTGGAAAATCTGGATCAGTGGAATCAGGAATGGGTAGAGTACGTTAAGGACTCCGAGGGCATCTCTGAGCTCAACGATGAGCATTGGAAAGTCATCAACATGCTCCAGGACTACTACAAGAAGAACGGCATTGCTCCCATGGTCCGGATCCTCTCCAAGGTAACCGGCTTCAAACTGAAACACATTTACGAACTTTTCCCCTCCGGACCGGGCAAAGGAGCCTGCAAGATGGCAGGGTTGGCGAAGCCCACCGGTTGCGTCTAAAGCACCGCCCGCAGTTTTAAAAGTCAAGACGACATGAAACAGATTCCCCCATGCCGGGGGAATCTGCTTCTTTATGCCTTCCTCATGCCGCGCTCACCGAAAATTAATTTGACATTCGGGGGGCAGGCCCTTACATTAGCATAAGAAAAATCTTCATTTCCCTAAACAGCCAGGCGCTCACCGGCTAGAAAATAGCCGGGGGAGGGGCTTGTTTTGTCAGGATTTTGCCCCTGGGGTCAGGAGTGAAGTTCCAGGAGGAGTGTCACATGACCCGGCCCATTCAGAAGGTATTGTTCATCGAACCCCGGTCTCCCCAGGAGCATATTTTTAGCCGGGTGGCCATTCCCCGCCTGGGGTCGCTGTTGTTGGGGACCATCCTGGAGCAGCGGGGAATGGAAGTCAAAGTGGTAATCGAGGAGATGTCCGCCCCCAATTACCGCAAGCTGGACTTCGAACCCGACCTGGTGTGTATCTCGAGCATCTCCTCCACCGCCCCCCGGACTTACGAGTTGGCGGACTTTTACCGCCAGCAGGGCCTGCCGGTGGTCCTGGGCGGCGCGCACCCCAGTTTTTTGCCCCTGGAAGGGTTAGAGCACGCCGATTATGTGGTCTGCGGGGAGGGTGACGAGGCCCTGCCGGAGCTGGTCGACGCCCTGGAAAACGGCGGGAGTCTGGCCGAGATCCCCAATCTGTGCTATCGGGACGGGGACACTATTCACCAAAATCCCTGGCGCCCTTTCCTGGGGGACCTGGATTCCCTCCCCATTCCCAACTACACCCTGATTCACGGCTGGAAGGCCCGGAATCGGCGGGGCGTCGTCTCCATCGCCACCTCCCGGGGCTGCCCCTTCAACTGCAGCTTCTGTTCGGTAATCATGATGTTCGGGCGCAAACACCGGGTCACCTCCATTGACCGGGTCATCGCCGAGATTCGCCAGAACGGCATGCAGGCCCGCCATATCTTTTTCTGCGACGACAATTTTACCGCCGACCGCCAGCGCACCAAGGAATTGTGCGAGCGCATCATCGCCGAAGGGCTGAAGCTCGAATGGAGCGCCCAGGTGCGGGTGGAATCCGCCAAGGACCCGGAACTCCTGGACCTCATGGCCAGGAGCGGCTGCTTCGTGGTCTTCGTGGGGCTGGAATCCATCAACCCTGCCACCTTAAAGGCCTACAACAAGTCCCAGACCGTCCAAGGCATCAAAGACTGCGTGAACAATTTTCACCAGTACGGCATCAAGGTACACGGCATGTTCGTCTTCGGCTCCGAAGAGGACCACTACCAGGTGATCCGGGACACCGTGGGGTTTTCCCGCAAGTTGGACCTGGATTCCTTGCAGTACCTGATGCTCACCCCCTTGCCCGGGACGCCTTTTTACAAGGAGATGGAAGCCCAGAACCGGATTATCTGCCGGGACTGGAGCCAGTACGACGGCCACCACACCGTGTTCCAACCTCGGCAGTTCACTCCCTTCGAACTCCAGATGGAAACCACCCGGGCCATGAAGAAATTTTATAGCTGGCCTTCGGTGATTAAACGCCTCATCGCCCGGGACCTGTTTTTCGCCAAGATGAAGGCCTTTGGCCGCATCCTCCTGTGGCAAGCCACCCTGAAAAGAAACAACCATTTCGTGCAGCTCCAGGAACAGCTTTATGCCCGGGGCAACCAACTGCGCAAGTGGCTGCCCAAGAAAGGACGCCTGCCTCGCGTGGGGATTCCCGGGGATGTCTGGAACCTGTGCACCTGGGAGAAAGGTCCCCGGGATTTTCTCATCAAGTTCCTGGAACGCCTGGGAGTAGAGGTAGTGCAGGAGACCAGCCGGGAAAAGGCCGAAAGCAGCGGTTTGCATACGTTCCAGGTGGTCCAGGCCGAAATCGCCCGGTTGCAGGAACAGTCGGACGTTATCCTGCTGCCCCTGTGGCATGGGCTGGGAGAAGCCGCCCAGAAGATCAAAGACCTGCACCAGGAGTTCAGCAAGGAGACCATGGCCCGGCTGCTGGCCTTGGAATTCAGCCGGGAATCCTTTTATAACGCCTGCATGGAACTGGGCCTGTGCTTTAACAATCGCATCGGGCGCATCCGCCGCATCTATTTCCAGACCCTGGCCGAAGAGGGCACACCGGTTTGAACCGCGCCGGGTAAAAAGGCCTGGCGATCATTGCGTCAGGGTCCTCCCCTCCAACCCTCCCCAAGCTCTTACGGTGGAGGGTTTTTTTATCAGTACAGGTCGAGGTTTCCCCGCAGAGCCCCGGCCCGCTTCTCCCCCAATTTTTCCAACCCCTCTGCTAAAACGGTCATGGCGCTCTGCCGGGACAGATCGACGCCGGCCAGGTCCCGTTAGTCTGGGGGCAGGCGGAAGTTATCTCCGACCATACGTTAAAGTGCATCGACCCCAATGACTCACGGCAGGCAGTTAAAATGACCCGGAAGCTCAAGGGAATCCTGTTAAGGGCTCGGAGCGAGCTGCTTATGGTCACCCCCTACTTCGTACCCGGCCAGGCTGGGATGCAATTGTTCAGGAAGATGCGGGGCCGCAACCTGACAATAAAGATTATTACCAACTCCTTCCTCTCCTCTGACGCGCCCCTGGCCCAGATCGGCTATATGCGCTACCGTCAGGATCTCCTCCGCATGGGAGTGGAACTCTATGAGATAAAACCGACCATGGTGCAGCTCCAGCACGATCAGGAACGCAGGCAGTTCGGCGGTGATTTCCGCCGGCTCTGTTCCTCCTTCATCCAGGGCGGCGGCTCCCTCATCCGGCGCGGGGCCTCCCGCATCCAGATCGGCGGCTCCTCCCTCCAGTCCGGCGGCTCGTCCCGGGGCGCCTTGCACGCCAAAACCTTCATCCTGGATCGCCAGACGGTGTTCGTGGGGTCCTTCAACTTCGACCCGCGCTCCATGAAGCTCGACACCCAGAACGGCATCGTCATCCGCAGCCCCGAACTGGCCGACCAGGCAGCCTGCCTCTTTGTTAAGGGCATATCCCCCACCCGCACCTACCGGGTGACTCTCCTGGGAGACGATGATCTGGTGTGGATTACCGATGATAATGGACAGGAGGTGCGCTACTACCGGGAGCCCTTGGCCCGGTTCTGGCCGCGCCTTTCCCTTAAGTGCCTTTCCTGGCTGACCCCGGAATTGCTGCTGTGAGCCTGGACTAAGCTGGCCCGGGGCCGACTGGGGGACTGGGGTTTTTCCCGAGGCAATCCTGGTAGGGTTATTCAGATCAGATCGTCAATTTTTTCGAGTCTGCCGACCCGGGTGTATAGTGGCAAGGTAGCCTCTATGTTAGCCTGCTGACTAAACATTTCCTGACCGACAACCAATGGCCATCCCGGATGGAATGCAGCCCCCGCGGTTACCCTCCCGTTCTCCACGGCCTCTCTCCGGAAATCTCCGCACCCGAAATAGGGAGAAGTACCCATAAGGAAATGGGTACTATTACCTAATGCCATATCGGCTCCTTTGAGTTATGTTTGACACGACTTTAAAGATTTTAACTTGTAAAAATATTGCTACTGTGCCATACATTAAACAATTATTAAAAAAGAGGGTCCGTCTCGGG
Source organism: uncultured delta proteobacterium (assembly GCA_963848565.1). GTDB lineage: Bacteria > Desulfobacterota > Desulfobaccia > Desulfobaccales > 0-14-0-80-60-11 > 0-14-0-80-60-11. The sequence goes on from CAWKEQ010000016.1 coordinate 5,475, forward strand.
GTCAAACTCGAGGAGAACGTTACCACGATTTTTTGATTGCAGCAGCCGAGGTTAGCGCATAATCTCGGGTGGCCAAAGCGTTCGGAGAATTAACATGCGGAGAGCACCAAGAATTCCCGTAGACCTCCCGGTAAGCCTGTATTTATTAAGCCAAACGGTTAAAGGTCGGATAACTGATTTGAGCCTCACCGGCGCCCACATCTCCTTGCCGGAGAAGGTGAAGCTGCATGTCCCCATTATTGATCTAAAATTCCCTCTTTTCTCCACAAAGTCTCCTGGCATAGAAGTGTTAGCCCGGGTAGTCCGCCCCACCGCTTCCGGGGTCGGGGTTGAATTTCTGGATCTCGATAGCCACAACCGGTCCCGGTTATGGGATTCGATGCAGCCTCTCCTGCCCCGCCGATTTGAGGCCTGCCCGTTTTGCGGCAAGGAAATCAAAGGGCGCGGCGTCAAGCTCTGCCCGACGTGCCAGATGCCCCAGGCTCTCCACGTCGTTGGATTCCAGGATTGGTTAGGTGATGTCAACTCCGGGGAGCCTGAGGAAATGGTGGGGGCGTCAGAGCCCATGCGCCAGGTGTTTAACCTGATTCGCAAGATTGCCGCCACCGATCTGCCGGTTTTGGTAACCGGAGCCAGCGGCACCGGGAAAGAAATGGTGGCGAGGAGCATTCATCAGCGGAGCCTGCGGGCCGCAGGGCCTTTCGTGGCGATTAACTGTGCCGCCATCCCCAGGGAACTGTTGGAGTCGGAGCTTTTCGGCCATGAAAAAGGGGCCTTCACCGGGGCGTATCAGACCTCCATCGGGACGGTGGAGCGGGCCCAGGGAGGCACCCTCTTTTTGGATGAGGTCGGGGAACTGCCCCTGGAACTGCAGGTCAAATTGCTCCGGTTCCTCCAGGAGTTCACCTTTGAACGGGTGGGGGGCCGTAAGACCATGGAAGCGGATCTGCGGGTCATTTCCGCCACCAACAGCGATCTAACGGCCTTGATTAAGGAGGGCAACTTCAGGGAGGATCTCTATTATCGCCTCGACGTCTTGAGCGTCGAACTTCCCCTCCTGAAGGATCGGGACGATGACCTCTTTATCATGGCCACCATCTTCTTGAAGCGTTACGCCTCCCGGGTGGGGAAGAAAGATTTGCGGTTTTCGAAAGAGGCGATGGCCGCCATTCAGGCCCACCCCTGGCCGGGAAATATTCGCGAACTCACGAACCGTATCCGCCGCAGCGTGGTGATGGCGGACGGCCCCCTGATTGCTCCGGAGCATCTGGGATTGATCGTCTCCCATCTTGACCCCGAACCGTATTGCGATGGCCTGAGTCTCAAAGAGGCCAAGGCCAGGTTCGAAGCCCAACTGATCGCCCGGGTCTTGGCAAAGTATGATGGGAACGTTTTGCTGGCTGCCAAGGCTTTGCGGACCAGCCGATCCATGCTCTATAATCTCATCCAAAAATATAATCTTAACGGAGCTTCTGAAAAAGCCGCTGAGCAGATCGGATCAACTCCAGGCTTTCTTTCCGGAACCGCAAGTTTTTAAGGCCTTATAGCAGCTTGATGAAGAGCCGGTAATCCGGTTTGGTTGCTACAGTTAGTCGATGGATTTTCATGGCCTTCTTCGGTTTCTCTCTGGGCTGACCATTTGACCCGGCCGGACCCGATTAACCACCTTGGCTTGAAGCTAACCTGCTTTATCTCCGCACCATGAATCAACACAACCGATATTCCCTATGGTTATCCTAGCTGTAGTATCGACCCCGTCGTCTCTTGTCCTACCTAGCCGTCTTTCTTCGGTTCCAGGCCGTAGGTTTTGAGTTTGCGGTAGAGGTGGGAGCGTTCCAGGCCGATCTTTTCGGCCAGCAGGCTGACGTTGCCCCGGCATTCCTCCAGTTTGCGCCGCAGGAACTGTTTTTCAAACAGGGCCCGGGCCTCGCGAAAGGACGGCACCTGGAGAAAAGGGTCGATGAATTCGCCTTCGCCGCTCTCTTCCGGGGAAAGGCCCTGGGCGGTGAGGGGCAGGTCGGCCGCCTCGATGGTGGACCCGGCAGTAAGGATGGCCAGGCGCCAGACGAAGTTTTTCAGCTCCCGGACGTTGCCCGGCCAGGGCTGCGCGGCCAGCAGCTCCAGGGCCTCGGGGCTGAACGTCTTGGCCGGGGCATCGTTTTCCCGGGCCAGTTCCTTGAGGAAGTGGGCCGCCAGCAGGGGGATGTCCTCCCGGCGCTCCCTCAGGGCCGGGACGATGAGGGGGACGACGTGGATGCGGTGGTAGAGGTCTTCCCGGAAAGTCCCCTTGGCGATCTCTTCTTCCAGGTTCTTGTTGGTGGCGGCCACGATGCGCACGTCCACCTGGATGGCCTTTTGCCCCCCCACCCGTTCGAAGCGCTGCTCCTCCAGGATGCGCAGGATCTTGGCCTGGGTCTTGAGGCTCATGTCGGCGATTTCGTCCAGGAAGAGGGTGCCTTCATGGGCCAGGTCGAATTTGCCCCGGTGGCGATCCGTCGCCCCGGTAAAGGCCCCCTTCTCGTGGCCGAAGAGCTCGCTTTCGATGAGGTCTTCGGGAATGGCGGCGCAGTTGACCTCCACGAAGGCGCGGGAGGACCGGCGGCTGTTGGCATGGAGGGCCCTGGCCACCAGCTCCTTGCCGGTGCCGTTTTCCCCGGTGATGAGCACGCTGGCGTTGGTGGGGGCCACCAGGTTCAGCGCCTCCCGGAGCTTGCGGATGGGCTCGCTCTTGCCGACAATCTCCCGGGCCGGCGCCGCGAACTGGCGCAGCCGCCGGTTCTCTTCGGACAGGCGGGCCAGTTCCAGGCCGTTCCGCACCGTTAAGAGGATCTTGTCGGCGTGGGGGGGCTTTTCGATAAAGTCATAGGCTCCCAGGCGGGTGGCCTTCACGGCGTTTTCCACGGAACCGTAGGCGGAAATCATTACCACCGGCAGGAGGGGGTAGTGGCGCTTCAGCTCCTGGAGAACCTCCAGGCCGTCCATGCCCGGCAGGGCGATGTCCAGAAGCACCAGGTCCGGGGCCTCCTCCCCCACCAGTTTGAGGGCGGCCTCCCCATCCGGGGCGGTGATCACCGCAAAGCCCTCGTCCTGAAGGATGCCCGAGATCATCTGGAGGATCTGGGGCTCGTCGTCAACTACTAACAGCTGTCCCGGCATAATCGGCCCTGTGCATGGGAATATAAATGATAAATTTGGTGCCCTGGGGCACGTTGTCTTCCACCCGGAGAAAGCCCTGGTGCTCGGCGACAATGGAGTTGACGATGGCCAGACCCAGGCCGGTGCCGCCCCGCTTGGTGGAGAAGTAAGGTTCGAAGATGCGGATCTTGTCCCGGTCCGGGACCCCGACGCCGGTATCGGCCACGATGAGCTGAACCCGCTCCTGGGCCTGGTCCTCCGCTAACCGACACGGTGATGGTGCCGCTCCCGGGGATGGAGCCCAGGGCGTTATCTATCAGGTTGAGAAGCATGCGCTTGACCTGCTCCCGGTCCAGGAGCAGGAGCGGCAAGGCCGGGTCGGGGTGGAACGCCAGGGTGATGCGGGGCTGGACCTCCTGATAGAGCAGCAGGGTTTCCTGGACCAGTTGGTTGAGGTCCTGGGGGGCCAGGGTCAACTGGGGCAGCCGGGCAAACCGGGAAAATTCATTGACCAGGTTCTTGATCTCATCCGCCTGATTGATGATGACCTGGGTACATTCGTCAAAGATAAGGTCATTCTCACCCAGGCGGCCTTTGAGGCGGCGCTGCAGGCGCTGGGCCGCCAGCTTGATAGGCGTCAGGGGATTCTTGACTTCGTGGGCGATCCGCCGGGCCACCTCCCGCCAGGCCGCCAGCCGCTGGGCCCTTTCCAACTCCGTCAAATCCTCGAAGACCAGCACCACCCCCAGGTACTGGCCCGCCTCATCCCGGAGCGCCGTGGTTTTGACCAGGAGATAAAGGGTCTTATCCGGCAAAACCAGGTGCAGGGGCTTCTCCACCATACCCCGGGAAGACTTCCGCGCCGCGGCCACCACGTCGGCCATGCGGTTATATTCCCCGGGAGGCAGGAGCATCCGGCAGTCCTGGCCCAGGACCTCTTCCCGCTTGAGACGCAGCATCTGGGCCGCGGAATCGTTGATATTGGTCACCCGCCCGGCCGCGTCGATGCCGATCACCCCGGCCGCCACATTTTTGAGCAGGATTTCCATGTCTCGCTTCTGGCTGGAAATCAGGGCGTGGCTGTCGCTCAACTGCCGGTAGGTGGCGGCCAGCTGAGCCTGGCTCTGCTGCAAGTCGTGGGTCATCTTGTTGAAGGATTGCACCAGGAAGCCGATTTCATCGCGGCCTTCCTGATCGATGTGAATGTCATAATCTCCCCCGGCCACCTTGACGGTTCCCTCGGCCAGCTGGCGAATGGGGGTGGTAATCTCCCGGGCCATGTATAAAGCCAGCCAGATGGCGGCCATCATGGCGACGAGGGTGACGATGATCAGGGTCAGGTAATGGCTGACTCTGACCGGGCTGAAGAGCAGGTGCCGCCGGCGCAGGTCCTGAAGGCTCTTGGCCGCGGCGGCGGTCTGCAGAAGTTGGGATTGGGGCATGAGCTCCCGCACCACCACATATCCTGCCAGGGAGCCGGCGGCGTCCCGGAGGGGCACCGGCAGGGTCAGAAGTTCCCCTTGCGGGAGGGGCTGCCGGATGATCTTGTCCTGGGAAGCTTCGGTTGATGGGATCTCCGGCAGGGCCAGGGCCGGGAACGGCGGCGCCTGGGGCGCCACGCTTTCGGCCATCACGGTCCCCCGGGGATTGAGGATTGCCAGGCCCGTTAGCTGAAATTCCTCCAGGCGGGGTTTGAGGAAAGCTGCCAGGGAATCCCCCTCTTCCAGTCGCCAGCCCTCTCTTTTGGCCAGTTCCAGGCTTACCAGTTGACCGCAAGCCTTGAGCTTGCTTTTCAGCTCCCCGGCAACGGTGCGGCTCACCGCCAGGGCCTGCTCCAGGGACTGCTCCACCTGGCGGTCCCAGGAGTAATCCACCCGGCTGGACATCAGCTGCCAGGACATGACGAAGATAAAGAGGGTGGGCAGCAGGGTCAAGGTGATGAAGGCCAGGACCAGACGCGTCCGCAGGCGGGAGCCGAATACTTTGCGGCGCCTTTCCAAAAAGAGCTTGGACAGATGGCGAAAAATGAGAAAGGTGAACAGGAGCAGGAGGAAGGTGTTGATATTCAGGAGACCGAAGGCCAGGAGACTGCCGGTCACCGGCTGGCCGCCCTGACGCACCAGGTGGACTTCCAGGGAGGTAATGGTCACCACCAGGATCAGCGATATGGCGATGAGGACGCGTTCCCGGCGGCGTTTTTTATCCTGGGGCGGGGTTTCGTGGTGGGGCGAGCCCTTACGCAGCATCAGCACCTTTTTTCGGCAATCTCACCGTGAAGGTACTCCCACTTCCGGTGACGCTGTCCACCGTAATGGTGCCGTGGTGATCCGTGACAATCTTGTTGATCACCGCCAGCCCCAGGCCGGTGCCCTTGTCCTTGGTGGTGTAAAAAGGATAGAAGATCTTTTCCTGGACGTCCTCGGTCATCCCCTTGCCCGTATCCTGGACCGAAAACCACACCTGGTCGTCCCCGGTCCCGGAGCTCACCAGCATGGTGTCCCGGTCTTCCGTGGCCTCCAGGGCATTTTTGACCAGATTCAGCAGGACCTGTTTGAGCTGGTTGGGGTCGGCCTCGACGGAAGGCAGGTTGGGGTCCAGCCGGTTTCCCAGACCGATCCCTTTTTCCCGGATGGCTTCCTCCATCAAGGCCAGCACCTCGAGAATCACCTGGTTCAGGTCGATCATCTGTTTGTTGGGCGGGGCGGGGCGGAGAAAATCCCGCAGTTCCCCCAGGAAGGACTCCAGGCGCTTCACTTCGTTCTGGATAATCCGCAGTTTCTCCTGGGTCGCCGGGTCATCAGGGAGACGCCGCTCCACCTGGTTGGCCAGGCCGCCGATGACCATGAGGGGATTCTTGATTTCATGACTGACGTAAGCGGCCGCCTCCCCCACCGCGGCAAACCGCTCCGAACGCAACAGACGCTCTTGGGACTTCTGGAGTTCCTCGGTCTTCAACTCTACCTGGCGGCTCAGACTCTTGTTCCAGAAAAATGCCAGGCTGATGAAGGCGCCTGCGCCTCCCAACACGACGATGAAGAACAGGCCCACCAGGAACAATTCCTGATGCAGTACCTGGCTGACGCTGCCATATACTTCGGCCACTGGGGCCACCACGCAGACCCCCCAAAGGTTGTGGGCCGGGTCTTGCACCTCGGTTACCCCTGTGATCAGGCCCTTGTTAAACCGGATGGGGGTATAGGCCGCTAACTTCGGCAGCTGCCCCCGTTTCTGGCGGTGCCAGCCGGAGGTGTATTGTCCGGTGCCTTCCTTGCCCAACAGGATATCGGCCTGGAGCTGCCGGAGACCCGTGAAGGTGAGGTTGGGATTACGGTCCAGCCTGACTTTGATGGCATCCCCGCCAATAAAATCCTTCTCATAGTGGGCCAGAAAAACGCCGTCCTGATCGATGATCCAGGCATAACCGGTCTGACCGGACCGGACATCCGCCGTAACTCTCTTGCAGATAAAGAAGGGGTCGATGAGAAATTCCACCACCCCCGCCAGAGTTGAGTTGGCTCCCGGCCAGTAAAGCGGGGACAGGAAGCGCATGAGCCTCCGGCCTTTCCAGGGGGCATCAGGATAAACAAAGGTTTCGCTCAGGAACAGCTTGCCCCGATTCGCCGGATTTATGGCCCAGTCCAGGAAGACCGGCGCCAGGCGAAGACTGCCGGGAGCGGGTGGCGTGGGGGAAGTGCTGAAGACTTGGTTGCCAACCCCGGCCGCATCATATCGGCGGATGCCGATAATCCCGAACCGCTGGTGCCGGGAAAACCTTTCTGTCAGGGCGGCATCCAGCTCCCGGTCCCCGGGCATGGTCGTCTGGAACAAACCGGCATAGCCCATGAGGGCGTTCTCCAGGAAGTCGAAATAGGACTCGATGTTGTCGGCGATTTTCCGGGCAAGGAACAACTGCTGCTGGTTGAATTGTTCCTGGAGAATAACTTCGACCTGGCGGTTAAGTTGCTGCCAGAAAGTAAAAAACAGGGCGGATAACAGGACAGCCCCGGCCACGATGATCACGATGACCAAGGTCAGGCGGAAAGTTCTCCGAGACCGGCCGGCTGGCATAGCGCATTAACCCCTTAAATTCTTTGAATCTATCACCTTTACCCGGCCTTGACAAGGATTCTTCCCGGGGAAAAATCTCTCCCCGCGCCAGGGTCCGGCCGCGTCCGGGCCTTTAGGTGGAAGAGGCTTTCTCCTTTTTGCAGGCTTCCCAAATGGCATCCATCTCCTCCAGGGTAGCGGTCTCCGGGGTCTTGCCCTCCTTGGCCAGGGTGCGTTCCACCACGTTAAACCGCTTGATGAATTTGTAGATGGTGCGTCTCAGGGCCCCTTCGGAATCGATGTTGAGGAAACGGGCGACGTTGACCAGAGAGAAGAGCAGGTCCCCCAGCTCTTCCTCCCAGGCCGGGTTGGCGGGCTGACCCAGGGCCTCACGCAGCTCCTGCCATTCCTCCTCGACCTTGTCCAGGGCGCCCTTGAGGTCGGGCCAATCGAACCCCATGCGGGCTGCAGCCTCCCCCAGACGCTGGGCCCGGACCAGGGCCGGCAGGGCCGGGGAGACCTGGCCCAGGGGCGGAACCGCCGCCGGCTTCCCCTCCTGAGCTTTGGCCTGCTGCCAGAGACGGCGCAGTTCTTCCTGGGTCTCGGCCTTGGCGTCTCCGAATACATGGGGGTGCCGGTGGATCATCTTGGCGGCGATCCCGGCGATCACTTCCGCCAGGGAAAAAATCTCCCGCTCCCGATAGAGGTCGCTCAAGAACACCAGGTGCAGCAGCAGGTCTCCCATTTCCTCTTGGATCATCCGGGGATCGCCGCCGTCCAGGGCCTCGATTAATTCATAGGCCTCTTCCAGCAGGTAAGTCTTTAAGGTCTCCGGGGTCTGTTGGGCGTCCCAGGGGCATCCCCCCGGGGCCCGCAAGCGCCGCACAATAGCCACAAATTCATTCAGCGCCGCACCCGGGTCGCCATTTTTACCGGTCATGATGCCAAACTCCAGAATAGTGCACTGGCCAAAAGTTCTTGGCTCTCTTCCCTTTTCCCTTTTGGGGAACAGAGTCAGGGGTAAACAAGATAAACCATTGAGAAACGAATCCTGGATAAGCCCGCCGCTTCAGGCCCGGGGCCCCGGATCCGCCTGAAGCCCGGAGGCCTCGGCCTGGCGCATATCCCGGGGATGGCGCCATTCCTTCAGGTAATCGTTCAGACGTTGCTTGAAGTCCGGCGGCAGCAAACCCAAAGATTGGCGGGCCAGAGAAATGAGTTTAGGGGCGGCGACGGAGCCTTTCAACAGGTGGGAGTTCCGGGGCAGCATCACCCCCAACAACATCAGAACGAATCCGATCAGCAATGCCCCCTTGGCCAGGGCAAACACCCCCCCCAGGAGGCGGTCGAAGAAATCCAGGTAGAGATGGTAGAGGAGGCGCTGGATGAAATGGGCCGCCAGCCGGGTGAGCCAGTAGACGGCCACGAACACCACGGCAAAGGCGATCCACCGGGCATGCTGGGGGTCGGTGACCCAGGGGTGCAGCAACCCCGCCAGGCGGAGATAGGTGTGGGCCGCCACCACCACGCCCCCCACCACCCCCACCAGGACCGCCAACTCCTGAAACAGGCCCCGGTAATAGCCTCTGAGGGTGACCAGACCCAGAAGAACTATGATCCCCAAGTCTAAAACGTTCATTTACTGCCGTCCCTTCCCATGCACAGGCCTATCAGAAAAACCGCGGCCCGTCAAGGCAGGGAGCCGGTTTGGTCTTACCCGGGTTGAGAGAGAAAATCGTAGTCAGCCGCCGGTTTTCAGCCCGGACCAGCGACTGACCCGGAGCAGATCGCGGCCCGTGAAGAGTCGCCGGCTACCCGGGGGGCCGGTCACATGGTGATTTTTGAGGCAGCCGCGTTCAGGCAGCCATTCATGAGCCCGGAGTTCACCCGCAAACCATGCAAAGAGACGTAGGGCGGGCACTGCCCGCCGTTGCCGATTACCAATCGGTGCGTCAGACGCACCCTGCGCAGAACTCGTCAGGCCGGAACCCGATACCCTAAGACCCGGCTCATGGGGAACCAGGCGGAACCAACGGCATTCCCCTGGTTGCCGCCCAGGAGTTTTACCCGCTCGTCGTCCCAATCCTCCAGGAACCCGACATGGCCGGAATTGGGGCCCCGGGCCAGGACCACCACCACGCCCTCGCCGAACTCAGCGTCGGTGGGCTCCCGGCCCCAATCGAGCCACGATCTGGCCCAGGCGCTCCTGGTGCCGTCATACCCGGCCAGTTCCATGACCCGGTTGGCAAAAGCCGAGCACCAGGCCGTTTCGTCCGATTGATTGTCAGGCTTCCCGATGGTGGTGGATTCCAGGCACTCGACGATAAAGGCGTTGGCCTCCGGGCCGGGGATTTCGTGGACACCAAGTTTCTTTCTGGCAATCGCCATCCAGGGGTATTCGATCATGGTCCGCCTCCTTATGCGGGATAGACGCGGCGCCCCCTGCCTCAGCAGGGAGGCGAACAATGCCTGCGGTACGGTGCTCCCGTCGCCTCCCGGTCCCGGATGAGATCCATCAACTGGCGGCTGTGGAGCAAATATCCTCCCAGCAGCTCCAAAAAGCCCGGGTCCCGACCATAGGCCGCCACTTTCTTCAGCCGGATGAGGGTGAGGCAGGTCACGTGAAGATGATTAACCAGACAATCCACCCGATCCTCACTCATCGCACCACCCTCCCCCGCATGTCATGGCCGTGGTAATTGAGGGCTTCCCACATGCCGTGGTGTTCCACCTCATGCTCGAAGCGGGGGACAAAGCGGTCTCCCAGCTCCTCACGGCAACTGAAAAAATGGTGCGACAGTTCGTCCAGCTTCTTTTCCATGCGCACCAACATGCGCCACACCAAAAATCCGCTCACCCCGGCGAAAAGGCCCAGCAGAGAGACCAACGCTCCCACGTGCTCACTCAAGTCCTGGTAATACATAAGGTGATTTTCCCCGGAATCCCAGGGGGAGAGCATGGCTGCGATAGCCCCGTCCCGCCCCGTTTCATCCTTGATACCCAGTTGAGATCTCTGCGCCAAGCCATTTTGTCATCCTGAGCGGAGCCAAGGATCTCCTAGTTTCTTGCCTTTAGGAGATTCTTCGGTCGTTCCACTCCCTCGGAATGACAGGTTAGGGGACTTTAGCGGAGGCCTCAAGTTGCGGCCCCTAGAGTAAGAATTGACCATACGGTTGTCGGGATACAAGGTGTTGCGCCTGAAAGGCCTTGATAACTCAAGCCCCTCCAGCAAAATTATCTGCATGCGGACATCTCGGTATTACCCGTTGGCGACGATGCTGCACCCGGACGCGGACTTAGCCCCCTCGGGCCCTGACGCCGCCTCAGCCCCGGCCGCTTCCCTGGTCTGATCCGGGGCGCTCCTGGCTACCCCGGACCGCAGCGCCGCCAGACCCAGGGACCCCAACAGACCGAGGATCACCTGGTACTGTTCTTTGGTCAGCCAACCCATAGCCAGGGCAAAACTGGCCAGGGCCGCCACCACCGCGGTGATATAGGTTTTCTTGCCTTCCAGGGTCATCATTCCCTCCAACCCGTAATCTTGACCGCCTGATTGGCGGTGTTGTCGTTGTTCAGATACACCCGGCCGCCGGCCAATACCTGGCAGGCAAAGGGGATGGCCCCCCGCTCACCCTGGAAGGCGGTGGCCGGCGGGTTGGCATGGACCACCAGGGCCGGGGTGCTGCCGTCATAGGACACGGCCAGCTTCACGTCGTAGCCGGCCGCGGCTGCCGCATACCCTTCCAGACGATACGCCGTGGGCGGCGCCACCAGACCCAGGTCCATCAGGGTGTAGCCATTAATGGCCCCGCTGCACAACTGCCGGGGGCTGCGGTAGCCGGTGCGGCCCCCTTCCTGGTAAAAGGGCGCCAGGTTGCCGCTGGCATCGTTGAACGCCATGCCCAGGTAGCGGAAGTTGGTATCCGGCAGGACCACGCCCCAATCCCCCTGGGCCAGGGTCAGGGCCGCGCCGCCATAGGTGATGGTGCCCCCGGTCGCGTTGTCCGCGTTGTTGGCGGTAATGGCCCGGAGCAGGCCCCTTGAAGCCCCGCTAAGGATCAGGAGGCCGGCCCCCGCCAGTTCGTTAAGCGTGAAGCCGTAACCGATGTTGGCCCCATTGGCGTTGTTCCTCAGGGTGATCACCTGGCTGTTCTGGGAGGACACCCTGATTACCGGCATGGCTTTCAGGGAGAAGATGGTGTCATTGGCTCCCGCCAGGGCATAGACGGCATACCACTGATCGGACTTCTCGGCGCCCCAGAGATGGGCGGCGGTGGCCAGGTTGAGGGTCACCGGGGCGGCGTTTTCCCGGTAGCGGCCGTCGCTCAGCCCCCCGTCAACCCAGTGGCCCCGGGCCAGGGGGGAAGGAAAGCCGCACAGCATCACCCGGGCCTTGCAGTCAGCCGTGGCGTTGACCCGGAGGCTGGCGCTGTCCACGTATTCCAGCCCCGGCCCCCGGGTGAATGCGAAGGCCTCGGTCACCGCTGCTTCGATCTTGGCGAAATCGCCCTTCAGAATAACCTGGCGGCCGGTGCCGCTGCCCCATTTGGTCTGGGGAAGGTCGATCAGAGACATGGATTAACCTCGCTTTGCCTGTTTGGATTTTGACTTCGATCCCGGGCGCTGACTCTCCCCGGAATTACCCGGCCTCAGCCCGAAAGGCCCAGTTGGCATCATAGGAGCTGGCCACATCGATGGCCCAGGCGTCCCTGGCGCTTCCCGGGGCGTCCACAGCCCAGGACCAGGTGGTGTTCAGGGGCCGGTCCAGGCTCAAGCTGACCCCGGGCCCCCCCAGGTCCAGGTCTTTGCTGCGTAGGGTAAATTCCTCCTGGTCCAAGCCGTGAAAGTCGGACGAGAGCGCCACCGTGTCTCCCAGCTCCAGGCGCACCCCTTCCAGCCAGGTCGAAACTTCCGCCAGTTCCCGGGGCGCCGCCAGCCGGGCCAGCAGCCGGGAAGCCAGGAGCTGGGCCACATCCGGGTCCTCCAGGACCACGGCGGAGCCGTAACGACAATCCAGGTCCAGGGCCGCCTCTCCCCAGGCGCTGATGGCCACCGCTGCCCTGGCCTCGGCATACTTACTGTTGTCCTGGTCGTAGTCGGCGTAGAGCACCCGCACCAGGTTCTTGGGGCCGGTCTGCTCGGAGGTCAGCGTGAGGGAGCGCAGCTGGGCCGGGGTCAGCCCCACCAGGTGATCCGCCAGGACAAAGTCCAAAAGGCGCTGCCACCAGGTCCACTCCCCGGTTACCTTGCCATACTCCAGGGCT
>CAWKEQ010000017.1:0-57814 GCA_963848565.1 uncultured delta proteobacterium
TGCCGGATAAAGAAGTGGACGAAGCTGTGGCCCGCTTCAGGAAGCGCAATAATATTCCCGATGACGCAGCCTTTGCCAAGGGTCTGGCCCAGGCGGGACTTTCCTTAAAGGAATTCAGACAGCAAATTGCCGACCAAATGACTCAGGAACGGCTGATGGTAATAATAGGGGGCGCGAAGGTCACCGTCACTGACGCCGAGGTCCACCGTATTTATGACCAGCAATTCAAGAAAGGGGGAACCCAGGTACACCTTGCCACCTTAAGGATGCCTTTCCCCGCGGGAGCCACCCAGGAACAAAAAGAGGAAATTAAGCAGAAAGCGGAGACCATCTTAAACGCGGTAAAACGAGGTGAGTCTTTCCCGGAGGCAGCCGGCAAACTCTCTTTCAAACCTTCGGATGTGGGGTTTGTCTCTCAAACCGATTTAGACCCGCGCCTGGCCGAATTCCTGGAAAAACTGAAACCGATGGAGATAGCCCCGGTGGAGACCCAGGAAGGCTATCAATTGATCCAGGTGTTGGGGCGCCGCAGCGGCGGGGCCCGCTCCTTTGAAGAAGCAGCCCCGGAAATTCGGAGGGTATTGCAGCAGCAGGCGATGGAAAAGTACTTTGTTGAATGGACCAAGACCTTGCGGGAAAAAGCCCACATCAAGATCATGTTGTAGGGGTGAGCAGGAAGCGGTGGTATGAGGGGTGCGGGTAACCCAGGCGGCCACTGCCCGCTAGGTAGGGTGCGCACTGCCGCTTCTGGGTCGGCCAAACCGGCAGGAAAGGGACACTGATTATGATCTCCATGGATCAGGCTCAAAAGTTCAGTCAGGAATGGGTGGACGCATGGAACTCCCACGACCTGGAACGGATTCTGTCGCACTACGCCGATGATTTCCAGATGACCTCGCCCTTTCTGGTGACCATGATGAACGAGCCCACCGGTATGCTCAGAGGCAAAGAAAAGGTGCGGGCCTATTGGGCTCAAGCCCTGGAGCGCCTCCCGGATCTGCATTTTGACCTCATTGAGGTCCTGGCGAGCGTAGACAGCATCACGATCTACTACCATGCCGTCCTGGGCAAGCGGGCCGCGGAAGTGCTCTGGTTCGACGACAACGGTAAGGTCAGCCGAGCCGTGGCTCATTACAATTCATAACGATTGCGGAACTTCGCAGACCAGGTTCCGCCAGGATAAATCAAGCGATCCCGATTATGTCCAACACCATCGCCAGCGCCGCTCCGGCGGTTGACATCGCCTCCCTGTCCCAGCATATCGGGCAGACTGTGACCCTCCGGGGTTGGGTTTATCACCTGCGCTCCAGCGGCAAGGTCCGCTTTCTGGTGCTCCGGGACGGCTCCGGAATGGCCCAGGGGGTGCTGGTCAAGGGCAAGCTGCCGGAGGAAGACTTTCAGCAATTCGAGCGGCTTACCCTGGAATCTTCCCTGATGCTGGAAGGTTTGGTCCGGGCCGAACCCCGGGCTCCCGGGGGCTATGAGCTGGAAGTGACCCGGGTAATTCCCGTCCGGATCGCCCCGGAATATCCCATATCCCCCAAGGAACACGGGGTGGCCTTCCTCATGGACCGGCGCCACCTGTGGCTGCGGTCGCCCCGTCAGCAGGCCATCCTGAGAGTCAGGGACGAAGTCTGCCGGGCCTGCCGGGACTTCTTTCACGACCGGGGGTTCGTCCTGGTGGACACCCCCATCCTCACCCCCACGGCCTGCGAGGGTACCACCAGCCTCTTCGAGACCAACTATCTGGACCGGGGCAAGGCCTATCTTTCCCAGAGCGGCCAGCTCTACCTGGAGGCGGCGGCCATGGCCCTGGGCCGGGTGTATTGCTTCGGCCCCACCTTTCGGGCGGAAAAATCCAAGACCCGGCGCCACCTGACGGAGTTCTGGATGGTGGAGGCCGAGGCGGCCTTTTATACCCTGGAAGACGTCATGGAACTGGCGGAGGCCCTGGTGCGCTTCGTGGTCCTCAGGGTGCTGGAGCACCAGGAAGCGCAACTGCTCCTGTTGGAGCGCGATATCGCTCCCCTTGCAGGAAGTGGCCGGGCCTTTCCCCCGCCTCAGCTATGCACAGGCCCGGGAGGAGTTGCAGCGTCACGGCAAGGACCTGGCCTGGGGGGAGGACCTGGGTGGGGATGAGGAGACCGTTATCTCCCAACTGTTTTCCCGCCCGGTGCTGGTGCACCGCTACCCCAAGGAAGCCAAGGCCTTTTACATGGAACCGGACCCGGAAGATCCCCGGCTGGCCCTCTGTGTGGATATGCTGGCTCCGGAGGGCTATGGGGAGATTGTCGGGGGCTCCCAGCGCATCGATGACCTGGAAACCCTCCTGGCCCGCATTAAGGAGCACCACCTGCCCCAGGAGCCCCTGGAGTGGTACCTGGACCTGCGCCGCTACGGCAGTGTACCCCACAGCGGCTTCGGTATGGGCATCGAACGGCTGGTGGCCTGGCTCTGCGGCCTGCACCACGTCCGGGAAACCATCCCTTTCCCCCGCCTCCTGGACCGGATGTACCCCTGAACCGCCACTCTCCTTAAAATTTACCCCGAATCTTCATTTTTTCCCTTAACTATTCCGAAACCTTGTATAATCCAGACCAGCGGAGCCACCCCTAAGGTCAGCGTCCCGCAGGTTTGGCATTGATCGGAGTAGCCATGAGACTGCGCACCTATCTGATTCTGTCCTATCTGGCACTCATTGCCATGTTGGTGGTTGGCGCCTGGTTAATCGACGCCCGGGTCCTGGGCGAACTCTCCAAGAGTACCATCAAAATCGCTGACCAGGCCGTCGGCCACGTCACCGAGGCCAATGTGCTCCATTCTGACCGCATCCTCACTCTCATGGGGCAATATGTTGTCAGGGACAAGGCCGAAGACGTGGCCCGGGAACTGGCCCATGTCTTGAAAGGCAAAACCAGGGCCGATTACGCCAGGCTGCGCCGGGACCCCAGGGTCCGGGCCATCGCCGTCCAGTCGATTTACACCCCCCACGGTCCCGCGGGTTACACGGATTTATATGACCGGGAGGGTTATATCCTGTTTCACCCGGATAAGGCCGTGGAGGGCCGGAACCAGTTGGATTGGGAGCAGGAATACCCGGAAACCACGGAGATTATCAAGCGTTCGTTTAAAGAAGACTATGTCCAGGGTTTCTTCAAATTTTTCGATAAAGACAAAAAGGAGCGGCAGCGGTACGCGGTGCGGGTCCATGTCCCCGGCACCCCCTTCATCGTAGCGGCCATCGTCAACCTGGATGAATTTTTCCTCCCGGCCCAAATGCAGATGAAGGAGTCCTGCCAGATCGCCTCGGCCCAGGCCAAGCAAAAGATCATGGCGCATTATGCCACCCTCAACCGGCAGGTCATCATCGGGGGCATCTTTGCCGCTCTGGCCCTGTGCCTGGTGGGAGGTTTTTCGGGGCTATGGTTCGCCGCGGTCCTTTCCCGGCCCATCTCCCGGCTCCGGGATGGAGTGCGCCAGGTGGGGGAGGGCAACTTTGCGGTGGCGGTGCCCGAACGCGGTGTGCGGGAAGTGGCGGATCTGGCCCATTCCTTCAATGAACTGGGGCAGCAGCTCATCGAATACATCGAAAAACGGGATTTCATCCGGGACACCTTCGGGCGCTACGTCACCCAGGAAGTGGTGACCAAACTGCTGGAAGGGGAGGGGGCCCTGGAAATGGGCGGCGAGATCCGGGAGGTCTCCCTCATCATGTCGGACCTGAGGGGCTTCACCGCCATCATCGCCGAGATGGACCCCGAGGAGGTCATCACCTTTCTCAACCGCTATTTGAGTAAGATGATCGCCATTCTCCTGGATAACCGGGCCGTTATCGACGAAATCCTGGGGGACGGCATCCTGGCCTTCTTCGGCGCCCCCGAACCCCTGGAGGATCATCCGGCCCGGGCCGTCGCCTGCGCCCTGTCGATGCAGGCGGCCATGGACGAAATCAATGCCGAGAACGAGGCCGACGGCATGCCCCGTCTGGCCATGGGCATCGGGGTGAACACCGGCTCGGTGGTGGTGGGCAACATCGGCTCCGAGAGGCGGACCAAGTACAGCGTCGTGGGCTCCGACGTGAATTTTGCCTCTCGCATGGAAGCCTTTGCCCTGGCCGGGCAGGTGCTCATCAGCGCCTCGACCTACAGCCGGGTCAAGGAGCTGGTGGAAGTGGACAAGGTCCTGACCGCCGAGATGAAAGGGATGCCGGGCCTGGCTACGCTCTATGACGTCCGGGGCATCAGCGCTCCTTACGCTATCCGGCTCCCGGACAAATTGGAGAGGCTGCAAAAACTGCCGGAGCGGATCGAGGTCCGGATCCATCGCCTCAAGGACAAGATCGTCACCGACGCCACCGGCCGGGCCTGGGTCACGCATCTGTGCGATACCGCCGCAATGGTGACGTCGGAGGGTCCCCTGGAAACCTGGGAAGACCTCCGCCTGATCCTCCTGGACGACAACCGGGAGCCGCTTCCCGGGCATATCTTTGGTAAGGTCACCCGGATGACGCCCATGGCGGATGGCCGGTTCGAGGTTCTCATTAACTTTACTTCGGTGCCGGCCGAGATCTACCGGACCTTCCGCCATAACCCTGAAACGGCTTGAGCCCGGGCCGTTGAGGAATTGGCATGGCGGTTCATATATTGAAGTCTTAGGGGCCCTAAAGCGGCGCCGGGAAAGGACCCGGCGGCTGCACCGGCTGAAAGCTCGCACCCCGATCTTTTTAGGCTGATCGCGGCTGTGAAGGCTTTTCCAGCGAATGAGGTATCTTGCCAGGCAACCCGTTGCCGCCAGGCGGGTTCCTGAGGGGAGACTTCGGAACCGACTCGGTCCTAGGCCCGGGTAATGATAAAAAAATGAAACCGCGCTCTCATCCTTTTTCAGTCCTTTATGTCTTGATGGTTCTCTCCCTGGCCTTTCTGAGCCAGTTCCTCCTGGGGGCCGGGTCTCCGGCGGAGGCCCAGGAGACCGGCCTGGCCCGGATGTCTTTCCTCCCCCAATGGACGCCCCAGAGCCAATTTGCCGGCTACTATATGGCCCGGGAAAAGGGCTTCTACCGGCGGCATGGCCTGGAGCTGACCATCAGGCGGGGCGGCCCGGATTGGCCGGCGTCCAAGCTGTTGGCCCAGGGGGAGGTGGATTTCGCCACCCTGTTTCTGGCCAACGGCATCGAAAAACGGGCCCGGGGGGGCAAACTGGTCAACATTGCCCAGATCGTGCAGCGCTCGGCGTTAATGCTGGTGGCCAGGAAAAGCCGGGGCATTCAGGTCCCCGCCGATATCAACGGCAAAAGGGTCGGCCTGTGGGGAGAGGAATTCCGCTTGCAGCCCCGGGCCTTTTTCCGCAAATATAATCTCCAGGTCCGGGAGGTCCCCCAAGCGGGCACCCTGAACCTGTTCTTGCGGGGCGGCGTCGATGTGGCTTCGGCCATGTGGTACAACGAGTACCACCAGCTTATCGACGCCGGCGTTAATCCGGATGAACTGACCACTTTCCCCATGGCCGACTACGGCATGAACTTTCCTGAAGACGGCATCTATTGCCTGGAGGAGACGGTGAAACAGCACCCGGAGAGGTGCCGGGCCTTTGTGGCGGCCTCCCTGGAGGGGTGGCGGTATGCCTTCGCCCACCCCGATGAGGCCCTGGATATCGTCATGGCATACGTCCGGGCCGCCAACGTGCCTACGAACCGCGTCCACCAGAAATGGATGCTGGAGCGCATGCGGGATATCATTCAGCCGCCGGGCTGGGACCACCCCATGGGGATGCTCACGGCCGAGGCCTATGCCCGGGTCGCCGGGGTCCTCAAAGACCACGGCCTGATCACCCATATCCCGAAATTTTCCGAGTTTTATCGTCCGATGGTCACTGCCGATGAAAAATAGACGACTGGCAACCCAACTCATCTTTCTCATCCTCGCCAGCACCGCCATCATCTTCCTGGCGGCCTTCATCTATAACTTCATGGCCTCGAAGCAGGCGGTCATTACCCAGGTGGGGGAAAACGCCCGGCATCTCACCCTCGAAACGGCCTTCCGGATTGAGGCGGTGCTTCAGGGGGTGGAGAAAGTTCCCGCCAATCTGGCCGCGGTGATGGAAGACTATCCTTACAAGGAGCCGGATTTGCTCCGCCTTCTGAAGACCACCGTATCCAACAACCGGGAGGTGTTCGGGGTGGCGGTGGCCTTTGAACCTCACGCCTTTGATCCCCAGAGATATTATTTCGCCCCCTATGGTTTTCGCAAAGACGGCCGGACCAAAATCATCTTCCTGGGGAGTGCGTCCTACCGCTACTTTTATGCTGATTGGTATCAGATACCCCGGGAACTCCGGCGCCCCGTGTGGAGCGAGCCCTACTATGACGAGGGGGGCGGCGACATCATCATGTCCACGTATTCCGTGCCTTTTTACCGGCGGGAGGGACCGGTCGATAAATTCCGGGGCGTGGTGACCGCGGACCTTTCCCTGATGTGGCTCCAGGATTTGGTCTCCGCAGTCAAAATCTACCGGAGCGGCTATGCCTTTCTGATTTCCCAAAACGGGGTCTTTGTTACCCACCCTGAAACCCGTTGGATCATGCGGGAAAGCATCTTCAGCATCGCCGAGGCTCGGGGTGATCCTGCTCTCCGCCGCCTCGGCCGGGCCATGGTTGAGGGCAAATCAGGCTTCGTATCGCTGATCGATTTCTTTTCCGGCCAAAAATCCTGGCTCTATTATGCCCCGCTGCCGTCCACCGGCTGGTCTCTGGGGGTCATGATCCCGGAAAGGCAATTATTTGCCCAGGTCAACAGCCTTAGCCGGAAAACCTTCGGGATCATCCTGGTGGGCTTGCTGATCCTGGTCCTGGTGATTACGGCCATCGCCAAAACCATCGCCCGGCCGCTGAAAAATCTGGCGGACCAGACCGAGGTTATCGCCCAGGGGGATTTTAACGCCACGGTGCCGGAAAGCGGGGCCCGGGAGATCGCCCACCTGGCCCATTCCTTTAACGAGATGGGCCGCCAACTCACGGATTACATCGAAAAGCGGGACTTCATCCGGGACACCTTCGGCCGCTACGTCACCGGCGAAGTGGTGAAAAAGCTCCTGGAGGACCGGGGGGCCCTGGAGTTGGGCGGCGAAACCCGGGAAATCTCCATTCTGATGTCGGATCTGCGCGGCTTTACGGCCCTGACCGCGGACATGCACCCGGAGCAGGTGATTATCTTTTTGAACCGCTACCTGGGCAAGATGATCGAAGTGCTGGTGGACCACCGGGCGGTTATTGATGAGATCATCGGTGACGGCATCCTGGCATTTTTCGGGGCTCCCGAGCCCCTGGAAGACCACCCCATCCAGGCGGTGGCCTGCGCCCTGAAGATGCAGGCCGCCATGGAGGAAATCAACCGGCTCAACCGGGCCGAAGGGTTGCCCTATCTTCAGATGGGCATCGCGGTCAACACCGGCCTGGTGGTGGTGGGCAACATCGGCTCCGAGCAGCGGGCCAAGTACAGCGCCGTGGGGGCCCAGGTCAATTTCACCGGCCGGATGGAGTCATATTCGGTGGGAGGCCAGGTGCTCATCAGCGCCTCGACCCATGAACGGGTGCGCCATCTGGTGGAGGTGCAGGGCGCCATGGAGGTCCAGATGAAGGGGGTGCCCCTGCCGGCCACTCTCTATGATATCCGAGGTATGAGCGGGCCCGAATCTATCCGGCTCAAAGCCAGGCACGATGTGCTTATTGCCCTGGCCGCCCCTCTGGCCATCCAGGTTTTTCTCATTAAAGAAAAGATCCTGCAAGGCACTTCGGGCCGGGGCTGGCTGACCCATCTATGCGATACCTCGGCGCTGATCAGCCTGGAAGGGGAACTCCAGGCCTGGGACGATGTTCGTATCCATGTCCTGGATGAGACCGGCGCGGTAACCGGCAAATTGTACGGCAAGATCATGGCGGTGCGGTCCCGCAACGCTACCCTGAAGGAGGCGGATGTCCGTTTCACCTCGGTGTCCCAGGAGGTGTACCAGATCATCCGTGACCTGGCGCCGTAGTACCGGTTTGCCTCAAACCAGTAAGGTTAGGTATCGCCCCCCAAGCCGCTTTCCCTCTGGATAACGGCATCAGGGCAACTTCCCCATCTTTCCCGCTCCAAAAAAAAAATCACCTCGTTGCGCCGGGTTTGACCCGGTGTCGGGTTTTACTTACTAAAGGCCGGATTTTCCGGACCTCAAAAATCGACACCGAACTTAAGGAGTTATCTCAACATGAAAACGAGTAAGATTTCCCTCGCAGTGGTTTTGGCCCTGGCATTGACTATGGGCCTGGCAGCTTCTTCCTGGGCCCGTCCCGGCGGCGGCATGGGCGGCGGTATGGGGTGCGGCATGATGGGCGCCATGAACCTCACCCCGGACCAGGCCGGGAAATTCTTTGATCTCAAAGAGAAGTTCCATAATGACACCGTCCAGGCGCGCAAACAGATGATGATCAAACACGCCGAACTGGCGGCCCTGTGGAAGGCTGAAAAACCGGATCAGGCGGCCATTACCGCCAAGCAGAAAGAACTCAACGCCCTCCGGGACCAGATCCAAGAGAAAAGAACGGCTTTCATGATAGAAGCCCGTAAGATTTCTCCGGAACTGGGCAGAGGTTTCGGTCGCGGTATGGGCCAAGGCAAGTGGCATGGCCGCGGCATGGGCCCCGGTGGCTGTCCCGTGGCCGGCCCCGGCGGCTGTCCTCTGGTCACCCCCGGTGGCGCCAAGGCCCCCGCTCCTGCGACCAAGTAAGGATTCTCTCCGTTCCCTGTATTAACCTCCTGATGGTGAGGGGCTGTCTAACCGGCTCCTCACCTTTTTTCGTCTTTCCGACCCCTGGATTACCCCGCTTCACCATCCTTCCGGTCCACAAATTTGGTCTACCCGGACGCTGAGTTCTTGAAAACCTTGGAGTTATGCCTTAAACTTAAACAAAAACCTTGGGTTCCAACCAACAATCTTACGCTTATGGCAGTCTTACCGATAGTCACATTACCCGAACCGGTGCTGCGGCAAACGGCCCGGGAGATCAGCGAGATCAACGGGAAGTTGCAGCGTCTCATCGACGATATGGGCGAGACCATGTACGCCGCCCCCGGGCTGGGGCTGGCGGCCAACCAGGTGGGCGAACTCCAGCGTCTCATCGTGTTTGACGTCTCCCAGAAGGAGGGCCGGCGCCGGCAACTCCAGGTGGTCCTCAATCCCTGTATCGTCGCCGGAGAAGGGGAGATCGTCCACGAGGAAGGCTGCCTGTCGGTAGCCGACTTTTCCGCCGAGGTCCGGCGTCATGCCAAGGTGCTGGTCAAGGGCGTGGACCGGGAAGGGAAACCTATTGAAATCACCGGAGAAGGGCTGATGGCCGTCGTGCTCCAGCATGAGATCGATCATCTGAACGGTATTCTGTTCATCGATCATATCAGCCGCCTCAAGCGGGGGCTCTACTTAAGGCGTCTGAAGAAACAGGCGGCGCCCAGGTGAAATCAGGACCCTGGCGCCTGATCTTCATGGGGACTCCCCCATTCGCCCTGCCCTCACTCGAGGCCATCCTGGCCGCCGGGGAAGAGGTGGCGGCCGTGGTGACCCAGCCGGACCGGCCCCGGGGCCGGGGTCAGGTCGTTACTTTCTCTCCGGTGAAGGAACTGGCCCTGGCCTGGAACCTGCCGGTGCTGCAACCCCAGCGCCTCAAAGACCCGGAGTTGATCCAGCGTCTTAAAGCCCTGGCCCCGGAGATTATCATTGTGGTAGCCTATGGCCGGATTCTCCCCCACGAGATTCTGGCCTTGCCGTCAGTGGGCGTCCTCAATGTTCATGCCTCCCTGCTGCCCCGCTACCGGGGCGCGGCTCCCATCAATTGGGCCTTGATCAGGGGAGAAAAGGAGACCGGGGTGACCATCCAGTGGCTCCGCTACGAAGTGGACTCGGGACCGATTTTCCTCCAGGAGCGGGTGCCTATCGGCGCCGCGGACAATTACGGGACCCTGTACGACCGGCTGGGGGAGCGGGGCGCGGCCCTGCTGGTGGAATCCCTGGAAATGCTGCGCCGGGGCGAAGCCGTCAAACTGCCGCAAGACGTCGCCGCGGTAACCCTGGCGCCGCCGCTCACCCGGGAGATGCGCCGCGTTCATTGGGAGCTGTCGGCGCCGGAAGCCGCCGGCTGGATCCGGGGCCTGGACCCCACCCCGGGAGCTTTCACGTTGTGGCAGACCCGGGTGCTCAAGTTATTCGGGGCCCGGGTAAAAAAAAGCGACGGGAGCCTGGGTCAGCCGGGCACGGTCCTCCGCCTGACCCCTCAAGGGCTGGAAATCGCCTGCGGTCAGGGAAGCGTCACGGTTGAGGCCTTGCAACTGGCCGGGCACAAACGCCTTGCGGCTGCCGAATTTCTCCGGGGCCAACCCCTGATCGGGGAGCGGCTGGAGTAGCACTACTCATGGATGAGCCAGATAAAATATTGAACGGCGGCAACTCCCTGCGGCCCCAGAAGCGCATCTTCCTGGGTCTGCTGGCCCTTACCTGCCTCCTGTTTACCCTCATCCTGGGTGTCTTCTGGTATGTGCCCTACGTGGGGCTCACCAACATCAATCCCAGATTGCCCCTGGTCCTGGGGGTCATCTTCGGCATCCTGCTGCTGCTGGTGGTGGGGGTCCTGGTCATGCTGGCCCTCACGGTGCTCCTGGGGCGGGACCTGTTCTTTTCCCGGAGACTCCGGGGGTTGGTGATCAAACTGCTCCTGCCGCTGATGAGCGGGGTAGGGAAATTATGCGGCGTCTCCAAGGAAAAGGTGCGCCGCTCCTTCATCGAAATCAATAATCAGCTGGTTCTGGCCCAACAACTGCGCGCCACCGCGGACAAGGTGCTGCTCCTCATGCCCCATTGCCTGCAATTCCACGAATGCCAGTTCCGGATCACGGGGAGCACGGTGCACTGCAAGCGCTGCGGCAAATGTCCCATCACCGGGCTGGTGGACCTATCGGAGAAATATGGCGTGGGCCTGGCGGTGGCCACCGGCGGCACCCTGGCCCGGCGCATCGTGGTAGAACGGCGCCCCCGCCTGATCATCGCGGTGGCCTGCGAGCGGGATCTCAGCAGCGGCATCCAGGACAGCTATCCCCTGCCGGTCTTCGGCATCATTAATCACCGGCCTCACGGCCCCTGCTACGATACCCAGGTGGACCTGGAAAAGGTGGAACAGGCCCTGACCACCTTCCTGGTACCGGCGGCGGTGGCGGCCGCCAAGGCGCCCCGGCCCCCAAGGACTGAGGTAACGGCACCTGGGGCGACACCCTCCGGCCTCGATTGATCTCAATTCATGCTGTCGGTTGCCCGCGGCATTCCAGGCTTTCCGGTTACTGCGGTCTCACGAATCTTCCCCCGAGACGCCCTTTAATCTCTCGGGGGAAAAGCCCCGGTGGCGGCCCCCGCCACCCCTAAACAAGCCTCCCGTTGACTTTTCCTCCAGGTTTTCCGGGGAAATTACCTCCTGTAGTTTCTGGGGCTCCTGCTTCGATTGCTCCCGGGGCAAATCGGCGCTCCCCATGTTTCGGCGAGGCCGCACTTGTCTCGCCGTGGGGGAGAGCTGGCGGACCCGCGGGAAACGGCGTAACCTCAGGCGCGGGCGGGGGGGAGGCGCTTAGGATCGGGGGCGCCGGCGCCAGGTTTTCGGCCTCGGGCGGCAAATTCTCCCTCTGCTTGAACGCGGTCGTCAGTTCATCCAGGCTGAAATCGTAGCCCTTGCTCTTCACAAAGGCCATAAGGTCATCGCCCTGGTTAAAAGCTCGGGCCTCGTTCTCAAATCCCACGTCATCCTCCAACCGCTGGAGAAATGCTCCCAAAGTTTTCATAGGCGCGTCCTTGACTTACCCTATCGGCATGTCAGGAGTGGTCCATGATTTTTTCTCTCGGCTCAGTTCGGCTTTGGCGTCTTCCGGCGGTGAAAGAGATAAACCATCAACGCCACCAACCCCACCAGGGTTAAAGCCATCGCCACTGGCCCGATCCTGGCGAAGACCCGGTGGACCGCACTGATATCCCTGTCCAACCAATAGGTCCCTAAGCCCCAAAACCCCGCCCACAGCACGGCCCCCAGGACGTTAAATCCGGTGAAGACTCCCCAGGGCATTGCCAACATCCCGGCAACCAGGCCGTTGAGCTGCCGCAGGCCGTCGAAAAACCGGGCCACCAGCACCACGCCCCCGCCATAGCGCCGGAAATGGCCCTCCAGGCGCGTTAGGCGATCCCCCTGCACCTTGAATCTGGCCAGCAGGGCCCGCCCGCCCCAGCGGCCGAGGAGATATCCCAGGCTGTTACCCAGCCCGGCCCCCGTAAAGGCCAGGACCATCACCCAGAAGATGCTGAGATGGCCGTGCGCCGCACTCAGGGCAGCCGCGATCAGGATGGTTTGCCCCGGCGCCGGGATTCCCACCCCCTCCACCATTATCGTCAGGAAGACCGCGGGGTAACCGTAGCGCTCCAGCACCGGCTGGACCCTGGCCACCGCCCTCTTAAAATCACCTTCGAGGCGCTCCACCCGGGACGCCGGGGCGGTCACGCCGTCGGGGGTCGCGGCCGGCCGCCGCCAGACTGGGTCCAGGTGGTCCCCAAGCCGGCAAGAATCCCGCCAGGCCGGCAAGCATCAGGGTGAGCAGCCAGCTTGGTCAGCATAAGGGGCCTTCAGGGCCGGGACCATCCTTCCCAGGCCTGCTGGGGCGGGATCGCCTCACTCGACCGGGTCCCGCTTCTTGAAATCCAGCCAGATGATATAGACGATCATGAACACACTGGATACCGTGGCCGGCAGGGCGGTCTTGCGGCTGAACAGCGTTAAGGCCAACCCCCCGGCAATGCCGTAATTTTTTAGGGTTCCCAGCAGCACCAGGCTGGTTAACGTCGCCCGGTCCAGGCCCTTCCACCGTCCCACCTTCTCGATCAGCCATCCCAGCAGAAAAGTGCTGACCAGGGCGATAATGGCGACGGGAGCCAGGGCGAAGGGCCGGTGGAGAAACATTTCCCGGTTCAGGCCCACGATGGTGTACATGACCACAAAAAAGCTCCAGTTGGTGATGGCGCCCTTGACGGGCTCCAGGCGCTGGGCCATGGAAGCCCACAGTAAAATCCGGGAGAGCACCAGTGGCGCCACAATCAACTCGACGATCACCAGGATCAGCGACCAGGGCTCCACAAAGCCGCTCCCGAGAAACCCCAAGGCAATGAGCGGGGTGATAATCAGGGCCCCTAAATAGCAGGCCACGGTGGCCACGAGAGAAAAGCCGGTGTTGCCCTTCAAAAAATCGGTGAAGGGGATGACCGCGATGGCCGGCGGCACTGCCACCAGGAGGACGAAGCCGTCGCGCAGGGCGGGCTCAGAAATCAATAAGAAACTGAGCCCCAGGATCACTCCCCCCAGCATTACGAAGTTCAGGAGCACACCCGACAACGCCGGGACCCACAAATCCCGGCCGGATCGGAGAATGTCCCGGCGCACTCCGGTGAGGGACAGGGTCATGACTACCGCCAGGGCCGGCAGGACCAGCGGTTTGGTAAAGGTCGCGCCGGCTCCGCCCAACAAACCGCAAACCACCGAGAAAATCAGAATAAAATCGCGGTTTCGCCACCAGTTTTTCATCGATATCGTTACTCCTGCGGAGAGTTGCATTCTATGGCGGTGGGCTCAAAAATAGCCGCTGGCATTGAGCCCGATGATGATAATGCCCACGAGGGAGCCCCCGGCGATGGCCCCGGCGCAGACCGTCTCCTGGTTTTCCACTCCGATCCGGTACATCAGGCCGTCGGGATTTTTGAGGGTTTTTTCGAGGACCCAAAACCCGAAGGCACCCAGGAACATGGCGAAGCAGGTGCTGAACGGAATGACAAAGGCCAGGCCCACCGCCGTGGCGCACAGGGGAAATCTCCCCTGGGTTTTTTGATTGGCGACCTCCAGCCCCAGGCCCAGGATCGCCCCCACCAGAACGGCCCATTGCGCCGTCGGGTGCAGCGACTCCAGGCCCTTGGTCAGCACGTTGGCCACGGCGGCCCACACCTGGGCCCCGGGCAGGGGAAACTTCTCCGAGGTCAACAGGGAGAGGTCCCCCTGAAAAATAAGATAGAAAACCGGGACCGACACCGCGGCCCCGGCAAAGATCCCCAGGACGTGCCCCACCGCCTGGTGCCGGGGCTTGCCGCCGAGCATGTACCCGGGTTTGATGTCCATGAGCAGATTGCTGGCATTGCCGGCCACCTCCCCGGTGATGCCCGCGGTCATGATATTGGTGGTGATATTGCCCGGGGCCAGGACGCTGTAGGTGAGCTGGGTTAATTTCCCCAAGGCCCCCGTGGGCGTTATGGAGGTGAGCCCGGTGGCATTGACCGCGATTAAGGTAAAGATAAAAGCCAGGGGCACCGCGATCAACCCGGTCAGGTAGCCGATCCCGAAGAAAACGTGGCCCAAAAAGATGGTGATAGCCCCGAGGCTCGGGATTCCCGCGACAAACACCCAGAGGGGCAGTTCAATATCAGCCAGGACGTCCTCCCGCTTTACCGCGGCGGGAAAGATGTGGCGGAACGATTTCAGGATCAAGTGGGGCTTGGAGAAAAAGGCGTAGAGCGAGGCGGTGGTCATCATGGCGACGCCGCCCCAGAGAGCCCACATGGTGATATTTTTGAATCCGGTGCCGTGGATCACCCCCTCCCGGATCAAAATCGGCGCCAGCACCAGGTAGTTGATCGTTGCCCCCACCAGCAGCGACAGCCCGGTTTTGATGCCCATCAACCCGCCGGCGGCCACCATGACGATGGAGACTTCCAGGGAAACGGTGAGGTCCCGCAACGGCGTCCCCCACAGGCTCGGCGTACAAAATTTGTAAAGGTAGCTGTCCAGGTAATCCGGGAGGGCCAGATTCTTCAGCCCCATGCAGGTCATGGAGGCCTGATCGCTCACCACCTCGATGAGGGCGGAAATCCCGGCCGAGGCCGCCAGCAGCTTGGATTTGAAGAGGCCCTGGCCATCGCCGGAATTATGGAGGTCGTCCATGACGATGCCCGCCGCCCGGCCCTCCGGGAACGGCAGTTGTTCATCATTGATAAACCGCCGTTTCAAGGGGAAGGCCACAAGGACCCCCAGGATGGCCAGCACGATGATCCAGGCCATGGTTTGGTGCATGGGGATCACCCGGCCGGTAATCAGCATATAAGCCGAAACCGACGACACCAGGGGGGCGGTCATATAGCCGGCGCTGGTGGCGATGGATTGCATGGCGTTGTTTTCCAGCATGGTGATTTCAGAACCCAGACCTATCCTGGACAGCAGCTTGAACAGGGAAAAGGAGAGAATGACCGAGGTCACTCCCACCCCCAGGGTCCAGCCGGTCATGATGCCGATATAGAGGTTGGTGAGACTCAGGATAAGCCCCAGTCCCATCCCGGTCAGGGCGGAACGGATCGTCAACTGGGGCATATCTCCTTTATAGACGTGGTCCAGCCACCACCGGTCTTTCTCCTCCAGGCTCATGGTCCTGATCTGTTCGTCGCTCAGGTGCAACATTGCAGTCCTTTAGCGGTAAGGGTCCATACCCCGGAGCCCAATGATCCGGTGGAATTTCCAAAATATTTCCCGTTTCTAAGGAGGGGGAGGGCAGGGGGGGTGTAAGCCTATGAAGCCACCCTTCACTCCAACCCTAGCCCCTCTCAGGGGAGAGGGAGGTATTGCTTCCGGCGGTTTCAGACTGCGAGGCCGGTGGTTTCTTAAAGATGCGGTATTTGACCGTTTCTGACAACTTATTTTTCCAAGATTATGCATCAGGGGGACGGGCGCGAACCGGCGCAGTGAGCCCGTAACTTTGGGGGGGCAGGAACAAGGCCCGATTCAGAAGGTGAGACGAATGTGGCAGTGAGCCCCCTGGGACTCTTGGGTCATGGGGGTCATCGGGACGCAACTCCAGGCTCCTACCAGCCCCCGGGCAAAGGGCATTTTCTCCCCGAAATCCTCCGGGAGCGCCATGGGGCGGCGGCAGATCGACCGGGCTGCCATGGTAGGCCAGGTCCAGGACAAAGTCGATCTCATCGTAGCTCATCCGGATATCCACGGGACCATCAGCCAGGTGGCCGTTCTCCATCAAGGTAAGTGCCTCCTTGATAGTTTCAGAGGCGCGGAGCAGATCTTCGGGGCCCACGCTCCACTCCCGGCCCTGCTGGCGCAGCCACTGGTCCGCCTCCTCCCAGGAACTTGCCAGGGCGGGCACCGCCCGGGTGGCGGTACGCCGGCAACCGATGCGAAAGATCAGGTTGAGCGTGATGGCGCAGAGGGTGGAGATGGAGAGCATGGAGCCGGTGACGGGGTGAAGCCAGTGCGGCAGACGTTCGAAGTAGGCGGGGAAGACCCGGTGACTGAGCGCCAAAAGCAGGGAGACGCCGATAATGTAGGTTTTCCGCGTGTCCAGGGCGCCTGCGGCCATCAACTGCATGCCCCCCACGACCATGATGCTGCCGGTAAAGATCAGGGTACCGCCCACCACCGCCGGGGGAAAGGCCATGAAAGCCGCCGGCAGTTTGGGAAAGCAGGCCAGGAGCAGGAACCAGGCCCCCAGGGCCAGGGAGATATAACGGCTGGTGGCGCCGCTGGCCTTGGAGGCTCCCACCGCGCTGGGGGCGGTGCTGAGGCCGGTGAGGCTCAGGGCGCCGCTGATGATCGACGACAGTCCATCGGCCAACACTCCGCCCCGGATGGATCGCTGGTCGGGTTTTTGCCAGTCAGCGTCATTGATCCGCTGGCAGGTGGTCACTACCCCCACGGTGCGCAATCCTGCCACCAGGCCGGCTACCAGAAAGGGGATCAACAGGGAGGAGTCAAAGGCATAGGATAGAGGGGGCATCCCGGGGAGGGCGAATAACGGCGCCGCGGCCACCTGCGCCTGGGCCTGGGGAGAAATGAGGCCGGCCAGCGCCGCGGCGGCGATACCGATGAGCATCCCCAGGAGGGCGCAAAACATCCGCAACAGTCCGCGCCCCCAAACGCTAAGGCCCATCATGGTACCCAGGGTCAAGGCGCCCACGAGCAGGTGAAACCCTAAATCCCGGGTACAGAGGGTGCCCACCACGCACAGAAACTGCTTGAACCCGATGAGTCCTACTTCGAACCCCACCGCGGCGATGATGACCCCGGAGACTACCGGGGGGAACAACCGGCGGAGGAGATGAAGAAAGCGGGACAGCAGGGCCTCGAACAGACCGGCCACCATGGTCATGCCCGCCACCAGGGGCATGCCCCCGGCCTTGGCCGCGGCCAGGGACACTTGCAGATAGATGGCGGACAGAACCGGCGGCGCCAGGAAGCCGGAGCCGATGGGGCCCTTCCAGGCCGCCTGGAGCCCGGCGCCGACCCCCATGGCGATCATGGCCAGGCTCAGGGTGTTCCGGGCAATTTCCTCAGAAGCCCCCGCCTCCCGGACCACAATGACCAAAAGGACCAGGTAGATGGA
Organism: uncultured delta proteobacterium; assembly: GCA_963848565.1. Classification (GTDB taxonomy): domain Bacteria; phylum Desulfobacterota; class Desulfobaccia; order Desulfobaccales; family 0-14-0-80-60-11; genus 0-14-0-80-60-11. The sequence continues at coordinate 17,475 of CAWKEQ010000017.1, forward strand.
AACCAGGGAGACCTGCTGCAGGCCCAGGACCGCCAGTTTCGGCGCCGGGGGCCACTCATCAACACTATAGATCAGGTCTTTAGGACGTTTCATGCACCTTGCCGAGTTCAGGACGTGTGAGCTAAGAATTATGTTAGGGATGATAAAAAGCTTTTGCTATGATGAGGCAGGATTTTTTCGAGCCAAAACTCATAATTCCCCGGAGAGTTCTCCAGCCGGGATTAGGGACTGCAATTCTTGAGTCATCATCCGACATCGCCGCCCCAGCCCGGCGCCCGGGCCCTGGCCCTGGATATCCTGGCCGCGGCGGCCCGCTCCCGGCAATCGGTGGAGGAACTCCTGGCCACGGCCCTCAAGCGCCACCCCGGTTTGCCCCGGCGGGAACGGGGCTTGCTGCTGGAGTTGGTCCAGGGAGTGAAGCGCTGGGAGGTGCGGCTGGATTATCTGTTGGCCCGGCTCTCCAACATCCCTCTTGCCAAACTTCACCCCCTGGTCCTGCAACTCCTGCGCCTGGGAGCCTTCCAGCTCCTCTGGCTTGATCGGGTGCCGGCCCGGGCGGTGCTCCATGAAGCCGGTAATCTGGCCAAGGTCAGAGGTTTGCCCCGGAGTCACGTGGGCTTTGTCAACGCAGTGCTGCGCCGCTTGGCCGCCGGCGAAGTGCCCGCCCTTCCGGACCCCGCCGGGGACCCGGTGCTGGCCCTGAGCGTGATCCACTCCCACCCCGCCTGGCTGGTCAAGCTTTGGCTGGAGCGCTATGGCCCGGAGGCCACCGCCGCCCGATTAGCGGCCAACAATCAGATCCCGCCCCTCACCGTGCGGGTCAACACCCTGAAAACCGATCCGGCCGCGCTCATGGAGCGGTTGGCCGCAGAAGGGGTGGAAGCCCGGCCCGGCCGGTTTTCCCCGGCGGGGCTCATCTTTGAGGCCCTGAAGTCCTCCCCCACGGATTTGCCCTCTTACCGGGAGGGCCTCTGGATCTTCCAGGATGAAGGGGCGCAACTGGCTCCGTTCCTCCTCCCCCTGGGGCCGGACCTGCGCCTGGGGGAGATCGGCGCCGGCCGGGGCGGGAAGACGACCCACCTGGCCGAAGCCATGGGCAACTCCGGCCTGCTGGTAGCGGTGGACAGCCACCCCCACCGCCTCAAGGAATTGCAGCTCAACACGCGGCGCTGGGGCGTGACCACCGCTTGCCCCATCCGGGCTGACGCCGCCCGGGCCATCCCTTTGAAGACCGCCGCCCTGGACGCGGTGGTCCTGGACGTGCCGTGTTCCTCCCTGGGCATAATCAGGCGGCACCCCGAGATCAAGAGCCGCCTCCGGGAAGGCGACCTGGCCGCGTTCCCCCCCCGGCAGCGGGCCATGCTGGAAGGCGCCGCCAGACTCTTGAAACCCGGCGGCCGGCTCCTCTATATCACCTGCACCACCGAACCGGCAGAAAATGAAGCACAGATCAGCGCTTTCCTGGAGCGGCACCCCGAATTTCACCTGGCCACCGACCCCGGGCGGCTACCGCCTGCGGCCAGGACCTTGATCCACCCTCCCGGCTGGTTCCGCACCACGCCGGCGGATCAGAACCTGGATGCCTTTTTTGCCGCGGTGCTGGCCAGAAATTGAGACCCGGAGACCAACCCTTGACCAGAGGAGGAGGGACCCGGCAGGCAATTTAATTTATTATTTCTTTTCTCTATCATTTTAGGAAAAGAGCCTTATAATATACTGAATTCTCTCCGGCTGTTAGGGAGGCGTAATCTCCGGCAATGACAGTCCACTGAGTATCTTAGGTCATGGAGGACACCGGGATGCTAAAGCTTACCGACTCCGGCTGTGCGCAGCACTCTCCCCAACAAATCAGCCTCGCGGGGGCCGGAGCGGTTTTGGTAGCCCGCCTTATCTTAAACCTTCCCCCCACTGCCGACGGCCCCACCTATATCTGTGAGCATGGCCACACCCACCGCCTGACGCTCCATCAGCGCGAGGGAAAAATGGCCTCCAATTTGCTGGGGCCTGGACTGGCAGGCGGTCCCATCCCCTTCCATTAACCCGGATCCCCGGGGGAGAGAATTCAGCCTAGCCTCTCAAGCCTGAGGTGCAGCGAGGAGCGCTTCCTGTCCCCAAGTTCCAGACCTAAATTTTCCCGGGCCGCGGTCTCCTGGCACGTACTTCCCCAAATGGCAGGAAGGTAGATTATCACCAGTCATTGAGAGGCCGGAGATTTTTCCGGACCAGGCCCTTCGATGCGAGGGAAGCGTTCCGCTTTAAACTCCGGAATAAATTTTCCCGTTACCGATTTTTGCCGGAAAAAGTTTAATAGCGCCGCCGGTTTCAGCCCCGCCCCAGGCGGCTTTCGGGGAAAATCCTTGCAATCTCATTCAGCAGGGCCTAAAAACAAATTGGGGGCAAGGGATATGGACCGGGGAGTGGATGTCATCGATGCCAATGCGGATACCGGGCAGGTAGAGCGTCTGATGGATTGTATAGCGTTCTCCAAGATCCTGGCGAGTATCTATGACATGGAAACCCTCCTTACCGCGGTCCTGCAGCGCATCAACGCCATCATCCCCGCCAGGAACTGGTCCTTGCTGCTCATCGATCCCAAGACCAGGGAACTCTATTTCGCGGTGGTGGTGGGAGTGGCTCCCGAGGCGGTGAAGGATATCCGCCTGAAGGAAGGGGAGGGCATCGCCGGAGCTGTAGTCCGGACGGGGCAACCGATCTTCATCCCCGACGTTAAAGAGGTTCCCCATTTTTGCGCCCGGGTGGATTTACTTACCGGCTTTGAAACGCGGTCCGTCATCGCCCAGCCCCTCATAGTTCGGGGAGAAGTGATCGGCGTTTTTGAAGTGATCAACGTGGAAGACCAGAGGTTCTTCCGGGAAAAATACCTCCAGCACCTCGCCATCCTGGCGGACTATGTCGCCATCGCGGTGGATAATGTCCGCAATCTCCAGAAGCTCCACGCCCGCACCTTTATCGACGAAGTCACGGGTTTTTATAACACCCGCTACCTCATCCAAAAGTTGGACCGCCTCATCCCTAAGTTTTTAGAAGGGGGAGACCATTTCTCGTTGGTTTTCCTGGATTTGGACTATTTCAAGGTGGTGGTGGACCGGTACGGCCATCTTCGGGGCGCCAGGGTCCTGGCGGAGGTAGCCCGGGTGATTCACCGGGAGATGGGTCCGGACGACAGCATTGTGCGCTACGGCGGGGATGAGTTCATCATCCTCTTGCCCCGGCGGTCCCGAGCGGAAGCCCTGGAGATCACCCGGCGGCTGCGCTGCACGCTCAATGCCCACGCCTTCCTCAAGGATGAGGATCTCGAGATCCGGCTCACCGCCAGTTACGGCATCGCCACCATGCCGGAAGACGCCCAGGACCGGGAAACCCTGCTCCTCATTGCCGACGAGGCCCTGTTCGGCAGCAAACAGCAGGGCCGGGACCGCATCATGCTGGGCCGGGACCGGGCGCCGGTAGAAGAGGCCAAGTCCGCTACCTGACTGATATAACCCTGGCTGGCGCTTTATTCTCACCCCCATTGCTTCCGGGGAGACGGGGAAGCGCCGATGGATGCCGCGAATTTCTCCAAATAATTATCTGATAGATATTCCCCTCTTATCATTAATTAATGCCAGGACTGGTTTTGAGCCTGTTTTTCTCATCGACAGATGAGCTATTGCTAGCTAAAATTCAACCATGCGTCCAACAACTTCCCGTAAGTCGATCGCCACGTTCTTGGTGATCGCCGCAGCTCTCCTCCTGGGCGGTCTGGCCGGATGCGTAACGGCGCCGCCGCCCTTGCCGCCAATCATCGTGGAGCCGCCGCCGCTCCCCCCGCCGCCGACCGAGGCTCCTGAGATCGATGCCCGCCGCTTTGCTCCCATTGGTCAAGGGGCCAGGCAGGAGATCGCCGCCGGGCACGTCCCCGGGGCCGTTATCCTGGTGGGCCACCGGGGCAAGACGGTGTACCGAAAGGCCTTCGGCCTGCGCGCCCTGACGCCCCGGGCCTTGCCTATGAAGGTGGACACCATCTTCGATCTCGCCTCCCTGACCAAGGTGGTAGCCACCACCACCGCGGTCATGGTGCTGGTGGATCGTGGCCTCATCCACCTCGACAAACCCGCGGCCGCTTATTGGCCGGCCTTTGCCGCCAACGGCAAGGGGGGGATTACTATCCGCCAGCTCATGACCCACACGTCCGGCTTGCGCGCCGGGGTGGCTTCCCGGCCCCACTGGTCGGATTACGACGGGGCCATGGAGGCCATTGCCCTGGATCACCCGGTCAAGCCTCCGGGTACGATGTTCAACTATAGCGACGTCAATTTCATTACCCTGGGGGAGATCGTCCACCGGGTCTCCCATATGCCGCTGAACGTTTTCTGCAAACGTGAGGTCTTCGCGCCCCTGGGCATGAAGGACACGTCGTTCCTGCCGTCGCCGGCCCTGAAATCCCGCATTGCGCCCACGGACTACCAGGGTAAGGGGCTGCGCTGGGGCACGGTGTCCGATCCCACTGCTTATCACATGGGGGGAGTGGCCGGTAATGCCGGGGTCTTTTCCACGGCCGACGACCTGGCCCTCCTGGCCGAGATGCTCATCCATGGGGGCGAGCTTAATGGCAAACGTATTCTCAGCGCCCAAGCGGTCGCGGCCATGACCCACGCGCAACGGCTCCCGGGCATCTCCACCCAGCGCGGTCTCGGCTGGGATATCCGGTCGCCTTACAGCCGGGTCTTCAACACCTCGTTTCCCCAAGGTTCCTTCGGACACACCGGTTATACCGGCACCGCCATGTGGATCGATCCCCGCTCTCAGACCTTTATGATCATTCTCACCTCCCGTCTGCATCCCAACGGCCATGGCAATGTCAAGCCGTTGCGGGCCAAGACCGCGGCGGCCGTGGCCCAGGCCGTGCCCATGGGGCCGCCGGCGCTGGCCACCTTATCTGACGCCGGACTCGACCCGGTGATGACGGGGTTCGGGGCCAGTGACCGGCCTGACCGGGTCAAGCCGGGGATCGAGGTCCTGGCCGCGTCCGGGTTCGCTCCCCTCGTGGGCAAAAGGATCGGGGTGATCACCAATCACACCGGCATCGATGCCTCCGGCCGCTCGACCCTCAATTTGCTGCTTCATGCCCCCGGCGTCAAGGTGCGGGCCATTTTCAGCCCGGAGCACGGCCTGTCCGGCACGTTCGACGAGAAAGTTGCCTCCGGCAGGGATGCGGCCACCGGGTTGCCGGTTTACAGCCTCTACGGCAAAACCCTGCGGCCCACGGCTGCGATGCTCAAGGGTCTGGACGCCCTGGTTTATGACATCCAGGACGTGGGCGCCCGCTTTTACACCTACATTACTACCATGGCCTATGCCATGGAGGCTGCATCCGCCGCCGGCCTCGACTTCTATGTGCTGGACCGGCCCGACCCCATCACCGCTTCTCTGGTGCAGGGACCGGTGCTGGACCCCGATTTGAAGTCGTATATCGGGTATTTTCCCCTGCCGGTGCGCTACGGCATGACCGCCGGGGAACTGGCTCAGCTCTTTAACCGGGAGAAGGCCATCGGGGCCAAACTGCATGTGGTGTCCATGGAGGGGTATCGCCGGGATCTCTGGTTTGACCAGACCGGCTTGCGTTGGGTCAACCCTTCCCCGAATCTCCGGTCCCTCACCGAGGCGATACTTTATCCCGGGGTGGGCATGATCGAATCCGCCAACATCAGCGTCGGCCGGGGAACCGCCACGCCATTCGAAATCATCGGCGCTCCCTGGATTGCCGGTGATCGGCTGGCCCGGTATCTGACCGGGCGCCACCTCCCCGGGATCACCTTCGAGGCTGTGGCCTTCACCCCCGGGGAGCGCCCCTACGCGCACCACCGCTGCGGCGGCGTCCGGATGAAGGTGGTGGACCGGGGCGCCCTGGATGTAGCGAGGCTGGGCGTCGAGTTGGCGGCCGCACTCTACCGGCTCTACCCCGGGAAGTTCCAGTTCGGCCAGTCGGTGACCATGATCGGGTCCCGCCAGGTTGTCCAGGCCATCAAGAACTGCGAAGATCCCAAAGTCATAGAACGCCGGTGGCAGCCCGGGTTGGAGGCCTTCGGCCGGCTGCGCGCCCGGTATTTGCTCTACTGAGGCACCGGGCGAGGGAGCGTTTCAGACGCCGGTTGAGGGTGCGTAAAACGCACCCCACATTTCTCCCGGTGGGCGACATTCCGATCCTTCCTTGCCTCATGGTGGTCCCCATGGGGGCATGGGATGTTAGCCTCTACCTGGTTAGGCGATACGCCTGGGCCGAATTCCACCGCCACGTGGTCAGAGGTTCAGCGTCGGGCCTGGAGCCCGGAGTGCCATGGCAGAGCCCATCTACACCCGCGACAACCTGAGGAATCTGGTCCAGCTCTCCTCGCTGATCAACTCCTCTCTGGAAACCCAAGAGGCCTTGAACAATGCCCTAATGAGCGTGGAGCAGGCGCTGAACGCCGAGGTGAGCTCCATCTTTGAAGTGGACCAGGTAAAGGGGGAACTCTTTTTCCGCCTGGCCCGGGGACCCGGTTCCGACAAGATCAAAGCCCTGCGGCTGAAAATTGGGGATGGCATCGCCGGGTGGGTGGCCCAGACGGAAAAGCCTTTGATCTGTGGCGACCCCTACACCGACGTCCGGTTCTCCCGGCATTTTGACGACGAGTCCGGTTTTCACACCCGCTCCATACTCTGTGTCCCGCTGAAATCCCAGGGCCGGCTCCTGGGGGTGGTGGAGGTGCTTAACAAGAAAGAAGCCCAGGGCTTTACGGAAGAAGACCAGGAAGTTCTCACCATGCTGGGGAACATGATCGGCCCCGCCCTGGAAAATGCCTTGCTTTACAGCCGGATGAAAGAAAAGCTTTCCCTCACCCGGGAAGAATTGAAGGTGGTGGAAGAGAAGCTCCTGCAGACCGAGCGTCTGGCGGCCCTGGGGAAACTCTCCCAAGGAGTGGCCCACGAGGTGCGGAATCCGGTCATGATCATCGGGGGCTTTGCCCGGCGCCTCCAGAAGCGCCTGCCCGCCGATGATCCGGCCCGGGAGATGATCGTCCCCATCCTTCACGAGCTGCGCCGGCTGGAGCAGATGGTGGCCGAGATCGAAGCTTTTACGGTGTTGCTGGAGCCGGAGATCAAGCCCCGGGACCTGGCCCGGGTCGTGGAGCAGGTGTTGGCGGCCAGTGCCGGGGCCCTGGCCCAGCGACATATTGTTGTGGAGTGCCGCATCCCCCCGGATCTCCCCCGGATTCCCCTGGATGAGCGCCTCATGGGCCAGGCCCTCGGTCACCTCATCGACAACGCCATGGAGGCTATGCCCAACGGCGGTCGGCTGACGATTGCCGTAACGCCGGAACCCAAAGGGCTGCGCCTGGCCGTGGGGGACACCGGGATCGGCATTCCCCCTGAGGACCTGCCTTATCTCTTCGACCCCTTTTTCTCCTCCAAACCCGACGGCACCGGCATGGGCCTGACCAAAGTGTATCAGGTCGTTAATGATCATCGGGGGGAAATTCAGATCAAATCCGTTCCCGGCCAAGGCACCGAAGTCAATATCTGGCTGCCCCGGTGGCTGGTCAAATAAACCGGCGGTATTTCCCCGTTTTATAGGTGGCGAATTGATATCATGAAAAGTCCTGATAGCAACAGATTACTTGATTATATTGCGGTTGCTCTGCTTTGTATTTGTATAGTTCTTTATATAACAGAGATTAAGTCATCATGGATTCCTAATTTAGTGGGAGAGTCACCTGGCTCTTATAAGATCAATAAATATATCGGGACGGAGTTTAGAATTTTCTGGACCGGCTCTTATATGGCCCTGCATGGTGAACTGTCTGATATTTACAATACTGCAAAATTTGAAGAAACGGAGAAGCGTCTTACCGGGACTGAAAAAGGTCATGTCTGGCTGTATCCGCCGCCTTTCTTGTTCATAGTTTTGCCTCTGTCTCTGCTGCCATTTTTGGCTTCTCTGGGCCTCTGGCTCGCGGTCACCCTATCGTGCTATGTGCTGATATTACGGCGAATCTGCCCTCAGCCCTATGTATTGTGGTGGATGGTATTCTTTCCGGGTATCGTGAGCAATTTTCTGGTCGGGCATAATGGCTTTCTTTCCGGGACCTTGCTGGGCGGGGGCCTGCTATTCATGAACCGTGCCCCGATCCTGGCGGGAATTCTTCTTGGCCTTTTTTGTTATAAGCCCCAATTGGCGATACTTATACCCCTGGCATTATTGGCGGGGCGTCGCTGGAATATTCTGGGAATAAGCGTTATCACGGGTGCGGTTACCGGGATAGCCAGCGCTTTGATTTTCGGCCCGGCGATCTGGCTAGAATTCTTACGCAATCTTCCTATTGCCGCAAAGTTGACCGATAGCCCCCATTATTGGGACAGAATGCCGACACTTTACGCGGCAGCCCGGGCCGCCGGGAGTGGCACCCTGATTGCCTGGGCCCTTCAGGGAATCATGATGCTTGGGGTGATGGCCGGAATATATTGGGTCTGGTCCGGCAAGGCCAGCGCCGCCACCCGGGCGTCAATTCTCCTTTTAGGGATTCTCTTGTTCACCCGGTATGCCTTTATCTATGACTATGCAATCCTGGCAATTCCTCTCGCCTGGCTGTGGCAAGAGGGACAAACCACCGGCTGGCTGCCTCTGGAGAAGCCGCTTCTGCTCTATGGCTGGATCATGCCGGCGATCAGCAGCTTCATGTTAGCCACAGCTCACTGGCCGTTAAGTGTGCTGCTGTTACCGACGACGGCCGCCCTCTTTATCCTGGTTTTAAGAAGACATTACGGCGAACGGGGCAAGGGTGAGGCCGTGACGGAGGTAGTTTTCTCTTGATTGGTCAGGTTCCCTCCCGGCTGCCCTATCCCCCTCCAAAACCGGCGATGCACTTATTTTAACTAGGCGGGTAACTTCGCCCCCTCACCTGAACGATCACCGCCTCTCACCATGATCCGCAGGCCCTCTGGGCATTTTGACCTCCCCGTCAATAAAACCCTATAAAACCAATTAGTTATGCATTAAGACCGATCTATCTAGCCGTTTCTGATAGGGTTTTCCCCCTGGCATGACCTTTTTTCCCTGCTTCAACCAAGGAATTTCCCCCCTCCCACTTTCAGGGGTTTGGAAGTGAAGAATAGGGGGTGTCCTGATTTACGGCTAACCTGATTTGAAGCATATTCCATACACATTAAGCAATCTTAAAAAAGAGTTGAACCAATTTGACGCCATTTGACAGGGAGGTGATGAGCCGCAGAAATTGAACGTGATGAAACGTGGCCCAGGGTCAACAGCTTATTAACCGGGGAAACCCAAAACCACACGGAAGAACCACTACCATAAAAATAAGGAGAGAAAAAAATGGAACGGATCAAGAATTTTTTCAAAGACGAGTCTGGTGCAAGCGCGGTGGAATACGGTCTGCTGGTGGCTCTGATTGCGGTGGTGATCATCGCTGCGGTTTCGACCTTGGGTACCAAGCTCAACGCTACCTTTCAAAGTGCTGCGGCCTCCCTTCCTGAGTTAACCGTGATCTGGCTTGCGGGGGCCCGGTGGATATGCATCGGGCCCCTCATGCCTACGGGAAGGCTGTAAGGCTCGTTTGATGGTTCCCTACTTTTGAGAGTCCGGAAAGGATCGCGCCATGAAGGATGAAGCAACCAAAGAAATGGTTTTGCAGACCATGGTGGCCTTGTTGTCAATGGGGTTGGCAGTCTTAAGCCTCATGATCATGGGGCGATGGGTTTAGGCCCTGATCCCAAAAACTGAACTTCCTGGATGAGAGGATGATGCCCGTGGCCGGTGCTGTAACTGAAGCGGTCAATTGGATGAGTTCCCGGGGGAATCTGCTGATTCCCCTGGCTCTCACCTTGTGGATCGCCTGGGGAGATGTGAAGACCCGGCGGATTCCCAACTATCTGACCTTAGGAACGGCAGTGGCCGGATTGGCTTATAACTTCATGAGCCATGGCCTCAACGGTCTGGCGGACGGCTTTCTGGGCATGCTCCTGGGATTCGCCTGCCTCATCTTGATCTACCTGTGGGGCGGCATGGGGGCCGGGGACGTCAAGGCCCTGGCCGCGCTGGGGGCCTGGCTGGGGCCCAAGCTTACCCTATTTCTGTTTTGTTACATGGGAATCGCCGGGGGAGTCATAGCCCTGGGCTATCTGGCGTGGCAGGGAATCCTGTGGCATAAAATCAAGGCGGGGTGGGTCTTCCTGCTCAACCTGGTCCTGTGCCGGCCGGACGGCCCCCCCCGCCCTCAGTCTCCTGCCCAATTAACCAAAGGGATACCGTATGGGGTCGCCATTGCCGTGGGTATGCTGGTACTGGTGGGGGTGGGAGGTAAGTTGTGATCCCCAGGGAGCATCTCCGACACGCAATCCTCCGGGACCTTGAAGGGGCCGGTTTGGTGGAATTCGCCAGGGCCGGCGCTTTACTGGGGCAACCGAAAAGAAGATTTCCTTGTTCGGGCATCCTGCCGGACCAAGATGGATCCGGTATGGCCTTTTACCGCAACCAGGCCAATATGGCCCTAAGGGCCCAAACTTTTTTGAAATGTGAGTGACTGTCATGCAATTAAATCTGCCGAGAGGCACCTTTTTTCTGGTAGCAGCCGTGGTGGCAGGATTAGTGGCCACCTTTGCCATTCACAAATACCTGGTTGTCAAGACCAGGGTTCCGGTAGCGGCAACCCGCCAGGTCTTCATTGCGGTCGCCGACATTTCTCCCGGAACGGCCATCAACGGAGCCACAGTGAAGGCCGTTACCTGGCCCCAGGCCGTGATACCCCCCAAAGCCGCAGCCACCATGGGAGAGATTGACGGGCGGGTGGTCAAAGTTCCCATTCCTCAGGGAAACCCCGTTCTTTCCTCCATGCTGGCCCCCGAGGGCACTGCGGCCGGGTTGAGCGGCATCTTGGAAGACGGAAAACGGGCCCTCACCGTAAAAGTGGATGAAGTGGCGGGGGTCGCCGGTTTCCTCCACCCCGGGGATCATGTGGATGTGTTGATGGATCTGGCCATGAAGGGGCAAAACCAATCGGAGCACTTTTCCAAGACCATCCTGCACGATATTCCGATTCTGACCACCGGACAGATTTGGGAGCAAAAGGGCAACAACAAACCGATGGTGGTGAACACCGTCACCCTGGAGTTGACCCCGGAAAATGCCGAGGTGCTCAATCTGGCCAGTAACGAAGGGAGGATCCGTCTGGCGCTCAGAAACCGCAACAACAGGACTGTTGCCCAAACCAAAGGCGTGACCACCTCAATTCTTCTTGGCGGGGGAGCTGAAAAGAAAGAAAGCAAGGTCGAGGTTGCTCCACCGGTTCAGGAAAAGAGAGTTGAGGTCATCAAGGGTTTGGACCGGAGCGAGGCCAAGCTTTAGGTTTGTGGGCGGTTGCGGCGGCGCCGTGTTAAGGTACCGGCCCTCTTGGTGGGTAATGCAATCGAGAATTCAGGCGGAGCACCCAGAACGGAGAATCATGAGCGCACTAGGAAGAGCATGGAAAATGGGGGGGAAAGGCGGGCTCCAAGCACTGGCACGCTCTGCCTTGTGGCCCTATTCCTGATCGTCTTCTGCCTGCCGGCCCAGGGTGCGGACTTATTGGACCGGGTGAAGCACCAGGAGATCAATCAGATACTCCGGCTCAAGGTGGGCCGCTCCAAGGTGTTGCGCACGCGGTTTGCTCTCACCCGGATTGCGGTAGCCGACCCGGACATTGCCGACCTTATTCTCATCAGCGAGCGTGAGATCTACATCAATGCCCTGGCCCCGGGGGTCACCAATATCAGCATGTGGGGCAAGTCCCGCTTCGCTTCCGCCACCGTCACGGTGGAAGCCGACCTCACCCTGTTAAAAGAGAAACTCCACCAGATCCTGCCCAAGGAGAAGATCGGGGCCGAAGCCGCGGGGGACTCCATCGTCCTGTCCGGGGAGGTCTCGGGGCCGGTGGCCCAGAGCACCGCCCTGGCCCTGGCCCTGCCCTATGCCGGCGGTAAGAAGGACAAGGTGGTGAACGTCATGCACGTGGGCGGCGTGCAGCAGGTGATGCTGGAAGTACGGGTGGCGGAGATCAACCGGTTGATCGCCGAGCGCATCGGCGTCAACTTCAACGCCCTGGCCCCCCAAGGCAATTTCGGGGTAAACCAGATCAACAGCCTGGCCGGCGTCACCGGCCTGGTGCGCCAGTTCACTGGCTCCGGCTCCGCCTCCACCACTTCCTTCACCCAGGGGCTCGGCACCGCGCTCACGGCCATGGGCGGCTGGACTGCGGCCGGGACCCTGTGGACCGTCTTCATGGACCTGTTGAAGCAGCAGAATCTCGGCCGGGTCCTGGCCGAACCCAACCTGGTCACCACCAGCGGCAAAAAGGCCTCCTTCCTGGCCGGGGGCGAGTATCCCATCCCGGTGCCCCAGAGCGGCGTCGGCGGGGCCTCCACCATCACCATCGAATACAAGAAGTACGGCGTGCAGCTGGACTTTACCCCCACGGTGCTGAACGAAAGCAAGATCGCGGTGCAGGTGCACCCCATCGTCAGCGAGTTGGATACCTCCCTGGGGGTGTCCTTCACCCTGACGGGGGGTTACGTGGTGCCGGCCCTGCGTATGCGGGAGATGGACACCCACGTGGAGGTGAACGACGGCCAGACCTTCGCCATCGCCGGATTGTTGTCGGACCAATCCCGGAATATTATCACCAAGTTTCCGGTGCTGGGGGATATCCCCGTCCTGGGGGTCTTGTTCCGCTCCACCGAATATCAGAAGAACCTGACCGAGCTGGTGGCCCTGGTGACCCCTCACCTGGTGAAGCCCATGCCGCCGGGAGCGGCCCGGTTGGCCACGGATAAGTGGATCGATCCCAATGACGTCGACGTCTACCTGCTGGGGTTGGAGCAGGGCCGGCAGAAACCGGGTCCGGCGCCCACACCCGCAGCCGCGGCGCCGCTGCCGGCGGGATTCGGCCACCAGTCCCTGAAATAGGCGCCCGGCGCCGGAGAGAGTGACATGGACACAAAGGAAACGAAAACTCCCCAAGCCTTGAAGCGCCTGGCCCTGGGGCTGGCGCTCCTGGTGCTGGCCGGGTGCTACCCGCCCAGCGCCCTGGAGCAGGATTACGGCAATTCGGTGCGCAGCAACGTCGCCCAGCAGGTGGTGAACCCCAATGCCGGCTTCAACCCGAAGCCCGCGGTGGGGCTGCCTCCCCAGGCCGCGGCCGGCGAGATGGAAAAGTACGACAAGAGCTTTAAAGCTGACGAGAAGAAGGCCTTGGAAATGAAGATAGGTTATTGAACCGCACTTGTCATAACTCTTGGGGGGAACGAAGCGTGAATTTGGACCAACTAACCATATCAATACTCTTTGGGACCGGGGTCCAGCGTCCGGAAATCAGCTCGGTTTTGGATAAGTGCCCCCAACTGAAGCTGTTGGGCCAAACCACTGATCCCCAGCACTTTCTCGGCCAACTGAGAGATAGGCTTCCGGATATAGTCCTGGTGGAAATGAATGGGGATAGCCGGGTCCCCGAGTGGCTGGAGAACCTCCCCAAGGAGATGCCCCAATCTCAAGTCCTGGTCTGTTCTTATAACCGCGAACCTGATTTTTTAATCCGGGCCATGCAAGTGGGGATTCGGGAATTCTTACCGCTTCCCCTGTCGCAAGGTGACCTGGAGGGCGTTATAAACCGGGTGCGGTTGTCCCAAAAGCAACTGGCGCCCGTGCATAACCAACAGGGACAGATCATCGTGGTAACCGGCCACAAGGGTGGGGCGGGGAGCACCACCCTGGCGGTTAACCTGGCCCAGGCCCTGGCGGAGACTATCACCGGACAAGTGGCCCTGATAGACCTGGGGCGGCCCTTTCCGGATGTGGCGACCTTCCTGGACCAGGAATCAAATTATTCCATCGTGGACCTGATGCAGAACATCGCCACCTTGGATAATGCTTTCATGCAGAGAATCATGCAGCCTTACGGCGACAGGATGTCAATCTTGCATGGGGCCTCCGATTTTAAAGAGCAGGACAGCATGGAACTGGAGAGCCTGGAGCAGATCTTCGCCATTCTGCGGGGCATGTATGATTTTATCGTGATCGATCTCAGTCATTGGCTGGATGAACTCTTCCTCAGGGTGCTGACTGAGGCCGACATGGTATTGATGGTGACCGGTCTTACCGTTCCTGATCTCAGAAATCTCAAAAAACTTTGGCCCCACACCATGGAATGGCACCAGGATAAACGCAAGATTAAGATCGTGGTGAACCGCTATGATAGCAGCAGCGATTTACAGTTGCGCGACCTGGAAAGTATCTTGCAACACCCTGCCTACGCGACCTTGACCAGCGACTTTAAGGCGTTGATGCAATGCCTGAACCAAGGAACGCCCCTGACGGGGGCCGCGCCCCGCTCCAAACTCTGGCGCGACATCAAAGAGCTGAGCTCTCTGATCTTACAGGAAATTGGCGATAAAACCGGCGAGGGCGCTGTTGCCGCCGCACCCAAAAAGAAGTTCTGGATATTTTAAAAGGATCAGGTAAATGAGCTGGCTCGAATATAATAAAAAAATAAACAAGACCGCTAAAGCGGCTAAACCTGTCCCCAAGGAATCCCAGACGCTCTCGGTAGTGCCGCCCCGGCCAGATGAGAGTCGGGAAACCCGCCTCTATGAAGTCAAGAAACGGGTGCATCATTGTCTCTTGGAGCGTTTGGATCTCAGTCAGTTGGAGGAATTGGACGAGAAGCTGAGGGCCAAAGAAATTCGCCAGGCCATCAGCATGCTGTTGGAAGAAGAGAAAGAACCTCTGAATATGAGGGAAAGGGCGCGGCTGGCCCGGGAGATGGAGTTTGAAATCCTGGGATTGGGCCCCCTGGAACCCCTGCTGATGGATCCCTCCGTCTCAGATATTCTGGTCAACCGTTATAATCAGGTCTACGTCGAGCGCAAGGGCCGCCTGGAATTGACGGAGGTGCGCTTTCAGGATAACGAACACCTCTTAAAGATTATCAATAAAATAGTCAGCAATGTTGGCCGGCGGATAGACGAGTCGGTCCCCATGGTCGATGCCCGGCTGCCGGACGGCTCCCGGGTCAATGCCATCATTTCCCCTTTGACTCTCGATGGCCCCATGCTTTCCATCCGCCGGTTTTCCGTCCAGCGCCCCAGCCTGGAAGATTTAATCGAAAAAGGCAGCATTACTGCGGAAATCGGCGAAACCTTCAAGGCCATTGCCGTGGGCAAATTGAACGTGCTCATCTCCGGCGGGACCGGCGCCGGGAAAACCACCCTGCTCAACATCCTCTCGGGTTACATTCCGGCTACGGAGCGCATCATTACCATCGAAGATTCGGCCGAACTGCAATTGCAGCAGGAGCACGTGTGCCGGCTGGAAACCCGACCGGCCAACATCGAGGGTAAAGGCGAGGTCACCCAGAGAGAATTGGTGAAGAACTGTTTGCGGATGAGGCCGGACCGGGTGATTGTGGGAGAGGTCCGGGGCGCCGAAGTCATTGACATGCTCCAGGCCATGAATACCGGGCATGAAGGCTCCATGACCACCGTCCATGCCAACGCCGCCCGGGATGCCCTCCTGCGCCTGGAGACCATGATTTCCCTCTCCGGCGTTTCCATCCAGGAGAAGGCCATGCGCCAGATGATCAGCTCGTCTCTGGATATAGTCATCCAGTTGGTGCGGCACAGTGATGGGGTCAGACGCATGGTGGCCCTGTCGGAAATCACCGGCATGGAGAGCGGTGTCATCAGCATGCAGGATATTTTTGTGTTTGAGCGGCATGGGATAGATGAACAAGGGCAGGTTTTGGGGCGGTTTGTCGCCACCGGGGTGCGGCCCCGCTTCGTCGAACGCTGCCGGCTCTTTGGGGTGCCTCTGCCGGATGGTATCTTTATACCGCCGGCCCGGCCCGCAGGGCGCATCTAGCACCAACCCGCTGGCGAGGAGACTGGATTCATGAATTTCCCCAAGAGCTTCAACCTATCCGGCATGGAATTCCAGTATGCCCTGGGCCTGCTCGGTTTATTTCTGATGGTGATTCTGTTATTCACTGGCATTAAATATGGCGTGATAGAACCCATCCGCAAGCGGCGCCTCATCAATCAGCGCCTACGGGGGAAGAAGCGGGAGCAGGTGGTTCGGGCCCAGGTTTTCAAATCCTTACAGGAAAACAAAGAGAGCGTGATCCTGAACTTGGCGGAACGCTATTTCGGCTGGGGGAAGGTTGACAATCTCCAAATCAATCTGCTCCAGGCGGATATCTTCATATCCCCGCATATGTTTATCTGTATCTGCATCCTCATGGGAGGGTCGGGGTTCCTGATCGGCTGGCTGATGGGCAGGATAACCTGGTCCCTGGGTTTATCTTTCGCCCTGGGGGTTCTTCCCATCATGGTCCTGAGGTGGAAGCGGAAACGGAAGACCCTGAAAATCGAGCGCTTCATGCCCGACGCCATGGAGTTGCTGGCCAGGTCCCTGAGGGCGGGCCACACCTTGTCAGGAACCCTCGAACTGGTGAGTCAAGAGATCCCGCCTCCGCTCGGGACCGAGATGCGGATAACCTACGATGAGCAGAAATTGGGATTAAGCACAACCCAGGCTTTCCGGCGCATGGGTGATCGGGTTGCCAGCCAGGATCTGCGCTATTGCGTCACCGCCGTGATCATCCAGGCGGAGACCGGCGGCAACCTGGCCGAAATTCTAGAAAATATCGGGCTCATCATTCGGGACCGCCTCAAGTTGAAGGGGAAGATCCAGGGCCTCACCGCGGAAGGACGTTTCTCGGCGCTGATCTTGAGCCTCTTGCCGATTATTACCTTCCTGGCGCTTTATTTTATCAATCGGGAATATGTCATGACCTTGTTCCGGGATCCTTTTGGCATCCAATTATTAACGGGCGCGGTTGTCAGTATTAGCATAGGTATCTTTATCATGAAGAGAATGGTATCCATCAAGGTCTAAAGGAGCAGGAGATGACGGTCCTTTTCTGGGTCATAGCCATAGCATCTTTTGGCACAATTGCCTCCCTCACTTACGGCATCCTCAGTTACTACGATAGCCGGAAGGTGGTGCGAGACCGCTTCAAAAATGCTCCCGCCGAGACCATGCCGTTAATTTACCGGGGAGAACCCAATAGCTTTAAAAAACAATTTTTAAACTGGGTATCATCTTTAGGGAATTATGCCATAGATGAAAAACAGGACGATTCCGCGCTGCGGCATTCCTTGATCCAGGCGGGGTTTCGTCATCCCAAGGGCACAACTATCTATTTCGGTCTCCGGTTTTTGTTGGCTCTGCTGTTACCGCTGTTTTACCTGCTGGCTAATGTTATTAACGGGGTCCTGAAGCAGGGGAACCTCATGGTCTGTTTTCTATTGGCCGCCGCGGGGTTTTATATCGTCCCCTTTTTGCTGAAAATGATCGTCAGTCGGCGCCAGGACCGCATCGACAAATCCCTCCCGGATGTTCTGGACCTGCTCATTGTCTGCATGGAGGCGGGGTTGTCTCTCCAGGCTACCATCAACCGGGTGGCAGATGAGGTTAAGAGTATTTCCGCGGATCTGTATAAAGAATTGCAACTTACCAATGCCGAGTTGAGGACCGGGATCACCCGCGAACTGGCCCTCAGAAACCTGGGGGACCGGACCGGCGTGCAGAATGTTAAAGCCCTGGTGGGACTGATGATCCAATCGGATAGAATGGGCGCCAGTATCGTCCAGGCTCTCCGCACCCACGCCTCTTTTCTGCGGATCCAGCGGTCCCAAAAGGCTGAAGAGCAAGCCGCCAAACTGCCGGTTAAGATCCTGTTCCCCCTCCTCCTCTGCATTTTTCCGGCAATTTTTGTCGTGGTGCTGGGGCCCGCCGTCATCAAGATGAGCAAAACCTTTCTGGGTGGCCACTAAACCGGAGGAACCAGGTAAGGCAGGGCCTGCCGTCCGGGCCGCCCCGATAACCCGGTGCTGACTGAAGTCAACGCACCACCGGCCCTGACTAAGGTATGGTAACAGCGATAAAATTGATTGACGTTACTCATGGTTGTTGCTAAACGTCATAGTGTGGACCTCGTTAACCTCGATAGGGAGAAGGCGCGGGAACCGATCATGACGATCAGAATTCTCCTTGCCGATGAGTACCAGATAGCGCGCCAGGGCCTCCGGGCTTTATTGGAGCAAGAACCCGGGCTGGAAGTGGTGGGAGAGGCCGCCAGTGGACCGGCGGTGATGCGACAGGTGCAAGACCTGGCCCCGGATATTGTGCTCTTGGACCTGGCTCTGCCCGAGCTGCAAGGCGTCGAGGCGATCCGCCAGATCCTGGCCGCATCCCCCCAGGTCAAAATTATCGTCTTATCCATCTATGCCGACCGGCGCTTTGTGGTCAATATCCTCAAAGCCGGCGCTTCAGGGTACCTTTTGAAAGACTGCGCTTTCGAAGAATTGACCAAAGCGATCCATACCGTTCGAGAACCCAAGACCTTTATCAGTTCCGGCCTTTCTGATATCGTGGCCCAGGATTATCTCGAAGCGTTGCGCGACAGTGAGGTGCGCTTCCGCACGATTTTCGAAGCCACGACCATGGGGATTGCCCTGGTGGATCAGAGCGGGCGCATCGTCGAATGCAACCCTGCCTTGCAACGGCTGCTGGGTTATAGTCTGTCCGAGCTCGTCAACCAGGTGTTCACTGTTTTTGTCTTGCCGGAGGAAGCTCCCCGGTGCAAGGCCCGTTTCCGGGAATTGGTGCAAGGGAAAAAAGACTCTTTTCAGATAGAAAAGAAATATATCTGCAAAGACGGCCACATGGCCTGGGGCCGTCTGAACGTCTCTTTAATCCGCGGCGCCACGGTCGAGGAACACCTGGCCATCTGCATGGTCGAAGATATTACCGAACAGAAGCAGGCCGAGAAGGAAATTCGTACTTACCAGGAACAACTCCGGTCCGTGGCCTCGGAATTGTCCCTGACGGAAGAGCGGGAACGCCGGCGCCTGGCCACTGACCTTCATGACCACGTAGGACAGATCCTGGCCCTGGCCCAAATCAAGCTGGGGGCCATCCGGCAATCCGCTTCCTCCACCCAACTGGTCGAGCCCATGGATGAGGTCCGGCGCCTCATTGAGCAAACCATTCAATACACCAGGTCATTGACCTTCGAACTGAGCCCGCCCATTCTCTATGATCTTGGTTTCGAAGCCGCGGTGGAGTGGCTCGGCGAACTGGTACAGGACCAACAGGGCATTACGGTCAAGGTTCAGGCGGATCGGGTGGCCAAGCCCATAAATGATGAGATCCGCATCATCCTTTTCCAGACCATCCGGGAAATACTGGTTAATGTAGTCAAACATGGCGGTGCCAAGAATATCAGCATCTTTATTGCCCGGGAGGATGCCACCTTGCAGGTCAAGATCGAGGACGACGGGCTGGGAATGGGGATTTCCGCCGACGCCGCCAATGGACCGTTTGGGTTTGGCTTCTTCAGCATCGGCGAGCGCTTAAAATATTTGGGCGGCAGCCTGGAAGTAGGATCTGAACCGGGTTGGGGAACCAGGGTCACCTTGCGGGTGCCCTTGCAATATTAGAGGAGAAACGGGGGGGAGATGGTTACAAAAATTTTGATTGCCGATGATCACCAGATTGTTCGTCAGGGACTCCGTTTCCTGCTGGAGAAGGAGTCCGATCTGAAAGTAGTGGCTGAGGCTGAGGATGGGCGGAGCACCGTGCGGTTGGCCCGGGACTTGAACCCCGGGGTGATCATTATGGATGTCGCCATGCCTGATCTCAACGGCATCGAGGCTACTCGCCAGATTGTCACCGAGTCCCCGGCCACCAAGGTGATCGCCCTCTCCATGTATGCCGACCGCCGCTTTGTGGTGAATATGCTCAAGGCCGGGGCTTCGGGCTATCTCTTGAAGGATTGCGCCTTCGAAGAACTGATCCGGGCCATCCGGGTGGTGCTGGCGCACAAGACCTATCTCAGTCCCGGAGTCACCGATATCCTGGTGAAGGATTGCAAAATGGGGGCCCCCTTGAATGAGGCTTCGGCCTTCGGGGTCCTGACCGCCCGGGAGCGGGAGGTCCTCCAGCTCATGTCCGAAGGCCAATCCACCGCCAAAATCGCCGACCAACTCCATGTGAGCGTTAAGACCGTGGAGAGCCATCGTCAGCAGCTCATGCAAAAGTTAAATCTGCGGAGCGTGGCGGAACTCACCAAGTATGCTATTCGGGAAGGCTTGACCTCTCTGGAGGGCTGAGCCCGGGCTCTTCCTCCCGGTTCAAAAGAGACTGTCCCCAATACATGCCTGACACCGAGTTGCAGGCAAAAAACTCTTCATAAATATGTCATTCTGAACGGAGCGCCGCGGAGTGAAGAATCTCGGCGGTTTAAAAAAGAGAGATTCTTCGCTGCGCTCAGAATGACAAAACATAGATCCTATGATTGCTCATTGGTATGAGCTTTGGCTTTCCCCGGGGTTCCGGCTGGTATCCCCTGGGGACCCTGGAAACCTTTCCCCCGCCTGCGCCCCTGGCGGCATGCCGGCTTGATCGGCGCCTCATGGGTATCCCTGCCCGGTTAGCGGTTTAGTCCGCTGTCGTCCCTGAGATTTTCTCAAGATATTTCCCATTGCTGTCTTTCTCTATCCGGTATTCGTGCAGGGTCCTGCCGCTCCTATCGCCAGGAAATGCGGAGGCACTCTTAACCAGCAGCAGTCAAATAACGGAAAATTCTTAGGGCGGACCCGGTTGTCCGCTCTACTTATAGCGTTTGCCATAAATTCTTTCCACGTGGGGCATTATGTTAATCCCCCCTAGATCCCCTTTTTTAAAGGGGGACTTTTGCAGAAATTCTTTATAGTTCCCCCCTTTTTTAAAGGGGGGTTAGGGGGGATTAGCATATCCGCCATCGGAAAATGATTTTGGCAAACGCTATAACTTGTGGGCGCACCGCGGGTGCGCCCCTAACATGGTGTAATCTCTTGAGCGCGACTGGGTATCCTAACGGCGCTTGGCGACTCAAAAGCCCGGGTTGTCATGCTTGGGGCTGGATTTTCCCTGCCGACCTCTGCTATGGTGTGATCAAAAGCCAATCCGGGCTTGAGAGCGGCACGATAACCAGCGGGGAGAAGTGAGGGAACTGCCTTGAAAATCGTCGTGGTTGGGGCCGGTGAAGTGGGCTATCATTTCGCCGAATGGTTGTCCCGGGAAAATAAGGAAGTGGTGGTCATTGACATCAACGCCCAGCCGCTTCAATGGATTCTTGAGCATCTGGATGTGCAAACCCTGCACGGGTCAGGCTCCAACCCCAGGATTCTGGAAGAAGCGGGTCTTAAGGGCGCCGACATCCTTCTCGCCGTCACCGACCGCGATGAAGTCAACCTGGTGTCCTGTTTTTTCGCCAACATCATCTCCCCCCAGGTCCGCAAGGTGGCCCTGATCCGCAATCCGGATTACACCGAGTACCGGGAGGTCCTGAGCCGCAGCATCACCAACATCACCACGGTCATCAATCCGGAACGGGAGGTGGTCGACTCCATCCTGCGAATCATGAGCGCCCCGGAGGTGGAAGAGGTCAGCGATTTCATGGGCGGCCGCCTTAAAATGCTCGGCAAGCACTTGCCGCCGGATAGCCCCCTGGAAGGCCTGAAACTGGCGCGTCTGCCGGAATTTATTCAACGCAACCGCATGGTCATCGCGGCCCTGGTCCGGGACGACCGGCTGATTATTCCCAAGGGCACCGATGTGCTCCAGGCCGGCGATTTTGTCTATTTTACCTGCCAAACTGAGCACCTGGACGAAATTTTGCGCCTGTTCGGGAAAAAGGTGTCTCCTTTAAAAAACATTCTGATCGTCGGGGGCGGCAACATCGGCTTCCGGCTGGCCCAGGTTTTAGACCAGCGGCGTTTGAACGTGAGATTGATCGAGAAGGACCCCGAGCGCTGCCAGGTGATTGCCGGCAAACTGCGCCACACCATCGTGCTGCAAGGGTTCGCCACGGATCAGAAGTTCCTGGTCCAGGAAAACATCGGCGCCATGGACCTGGTCATCGCCGTCACCTGGGACGAGGAGATGAACATTCTGGCCTGTCTTCTGGCCAAGCAGTTGGGGGCCAAGAAAACCGTGGCCCGGATTAATAAATTTCTTTACATCCCCCTGGTCCAGACCATCGGCATCGACCACATCGTCAGCCCCCGGCTCTCGGCGATCAACTCCATCCTCCCCTATTTGCGCCGGGGGAACGTCGTCTCCACCGTGTCGGTGAGAGGCAAGGAAGCCGAAGTCTTAGAGGCCATCGCCCTGGCCGGTTCCGAGATTGTCGGCGCCCCGCTGAAAGAACTGCGGCTCCCCAAAGAGACGCTGGTGCTGTGCATCTTCCGGGGAGAGGACCTGATCATCCCCAGTGGGGATTCCCTTATCCAGCCCGAGGACCGGATCCTGATACTCTCCAAGGGTGAGAATATTGCCCGCGTTGAGCAAGCGCTGAGTTCCAAGGAGAAATAATCTTTGGTCCGCTGGAAATACGTCCTCCACGTCGTCGGCGCCCTGCTGGTCTGCGTCGGCCTGTTCATGATCCTGCCTCTGGGCTTTTCCCTGTATTACCGGGACCTGGGAATTTGGCCGCTGCTGGAGGCCATGGCCGTGACCATCGGAGTGGGCCTGTTCCTCTATGCGGGCTTTAAAGGCAGCGCCGCCCAGGCCCTCATCACCCACCGGGAGGGCATGGCCATCACCACCCTCGGCTGGTTCGCGGTGGGGGTCTTCGGGGCCCTGCCGTTTTTTTGCAGCGGGATTTTGAGCTCCCCGGTGGACGCCATCTTCGAGTCGGTTTCGGGTTTTACCACTACCGGGGCCTCGGTCATCCGGGACGTGGAAATCATTCCCAAAGGCCTGTTGTTCTGGCGCAGCCTGACCCACTGGCTGGGGGGCATGGGTATCATTCTCTTGGGCCTGGCCATTCTCCCCTTCCTGGGCGTGGGGGGCATGCAGCTCTACAAGGCCGAGGTCCCGGGGCCGGTGGTGGACAAGCTCCGCCCCCGGATCAGGGATACGGCCATGATCCTCTGGAAGGTCTACGTATTTTTCACCGTGGCCGAGACCGTCCTCCTGGCCCTGGGGGGCATGGACCTGTTCGACTCCCTGTGCCACACCTTCGGGACCATAGCCACCGGCGGTTTTTCCACCAAGAACGCCTCCATCGGTTACTATCACAGCGTCTATATCCAGGCGGTGGTCACCGTCTTCATGCTCCTGGGCGGCATTAATTTTGCCCTGCACTTTCAGTTGTTCCGGGGCAAGCCCCTCACCCTGTGGCGCGACCCGGAATTCCGGTTCTTCATGGGGGTCTTTCTGATCCTGAGCGGCATCATCACCTGGAGCAACTACGGCGCTATTTACCCATCCCTGGGCCGGTCCTTCCAGTATGCCTCCTTCCAGGTTGCCTCCATTCTCACCACCACGGGATATGCCACCGCGGATTTCAAGCTGTGGGGCCCCTTGCCCCAATGCCTCCTGGTCCTGTGCATGTTTATCGGCGGGTCCGTGGGTTCCACCGGCGGCAGCATGAAATGCATGCGCATCATGGTGGTGGCCAAACATTCCTACCAGGAATTGCTCCGGCTGATCCACCCCCGCATGATCACCAGTCTGAGAATGGGCCGCCAGTCGGTGCCGGTGGAGGTATTGAGCGGTATCTCGTCCTTTGTCATCCTCTTTTTCGGCTTGCTGGCGCTCTCCACCTTCCTGGTGGCCGCCACCGGCATTGATATCGTCACTGCCTTCACCGCGGCCCTGGCCTGCATGGGCAACGTCGGCCCCGGCCTCGGCGGCGTGGGGCCGGCCGACAATTATGCCTGGGTTCCCGCCTTCGCCAAGTGGGTCCTCATCCTGGACATGCTCCTGGGACGCCTGGAAATCTACACGGTGATCATCCTGCTGGTGCCGAGGTTTTATAAGAAATAGCGATCCCGGCGCCAAGCCGCTCGGCCGTCCGGGGCGCGCGCGCCGTACCCGCATTTTTTCGTATTGAGGAGGTACTTCAATGGTCGCGCCGCTGCCTCGCAATGACCGGCGAGGGGGTGTTCGCCACGGCCTCGGGTCGCAGAAAAAAGGCAATTTTTCTTGTAGGGGCGGACCTGTGTGTCCGCCCTCAGGTTGAGCGCCACCGGGGCGCGCTCATAGAGACCGTGAGCCTTTCTTACTTTTATGAGCGCGACGCGGTATGAGGGATTATAGCCGGCCCCGGGCACGGACTTCTGCCTGAATTTCTGCCAGGGGCTGCCGACGCTGACGCCGGCAGCCCGTACCAGCAGAAAAAATGCGGCTGTCTTGCCTTGAGGCGAGATTAAGGTGAGGGGTGGCGAATGGCGGTTTATTTTACCTGGAAAGTCACTGCCTTGGTGGCGCCGTCCGACGTTAAGATGACCAACCGGTAGTCACCAAGCGGCCAGCCTCTATCGGGTTTGGGGAAAGCGAAGGTGAAGGTGACCTCGCCGCTGCCGGTCACATCTTTGGTGAAGGACAGGACTTTCAGGTTCTTCGTCATATAGAAGAGTTCGGTGGTAATCTCTTTCCCTTTTCCCGCCCCGGCGATGAGGGCGGTGCCGTAAATATCAGCGGTGGAGCGGGAAAACCTGCTTTGGTGCTTGGTTACCACGCCCTGGGCATCGGCGTGGTCGCTCAGCATGATCTCGACAATCTGGCTGGCGGCCTGCAGTGGGCTCGGCGCCGCGGCCACAATGACCATGAAAATCACTGCCAGGCCTGCCATGATCGCTGCTCGGTGTATCTTTAGTCGCATTTTTTTCTCCTCAAGAAGAGTCAGGGGTAATCGGCGCCTTCATGCCGGCCGGTCAACTGTCCCGACCCCCCGCATAGTGTAGAAATTACCGCATCACCCGTCAAGGAGAAAGGTTTGGGTAAACCGCCTGGGAAGACGCCCCGGTTTGTCAAGCGCCGGCCAGTAGGACCCCGCCTCCGTAAGGTGGGGAAAGCGGGTCCGGCTTTTAAACCCCTGATCCAACCCCAGGTTCCCCTGGGGAGCCCTCAGTCCTTCAAACCCACGTAGGCCAGGGGCAGGAGGGCCAGGCTGATGGCGCCCGAGACAATGAGCGGCACCTGGTAACCATAGGTCGCGCCCAGAGGGCCGAAGAGCAGGGACCCGGCCAGGACCCCCAGGGTGGTGGTCAGGGAGATGAGGCTGGCGTTGCCGCCGATGCGGTCCACGTGAAACAGCCGGGTGATGGTGGTATAGGTTTCCATGAGGATGAGGCCGTCGCCGAACCCGTGCACCGCCCGCCAGGCAAAGGACCAGGGCAGGACCGGGTAGGTCATCATAATATGCCCGGCGCCGGAGAAAATCAGGGCCAGGGTCAGAAAAGTGAGGGGCTTCAGGCGCCCGACCCAAAACCGCCCGTAGAGATAGGCGGTGAGCCCCACCACCGCGAACTCGCCCGCCATGTAGCCCCCCACCCCCAGGGGCGACAGCTTCAGGTTGTGCTCCAGGAACAGGGCGAGGCTGGTGGCTTCGGCGCCCCAGTGCAGGGTGAAAAGAAAGAGCCAGGTGGCGAAAAACAGTACCGGTGCGGCCAGAAAATCCCGGCCGTAGTCAAACAGGGTGGTGCGCACCCCCCGGGTCAACGGCAGTTTTACCGTGGGCGCAATCAGGACCAGGGTCCCGACGCTGAACAGTTTCAGGGTGGCGGGAAAATCCAGCCAGTAATACCCCGCGCCCGCCAAAAGCGTCCCCACCATCATGCCGCCCATGCGCATGGCATTGTAATGGCCCAGGCGCCGGGGCACGTCCACCTGGTTTTCCTTGAACAACAGCGTATCCAGGGAGAGCCGGAAGAGCTGGATGCTGAGCCCGAAGCCCCAAAAGACCGCCAGGAAGGGCCAGAAGTTCACCACCGACGCCAATCCCCAGAGGCTGGCGCCGGTCGCCGCCAGGCCCAACCGGGTGAGAATCCGGGCCGGGTATCGGTCGCCGATCACCCCCACGGGGAAGGACACCAGGATGGCGTTCAGGCTGAGGACGGCGAAGAGGAGCCCGATCTGGCCCCCGGTGAAATGGAGACTGCCCTTTAAATAAAGCGGGAGAAGGAAATAGATGGTGCCGATGACTGCGGAGTAGACACTGATGTAAAAGGGCAGCAAAATGGCGGGCCGACCTCACAAGGCGTTACGGTTGAGCCGGACCTCCATGGCCCGGGCCGGACAGACCGGGCAACACAGCTCGCAGGCGCTGCATTTGCTAGGGTCGAAAAGCACGGCCATTTCCGGCCGCTGGACATAGAGCGCCCCGGTGGGACAGACCGCGGTGCAGGCGCCGCACTGGTAGCAGAGATCTTCATTGCGCCGCACATCCCGGGCCACCCGCTGGACCTTGACCCCCGCCTCCCGGAGGTATTTGAGGCCCCGCCGGAAATTCTTGGGGTGACCCCTGAGCTCCATGACGATGAGGCCCTCTTGCCGGGGATAGATGGTGGCCTTGAGGAGGTTGAACTCCAGGTCGTAATCCTTGACCAGCCGGTAGATGATCGGCTCATCCACCACGGCCTCGGAAAACCGCAACACTAACATTTCCGCATGCATATCCCGAACCTCAATAAGCCGTCTGGTGTGAGATGCGTACACGCCTCCCACGCGGCCTGATTTCTTAGATAATTTTTAAATATAATCTATTCCACGTAAGATTATACTCTGTCATCCTGATCTTTTGAAGCTCCCCGAGCTTTATTGGCTAATGCACTCCCGGCATCCAGAAAGGGCGGGTCTTGGCAATTTCCATGATTGCGGCCACAAATGTGCCTAAATAATCCCGGTTGCGGGAGACATAGTCCAGGGAAAGACGTTTTTGGAAAAAATCCCCTGAAAACAATTTGACCACGTCGGCAAGCTGGATGATGCCTTCTGCGGTAGCGGGATCAAACCCGGTCCAGGTACGGATGTGCTCTTCCGACCGGAAGAGGTTCATGGTGCTTCACGCCTGGGGGAGACGGCCCAACCATTGGGAGAATGGCACCGCCACGTACCCCAAGGTTTCTTCAGGCACCGCCTTTAACACTCGCCCATCCTGGATTTCAAGGTGAACCGGTAAACCGCAATCGAGGCACGGGGCGTCAATCTGGACTACCTGCCCCGGGAATAGCCAGCAAACTGCCAGCGACTCAAAACCTCATTGACCAAACCACTTGTGCTCCCCATCCACCGTGATGCGATATTGGGTCGGGAGATTGCTGAAGGGTGCAAAACTGCTGATATAGTCCGTGTCGGGAAATAGCCAAATCCCTGGAATTCCCAAGGACACCAGGTCGTGAAGAGCCTGCGGGCTGCCTCAACCGGAGTCTCGAGCTCCTCTGCTAATTCCGTGTAGTGGGGCGCCTGACCCGACTTTACCATTCTTGTCAAGATTGCATGGTAGAGCTTATCCAGGAGGCTTGGTGAACTCATTGCCCCTCTCTCCCTTAGTTGAGATTAAAAGCATTCAATAAATTATACCAGAAATCGCCCCTTCCTCATACCAACCCGCCAAAACGGCGCTCCCAGGCGGTCCTCAAGGTGGCCAGGGGAGCCTCGAGCAGCGTCCGGCCATGCCGGATGATCTTGAAGGTTTGATCGTCCCCGACCTGGCCGAGGTGAGTAAGCGGCTGACCGGCAAAGAGTTCCTCCAGGCGGCCGGCCTGGGCCGGGTCTACGCTCACCAGGAAACGCCCGGCCGATTCGGCGTAGAGACTGGCGTAAGCCGGCGACTCCGGCGCCACCCGGCTCAGGTCCACCTCCAGCCCCAGCCCCGCGGCCAGGCTGCACAAAGCCAGATGCACCCCCAGGCCTCCCCGGTAGAGGCCGTGGGCCGAGGCCAGCAGTTCCTGGCCGCCCGGCCTGCTCCAGAAGGCGGTAGTAGGCCAGAAAGGCGTCGGGGTTAACCTGGGGGACGCTCAGCCCCACATACCCCAGCATCTCGTAGAATTCCGAGCCGCCCAATTCGGGCCGGGTGTCGCCCACCAGGTAAATGAGGTCGCCGGGCCGCTTCCATTCGAGGCTCAGGGCGCGCTCGAGGTCAGCCAGGACGCTCACCGCGGTGAACAACAGGGTGGGCAGGCCGCTGACCCGGTGCATCTCCCCAAAAGCCCCGGGCAACAGGCCGTCCACGTACATGCTGTCCTTGCCGGACAGCAGGGGGATCTGGTAAGCCTGGCACATATCCCTGAGGGCCAGGCAGGCCCGCACCAGTTGCGCCGCTTTAAACTTGCCGTCGGGGTTGTGCTCCGGGTGGTACTCGACGCTGGGCCAGCAGAAGTTGTCCACCCCGCCGATGTGGTCCAGGCTCCCCCCCACCGCCAACAGGCGCCGCACCGCCTCGTCGATGGTCACCGCGGTCATGTGGTAGGTGTCGATCGGGGAGTAGGCCGGGTTCAGGGCCAGGCTCAGGGCCAGGCCGCGAGGCGAATCCGGCCGGGGCCGCAACACCGCCGCGTCTCCGGGCACCGGCGCCGCCTCGCCCACCAGGGGCTTGATCACGCTGGCCCCCTGGACTTCGTGATCGTACTGCCGGGTGATCCACTCCCGGGAGCAGATATTGGGGCGGTCCAGCATGGCCAGGAGAGCGCCCAGTTGATCCCCGGGATCACCCAGGACCGGCTCGGTCAGGCGGTTGTCCGGCGGCAGCCATCGGGCTTCGAACTCCCAGGGGGGAAACTCCTCGTCCAGGAACGACAGGTCGATAAAAGCCGCAGGGCGCCCCTGGTACTTCACGTCCAGGACGCCTGTGTCGGTGTAGCGCCCCATAACGGTGGCCTCCACCGCGTGCTTGCCGGCCAGCCGCTTGAAGCTGGCCTCGTGCTCCGGGGCCACGGCCACCACCATGCGCTCCTGGGATTCGGACACCCAGATTTCCCAGGGGTCCAGACCCTGATATTTCAGGGGCACCGCCGCCAGCTCGATCTCGCCGCCCCCGGCCATCCCGCCGGATTCCCCCACCGCCGACGACAGCCCGCCGCCGCCGCAGTCGGTGATGAAGGTGATGAGGCCCTGGTCCCGGGCCTCCAGGAGGAAATCGTGCATGTTCTTCTGGGTGTAGGGGTCGCCGATCTGGACATGGCCGGCCGGGGTGCCCGGGGACGACACTTCCGAAGAGGCGGTTACCCCGTGAATCCCGTCCTGGCCCACCCGGCCGCCGCAGGTAACGATCAGGTCGCCGGGCCGGGCCTGCTTCTCGGCCCCGGGCTCGCCGTTGATCTCGTTGGGCAGGAGTCCCACCGCGCCCACGAACACCAGGCACTTGCCCAGGTAGGACGGGTCAAAGTAGAGGGCGCCGCCCACGGTGGGCACCCCGCTCTTGTTGCCGCCGTCCTTGACGCCGTTGATGACCCCGTCCAACAGACGCCGGGGGTGCAGCCGGGGTTTCAAAGGCCCGGCATAGTCCCGGGGGCCCACGCAAAAGCCGTACATCCCGCCGATGAGTCGGGCTCCCTTGCCGGTGCCCAGGGGGTCCCGGTAGACCCCGACGATGCCGGTGAGGGAGCCGCCGTAGGCCTCCAGGTTGGAGGGGGAATTGTGGGTCTCGCCCTTGATCACGTAGGAAAACTCGTCGTCGAACTGCCCCACCCCGGCGTTGTCCCACAGGACCGACACCACCCAGTCCTTGTGCCGGGCAATCTCCCGGGTGGGCGCCTCGATGCAGGCCTTGAAGGGGTTGTCCAGGCTGAAGGTCTCGCCGGTCGCCTCATCCCGGTAATGGAACCGCCCCCGAAAGGTGTTGTGGTTGCAATGGTCGCTCCGGGCCTGGGCCAGGTATTCCAGTTCCACGTCGGTGGGCGCCGCCAGACCCACCGCGGCTCGCCGGGCCTGGACTTCGGGACGTTGAAAATAATCCAGGATGACCGGCAGGTCGGCATCCCGGAGGGCCAGATGGCGCTGGCGGCTCAGTTCCTTGAGGGCCTCCACTGAGGCGATCTCAAAGGCCGCCACTGTCGGGGTGCGGGCCAATTCAACCCGGGGCAGGATAATCCCCAGCCCATCGTCTGCGTCCCAGGTCTGGCGGGAGAATATGCGGAATTCCTGGACCATGTCGTTGGCCAGGAGTTCCTTGGCGAGGGCCGCGATGTGGGGCTCGGTGAGGTCCTCGCCGGTCAGGAGGAAGAGCTTGGAGGTATAGACCGCGGCCCCGGAGGGCAGCGGCCGCCCCAGGTAGGCCGCGATGGCTTCCAGGGCCACGCCCCCGGCCGTATCCCGCACCCCGGGCTTGAAGCCCACCCAGATGGCCCAGGTAAAATCCCGGGCCAGGGGTTGAAAGCCCGATACCTGGGTGGTGGGGTGGGTGAAGACGTCGGTGCGGATCGCCTCCAGGGTGTCTGCCGGCAGGTCCACGTCCAGCATGAGGACCCGCAGCACCCTGACGGCCGTGAGGTCGAGGCCGAAATATTCCCGGGCCTGGCGGCGCACCGCCTCCCCTTCGGCGTCTGTAAGGTCCGGGCGCCAACCGATTTCCAGCCGCACTGCCATAGCTCTCCCCGAAAGTTCAGTGAATTAATGAAGAAAATATACCACCCGATGGATCGGATAGAAAGGGTAAGATGTCATACTCCGGATTTAGGGCGATAGTGTGACGGTTCACCATGAATATGGCATTAAACTTAGGTTGATTTTCCCCCCGGGGCTAATGCTTTTCGCCGCTGATGGCAGTGAATCGAGGCAGGATTTTCATTCGGGTGTCCTCAAGAAGATCGGCGGCGTCTTTGCCGGCGTGGGCCGCCGACACCCCCACCATCACCAGATTATCCAGAAAAATATCCCTCACCCCGCCTTTCCAGGGTATCGCCACGGTCCGGGTGACGGAAATGACCGACATATAAGGGTCTCCCGGGATGCCCTCGGCATAAATCCGGAGCACCAGGCGCGGGAGAACCGAACTGCTGAGCCTGAACTTATCGGCGCGGTTGAGCCGGTTTTTTAGAGACTCGACAAAAATCTGGCCGATTTTGATTTTGCCGTCCGCTAATCTGAACTTCAGTTCCACCGGCACCCGTTGGTCGGCCTGGCCCCAGACCAGGGTCGGGCCCAGGAGGGCGGCGACCACCAACCCGAAGACCAGGCGCCGCCACCCACCCGGGAGTCTTCGTTTCCTCGGTTTCATAGTTTCATCCTGGTCGGCCGTGGCATGATCCCACCGCGGCTGCCACCTCCCGCCCCTCAGGTCCCGGCACGGATGCGGTCAATGAGCCCGGTGGTAGAGTAGCCCGGCACAAACGGCAGGGCCACCACCCGGCCGCCCCGGGCCAGGACCACTTCCCGGCCCACGATCTCGTCAAGGCGGTAATCGCCGCCCTTCACCAGGATGTCGGGGGCCAGCCGCGTGATGAGGGCCAGGGGGGTGTCTTCGCCGAACAGCACCACCCGGTCCACGCAGGCCAACGCCGCCAGGACCCGGGCCCGGTCGGCCTCCGGGGTAAAGGGGCGGTCGCCGCCTTTCCCCAGGCGCTGAACCGAGGCGTCGGTATTGACCCCGACGATGAGGGCGTTCCCCAGGGCCCGGGCCTCCTCCAGGTAGCGCACATGGCCGACATGCAGGAGATCGAAGCAGCCGTTGGTGAAGACCACTTCGTGCCCGCCCTTTTGTAACTCCTCGACGCACCGGGCCGCGGCCTCCCAATCCACTACCTTATGGCTGGTGCTGCATGTGGTCATAAAATCTCAGGTAATCGGGCAGATTTGTGGTGCGCAGTGCGCACCCTCCATAAAATTTATGTGGGTGGCACAGGCGTCTCGCCTGTGCAGCCGCCGGCTAAACTGTCATCCCTGTTTAAAGCCAATCCCAGGCATGAAGGGCCTTGTAGGGGCGGTTCGCGAACCGCCCCTACGGGTAACTTGCGCAGCAAAGCCTGGGGATTGAAAGATATTGATAAGATTCGACTCAATATTAATCATACCTGACCCGCGCTACGGTGAGCACTTCAACCTGACGGGCCCCGGCCTTACGCAGGACCCGGGCGCACTCCTTCACGGTGGAGCCGGTGGTGAAGAGATCATCGATGAGGAGCACGTTTTTGCCCTTCACCAACCCCGGGTCCGGCACTGTAAAGGCCCCCTTGACGTTGTCCCGGCGCTCCTTGGGGTTGAGGCCCACCTGGGGCGGGGTGTGGCGGGTACG
This sequence comes from uncultured delta proteobacterium, assembly GCA_963848565.1. Taxonomy (GTDB): domain Bacteria; phylum Desulfobacterota; class Desulfobaccia; order Desulfobaccales; family 0-14-0-80-60-11; genus 0-14-0-80-60-11. The sequence continues at coordinate 49,625 of CAWKEQ010000017.1, forward strand.
GACCACCGCCTCCCGGGCCACCGGCGCCCCGGGGAAGCCCTGGGCCAGGAGCAGGGCCTGGTTGAAGCCCCGATTTCTGATGCGTCTCGGGTGCAGGGGCACGGGCGCCAGGAGATCGGCGGCTGCCACCAACTCCAGACAAAGGGGCTGCTTTAGCCAGCGCTGCATCACCGGGAGAAAGGCCATCTTGCGGCTGAACTTGAACCCGGTGATGGCCTGGGCCACAGGGTCGTCATAGAGGGCCGCGGCCCGGGCCCGGGCGAAGGGCGGCGGGTCCGTCTGGCAATCGCCGCAGACGCGGTCACCGCCCCCCGGGCCGGCAAACATCTTGCCGCAGCGGCTGCACAGGGGACTCTCCACCCACGTAATCAGGGCCTCGCACTCCGGGCAAATCGCCACCGCGGCCGTCTCCCCCACCGCCGCCTCGCAGAACAGGCACAGCCGCGGCAGGAAGAATTCCAGAACCGTGAGCCCGAAGCGTTTGAACCAGATTCCCGGATTTATCGAAAATTCCGCAAGCATGGGGAGCCTTGAAACTATTAAACCACGATAAGCCGGTAATTGGCAAATAATCTTGAACGGGGGGCAAGGTTTGTAGAGGGTTTGAGCGGAGGCGTCATATCAGGGTGGCCATAGGCCGCCCAATAAGGACTGCGGATTGCGTATAATATGGTTACTGATATTTTTTGCCGTTGTGTTTTATCCAACCAGTCCTATGGCGTCCTCCTGGATCATGGTGGGTCCAGTGGATGGTTCCCCCCTTTGCGTTCCACTCATATACGCCAGAGAAAAATACCTGGTCACCTTTTTTCAGAGAAACTACCCTGGGGGCTAAGTCAATATTATGCGCGATTAGTAGAGTTTGCCCAGAACTTAACCTAACTATAAATCTTTGATGTCTGGTGCCGGAAAGATCATCAGGTAATATCTTGATTACAACACCTTGCCTCTCAACCTGAAGATTGTGGTTTTGATTATTAAAGGCACTTTCTATGATATTATCGCTGTGATGACTATTCTCAACAAGATTCTGTATTGAAACACTATTACCCGGAGCGAATTCAAAATATAATGCAGCTAAAACAATAGCGCTTATGAGAATTATTTGCTTCATTTCATGCCTTGTAATATTGTAAATTGAATAGACTTGGGGGAAAGGTGCGCGGTGCGCATCGCACTTATGTTTTTCCAGGAGGGGGTTTGGGGGAACCTCGCTTTTTTTAAAAAAGCGGGGTTCCCCCAAGTTCTTTTTCTTGCCTCTTCCCTAAAGCTCCGCCAGGCGGTGGGCCAGGGCCTCGGCGTCGTTGAAGAGGCTTTGGACCGCCGGGTCGCTTAGGCCCGCGCCCTGGGCGATGCGTTCGGCCTGCTGCCGGGTGATGAGGTCCGAGGGGCTATGGGAGTCGGTATTGACGATGAGGGAGGCGCCCACTTCCAGGGCCATCCGGGCCACGTGGCCGTTGGCCAGGCAGTGGCCTTTCCGGGCCGACAGTTCCAGAAAGACGCCCCGCTCCCGGGCCCGGGCGGCTTCCTCCAGGGTGATGAGGCCGGGGTGGGCCAGGATGTCGACGTCGGCTTCGATGGCGGCCCGGTTGGTGCCCGGGGCCACGGGCTCCGCCAGGCTCTCGCCGTGGACCACGATCAGCGGCACCCCCAGGGCCCGGGCCTGGGCGGTCAGAGGCGCGATGAGGGCCGGCGGCAGGTGGGTGAACTCGAGGCCCGGGATGAGCACCGGGTAGTCGCCCCGGTTGAGGCTCAAGGCCGCGGTTTTCAGGCGGGCAAAGACCACCTCGAAGTTGGAGGCATCCACGTGGTCGGTCATGGCGAGATAGCGGTAGCCCTTTACCTGGGCCCGGCGCCAGAGCTCCGCCGGAATCAGCTCGCCGTCGCTATATAGGGTATGGGTATGGAGATCTATCATAAAAACCCGTTTTCCGTTTTCCGTTTTCGGTTTCCTGTGGTTAAGGGCAGGGTCAAGTTATGGGTTTCTGGAGACGGTCAACTCGCGGTTACAGGTTTACGGCAATGGCAAATATATTCAGAAAATGCGCTAACCCGCTTAGGTCACTTACGGAAAACGGAAAACGGAAAACGGTCTTTTTTACATCTTATACTTGCCGAAATCATCCGGGTCCAGGCCTTCCAGCACCTCGGTCCACTTTTTGGCGTCTTCGGTAGTGATAGCCTCTTTGGCCGACAGGTCTACCCGCCGGGCCTTTTGAATCACCACGTCGGCTACGAAGATGGGGGCCTTGGTGCGCAGGGCGATGGCGATGGCGTCGCTGGGCCGGGCGTCGATGCTCACTTCATGGCCTTCCCGGATGATGTAGATCAGGGCGAAATACGTGTTGTCCCTCAGGTCGCAGACCTCTACCTTGGTTACCGTCGTCTCCATGAGTTCCATGATGTTCTTCAACAGGTCATGGGTCATGGGGCGGGAGAACTTGATGTTCTCCAACTCGCTGGCGATGGCGGTGGCTTCCAGCAACCCGATCCAAATGGGGACCGCCTTATCCGAGTCCACATCTTTGAGGATCATGATGGGACTGTTGGTGAAGGGGTCGATGGTCAACCCGGAAACCGTCATCTCTCTGAGCATGATACCTCCCTTGGGGATGTCCGCAGGTGCACTTCCCCACGGTTACGAGGTGGACCTTCGACCCACCGGCCTTTCAGTGAATGGGGGTGAGCCTCGGTTATGGCCACCCGGGCCAGACCTCCCACCAATTCCCGGGGGCCGATGAAGTTGACGACCTGGTTGGTTCGGAGCCGCCCGCACCACTCCTGGGGGGAGCGTTTGCTGCGGCCTTCCACCAGGACCTCCTGCTCCTGCCCCACCAGGCGGGCATGGGCCTTCTGGGTCAGTCCGTCCTGTAGGGCTTGCAGACGTGCCAGGCGTTCCGCCTTGACGTCTTCCGGCACCTGGTCGGGAAATGTGGCCGCCCGGGTCTGGGGCCGGGGGGAATATTTAAAGGAGAAGGCCTGGTCGAATCCGGCCTCCCCCATCAGGTCAAGGGTTTGGAGAAAGTCCGCCTCGGTTTCCCCGGGAAAGCCCACGATCAGATCGGTGGACAGGGCGAGGCCCGGGCAGGCGCGCTTGAGCGCCGCGACCTTCTCCAGATAGTGTTCCCGGGTGTAACCCCGATTCATCTGCGAAAGGATCCGGTTGGCGCCGGACTGCACCGGCAGGTGGAGGTGTTCGCACAGGGCGGGCAGCTCCCCGAAGGCCCGGATCAGCTCCGGCGACAGGTCCCGGGGGTGAGAGGTGGCAAACCGCAGCCGCTTCAGGCCCGGCAGATCATTGAGGCGCTCCAGCAATTGGGGGAAATTCATGGGTTGGGGCAAGCCCCGGCCATAGGAATTGACGTTTTGTCCCAGGAGGGTTACTTCCAGGCCGCCGGCGGCGATAAACGCCGCGACTTCCGCCACAATAGCCCCGGGCTCCCGGCTGGCCTCCCGGCCCCGCACATAGGGGACCACACAGAAGGAACAGAAGTTGTCGCAGCCCCGCATGATGGTCACCATGGTCTGGAAGGTCCCCGGCGGCCACAACCGCTGGGGCAGATCCGGCAAATCCCGGTTCAGGGCCACGTCCACCACCCGCTCGCCCCGGGCGGCCCGGTCCACCAATTCCGGCAGCCGGTATATGCCCTTGGTGCCGAACACCAGGTTGAGATGGGGGGCGAAAGCCAGCAAACGCTCGCCTTCCTGTTGGGCCACGCAGCCCCCGACGCCCAGGATGAGCTCGGGCCGCGCCCGCTTCAGGGGCTTTAAACTGCCCAGGAGGCTTCTCACTTTCTCCTCGGATTTGCGGCGGATGGCGCAGGTGTTGATCAGGTAGAGATCGGCGTCTTCGGCCCGGGCCGTCAGGTCGTAGCGGTCCCCTAAAATCTGGGTCATCAGCTCGGAATCGGCCACGTTCATCTGGCAGCCAAAAGTCCGAATGTACAATTTCCTTTTCGGCCAAACCATGTATTCTATTTATTAGAAACTCCCCCCCTTGTCAACTCCGCACTTTCGGCCTCTGGACAGGCCCAGGGCATTAGGATACAATGCGCGGGGTTGTGGGTCAGGGCCGGGGGGACCACCTTACCGGCCCGACCTACGCCATCACGGGAGCCTTGAGCAGATATTTATGGTGTCCTACGCCAGCCGCACCGCGCCATGCCATCCGGGCCCCGGGGGCCTCAGGGGGGCCAGGCCCCTGGGGTCGAACCCCGGAGCCGCCGCATGATTCCCCTCCGGGGGGCCCCGGCCAAACACCGGTGGCCCTGGGTCACCCTGGGTCTGATCGCCGTCAACCTGGGGGTCTTTCTCTACCAGCTCCACATCGGACCCGATGCGTCCACGGACCTCTTTTATAATAAGGGGGCGGTGGCCTCCAAGTTAAGCCGCCTTAAGGTCCTGAGCCTCAGCCAATCCCAGGGGCTGCTGCCCACCATGTTCAGTTCCCTCTTCCTCCATGCCGGGTGGCTGCACCTCATCGGCAATATGTGGTTCCTCTGGGTCTTTGGGGAAGCCCTGGAGGATGACCTGGGACCCGGGCGCTTTTTGGGCTTTTACCTGTTCTGCGGCTTTTTTGCCTGCATCTTTCACGTGCTGGCGGCCTCCAGCCTGGCCGTGCCTCTGATCGGGGCCAGCGGCGCTATTGCCGGGGTGTTAGGGGGGTACCTGATCCGCCTGCCCAAGTCGTCCATCCTGACCGTCGTCTTCTGGCGGCTGCGCCCCGAGATGGTGTACATTCCCGCCTTCGTCTGGCTGGGGCTGTGGCTGGCGCTGCAGTTCTACGGCCTCAAGAACGGCGGCGCCGTGGCCTGGATGGCCCATCTGGGGGGCTTTTTCATCGGCATGATCACGGTCAACCTGTTTACGCCCCTGACCCCGGCCCCGGTCCCCGCCAAAACCGCCCCCAAGACCAAAGCCGCCACCAAGAAGCCGGCGACCGCCAAGGCCAAGAAGAAGTGAGGCGCCGTATCAAGGGAGATGGGCGTGCACGAACAGGAACTAAAATCGCAGGTGGCTGAACTGATCAGCTGGCCATGGATTGTCTAAAGTGGGGGTGACCATTTTCGACTCGCAAGGCACTCTCCTGTATTATAATAGCTATTCCGCCAAGGTGCTTGACCGGAAGCCTGAATATATCGGCACGGATATTCATCGCATCATAAGAGACACGGCACAAACAAGAGATTTGATTCCATGCTGCAAGAGTTCTCGGCGGGGCGGACGGAGCCGTTTCATTATAGGCTAAGCCTTATGGCCAGGTTATTCTCGTGACCTGGCATCCCCTTATTTTAGGCTGGAGAACTTGCCTGCCAAGTCTGGTGTCTCCATACTGCTGGCTGCGGTTGTCCAGATGCCAAATAATCGGCCGGCAGGCCGTGATAGTTATCCATAGGGAGGCACTATGCACTACACCGAAGGCAAAATGGGGCGGGTCTTTGTCTTGCGACTGGAGGATGGGGAGCGCCTGAACGATACCCTGGAGGCCTTTGCCCGGGAGCATAATCTGGCCCACGCCCTGGCCTTCTACCTGGGCGGCTCCGCCACGGGCAGCCGGGTGGTGGTGGGCCCCGATGCCGGGCGCCCTGACGCCGTCGTGCCCCTGGTCCACATGCTCAGCGGCTCCCAGGAGGTGCTGGCCCTGGGGACCCTGGTCCCCGACGAGGGCGGTAACCCGGTGCTCCACATGCACGCCGCTGCCGGCCGGGAAGGCCGGGCCACCGTGGGCTGCACCCGGGCCGGGGTGGACGTCTGGCTGGTGGGCGAAGTGGTGCTGCTGGAAATTCTCGGCCCTGAGGCCCGGCGGCAAAAGGACCCGCCAGACCGGGTTTCAGCTCCTGACGGTGGGGCCGGAGAACAAATAACCCGGACTTGATAGTTTGGTTCCCAAGCTGTACTTGGAACCGAAGGATCTCGTTTTTGCTACTTATGAGATCTTCGGTCGCTCCGCTCCCTCAGAATGACAAGTGGGGATTTTCATAGTCTCGATTGTTATAACGGCCGATGACCGATAACCTGTTGTATCTTGATTATCCGCGTTAATCGCCATCGGCGGTTAAAGAAAAACCCTCCACTGCCTGAAAGACAGGAATCAAACCTATGCGGGACAAAATCGCCCAGATCGGGCGGCAAGCCGCCCTGGCCGCAGGCAGGGTGATGCGCCAGAATTATACCAAGCCCCATGAGATTACCATGAAAGGGGCCATCGACCCGGTCACCGAGACCGATTACCAGTGCCAGGCAATCATCATCGGGATGATTCACCAGGCCTTCCCGGACCACGCCTTTCTGGCCGAAGAGAGGGCAGGGGAGGGGGGGTGGGGCCGCCGCCCCCGGCTGCCCCTGACAACGCTCACCCCGGCCTGGCCCGGGAGGCCGACGCCGCCGCCCGCATGCCGCTGGATCATCGACCCCCTGGACGGCACCGTCAACTTCGCCCACGGGTTTCCCGGCTGTTTTGCGTGTCCATCGCCTGTGAGATCGACGGCGTCCTGGAATACGGGGTGGTCTACGAGCCCCTGCGGGATGAACTCTTCGAGGCCAGAAGGGGAGGGGGGGCCAGCCTCAACGGCCAACCCATCCGGGTTTCAAAGACCGACCGGATGGATCGGGCCCTCATCGCCACGGGCTTTCCCTATGACATCCGGGACCGGATACCCGAGACCCTGGCCCGCCTGGGCCGCCTGCTGGGCATCGTCCAGGGGCTGCGCCGGGGCGGTTCCGCCGCCCTGGACCTGGCCTACGTCGCCTGCGGCCGCCTGGACGGCTTCTTTGAAGAAAACCTCAAACCCTGGGACACCGCCGCGGGCCTGCTCATCGTCACCGAAGCCGGGGGCAAGATCACCACTTTCGACGGCGGGGACTATGATCTTTATTCGCCCAATATTTTGGCGAGTAATGGGATGTTGCATGCTGAACTTCTTGAAAAATTGATTGGTTAGGTTTATAAAATAATCAATTTTGATAATAACATAATTAATCCGAGAGCGACTAAAATAAATAAAACCGCAGATGCTCTGAGAAAATATTTTAATACATTGAACTCAGGGGCTGTCCTAAGACCGAGCCAATCCCTTATTTGAAACACCTCGCTTCTCGTTACATTTAGAATTATTGATGAATAGATAAAGATAATTGCAAAGAATGCACTCATTAAAAATGGCAACAAAAGTGAATATCTTATAATATCGTTATCATGCGCTTTAGTTAAATAAAATGATAGAATCGCACCAGTTACAGCATAATAAAATATATTTACTTTTAAACTTAGCTCAAGATAGTGTTTATATAAATCAACATGAGTTTGATACTGTTTCAAAATTGTTTCTCTAATAGCTTCATTAGATATTAATTGATCTCCTATATTTATTTCGGCAAATCTAATTAATTTCTTGACAACTCCTCTTGCTACAAATTGAACATTAGGAACTGACAAAGAAGCCTGGTGATCTTCCCTAATTAAAACTATATGCTTATTTTGGTATTCTGATATCTTCCACCCAAGGTTTACAAGTGCACTAGAAACGTCTTTACCTGTCAACTGGCTGATCCTCCTCAACTATGATGATTTCATCTTCCTCTATATCTATGTCGATTTCTATAGTTGGGATAAACAAATCCATAAATTCTTTAGACCGAACTTTTATGCAGTTCCATAATTGCTTCTTGGATGTTTTTAGCCGCCTCTTCTTCCGTCTGTCCCTGGCTGACGCAGCCAGGGATTGTCGGGGCGTTCGGCGACATACATGCCATCTTCATCCTGAAGTATGGTAATGAGAAATTTCACTTTGATGCCTCCGAAAGGGGTGGGCGCTCCTGAAAAACTTGTGACTAGGTTGATGGATTGATTATACAATGATTTTGGTTGAAAAAATGAAAATCTTTGGTCAAAACAACTGGTGCTGGTGGCGCGTGATGGCGGGCTCGTGAGGTACGTCCACCGGCAGGTATGATATTGTTCGGGGCCCCTCACGAGAGGGGCTCCGGTTTTTTAGGCGGAAAAGCCGTGGCCCTAAAGAGCCCCGGCTTTTTTTATGGTTTTGATGGTATAGTGGGTTAAGGGCACAATCGAAGGCCCACAAGAGGTCCACAGGCGGGACGCCTGTGCCACTGATGCTGGTGTTACGGGGAATTGCCGGTAGGGCCGACCAGAGGGCGACCGAGCGGGTCGCCCCTACACAGATTGAATAA
>CAWKEQ010000018.1:0-39265 GCA_963848565.1 uncultured delta proteobacterium
CCACCTGGCGGCAAGACCAGGGGGTGGACAAATACGACGAGATGAACCGGGACTGGAAGGCCATGATGCTGCGCCGGGCCGAAAATGGCGGGCCGGTCACCGATGAGCGGGGCAACAAACTCTTCGCCATGGTCATGTACGATCTGGATCAATTCCGCAACTTCGTCTTCAAGAGTCGCTTCCTGACCATCTTTAACGTGGACGACGACGTCAAGGAGATGATCTGGGACGATGACGAGGAACTCCTGAAGTTCGGCTATAAATACCTCAAGAGTGTCTTGAAGATCGAGGACACCCTGGAGGTGAAGCAGCCAATGGGCCCGGGGCCCGGCTCCACCACCATGACGTTCTGAGAATCCCCGGAGGGCTCGGCGGTTTGTGCCGAGGCCCCCGGCTGCATCTTCCGGACTCGGAGACGCCGGCGCCGCGGCCTGCCCCGGTCTCGAGACCGGCGCCACTACAATCCTTTATCCGGTGGCTCGACTGTCTCGCCGGCGACTGACCAGGAGACCACGTGACCCCAACTTTAGAGCGCCAGGATAGTGGGGCGGAGATCACCGAAATCCTGCGCACCTACCAGGTGGTGGCGGTCGTCGGGCTCTCCACTGATCCCCACCGGCCCAGTTATCAGGTGGCCCAATACCTTCAGGAACATGGGTATCGTATCGTGCCGGTCAATCCCGGCTGCCAGGAGGTTTTGGGGGAAAAGTGTTACGCCGGGCTTAGGGACATCCCCTTTCCGGTGGAGATCGTGGACATCTTCCGGAAAGTGGAGGCAATCCCCGGGATCGTGGCCGATGCCATCGCGGTGGGGGCCAAAGTAGTGTGGATGCAGCAGGGTCTGGAGGACCCCCAGGCGGCCCGGCAGGCCAAAGAGGCCGGCCTCCGGGTGGTTATGGACCGCTGCCTGAAGATCGAACATTTGCAGCGCCATCTTTAAGGAAAAAAATCCGGGTGGGGTGCCCACCTCTTTGCTCATTAAGGAGATGGACCGCATGGAAATTACCCTGTTCAATAAATATGGCAAGCCCGTAGCCTACATCGACGATGACGGAGAGACCGTCTATCTGTGGGACGGCCGCCCCGTGGCCTATGTCGCCGAGGACAGAGTGTTTGACTGGAACGGCAGGCAACTGGGGTGGTTTAACAACGGCACGATCTTCGATATTTATGGCCTGAGAAGCGGTTTTATCAAAAGTAAGTCCCCCATCTCCACCGAGATGGAACCCCTCAAACCCCAGAAACACCTCAAGCCGGTCAAAGGGGAAAGCCAGTCCCAGGTCTTGAAACCGGTTTTGTGCTATGGGTACTCCAATAAGAATTTGGAGGACCTCCTGGAGGCAGGAACGCAGCGATGATCGTCTCTTAAGTGAGGCCAAGGCGCCTTTCCCGCCGCGCCGCCCCGAAGGTTTGAGGCTGGTCCCGGGGCCCTGCACCCGGGACCGCGGCCACGGCGGGCGGCCCGATCCCGGCAATACCCTCCCGTCCCCGATTGGGGACTCCCGGCTCCCCAGAGCCGCGCCAGTTTTTTCCCCATAAGATTCCCCGTTACCCGGCGTCCCTTGAGTCCCCCGGAAGAATATTGCTTGAAAATCCCCACCTTATGACTTATGGTGAGGTTGGGTGCCGAAGACGCTATGGACAAGGTGAGCGTGGAAAAGAGATTTGAAAAGCACGGGCGCATCAAGCCCTGCGTGCTGGCGCGGGATGACATCCTGGCGTTGGCGGCGATTATCCAGGGCACTTTTACGCAGCCGGAAGTCGACAGATATTTCCGCATATCCACGGTCCTCAATCACACCCGGGTGTTCTCCAACTCGGTCGATCAGCTCCTGAGCCTGGAAGAATTGGGGGACCGGGTGGCCGACCTGTCGTTTTGGATCGAGGGATGGGATCAGAAGACCCGTTTTGATAAAAATGTGTTGCTCGATTTCAGCAAATATTCCATCCAACTCAGTGTGGAAGGCACGGACCAGGCGTGGGTACACGACACGTATAACAGCATAATTACTTTTTTAAAAAATAAGGCTGCCTGGTATTGGCCCATCATCATCATGGAAAAAGTTATTGCCTTTTCCCTTACTATTATATTAATTGCCAATATCATCATTGGAGTTAAGGAAGGTGAGCCTTTATATTACTTAGATAAGCTCGGGTTGTTGGGTCTTTGGATGTGTTTAGTCTTCTATGACACGAGGAAAATCTGGCCATACTCCAATATCCGGCTGAATGAGAATAAACGTTATTTATCGAGGGAAAATGTGGTCATGCTGGTCATGATTCTTGTGGTCATGTTGGCGCTATGCGAAGGGACCATCCGGCCCTTTATACGCTAGGAGCTCAGGGGCGGCGGGCCGGAGAAACCAGCCGGGAAAGAGGCGGCGGCCGGGCCACCGCGACCTGCCGGCCGGAAGCCCGGGGAAAACCCGGGCGGCGCAGTGGGGGGGAGGCGGATGCTGGCCAGGGTGAAAAGCGGGGCCCTGTTGGGGGTGGATGCCTACATCGTCGAGGTGGAGGTGGACCTGGCCCCGGGTTTGCCGGCTTTTACCACCGTGGGCCTGCCCGAGACCGCGGTCAAGGAGAGCAAGGACCGGGTCCGGGCCGCGGTGAAAAACTCCGGCTACAAATTCCCCGGCAATCGCATCACCATTAATTTAGCTCCCGCCGACATCCGCAAGGAGGGCACCGGCTTCGACCTGCCGGCGGCCGTGGGTATCCTGGCCGCCCAGGGCCTGCTGCCGCCTGGCGCGGCGGAGAACTATCTCCTCTATGGGGAGCTTTCCCTGGACGGCCGCCTCAAACCCACCCGGGGGGTGCTCTCCATGGCCCTGGCCACCCGGGCGGCGGGTCTGGCCCTGATCATCCCCCAGGCCAACGCCAAAGAGGCCGGGGTGGTCCAGGGGATCGACATCTATCCCGCCGAACGCCTCTCCCAGGTCATGGAGTTTTTGAGCGGGCGGGAGCCCCTGGCGGCCCTCGGTGCCGGAGCCGCCGGAGCTGGTGGCGCCGCCGCCGGCCTATGACGAGGATTTCCGGGACGTCCGGGGCCAGGAGCCGGTGAAACGAGCCCTGCTCATCGCCGCCGCCGGCAGCCATAACGTCCTGATGGTAGGCCCGCCGGGGGCCGGCAAGACCATGCTGGCCCGGAGCCTGCGCACGGTGCTGCCTCCCTGGAGTTTCGAAGAGGCCCTGGAAACCTCGAAGATTTACAGCATCATGGGGCGCCTGAAACCCGGGCAGGCCCTGGTGCCCCGGCGTCCCTTCCGTTCCCCCCACCACACCATTTCGGACGCCGGCCTCATCGGCGGCGGCACCATCCCCCGGCCCGGGGAGGTGAGCCTGGCCCACCACGGGGTGCTGTTTCTGGACGAACTGCCGGAGTTCCGCCGCTCCACTCTCGAGGTGCTGCGCCAACCCCTGGAAGAAGGCAAGGTGACCATCTCCCGGGCGGCCACCTCCCTGACCTACCCGGCCCGGTTCATGCTGGTGGCCGCCATGAACCCCTGCCCCTGCGGCTTTCTGGGCGACGTCAAGCGGGCCTGCGCCTGCACCCCCAACCAGATCAGCTCGTATCGCTCCCGGATTTCCGGGCCGCTCCTGGACCGGATCGACATCCAGGTCCAGGTGCCGGCGGTGCCGTTTCGGGATATGACGGCGCCGGAGACCGGGGAGGGCTCCGCCGAACTGCGGGCGAAGGTGGTGGCGGCCCGGGAGGTCCAGGGGCAGAGATTTCATAAAACCCGCATCTATGCCAACGCCCACATGCCGGCTAAGCTCGTCAAGCAGCACTGCGCCCCGGGCCCCGAGGCCCAGCGCCTGCTGGAGGTCGCCATGGAGCGCCTGGGCCTCTCGGCCCGGGCCTACCACCGGATCCTGAAGATCGCCCGGACCATCGCCGACCTGGAAGGGCAGGGGGCCATCAGCCCGGCCCACGTAGCCGAGGCGATTCAATACCGGACGATGGATCGGAAGTTTGGGTGAGAAAAAATGTAGGGCGGGAAAGCGCAGCGCATCCCGCCTTCGGCAATGGAATGAGGCCTGACTTATGCCGCAATACATCCGCGCCTTCGTTCCTGGCGGTACGTTCTTCTTCACGGTCACGCTGTTGGAACGCCGCCGGAAACTCCTGACCGAAAACATTGACCAGCTTCGGGAGGTGTTCAAGGTAGTCCGCCACCGCCGGCAGCCACAACCTCTCAACGTTATAAATAGGTTAAATGGATTACAGAAGGTATTTAATTAACTTTAATGTAAATTATAAGATTGACATTCGTGGAAATTTGGGCTTATGATGAAATCGCAGATAAGCGCATTGGGAAATTTAAATTTTAATACTTTAAAATATTTCTGAAGCACAATTGCATCATTAATTTTTAATAAAAAGTTCGTAAAAGGAAGCGATTGTCATGTCATCTTAAAATCAAATGAGTAAGATAGTATATATCGTATCAAAGGAGATTTGCGATGTCTACGATACAAATCGTATCGTCAATTATTGCTTGTATAATGATATTACCTCCTATTTATGTCTATATTAAGTATAGAATTATCAAATTTAATGCATTAATTGTTGTTGTACTTGGCTTCATTCTAATTGGTAGTCAATCAATGAAAAAGATTGAAATCTCTATTGGAACCGCCGGCCTTGATGCAAAAGTAGAACAATTACAGAAACAAATTGAAACTGTGGCAGCCGCTCAAGACAATTTTCATAAAACACTAGTTGTTCAGGCAAAATTAAAAGAAATAGGAATTTATCAAGGACCAATCAATGGATTAAAAGATCAGTCGTTTGTATCAGCCATAGAAAAATACCAGAAAGATAAGGGCTTGACGGCGAATGGCAATATTGATCAGAAAACATTGAAATCTCTGTCAATTAATTTAAAACCATTTTCTAAGAGCGATTATAGGGGAGATTTAAAACACCTTAGCGGAAAGGAAGGCACGCAGAATCCAGCCGGAACAATGGAAGTTCCCACCCTAAATATGCCAGCGCCTACCGGAACTATGCCGGTAACGAAATAGTTAGGGTACCACGACGTCCTCAAGATATATATGGTTTAATAAGCCCGTGGTCTTAAACGGCCATGGGCTTTGTCTTGCTCACTTCTCCCGCTAGAAAAACGGAAACTGGGCAGGAGGTACTGAATTTCTTTTTCCCTCTGGCTCCCATGCTCCAGCTTGGTCACTCGTTTGTTCTGTACAGCTCTGCTTTGCTCAGGCTCTGATGATATAATGGCAGGTAGCTTTCGCCAAGCGTGAGAAGATGCGTCCTCAAGCGGGGGCTTGGGGACGAGTGGACGCAAAAGGAGTACACCCATGGACAACTTCACTTTTTATAATCCTACGCGGATTATTTTTGGAAAAGAGAGCGTCGGGCAGATCGGCGGGGTGATTAAGGAGGCGGGGGTTAAGCGGGTTTTGCTGGTGGCTGGCGGCGGCTCTATCAAGAAGAACGGGGTCTATGATACCGTGGTCCGGTCGTTGACCGAGGCCGGGCTTACCTGGGTGGAGGCCTGGGGGGTGCGGCCCAACCCGGTTTTGGCCAAGGCCCGGGAGATCATCGCCCTGGCCCAGCAGGAAAAGGTGGACGCGGTGCTGGCGGTGGGGGGCGGCAGCGTCATCGACACCGCCAAGTCCGTGGCCGCGGGGGTTTTTCTCGAGGACCTTTGGGCGGCGTTCGAGGGCCAGGTTGCGGTCACGAAAGCTCTTCCCATCTTCGTGGTCCTGACCATGAGCGGCACCGGCAGCGAAATGGACCCCCTGGCGGTGGTGACCCATGAAGAGGACCTCAAGAAGTGGGTGCTGAGGAGCCCGGCCCTGTTTCCGGCCGCCTCCATCATCGACCCCGCGGTGCAGTTCTCCCTGCCCTGGCACCAGACGGTGAACGGGGCCATCGACGCCCTGACCCACGTGATGGAATTCTATTTCCTGGGCACCTGGGAAGAGACCACCATGGCCCTGGACGAGTCGTTGATGCGCACCATCATCAAGATGACCCACCTCCTGCAGCAAAACCCTCTGAGCTATGAGGCCCGGGCGAACCTGGCCTGGGCGGCTTCCCTGGCCTTAAACGGCCTCACCGGGGTGGGGCTCAGGGAAGGGGACTTCGCCACCCACCGCCTGGAAACGGCCATGAGCGCGGTCTTTCCCGAGATCGCCCACGGGGCCGGGCTGGGGGTGCTCTTCCCCGCCTGGATTCTCTTTATGAAGGATTATAACCCCGCCACCTTCGCCCGCTGGGCCCGGGAGGTCTGGGAGGCCGGAAGCGTGGAGGAAGGGGTGGCGAAAATGCGCCGGACCTTCGAGGGCTGGGACGCCCCCGTCACCCTGGATGAACTGGGGGTGAAGGAGGCGGACCTGCCCGCCATCGTCGCCGCGGCCCGGCAGGTGGGGGTGCTGGGCCGGCTCAAAGAGCTGACTCAGGAAGACCTAACGGCCATCCTGCGGCTGGCCTTGTAGGGGCGAGGTGAAGAATTGGGGGAGAGGGGATAAGAGGAAAGAACTTTTGGCAAACGTTCTCGTTTGTTGCAGGAAGCGGTGGTCAAGGAATTTTTTAGGATATGACCGGTTCCCCTTGCCGGGGCGGGTTAGGGGTCTTATTTTTATAACATAGGCCTGTCGAGGCCGGGCGGTGGAAAACGCCGCCTCATTTCGCCGCGAAGGAGTGATGGTCATGAAACACACGCTCGAGGAAATGAAGGCCAAGATTCACGAGATGTACCCGAAGATCGACAAGCATGGCGTGGCCTCTACGGTCACCTATGACAAAGCGAAAAAGACCTACGTCCTGGAGTTGAAGAAAGGCCCGCACCACCTATCCACTTACATCGACAAGGCGGATGCGGACAAGTGCATGGAAGGAATCGAATGCATCCACCTGGGGGTGCAGATCGCCCAATTCCTGGAAAACTTCAAAAATGTGTGATAATAAGATATAATCAAATCTTAACAACAAGTTTGGCTTGAAGGTCTTAAGAAAGAGACCACCGGCGGGGAGGCCGGCTCGGGCACGGACCGTGGGGTGAAGGGAGAGAATGACTTTAGAGGTGCGCGCTCCCTCCTCCGACTCCCTCCCGAGCCATCCCGTATCCACGCACCTTGAGTTGAGGGCAGGCCGGCCGCGCCGTGTGGGAGGTTGAGACGGTATTTCCGGCCGGGTATCATAACCTGACCGGAAGAGGCGGGCGCATCTGGGTGGGCCCGGCTGGAGGCGGCCACCCCGGTTGTTCCCATCAAACAGTAATTCTAAAACCGCCAAGTACCACGGGGCGACGACGAGAGAGCACCCAAGGCAGTTATGAAGTTTTTCAAGGAACCTAATCCCAACCGGTTGGAAAAATATCATCAGCGGCGGCGCTGGGCCCGGCGTCTGACTTATACCTTTTACGGCCTGGTACTCACCGGATTCTTGGGCGTGCTCTGCGTCGGGGTCTTCATCTACCTGCATTTCCTGCAAGACCTCCCGGATTTCACCTCCGTCAAGGAGTTCCGGCCTTCGGTGATCACCGAGGTCTACGCCCGGGACGGCCAGCGCATCGGGGAGTTCTATTCGGAGCGCCGGATCGAGGTGCCCTATAGCCGGTTGCCCCGGCACCTGGTCCTGGCTTTTGTGGCCGCGGAGGACGCCCGCTTCTTCGAGCACCCGGGGGTGGACATCACCGGCATCGCCCGGGCCTTTTTCCGCAACCTGGAGGCCGGCGAGGTGGTCCAGGGCGGCAGCACCATCACCCAACAGGTGGTGAAACGCATCCTCCTGACTTCGGAGAAGAGCTTCGCCCGGAAAATCCGGGAGGCGGTGCTGGCCTACCGGATCGACAATTACATGAGCAAGGAAGAGATACTCAACGTCTATCTGAATCATATCTTCTTGGGTCACGGGGCCTATGGGGTGGAGGCGGCGGCCCAGGAGTACTTCTCGAAGCACGTGGAAGACTTGAACCTGGCGGAAGCATCCATCCTGGCGGGCATCCCCAAGGCCCCCAGCCGCTATGACCCGTATCTCAACCCACGGCGGGCCAAGGAGCGCCAGGCTTACGTGCTGAGGCGGATGGCCGAGGTGGGGTTCATCAGCAAGGAGCAGGAACAGGCGGCCTACCGGCAGCCCATCAAGCTCAAACCCTTCCGGCCGGAATGGATCAAGGAGTGCGGCTACTTCACCGAGCAGGTGCGGAGCCAGCTCGAAGACCGGTTCGGCAAGGAATCGGTCTACAACATGGGGCTGAGGGTCTATACCACCGCGGACGTGCAGCTTCACAAGGTGGCCCACGCCGCCATCGAGTCAGGCATTGACGGCCTGATTCAGCGTAACGGCTACCGGGGACCGCTGAAGCACGTCTGGGGCAAGCAAATGGCCGCCTTCCAGGAACGTCAGGTAAAATATTACCGGAAATACCCGCCGCGCAAGGGCCATGCCGCGACTGCCCTGGTGGTGGGCGCCCCGGACCGGCGCCGGGCCGCCGGGGTGTACTTCCGCCTGGGTGAGCAGTGGGGCGTCCTGCGGGAGGCGGGCGGCGCCAAGTCCCGGGCCACCACCCCGATGTCCTCCCTGAGGCCGGGGGATGTGGTGCAGGTGCGTCTGGTGGAGCGGGAGCGCCGCCAGGGCAAGTGGACGGGGGAATTGATCGCCGCGCCCATGGTGCAGGCGGCCCTGGTCTCCATGGAACTCAAGACCGGCCAGGTCAGGGTGCTCATGGGGGGCAGGGACTTTGGGGACAGCACCTTCAACCGGGCTACCCAAGCCCGGCGGCAGCCGGGTTCGGCCTTCAAACCCATTCTTTACGCCGCGGCGATCGAAAAGGGCTATCGCGCCGATTCCATGTTGGACGACTCCCCCCTCTCCCTGCCCGGGGGCCGGCACGGGCAGTTGTGGTCGCCGCAGAATTACGACCACCGGTTTTATGGGCCGATCCCCCTGGCCTATGCCCTGGCCCATTCCCGGAACGTGCCGGCGGTGCGCCTGATGATGGCTATCGGGGTTCCGGCCACGGTGAAGATGGCCAAGACCCTGGGAATTACCAGCCCCATCTTTCCCAATTACGCCTCAGCCCTGGGAGCTTCCGATGTCACCTTGATGGAGATGACCCGGGCCTTCTCCACCTTTCCCAATGGCGGCAGGCTGATCGAGCCGGTGTTGATCGACCGGATCGAGGACCGGGATGGACGGGTCCTGGTGGAAAACCGGCCCCGGAGTCAGCAGGTGATCACTCCCCAAACCGCCGAGACCATGACCCGCCTCTTGATGGGCGTGGTGGAGCACGGCACCGCCACCCGGGTCCAGGTCCTGGGACGGCCCATGGGAGGCAAGACCGGCACCACCAACAAGACCCGGGATGCCTGGTTTATCGGGTTCACGCCGTCTTTGGTTACCGGGACCTGGGTGGGGATGGATGATGAACGCACCCTGGGTCCCAAGGAAACCGGCTCCCAGGCCGCGGCCCCCATCTTCATCGCCTATATGAAAGAGGCCCTGAAGGGCACGCCGGTGGAGCAATTCCACGGGATCTCGAGCACGGTGCTGGCCAGTCGGGATGGAGAGAGCGCCACCGATGAAGAAGCGCCGTCCCAAGCCGAGGAGACCTTCTACCCCGAGGATGGGGTGCTGAAAGAGAGAACCCCGTCCTCCCAGGCCACCAGCCAGCAATTTTTTAAGAATGACCTGGATTAAGCGGGGCAGCGTGGGCTGACCGGGCCGCTGCAGGCATTGGGGCCCGTTACACGCCAAGAGTTTGGGGCGAAATCGTCCCGCCGCGGGGCAATCATACCGGCCAACTTAGCATAAACCATCAACTCTCGGCCGGCCCGATCATTCCGGTGGCAGCGGGGCTGGCCTGGTTTGACCGGCTCTTACCATCCCCGGCGGCCATAAGGAGCATCTATGCGACAGATTGACGCGGCGCAGGTCACCCAGGCGGTGAAAGCCGCGGCCATTTCAGCTAATTATGAACCCGGGGCCGACCTGCTGGCGGCCCTGAACCGGGGGCTGGCGGCGGAGGAATCCCCCAGCGGCCAGGAGATCTTCCGGCAATTAATCGAAAACGCCAGTATCACCCAAGAGGGACACGTGCCCCTGTGCCAGGACTGCGGTCTGGCCGTGATCTTTGCCGAGGTGGGGCAGGACGTCCACCTGGTGGGCGGGGATTTTGCCGAGGCCATCAACGAAGGCATTCGCCAGGGATATGGCGAGGGGTTCCTGAGAAAATCCCTCTGCCACCCTCTGACCCGGGCCAATACCGGGGACAATACGCCGGCAGTGATCCACACCGAGATTGTGCCGGGAGACCGGCTCAAACTCACGGTGGTGCCCAAGGGTGGCGGCAGCGAAAATATGAGCCGCCTCTTCATGCTGAAGCCAGCGGACGGCCTGGCCGGGATCAAAGAAAAAGTGGTGCTCACCGTGGCCGAGGCCGGCCCCAACCCCTGTCCGCCCATAATCGTGGGGGTGGGCATCGGCGGCACCTTTGAGCGGGCGGCCTTGCTGGCCAAGAAGTCGTTGCTGCGGGAACTGGGCCAGGCCAATCCCGACCCGGAAGTGGCCGCCATCGAGGCGCAGCTTTTGGCCGAGGTCAACGATCTGGGCATCGGTCCCCAGGGACTGGGTGGCCGGGTCACCGCCATGGCGGTGCATGTCTTAATGCAGCCCTGCCACATCGCCTCGCTGCCGGTGGCCGTCAACATTCAGTGTCACGCTTCCCGTCATAAGGAAGTGGTGCTGTAAAATTGCATAAATCATTTGGCTGGCAATGTTGCAGGGGAACTGAGAGAAAAGGTGAATCATGGCCAAGACGGTGAAACTGACCCCCCCTCTGACTGACCAGGACGTGTTGCAACTGAATATCGGCGATACGGTACTGATCAGCGGGGTGATCTATACCTCCCGGGACGCGGCCCACAAGCGTCTGGTGGATTTGCTGGCCAAGGGCGAGCCCTTGCCGATGGATTTAACGGGGCAGATCATGTATTACGTGGGCCCCAGCCCGGCGCGACCCGGCCGGGTTATCGGGGCCGCCGGTCCTACCACCAGCTACCGCATGGACTCCTTTGCCCCCACCCTGATCAAGCTGGGTTTGAAGGTGATGATCGGCAAGGGCAAACGCTCTGCCGAAGTGATCGAGGCCATGAAGGCCCATAAGGCCGTCTACCTGGGGGCCACCGGCGGGGCCGGCGCCCTGATCTCCCAGCGGATCAAGGCTGCCGAGGTGATCGCCTTTCCCGAACTGGGGCCGGAAGCCGTCCACCGCCTGGAGGTGGAAGACTTCCCCGCCATTGTCATCAATGACTGTCAGGGCCGTGATCTCTATGAGCAAGGGGTCCGGGAATACCGGCGCAGCCCCGCCCGTTGATAACTGGGTCTCTCAAAGGGAAGCCGGGATTTTGCCGGCCCACGGCCAGAGGACGCTGATATGGATAATCCCATGGACCTGGCAGAGGTTGCGGCCCGGGTTCAGGAAAAGCGACAGATCTTTGAGGATTACAACTTCGGCCGCCTGAAGGACGATGCCTTAAAGACCTTCTATGACCTGGCCCAAGAATACGAGACCATAGAAAATTTCTACCGGGTCACCGTGAGCGTTATCAAAGAGTTCATCGATCTGGACTCGCGCCTCTACCTGGTGTGCTCCGAGGGCCGTCTCGATCTGGTCTGCGACAGTCTCCGGGGACTCTATCCCGACAAGACCGCCCCACCTGGCCATATCCATCTGGCCAACAAGGCTTATATCGCCGACGGTGGATTAATTCTGCCCATCCGGGGCAACCTGCTCCTGGTCAACCAGCTGCCCTTCTACGCCAAAGACCAGATTATCGGGATGCTGGAACTCTACCCGGAGGACAAAATCTCGGAGGCGGACCGCTTTTTCCTGGAAAAGTACGCCAACCGCCTGGGCTACAACCTGCACGTCAAGATCGTCGCCCGGCAGAATATCCAGCATATCCGCTTCATCAATAGCCTGGTGGCGGATATCGAACACAATGTGATCATCCCTAACATCAGCCTCAGCCTCTACCTGCGGCATTTGCGGAACAAGATCAAGCATCTGAAAGCACTGGAGTGCGTCTGCAGCATGAGAAATGACGAGTGTCCGGAGCAGCCGGATTCCAAGCAGACCTTCCGGGCCCTGATCGAAGACCTGGAGAGCGACTACGAGAACCTGGAGCAGCACTACAAAGGGGTGAGCCTCTTTATCGAGTCCCTGTTCCGGCTGTCCCACTTCCAGAAAGGCCAGTTCGTGCTGCGGCGGCGGACCACCCGGGTAACCAAGGAAATCATCGAACCGCAGTTGAACCTGTTTATTGATAAGCTCAAGGAGCGCCACATCGAGATCGACACGGGGGCCGGGGTCATGCCCGATGAGGATCTGCCCCTGTCGGTGGACAAGGGCCTGATGGCCCAGGTCTATGCCAACCTGTTTTCCAACGCGGTGAAATATGCCCGGCGCAACTATGAGGGCCGCAAGTACATGGCCTACGGCCGGGACCTGCTGCAGAACTATTTCGGACCCCACAAAGACGGGGTCAAGTTCAACGTCTTCACCACCGGGCCCCACCTGCCGCCGGAAGATGTGCCCCATATCTTTGACGAGGGCTACCGGGGCACCAACATCGATGGCGAAGTGGGAACCGGCCGGGGACTCTTCTTTGTGCGTACCGTGGTGGAAACCCATGGGGGCGAGGCGGGCTACCAGGCCACCCCGGGGGGCAACAACTTTTACTTCGTGCTGCCGCTGGTGGTGACGCCGGAAGGGCCGCTGCCGGCGGAGCTGGGGTCCCTGCCGGAATCCTGAGGAGCCCATGAGCGTTCGCTATCTGGCCGAAGCTCTCTACCACTGGACCCGGGAAGTGGAGAATCTGGAAAAGGCCCTGGCTGCCCTGGAGAGGGGAAGCTCCCTGGATGAACAGGACCGGCTGGAGACGGCGCTCAGGGGCGCCAGACAGCAGCAGGCCCATTTTCGGGCCGTTCTGGAATCCAAAAAGGCTGCCCCCAAGATATAATTTCTTGCCGTGCCCCGCGCTCTTCCCTCCCAGATCGTGAATGACAAATATGTCAATATAGATTATTGGCAATCTGATGAAAAATACCATAATGTAGTTAAAACCCCGCCCCTACCGAACAGGTAAAATCGGCTCTATTGTCTAACCCATTAAATTTAGGGAATAATAAATCTTAATTGAGGATTGCGCCAGGCCGCGGTTTTCGTCTTGCCGGTGGCACGGAAGTTGCTCTGAATTAAAGCAATTGCAGGACGGTTTCCAGGGAAAGAAGAGCCTCAGGGAGGATGCCATGAATGAGACCAGGTTGAGTGAGCCAATCCCGGCAAATTCGCACCTGCCCCAGGAGATAGCGGACAGATATTTTAATTGCCGCCTGGCCGTCGTCCAGATGGAACCCCGGGAAAGCACCCAGGAGGCCTGGGATCGGCACCTGGCGAAGCACCCCGGAGATGTTTATGCCAACGTAAAAGTTTTCAATCGCCCGGCTATCAGTGTTTTTTAGGGTGGATGGCCCCAGGGCTGCAAAACTTGCCGCCGCTGGTCCGGGGTGGCGGCATGGTCTCTCATGACGCTGATCTGCTGCCGGTGAATCGGTTATCCCTGTAACCCGGGCGCTGCCGATCATGTATGCAGGCCGGTGATTTCCCGTGAAAAGCTCCCGACTAGTCCCGCTCATCCCTTTCCACAGCAAGACCTGCTTCCGGTTTACGTCAGGTTGGGACCGAGTTTAACCTAGGTCCCGGTGACGACAGGTTTGGATGGTCTTCATTTCCTTGGAGTTTCGTCGTATAGCGTTTGCCAAAAGTATTTTCCGATGGCGGCATCATGAAAATCCCCCCTAACCCCCCTGGATAAAAAGGTGGAACTATAGAGAATTACTGATAAAGTCACCCTTTGAAAAAGGGGGATTTAGGGGGATTTGAGAATATCCAGGGGGAAAGAATATATGGCAAAGGCTATAATGCAGGCCAGCGCCGCTGGGTTGGCAATTCCCACCTCCAAAACCACTTTGTTCACCCCGTTCTTTCCTCCGTCCTTCAAAGAGCTACAAAAACGTCTAAAAAAATTATAGCGCTATACGATAAAGTATATATAGGATAATTATTATAGACAAATATGTTATTTGAGAGGTATGGTCCGGAGCCAGGTTTGGTAAGCTAAATTAATTAATCATGTTATATTAGTAAGTTAAATAATATGGGAGCAGGGTGGCATGAGGCTTGCTTTGGTTATAGTCAAAATTCTGAACAGAGGAAGTGGCTATGCGCAAGATCGCGATTTACGGCAAAGGTGGCATCGGCAAGTCCACCACCACTCAAAATACTGTGGCGGGACTCGCTGAAATGGGACGGAAAGTTATGGTAGTGGGTTGCGACCCCAAGGCGGATTCCACTCGCCTGCTGTTGGGCGGCCTGGCCCAAAAGAGTGTCCTGGACACCCTCAGGGAAGAAGGCGAAGACGTCGATCTGGATGATCTCCGCCGCACCGGCTTCGCCGGCACCGTGTGCGTCGAGTCCGGTGGGCCGGAACCCGGCGTGGGCTGCGCCGGCCGGGGCATCATCACCGCCATCAACCTGCTGGAGCAGTTGGGGGCCTATGCCGACAGCGAAAAACTGGATTACGCTTTTTATGACGTCCTGGGTGACGTGGTCTGCGGCGGGTTCGCTATGCCCATCCGGGAAGGCAAGGCCCAGGAGATCTACATCGTGGTCTCCGGCGAGATGATGGCCATGTACGCGGCCAACAACATCTGCAAAGGCATCGTCAAATTCGCCGAAGCCGGCGGGGTGCGCCTGGGGGGCCTCATCTGTAACAGCCGCGAGGTGGCGAACGAACCTGAGATGATCCAGGCCTTCGCCGCTAAGCTGGGCACCCAGATGATTCACTTCATCCCTCGGGAAAGAATGGTACAGAAGGCCGAGATCAACCGGAAGACCGTCATCGAATTCGAGCCGACGCACGCCCAGGCCGATGAATACCGGACCCTGGCCCGCAAGATCGAAGGCAACGAAATGCATATCATCCCCAAGCCCATGAGCACCGACGAACTGGAAAAGCTGCTCATCGATTACGGCTTGGTGGGTTAAAGAGCAGGGCAGGGGAGGGGACCATGAATCTCATCGGCGCAGTGCTGGTAAGTCTGTGGGCGGCGGGCTGGATGATCGCCTCAGTGAGAGCGGGTTTGAAGGCCAGGGACGTAACCCCGGACAGCTAGTTTCCGACCGGAATTC
This sequence comes from uncultured delta proteobacterium, assembly GCA_963848565.1. Classification (GTDB taxonomy): domain Bacteria; phylum Desulfobacterota; class Desulfobaccia; order Desulfobaccales; family 0-14-0-80-60-11; genus 0-14-0-80-60-11. The sequence continues at coordinate 15,225 of CAWKEQ010000018.1, forward strand.
ACCTAAAACCGGGCAGTTCCGGCAGAGAGCCGGGGATGCCCTGGAAAGGAGGGCGAGCCAACGGGTCGCCCTTAAGACAACGACAACGGAGGAACAACCTCATGATTATGATCAGATCGGTGGTACGGCCGGAAAAAGTGGACGCGGTCCTGGCCGCCTTAATGGAAGCGGGGTTCCCCGCGGTCACCAAGATGAGCGTGGTGGGCCGGGGCAAGCAGCGGGGCATCAAGATCGGGGAGATCACCTATGACGAAATCCCCAAGGAACTGCTGCTCACCGTGGTGAAGGATACGGACAAGGATTTTGTCATCAAGACTGTCCTCAAGGCAGCGCGCACCGGCGACAAGGGCGCCTTCGGCGACGGCAAGATCTTTGTCTCCCAGGTGGAAGAGGTTTACACCATCAGTTCCGGCATCAAGGAAACTGGGGCCGGGGAGATGGAAGAGGTCAAGATATGAAAGAGATCATGGCCATCGTGCGCATCAATATGATGAATAAGACCAAGAAGGCCCTGGCGGAGGCGGGCATCTCCTCCATCACCGCCCGGGACGCCTTGGGGAAGGGCAAGGGTCTGGTGGACCTGAGCCTGCTGGAAGGCGCGGAAAAGGGCTATGAGGAGGCTATCGTCCAATTAGGCCAGACCCAGCGTCTCATTCCCAAGCGCATCTTCTTTGTGGTGGTCCCGGATCGGTTGGTCAAAAAGACCGTGCAGACCATTATTGCGGTGAACCGCACCGGCAAGTCGGGGGATGGCAAAATTTTCGTCATGCCCATGATGGATTCGGTGCGGGTGCGGACCGGCGAATCCGGTGATCAGGTCTTGGACGAAGTCTGAGCATGACAACAGCCCCTTGGCGTTCTTGGCGTCTTTGCGTGAATAATTTCTCTCGCCAAGGCGCAAAGACGCAAAGAGAATATGGAGAAGGAACATGGCTAAGCTTAACCCGGAAGACCTGAATGCTTTGGTGCTGGATATCAGTGCTGAGGAAGCTAAAAAGGAGTTGCTCAGCAAGTATCCCACCAAAGTGGCCCGTAAGCGGGCCAAACAGATCGTTATCAACGAAGTGGACGCGGATAGCTGTGTGCCGGAGATTGCCTCCAACGTCAGGACCATTCCCGGCATCATGTCCCAGCGGGGCTGCACCTACGCCGGTTGCAAAGGCGTGGTGTTGGGCCCCACCCGGGATATCGTCAATATCACCCACGGTCCCATCGGCTGCGGCTTCTATTCCTGGCTGACCCGCCGGAACCAGACCAAGCCCCCGACCGCGGAAGACCATAACTTTATGCCCTACTGTTTTTCCACGGATATGCAGGATGAACAGATCATCTTCGGCGGTGAGAAGAAACTGAAGCAGGCGGTTCAGGAAGCCTATGACCTGTTCAAGCCCAAGGCAATCGGCATTTTCTCCACCTGCCCGGTGGGCCTCATCGGGGACGACGTCCACGCGGTGGCCCGGGAGATGAAGGAAAAATTCGGCGATTGCAACGTCTTCGGCTTCAGTTGCGAGGGCTACAAAGGGGTGAGTCAGTCTGCCGGCCACCACATCGCCAATAACGGCATCTTCAAACACGTGGTGGGCCTGGACGACACGGTGAAGGAAGGCAAGTTCAAGATCAACCTGCTGGGGGAATACAACATCGGCGGCGATGCCTTCGAGATCGAGCGCCTCTTTGAGGAATGCGGTTTTACGCTGGTTTCCACCTTCAGCGGCAACTCCAGCTATGATTATTTTGCCAACTCCCATACCGCGGACCTGAATCTCATTATGTGCCACCGCTCCATTAACTACGTGGCCGAGATGATGGAAACGAAGTTCGGCATCCCCTGGATCAAGATCAATTTTATCGGGGCCGAGGCCACGGCCAAGTCCCTGAGGAAGATCGCCGATTATTTTGACGACCCCGAATTAAAGGAGAGGGTCGAGGCGGTCATCGCCCGGGAGATGCCGGCAGTGGAGGCGGCGGCCGCGGAAGTGAGACCCAGGACCATGGGCAAAACGGCCATGCTCTTTGTGGGCGGCTCCCGGGCGCACCATTACCAGGAACTCTTCAGGGAAATCGGCATGGAGACTATCGCGGCAGGCTACGAGTTTGCCCACCGGGACGATTATGAAGGCCGGCGGGTTTTGCCCGGTCTCAAGGTGGATGCGGACAGCCGCAATATTGAGGAATTGCACGTGGAACCGGACCCGGAGCGCTTCCAGCCCCGGTTGAGCGAAGAGGACGCGGAGAAGTGTGAAAAAGCCGGCATCACCTTCAAGGAATATGAGGGCATGATGGCGGAGATGGAAAACGGCGCCCTGGTTATTGACGATATCAGCCAATTCGAAACCGAACGGCTCATCGAACTCTATCACCCGGATATCGTCTGCGCCGGCATCAAGGAAAAGTACATCGTGCAAAAGAGCGGCGTGCCCATGAAGCAGCTTCACAGCTATGACTATAGCGGACCGTATGCCGCCTTTAAAGGTGCCATCAATTTCTATCGGGAGATTGACCGCATGGTCAACAGCAAGGTGTGGAAGTTTCTGAAGGCGCCCTGGCAGAAGAACCCCGAGCTGTCTGCCAAATATGCGTGGGAATGAGCGGTTGCGGCCGAGGCATTCCCTTCGAAAAGCCTGATTAACCGGCCTTGGCGCCTTAGCGTCTTGGCGAGAGAAAGCTGCTCACGCAAAGTCGCAAAGGCGCAAAGAGGATAAAGACATGTTACTGAGACATACGCCAAAAGAAATCACGGAACGCTCGGCCTTGACCATTAACCCGGCCAAGACCTGTCAGCCCATCGGGGCCATGTACGCCGCCCTGGGCATCCACAGTTGCCTGCCCCACAGCCACGGCTCCCAGGGGTGCTACGCCTACCACCGCAGCACCCTGACCCGGCACTTCAAGGAACCGGCGGTGGCGGCGACCTCGGCCTTCACCGAAGGCGCCTCCGTGTTCGGGGGGCAGGCCAACCTGCTCCAGGCCATTAACAATATTTTCACGGTTTATGAGCCGGACGTCATCGCGGTCCATACCACCTGCCTGTCGGAGACCATCGGGGACGACATCCCCCAGATCATCGCCAAGGCCAGGGATGAGGGCAAGATCCCGCCGGGGAAATACGTCATTCATGCCAACACGCCCAGCTACGTGGGGTCCCATGTCACCGGCTTCGCCAACATGGTCAAGGGCATGGTGGACTACTTTGCCCAGGCGAACGGCCACAAAGAAAATCGGGTCAATATTATTCCCGGTTACGTGGAACCGTGCGACATGGAAGAGATCCGGCGCCTGGCCGGGGAACTGGGCGTGCCCATCATCATGTTCCCCGACACCTCCAAGGTGATGAACGGTCCTCAAACCGGCAAGTACCATATGTTTCCCGCCGGAGGGGTCACGATTCCGGAGTTGATCGAAGCCGGCAGCAGTATGGGGACCGTGGCTTTGGGCCCCCTGGCCTCCGGATTGGCCGCCCGGGCCCTGGACACCAAGTGCAAGGTGCCCTGCGAAATCCTGAACCTGCCCATCGGGCTGACGGCCACCGACACCTTCATCGACACCTTAAGAAGGATTGCCGGGGTCAATGTGCCCGATTCCATCAATATCGAACGGGGCCAGCTCGTGGACGTCATCACCGACATGCAGCAGTACTTCTATGGCCGCAAGGTGGCCCTGGCGGGAGACCCGGATCAACTGATCTCTCTCACCGAGTTCTTGGTGTCCATCGACATGTGGCCGATTCATATCGTCACCGGCACCCCGGGCAAAAAGTTCGAAGCCCGGATCAAGGAGATCACCAAGGACGTACCCCATCCGGTGAACGTGAGGAACTCCGGCGACATGTTTCTGTTGCACCAGTGGATCAAAAACGACCCGGTGGACCTGTTGATGGGCAACACCTATCTGAAGTACATCGCCCGGGATGAAGACATCCCCCTGGTGCGCTTCGGCTTCCCCATCCTGGACCGGATCGGCCACAGCTACTTCCCCACCGTGGGCTACCGGGGCGGGTTGCGCCTCCTGGAAAAAATCCTGGACGCCCTCCTGGACCGCCAGGACCGGGACGCCTTGGAAGAGAGCTTCGAGCTGGTCATGTAAGACAGTGAGCGGTAGAGCAGTGAGCAGTAAAAAAACTGGGGAAGCGGCCCAGTCGCAAAGAACAGGAGCATGGGCTGGCAAAGCCGATGAACACGCAAGCTAAAGCCTGCGACTACCTTGAGAAAGGAAAATTATCATGGAAAAACCTGATCATCATATCTTCGTGTGTATGAGTTTCCGGGGCCTGGAGCCCAAGGGCAAGTGCATCAAGAAAAACGCCCCTGAGCTGCTGGGTTATCTGGAATCGGAACTGGCGGACCGCGGGCTGGGCAATGTCATGGTATCCACCACCGGCTGCCTGAAGCTCTGTGACAACGGGCCGATCGTGGTGGTTTACCCCGAAGGCTACTGGTACCAGAATGTGGAAGGCGAAGACGCCATTGACGCTATCCTGGACGCCCTGGAAGAAGGCGGCCCGGCCGAGGACTATCTGGTGGGTTGAGAAGATCGGGGGAGGGGGGCAGAGGCCGACGGCCCCAAACCCCATCCCCAAATCCCTTACGTAGGGGCGACCCGCTGGGTCGCCTGAGGACAGGTCATGAAGAACGCCATTTTTGAAGAACGCCAGGACCAGATCCACCGCAAAGGCGAAGCGCCTTTTCAGATGGATTGCAACCGGGAAAGCCTAGCCGGGGCGGTAAGCCAGCGGGCCTGCGTCTTCTGCGGCTCCCGGGTGGTGCTCTACCCCATCGCCGATGCCCTGCATCTGGTGCACGGCCCCATCGGCTGCGCCGCCTATACCTGGGACATCCGGGGGTCCCTGTCGTCGGGGCCGGAACTCCACCGGCTGAGCTTTTCCACCGACCTTCAGGAAATGGACGTGATCTTCGGCGGCGAATCCAAGCTCTACCGGGCCCTGACCGAACTCATCGACCGGCATCAGCCCAAGGCCGCGTTCGTCTATTCCACCTGCATCGTGGGGCTTATCGGCGACGACCTGGAGGGTGTCTGCAAAAAGGTGAGCGAAGAGAAGGGCATCCCGGTGCTGCCGGTCCAGTCCGAAGGCTTCAAGGGCAACAAGCGGGCCGGCTATGACGCCGCCTGCCAAGCCATGTTCCGCCTGGTGGGCACCGGCGATACCACCGATATCAGCCCCAAAAGCGTCAATATCCTGGGCGACTTTAACCTGGCCGGGGAGATCTGGATTATCCGGGACTACTTCAAGCGTATGGGCGTCGAGGTGGTGGCCAACATCACCGGCGACGGCCGGGTGGACGACATCCGCCGGGCTCACGGCGCCGCCCTGAACGTGGTCCAGTGCTCCGGGTCCACCATGGACCTGGCCAAACTGATGAAGGAGGAATACGGCACGCCGTTCCTCAGGGTTTCCTATTTCGGAGTGGAGGACATGGCCGAATCCCTCTATGACGTGGCCCGGTTCTTTAAAGACCCGGAGATGATGGAACGCACCAAGGAGTTGGTCCGGGAGGAGCTGTCGGTCCTCTACCCCAAGCTCCGGGAATACCAGCAGGCCCTGGCTGGCAAAAAGGCGGCGATCTATGTGGGGGGGGCTTTCAAAGCCTTCTCCCTGGTGAAGGCCTTTCGCCTCCTGGGCATGAAGGTGGTCCTGGTGGGCTCCCAGACCGGAACCAAGGAAGACTACCAGGAGCTCCACGACATCACCGACGACGGCACCATCATCGTGGACGACTCCAATCCGTTGGAACTCGCGTCCTTTCTCCAGGAGCAGGACGTGGATATTTTCGTGGGTGGGGTCAAAGAGCGCCCCATCGCCTATAAGCTGGGAGTGGGCTTTTGCGACCATAACCACGAACGCAAGGAAGCTCTGGAAGGCTTCGTGGGCATGCTCAACTTTGCCCAAGAGGTCTACAATACCGTGATGAGCCCGGTGTGGAACTTCGTGCCCCGGAGAAGCGGGCTAGGCGGAGAAGGTCAAAAGGGGAAATAAGATGAAAGCCCAAGATACTCCATATACTTCCACCACCAACGCCTGCAAGCTGTGCAAACCGTTGGGGGCCTGCCTGGCCTTCAAGGGGATCGAAGGGGCGGTACCCTTTCTGCACGGCTCCCAGGGGTGTGCCACCTATATGCGGCGCTACGTCATCAGCCATTTTCGGGAGCCCATAGATATCGCCTCCTCGTCGTTGGGGGAGAAGCACGCCATCTATGGCGGCGGCCCCAACCTTAAGGCTGGTCTCGTGAACGTCATGGCCAAATACGGGGCCGGCCTCATCGGGGTAGCCAGCACCTGTCTCACCGAGACCATCGGCGACGACATGCCCGGATTGGTCCGGGAGTTCAGACAGGAACGGGCCGGGGAGGGGTTGCCGGCGATCGTCACGGTCTCCACTCCCAGTTACAGCGGCACGCATATGGAAGGGTTTCACGCCGCGGTCAAGGCGGTGGTGGAGCAGATGGCCCAGGGTGGCGAGCCGACCGGAGCGGTCAATCTTCTGCCGGGTTTCGTCTCCCCGGCGGATATCCGCTACTTGAAGGAAGTCCTGGCGGATTTCGGTCTTCCCGGAATTATCCTGCCGGATTTTTCCGATACCCTGGACGGGCCGGCCCGGCTGGATTATGAGAAGATTCCCAGCGGCGGCACGCCCCTGGCGGCGATCAAGGCCATGGGCGCCTCACGGGCCACCCTGGAGTTCGGGCGCATCTTGTCGGGCCAGGATACCGCCGGACGGTTCCTGGAGGAACGCTTCGGAGTGCCCTGGCGACCCCTGGGCCTGCCCATCGGCCTCAGGGAGACGGATGAGTTCTTCAAGGCGTTGACGGACGTTTCCGGGTGTGCCACTCCCGGCAAGCACGCCGCCGAGCGCGGCCGCCTCGTCGACGCCTTCGTGGACAGTCACAAGTATATTTTCGGCAAGCGGGCGGTGTTGTATGGCGAAGAGGATTTGGTGGTAGGGATCACTTCCTTCCTGGCGGAGATCGGCGTTAAACCGGTTCTCTGCGCCTCGGGAGGGCGGAGCGGCCGCCTGGCGGCGGCGGTGGCCAAGGTCACCGAGAATCTCCTGCCGGAGCCCCCGGTAGTCAGGGAAGGCGTGGATTTTTATGAGATTGCCGAAGAGGCGGAGAGACTGGGGCCCGATCTGATCATCGGGCACAGCAAGGGCTACTACCTGGCCAAGCGCTGGCAGATTCCCCTGGTGCGGGTGGGGTTTCCCATCCACGACCGCTTCGGCGGCCCCAGGATTTTGCATCTGGGGTACCGTGGGGCCCAAGGCCTCCTGGACCAGATCGTCAACGCCATGCTGGAGCGGAAGCAGGAGACCAGCCCGGTGGGCTACAGCTATCTGTAGGTTGAGAGGTTGGGTGCAGTCCAGAAACATCTGTGCCCATGGAGAGCAGTGAACTCCCTCCCCCTCGCTGGGGGAGGGTCGGAGTGGGGCTGAAAGATAATCTCCCGCCCCCCGCCCCCTCCCGCCAGGGGAGGAGGAGATAAAAACTTGACGGTCTTGAACCAAACTAAGTTTCGCGGCTGAATGGATGAATCTTTCTGGCTAACGGAACTTCACATATAGGGAATACGGTCATGATAAATACCGATCGACATCCATGCTTCAATGTGGCGGTGAAGGGCGAATGCGGCCGGGTGCACCTGCCGGTGGCGCCTAAGTGCAACATCATGTGCAATTATTGCAATCGCAAGTATGATTGCGTCAACGAGAGCCGCCCCGGGGTCACCAGCGCGGTGCTCAAGCCGAAGCAGGCCATCGCCTATCTTGAGCAGGTCCTGGAGAAAGAGCCCCGCATCACCGTGGCGGGCATCGCCGGCCCGGGAGACCCGTTCGCCAACCCCACGGAGACCCTGGAGACCATTCGCCTCATCCGGCAGCGGTTTCCGGAGCTCCTGATGTGCCTGGCCACCAACGGCTTGGGGCTGCCGCCCTACCTGGATGAGCTGGCGGAGCTCCAGGTCTCCCACGTCACCCTGACGGTGAACGCGGTGGACCCGGAGATTGGGGCCAAAATCTATAGCTGGGTGCGGGACGGTAAGGTGATCTATCGCGGCTTGAAGGCCGCGGAAGTTCTGCTGGAGCGGCAACTGGAGTCGATTGCCGGCCTCAAGGCCCGGGGGATAACGGTCAAGATCAACACCATCATCATTCCCGGGGTCAACGACCACCACGTCCAGGAGGTGGCCAAAAAGATGGCGGAACTGGGGGTGGACATCCTCAACTGCATGCCCATGTACCCCAATGCCGACACGCCCTTCGGGGAGGTGCCGGAACCGCAGCCGGAACAGATGACCGCAATCCGCCGGGAGGCTGAGAAGATTATCCCCCAGATGCATCATTGCACCCGGTGCCGGGCCGACGCGGTGGGGCTGCTGGAAGCGGACCGCACCGACGAATTCCGGGGCTGCCTGTCGGCGTGCGCCAATTCCATCCCGGCCCCGGCCGACCGGCCCTACGTGGCCGTGGCCACCCAGGAGGGGCTGCTGGTCAACCTGCATTTGGGCGAAGCGGCCTCCTTCCAGGTATGGGGCCCCAAAGATGGCGGCTTTCAGATGCTGGAGGAGCGCCCGGCTCCCCGGCCCGGTGGCGGGGAGGCCCGGTGGTGGACCATAGCGGAGACCTTGAAAGACTGCCGGGCGGTGCTGGTGAGCGGCATCGGCGACACCCCCGCAACCGTGCTGAGCGAAGCCGGGGTGGAGCCGGTGGTGATGAACGGCTTCATCGACATGGCCCTGGGGACGATCTATGGGGGCGGCGACAAATCGACGCTCAAAGGCCGGAAGTTAGGCGTGGCCGGAGGCTGCTGCAGCCAGAAAAAGGGCGAGGGGTGCGGCTGATGGCGCTCATGGTCCACCGGGCGCCAGGCGGCGGATCTCGTATTTTCACGTATAGATGAGATTTACTGGTCGCTCCGTTCCCTCAGTATGACCGGTGTGGGGATGTCAGCCAACGAAGCCACCCCTCACCCCGACCCTCTCCCCTCCCAGGGGAGAGGGGGTTCTTCCTGCCAGCGGTCGCAGACCGCGCCAACCGGATAGACCATCCAGGCCGTTTTGAGTCACCCTCAATCCTAAAATTGCTTGTAGGGTCGGTTCGCGAACCGCCCCCCGGGGGCAGACTTTGCCATAACCATTCACGAACAATCATTGTTTCACCCGCGAGGCCTAAAAATCCCCCCTGCCCCCCTTTTTCAAAGGGGGGTATTGAAGTCCCCTTTTGGAAAAGGGGGATTTAAGGGGATTTGAGAATCTCCAAGTGGAAAGAATTTATGGCAAACGCTCTAGGTGTCCGCTCTAACTGGTGGGCGCACAGGCTGGTGCGCCTCGGCAATACCGCATTTTCTGATTGCGACTCGGCATAATGCGAAGTTACAGTCAAAAACCATTGAATATCCATGTCATTCTGAACGGAGCGCAGCGCAGTGAAGAATCTCGGCTGCTTAAAAAGCGAGGTTCTTCGCTGCGCTCAGAATGACAAATAATAGTCTTTTGATTGCTTTTTGGTATAAATGGTCCCGGTCGGAGCATTGGCCACCTCCAAGACAGAGAGGTTTGGCAGGGGCGGGTTTAAAACCCGCCCCAGGGGTGACTTTCAGGGCAAAACCTGGGGCTGAAGAAAAGTTCTTTGCAGGCAAATCGATAAGAGCGAGACCTCCGGCGCGAAGAAAAGTTGCCAGCCGGGCCGCAGTAATTTATAATAAATATTCGTCTTACGGGATTAACCGGGGCAGGCTAACCGCACCCGGAATTTTTGGTAGTTTTGTAAAGGACGGCAATTATGGTGGTTGGAGAAAGAAAACCCCTCTCCGAAATCAAGGAGATGGTGCGCCCCTACGGCAAGATTGTCATCGCCGGGTGCGACACCTGCACGGCGGAATGCCTGAGCGGCGGCCGCAAGCAGGTGGCGGAGCTGGCTGCGGCCCTGGACATGGCCTTCCGTCTGGAAGGCAAAGAGATGGAGATCCTGGAGATCAGCGTCGATCGCCAGTGCATCCATGATTTTCTCCTGGACATCATCGACAAGGCCGAGAATGCCGACGCGGTGCTCTCCATCGCCTGCGGCGCCGGAATCCAGAGCCTGGCGGAACGGCTGCCGGGGAAAGCGGTGCTGCCAGGCCTCAACACCATGTTCATCGGGGAATCCTCGGGGACCGGCCTGTGGCAGGAGCGCTGCCAGGGATGCGGTGACTGCGTCCTGGGCACGACTGGCGGCCTGTGCCCGGTAACCCGCTGCGCCAAGGGCCTGCTCAACGGCCCCTGCGGCGGTTCCCAGGGCGGCCTGTGCGAGGTCTCGATGACCCAGAAATGCGATGTGCCCTGTGTCTGGGCCATGATTTACGCTCGCCTGAGTGAGTTAGGGGAACTGGATCGCCTCACGGCCTACTGCGGGCCTAAAGACTGGCGCCCCGCCGGTGCCAGCGGCCCCCGGCAGTTGGTGCGGCCGGATCACTAACCCTAACCGAACCGCAATTCCCTTTGAGGGGCCGGCGCGCTGCCGGCCCCTTTTTTGCGTCAAAGGCGGGCAGTCGTGGAAGATCTGCGGCCTGGGCTTTTACCCTGGGCAACGGAAGAGCGCCTGCTCCGCGCCGCTCTATGGTGCGTAGGGCGCAACCTAGAGCAATTGCCAAAAGTTCGTTCGGTTCCGGGACGCCTTATAATCCCCCCTGCCCCCCTTTAAAAAAGGGGGGGAACTGCAAGGAATTGCTGTTAAAGTCCCCCTTTGAACAAGGGGGATTTAGGCAGCAGTGTCCGGCAAGCTTATCGCTGTGAGGTTGGTCTCAGATACCTTTCCGATGAGTCAGATCTAATTATCCTACGGAATTCCCGAGATATTTCCCCTCTCCCCTCGCAGGGGAGAGGGGGTTTTTCCTGCTGGCGCTCTCAGACTGGGCCGCCTCCGGTTAAAGTCTTGCTGCACCATTTCTCGTTTTCATTCTGCCACCGCTTACGCAAAATCTCTGCCGGACACTACTGGGATTTAGGGGGATTTGAGAACCTCCAAACGGAAGGAATTTATGGCAAACGCTCTACATGTATGCGTTGTTTCACCGGAAACCGGAAACGGGATTAATCCCCCCGGTAATTGTCCGACTTAATTCCCAGGCGGCGCATGATTTTCTGGAGCGAGGCCCGGCCCAGGCCGCTCAAGGCCGCGGACTTGGAGACATTGCCGCCGGTTTTGGCCAACAGGTTTGACACATACTGAAAGGTAAATTGCTGGACCAGGCGCTCTTTGGCCTGGTTGTACCATTCAATTTCCTCATGGCCCCCCGGGCCTAAGAAGGCCCGGCCCGGGTCTCCATTCCCCCCAACCCCCTCCTGGGACCGGAGTTCGGCGGCGCGGATAATGCTTTCGGGGGAGAACATCACCACCCGGCGCACCAGGTTCTGCAGTTGCCGCACATTTCCGGGCCAGGGGCGCTGCATCAGTTCTTCAAGAGCCTCCGCGGTGAAGCGCTTGGGGGCCAGGCCCAGTTCGGAACACGCCAGGCGGGAAAAATGGTTAACCAGCAAGGGGATATCTTCCCGGATTTCCGCCAAAGCCGGAGTTTTGAGGGTCACGACATTGAGGCGGTAGTAGAGGTCTTCCCGGAAGGTCCGGTCCTGGATCTTGGCTTCGATATCCTGATTGGTGGAAGACAGGATGCGGACGTCGACCTTCAGGGTTTTGCCGGCCCCCAGGGGTTTGATTTCTTGCTCCTGGAGAACCCGCAGCAGTTTGATCTGGAGGGCGACCGGGATATCGCCGATTTCATCCAGAAACAGGGAACTGTGATGGGCTGCTTCAAATAAGCCGATATGGTCCCGGTCGGCGCCGGTGAAAGCGCCCCGCCGGTGACCGAAGAACTCGCTTTCCAGGAGGTTTTCGGGAATGGCCGGACAACTTACTGCCACCAGGGGGCGGTGCTGCCGCTTACTCAGGGCATGGATGCCCCGGGCGACCAGCTCCTTGCCGGTGCCGCTCTCTCCCCGGATGATCACCGTGTAGTCGGTGGGAGCGATGGCCTGAATCTTCTCAAAGAGGCGCCGCATGGGCGGGGATTGGCCTACCAGACCGGCAAATCCGGCGGTGTCGGCTACCTTGAGACGCAGTTGGCGGTTTTCCCGGATGAGCCGGTTGCGTTCCAGGCCCAGGTGCACGGCCCGGAGGAGGGGCCCCTTCTTGAAGGGCTTGGTGATAAAATCATAAGCGCCTTGCTGCATGGCCTCCACCGCGATTTCTATGCTCCCATAGGCGGTCATCATGATCACGGTGAGCCAGGGGTCTTCTTTCTTGAGGGACTTCAGGAGTTCAAAACCATCAATCTCGGGCATGCGAATGTCCAGCAGGACCAGGTCAACAGGCACCTGGCGCACCAGGCGCAGGGCCTGGCGGGCCCGGGTGGCGGTGGTGACTTCGACCGCGGCCAGATGCTGGTTAAAGATGCGCCGCAGGCCTTCCAGCATGTCCTCTTCATCATCAACAATCAGGATTCTTTCCGGTGACATCACGCCTGCCCCGCCTCCTCAACCGGCAACTCGATGGTGAACCGGGTCCAGCGGCCCGGCTTGCTTTCTACCTGGATATCCCCGCCATGGTCCTTGACGATCCCATAACTGACCGACAGGCCCAGGCCGGTGCCCTCGCCGGTCTTCTTGGTGCTGAAGAACGGATCAAAAATGCGGTCAATGATCTCAGGAGGAATGCCGGGACCGTTGTCCCGGAAGGTCAGGTGAACCTTGCCGGCCTCCGGCAGGTAGCGCGTCCGGATGCGGATGACGCCCCGGCCTTTGATCGCCTGCCGCGCATTCATCACTAGATTTAGATAAACCTGCTTCATCTTGTTGGCATCAATCTTCACCAGGGGCAAGCCAGGTTCGAGGTCGAGCTCGATTTCGCACTGTTGCCGCCGGAACTGGGGCTCCACGATGCGCACCACTTCTTCGATGGTGGGGTTCAGGTCGGTGGGCTGGCGGGCCGTCTCCTGTCCCCGGGCAAACTCCAGCAGATCGGCCACGATGCGTTGACAGTTGATGGCATGTTTCTCGATGATGCCCACATCCTTGGATCCCTGGGGCAGATTGGCCAACTGGCTTTTGAGCAAATCGGCGTAACAGAGGATTACCCCCAGGGGGTTGTTGATTTCATGGGCGATACCCCCGGCCAGCTGCCCCAAGGCGGCCAATTTTTCCGCATGCTGAATCCGTTGCTCCACCCGCTTTTCCGCGGTGATGTCCTTGGCATTGCGCACGATGCTCACTACTTCGCCCTGCTCGTCCACAATGGGGTAGTAGTGCACCAGGAAGATCTCACCCTTGCCGCTCTGGACCTCTTCGGTCATGGGCTGCCTGGTTGTAAAGACTTTTTCCAGATTGCCCGGGGAGAAAGGACAGTGGCCGTCGGCAGCCGGAGAGCTGCACGGCTGGTCCAGGACCTCGGCCAGGGTTACGCCGTAGTGCCGGAGATAGGCCTGGTTGACCATCTTGATGCGCAGGTCCCGATCCAGGAGGACCATCAAATCGGTGATGCCGTCAAAGACGGATTGGAGGAGGTCCTTGCTGTGGACCAGGTGTTCGACATTTTGCAGACTTTCGATGGTGATGCCGATCTGCTGCCCCACTGAATTAAGCAGCTCTTGCCTCTCAGGGGTGATCTCGTTGAAATCCACCTGGACAAAGGTCAAGACCCCCAGCACCTGGCGCCGGCAGACCAGGGGCACATTCAGGCAATTCTGTTCCTCAGGGCAGGGGAAGAAACTCATGCGGCCTTGCGCGGCCTGGGCCAGGGAAATGGACAGGTTGGTAGCCCCCTCTTCCTGAAGGGCCTGGCCGGGGTCAACCGCCATGCAGGCCAGCAGGTGGCCGGCATTTTCCTGGTATTGGAGTTCCAGGCGGCGGGGATTGTCGCGGAGCAGGTACAAGGCCGCGCCCCGGGCCGGGATCAGTTTCAAGGTCTGGAGCAGGACCCGGGGCAGAATATCCGCCAGGTTGACCGCCCGGGTAATCAATTCGGCGATGGTGTTCAGGGTGTGCAACTCCTGGTTGCGGGCCGTGATCTTCTCCTGTAGCTGGCGCTGGGAGGCCTCCAGGGCTTCGGTGCGTTGACTCACCATGCCCTCCAGGTTTTCGGTGTAGTCTTCCAATTGCTGCCGGGTGTCATGGAGATGACCCACCATGACCTGGGCGGCGGTGGTCAGTTCGCCGATTTCGTCCTTGGCCTTGGCCTCAGTCAACAGTGCCAATTCCTTCTCGTCTCTGAGACCGTGGCGGAAGATCTCCAGGAGGTCCCTGAGACTGTGGATGACCACCCGGTTGAAAAAGAAGACGATGCCCACATAGAGCAAGGAGAGTCCGAAGAGACTGAGGCCGAAGATGGAGATGGCCCGCTCCTTGATCTTGGCCAGGGCGAGGTCCACCGGAATGCTCACCGCGGTCACCCCGGCGATATCCCCGGGCTTATAGCCAAAGCCGCGTGTGCTCCCATAGAGCTTGATGAGGCCCGGAGGGGCGTCTTGGGGACTGCCGTGGCAATGCATGCAATCCCCGGTGAAATAAACCGGGCGGGAGTGGACGAAACTGGACTGGCCGGCGATCTGGACGATGCCCTGCCAGCTTTGGAGCTTGGGATTGCCGGCAAAGAACTTAATCAGCTTCTGCTCGAAGGGTTTGGGGTCGGAAGCGGGGTTCCGGGCGTGCAGGGCGACTCGCCGGATCTGGTAGTCCGGGGTGGTTTCTTTGAGGCGCTCCATCACCGCCCGGCCTACGTAGGAGGTGGACATGGCTTCCAGCAGGAAGGCGTCCCGGCCCAGGACCTGATACATCTTGGGGCGCAGCACCTCCTGGACATAGCTGCGGGTGGCCTCGGCGGCGGCCATGACCATTTCCGCTTTTTCGTGGGCCGCTTCTTCCAACAGCCGCTTTTCCCGGGTGTAGAGGACCAGGGCAATGATCAGGCAAAAACCCAGGAAGATGATCCCGACCCCGAGGAGAAATTTGCGTTGGAGACTGAGGGACCGGTAAGGCCCCGCCTTTTTCGGCTCTATGGGCGTTGACTCGAATGGGGACATGGCCACTCCTTGCCGGCGGACCAGAGAGGGCTGTGGCGCTGGAGCGCCTGATGACACTATAAAGAAAAATTGGCAAAGATGCTAACCTAAAGAAGCACTTAAATGCGTCCGTCAGGAAGCACTACAGGGCTTGCCGCCCGGCTCCGGCTTCGGCCTTAAATTGTATGTCACTAATATTACAGGTAAATAAAGTATTTGCTTCCTGGTAATTCCGGTTGCCGGGTTTGGCACCCTCCTTGCTTAATAAGAGATTAAGCCCGCAGAGAACCGGCGGGAAACAAGATTCCGATGGTGGCTCAGCTTCACGGTTAGTCACCGGGATAATCAGGCGAGGAGGAGGGCTTATGACCAACTATCACCAAGAAACTCCAATGATGATCAGGAGGTTGTGACATGGAAGAGAAAAAAGGCATCAGCGAAGACTGGCTATCTTTGTGGATGGGGCTGTTCATCTTTGTGCTTGGCCTGGGAGTCTTTGTAGGACTGGATATCCTGGGTTGGGGCATCAAGACCAACGTCTGGATTGACATCACCAAGTCCATAGCCCCCTTTTCCGGCAGCCTCAAGGGCATGCCCGGCATCACGTCACTCTTTTTAACCTACATCTTCATGCTCTTCGTTACGCTGGTCGGCGCAGTCGCCCTCAGGACCGATGTGAAGCGGTTTTTGGTGGGCTTCACCCTGGTGTTCTGGATCGGCTACGGCTGTTGGCTGGCCGGCCATTTCGGCTACATCGCCGCCACCGATGCCGGGAAGATGGGCATTGGCTGGTCCCTGCGGCTCACGGGGGAAGCGGGCTTCATCGTGGCCCTCGTCGTTGGGCTCATCGTCGGGAACTTTTTCCCCGGCTTCTCCGAAACCTTGAAGGAAGCCATCCGGCCTGAACTCTACATTAAGACTGCTATCGTCATTATGGGCGCCGGCCTGGGGGTCAAGGCCGCCAGCGCCTCGGGTCTGGCCTCAGCGGTTATGTTCCGGGGTCTGTGCGCCATCATTGAGGCCTATTTAATTTACTGGGCTGTGGTCTACTATATTTCGCGCAAATACTTCAAGTTCAGCCGGGAATGGGCCGCACCCCTGGCTTCGGGTATCTCCATCTGCGGGGTGTCGGCCGCCATTGCCGTGGGCGGCGCCATCCGGGCCCGTCCCATAGTTCCCATCATGGTTTCTTCCCTGGTGGTCATTTTTGCGGTCGTCGAGTTGCTGATTCTGCCTTTCCTGGCCCAGGCCTTCCTGTGGACCCAGCCCATGGTGGCCGGCGCCTGGATGGGGTTGGCGGTCAAGACCGACGGCGCGGCGGTGGCCAGCGGGGCCATCGTCGACTCCCTCATCCGGGCCAAGGCCCTGGCGTCAAGCGGGGTGGCTTACAAGGAAGGCTGGATGCTCATGACCACCACCACCGTGAAGATTTTCATCGACATCTTCATCGGGGTTTGGGCCTTCATCCTGGCGGTGATCTGGTGCACCAAGATCGAATGCCGCGGCGGCCGGATTAAGTCTGGGGAGATTTGGCAGCGGTTTCCCAAGTTCGTCATCGGTTACGTGGTGACCTTTGCTATCATGCTGATAGCCTGCCTGGCATCTCCGGGCATTCTGAAAACCGCCAAGGCGGCCACCGGAGAGATGGACACCTTCCGGGTCTTGTTCTTTGTCCTCACCTTTTTCACCATCGGGGTGGTCTCCAACTTCAAGAAGCTTTGGGAAGAGGGCATCGGCAGGCTGGCGGCAGTTTACGTCCTCTGTCTCTTCGGATTCATCATCTGGGTCGGTCTGCTGATTTCGTGGATTTTCTTCCACGGGGTCATGCCGCCGCTGGCGGGCTAGGTGCCCAAGGAGGTTATCATGGCTGAAAAAACCCAATTACCACCGGAAGAATCCCCCAGTGTTCCGCCAGAGGAAGAACACCGGTTAATAAATGAATTACAAAAAATGGAGTATGAACCTCTCCTGCCCATTGAGAAAAAGCTCATCGGTTGGAGCATCGGCATCGGTGTAGTTTCCCTGGGCTTCCTGATCTGGGTGAGCTACACTTTCTTTCCCGGCGGCCATTAAGCCGGGTAATTGAGAGGGAAACAGAGCCCCGGGCGCGGTTGCGGCCGGGGCTTTTTACTTAAGGAAACGGGATTCTCGTTAAAGCCTTACATTCCCGCGGCGATTTGATTATGATAAAAATTGCCAGGATAATTTAAAGTCTCTCTAGGAAATTTACGTCAGAGCCGAACGGCGAGGAGGTGCATGAAAGTGAAATCTCGTTTCTTGTCGATGGTGGCGGTGGGATTGGCTTTATGTCTGATGGGGGCGCCGGCCTGGGGGGAGGATTTTTACGTCATCCCGACCGGCGGAACGACAGGGAAGGTCCTCAAAACCCAGCTTTTCATCAACAACACCCCAAACAATACCCTGGGAACCAACGCCTGGGCCAAGCTGGACAGTCCTCAATGGATCTACACCAAGGTGAGCGCCACTTCCTATCTGGTTGTCACCTACCAGGACACCCTCCAGTGTACCGGTGGTTTTGGCGTATACCAGGTGCGGGTCAATGACCAGGTCAATGTGGCTGGAGAGTATGCCGCGGTGCTGGTATGCAACAATACCTGGGGCATGTATGGGACCACCGGGGTCTGGTCGGGATTGCCCAAGGGCGAGCTCAACCTGTCCATCTGGCACTGGCAATCGGGTTGCACGGATTGTCAACAGGATCCGGGGGGGTGGACCACCAACATCGTGGTGACGGAGATTGAGCACTATTAGGGCAGGAAGACCAGAATAGCCGTGAGGCCATGAGCCGGCGCCCCCATCGGCTCATTGAGGGCTGTGGCCCTGGCCCCGGGCCAGCACCGTAAACCACATGTTTTCATCCAGGGTCGCAACCAGGGTGAGGGGCGTGGCCGTGAGACGCGTCAACAACGTGTCCAGTTGGGCCCCCAGGATGCCCGAGAAGATATACCAGTTCTTGTTGAGAAACCCCGGTATGGCTAAAAGGTCCAGGAGCACGTCCAGGTGGATGTTGGCCAGGGCCAGGTCGGCGGGGAGATGGGCGTAATCCCGGGCGTCGGCCTGGATGAGGTCCACCTGGGCCCGGCGCTGATTATGCTTCAGGTTCCGGGCGCAGGTCAGCACCGCCAGTTCGTTATACTCCACCGCGATGACCCGGTTTGCCCCCAATGACAGAGCCGCCAGGGCCAGGATGCCGGTGCCGGTGCCCAGGTCCAGGACCCGCTGGGGGGCGTCCAGCTCATAGACCCGGCGCAGCAACTCCAGGCAGGTGCGGGTGGTGGGGTGGTAGCCGGAGCCGAAGGCCAGGCCCGGCTCCATGCGGATGACCAGCTCACCCGCGGCCGGGGATGGGGTCTCCCACACCGGGCAGAGGTGAAATCCCGCCATGGAGGTCTTCCGTAGGGGCTGGCCCGCTTCCCAGTCGGCGTAGTTCATGACGTTCTCGGAGGAATAGCGGGCGCCCTCCAGGGTGGCCACCCAGGCCTGGATCGCCGCCTCCCGGGGGGTCCCGAAGAAGAGGTAGGAATACTCCCCCTCCCGCCAACAGCCCAGGAAGTCTTCCCCGGTGAGCTCCTTAGGCGGGTAGACCCGGCCCTCGATTTCATAGATAAAGAGTTTTTCCGGCGGCGGCATAATTTTTAATTTTAACCATAAAGATTCCCGGGGCAACAAAGAAAAATTCACTCCTGGGGCTGTTTAGGGCCAAGGGGTTTATAATCTTTAGCAAAACCTGTCTCATACTGAGTTGCAGTCAAATAACTTTTCATAATTATGTCATGCTGAACGGAGCTGAGCTTCGTGAAGAATCTCAGCGGCTTAAAAAAGAGAGATTCTGCGCTACGCTCAGAATGACAAAAAATTGTCCTATGATGGCTCATTGGTCTCAGGCTGCACATATGTTCTCTGAACCTGGTAAGCATTGGGAATGGAAGCTTTGAGTCCCCCCCTTCTCAAGGGGGATTTAGGGTGATAATCAGGCGGTTATTTAATCTCCCCACCCCACTTGAGAAAAGGGGGGGAATTATTTGCCGATTTTTCCTCTTGGTTGGTGTGGGATGACGGCCAAAATCGGTCTTGAAAGGGCTCATAATGCATTCCTCTTTTGACAAAATAGCCTGGTTCTCCAGGCACAAGGGCCTTGAATTTTATAAATTATCCGGGTTATCATTATTAATTCAGCTAAAGGTTAAAATCTGAGGAAGGTCATCATGGAACTCAAAGGGCAAGTGCACAAATTCGGCGATGACGTCAACACTGACGAAATCATTCCGGCCCGGTATCTCAACAGCTCCAACCCCCTGGAGCTGGCCAAACATGCCATGGAGGACGCGGACCCGGAGTTTGTCAATAAGATGAAGCCAGGGGATTTCATCGTGGCCGGGAAGAATTTCGGCTGCGGCTCCTCCCGGGAACACGCCCCCATCGCCTTGAAGGCCGCGGGCGTCGCCGGGGTGATCGCCGGGAGCTTCGCCCGGATCTTCTACCGCAACGCCTTTAACATGGGCCTGGCCATTTTCGAGTGCCCCGAGGCCGCGGCCGAGATCAAGGGCGGCCAGAAAATCAGCGTTGACATGGACTCCGGGGTCATCACCGACCTGGCCACCGGCAAAAAATATCCCAGCCAGGCCATTCCGCCCTTCATGCAGGAACTGCTGTCGGACGGCGGCCTTATGGCTTTTGTCAAAAAGCACCTGGAGGCGAAATCAGCATGAGTGCATATAACATCGCAGTCATCCCCGGGGACGGCACCGGCCCGGAAGTGGTGGCCGAGGGCATCAAGGTCCTCAATGCCGTGGCGGGTCCCGCGGGGCTCAAATTCGACTACACTTATTACGACCTGGGCGGCGAGCGCTACATGCGCACCGGTGAGACCCTGCCGGAGTCGGTCATCGCCGAGTTGCGCCAGTTCCAGGTCATCTATCTGGGGGCCATCGGCCACCCGGACGTGGCCCCGGGCATCCTGGAAAAAGGCATCCTCCTCAAGGCCCGCTTCGAGTTGGACCAGTACATCAACCTCAGGCCCGTGATCCTCTATCCCGGGGTGGAGACGCCCTTGAAGGACAAAGGCCCCGAAGACATCGATTTCGTGGTGGTGCGGGAGAACACCGAAGGCCTCTACGCCGGGGCCGGGGGCTTCCTGAAATTCGGCACCCCGGACGAGGTAGCCGTCCAGGAGTCCATCAACACCCGGAAAGGGGTGGACCGCTGCCTGAAATTCGCCTTCGAGCTGGCCCGGAAGCGCAACCGGGCCAAGAAGCTCACCTTGGTGGCCAAGACCAACGTCCTCACCTTCGCCTCGAATCTGTGGTTCCGGGCCTTTGAGGCCATGGCGCCCCAGTACCCGGACGTGACCACCGACTATGCCCACGTGGACGCCACCTGCATGTGGTTCGTCAAAAATCCCGACTGGTTCGACGTGGTGGTGACGGACAATCTGTTCGGCGATATCATCACCGACCTCGGGGCTATGATTCAAGGCGGCATGGGCGTGGCCGCGGGGGGCAATATCAATCCCGAAGGGGTGTCGATGTTCGAGCCCATCGGCGGCTCGGCCCCCAAATACACCGGCCTCGGGGTGGTCAACCCCCTGGCCGCCATCGCCGCGGCCCAGATGATGCTGGAGCAACTGGGGGAGACCAAGACCGCGGCCGCAGTGGAGGCCGCGATTAAGAAGACCGCGGCCAACGACATGCAGAGCATGGCCGCGGGTAAGATGGGCCTCTCCACCGGCCAGGTGGGTGACAAGGTGGCCCAATACGCCGCGGAAATGATATAATAGCTGTCAGCTATCAGCGGTCAGCTTTCAGCTTTTGAAAACGGGATTAGCAGAAAAAATCATCATTCTGAGAGCATCAAAGAATCTCTTCAAATGAGGAGATCCTTCACTTCGTTCAGGATGACAGGAAAACCCTGCTTTGAAATAGTGGTAACAGCTTTTGCTGATAGCTGATTGCTGAAAGCTAAAAGCTAAAAGCTATTTTCCCTGGAGAGTTGAGACATGGGTGGAACATATAGAGTTGCGGTAGTCGGGGCCACCGGCGCGGTGGGGCAGCAGATGGTGGCCTGTTTGGAGGAGAGGAATTTTCCGGTGTCGCGTTTGGTGCCGTTGGCCTCGGAACGGTCTTTAGGAAAAACTGTCACCTTCCTGGGCAAAGAGATTCCGGTGGAGGTGTTGAACGAGGACTCCTTTGACGGGGTGGAGATCGCCCTGTTTTCCGCCGGGGGCGGCATCAGCAAGGAATTCGGCCCCATCGCCGCCCGGGCCGGCGCCGTGGTGGTGGACAACTCCAGCGCCTGGCGCATGGACCCGGAGGTTCCCCTGGTGGTGCCGGAGGTCAACCCCCAGGATATCGGGCTCTATACCAAAACCGGCATCATCGCCAACCCCAACTGCTCCACCATCCAGATGGTGGTGGCCTTGAAGCCCCTGCACGACGCGGCTCGCATCAAGCGGGTCGTGGTGTCCACCTACCAGGCGGTGTCCGGCACCGGGCAGAAGGCGGTGGATGAACTGGCGGAGCAGGTGCGGGCGCTGTTGTCCTGTCAGCCCACCAAAAATAAGGTTTACCCCCATCGGATCGCCTTCAACTGCCTGCCCCACATCGACGTGTTCCTTCCCAATGGCTACACCAAGGAAGAGATGAAGATGGTCAACGAGACCATCAAGATCATGGGGGACGACAGCATCCGGGTGACGGCCACCACGGTGCGGGTGCCGGTGTTTTACAGCCACTCGGAAGCGGTGAACATCGAGACGGAGCGCAAGCTCACCGTGGCCGAGGCCCGGCAGATATTAGCCCAGGCCCCCGGCGTCAAAGTCGTGGACAACCCGGCCAAAAACGAGTATCCCATGGCCCTGGACGCGGCGGGACAGGACCTCACCCTGGTGGGGCGCATCCGGGAGGATTTTTCCATCCCCAACGGCCTGAACTTCTGGGTGGTGGCCGACAACCTGCGCAAGGGGGCCGCGACCAACGCCGTCCAGATCGCCGAGCTCCTGATCCGGGATTATTTGAGGAAGTAGCGGTCAGCAGGTCAGCGGTCAGCGGTCAGCGGTCAGCTAGAAAAATTGACACATCGAGGCCGGTGATTTTCTTCCAAGCTGGTAGCTGACAGCTGATAGCTGAAAGCCGGCTGCTCCAAAGGAGCAGTCGATGCGCATTATCGCCGGCGCCTTCAAGGGCCGCCGGCTGGCCCCGGTGAAAGGGTTGACCCGGCCCACGGCCGCCAAGGTCAGGGAGGCGGTGTTCAGCATCCTGGGGCCGGCGGTGCCGGGGGCGAGAGTGCTGGACCTGTTTGCCGGCACCGGCGCCATGGGGATCGAGGCCTTGAGCCGGGGCGCGGCCCTTGCGGTCTTCGTAGAGGACCACCCGGAGGCCGTCAAGGGATTGCGCCGCAACCTGGAGGATTTTGGTCTGGCAGACCGGACCACGGTCTGGCCCCTGCCGGTGGCTATGGCTGTGAAGAAAGTGGCCGGCCGGGGCGAGGTCTTCGGCCTGGCCTTCCTTGACCCCCCTTATGGCGGCGGCATGTCGGTGGGGGCTTTAGGCGCTCTGGAAGCGCTTGACCTTATGGCGCCTGGGGCCTTGGTGGTGGTGGAGCACAGCCGCCGGGAGAGCCTACCCGAGGCTTGCGGTACCTTCAGGCGCCTCGAAGTGAGGCGCTATGGCGACACCCAGGTGGCTTTCTATCTGGTTGGAGAACCAGTCCAACAGGAGCATGAGTAACCGATGCCCGATATTGCAGTCTATCCCGGCTCATTCGACCCCATCACCAACGGCCACGTGGACCTGATCCAGCGGTCCCTGAAGATCTTTGACCGGATCATCGTGGCGGTGGCCACCAACGCCTTTAAGAAATCCCTGTTTACCATCGAGGAGCGCATGGAGATGTGCCGGGTGTCCCTGGCGGATTACCCCACGGTCTCCGTTGACACCTTCGACGGCCTGCTGGTAAAGTATGCCACGCAGCAAAAAGCCCGGGCCATCCTGCGGGGACTGAGGGCCGTCACCGATTTCGAGTACGAATTTCAGTTGGCCATGATGAACCGGCGGCTGGAACCGGAGCTTGAGACGGTATTTCTCATGACCGGTCTGCGCTGGGTCTTTTTGAGCTCCAGCATCCTCAAGGAAGCGGCGGTGCACGGCGGCGACATCGCCGGCATGGTGCCGGAAATCGTCTTTCACAAACTTCGGGAAAAATTCGGTTTAAAGTAAGGGGCGGAGCCAGTGCGCATTTGCGTTATCGACGGCCAGGGAGGCGGCATCGGCGCGGCGCTCATTAAGCGTCTCAAAGAGGTCTACCGGGAAGAACACGAGGTCATTGCCCTGGGCACCAACGCGGTGGCCACCGCCCAGATGATGAAGGCCCGGGCCAACCGGGGGGCCAGTGGCGAAAACGCCATCGTCCG
Organism: uncultured delta proteobacterium; assembly: GCA_963848565.1. Lineage (GTDB taxonomy): Bacteria > Desulfobacterota > Desulfobaccia > Desulfobaccales > 0-14-0-80-60-11 > 0-14-0-80-60-11. The sequence goes on from CAWKEQ010000018.1 coordinate 38,689, forward strand.
CACCGTGGCCACGGCCGACGTCATCCTGGGCTGCCTCTCCATTGTCCTGGCCAACGCCATGATGGGGGAAGTGACCCCCAAGATAGCCGCAGCCATTGCTTCGGCCCCGGCCCGGAAAATTTTGCTGCCCCTGACCCAGGAGGCGGTGGAGATCGTCGGCCTGACCCCCGAACCGCTCCCCCACCTGGTGGACAGAATCGTCAGCCAAAAGTTAAAGGAGATGCTTGACCATGTGTGAAGCGACTGCGTATCTGTTGAAGAATGGCCAGGAGGAACTGATCCTCAAGGATGTGGACGTCGTCGAACCGGATGGCGACAGCGTCAGGATTGTTAATATCTTCGGGGAACAAAAAGTGCTGAAGGCCGAAATCCACAGCCTGAATCTGATCAACCACAAGGTGTTGCTGGTGGAGAGATAACGGTTTGCGGTTGGCGGTAAAAGCCAAACCGCGCCAAACATCCAGCGAACCTGCTAACGAAACAAAAGGTAGGATGGGGATCGCCCCATCCTACCTTTTTTATGATACGCGCTTCCGGGTCAGCGGAGATTATAGCGATCGCCAAAAGTCTTTTCCGA
>CAWKEQ010000019.1:0-35528 GCA_963848565.1 uncultured delta proteobacterium
GGTGGTGGAGCAGAGCAGCCGGGGGGAGCGGGCTTACGATATTTATTCCCGGCTTCTGAGGGACCGGATCATCTTTTTGGGGACGGCCATCAACGACGATGTCGCCAACCTGGTGATCGCCCAACTGCTGTTTTTGGAGGCAGAGGATCCCGACAAGGAAATCAACTTTTACATCAACTCTCCCGGCGGTCTGGTGACCTCGGGGATGGCGATATACGACACCATGCAGTACATCAAGAGCCCGGTGGCCACCCTGTGCATGGGCCAGGGGGCGTCCATGGCGGCGCTGCTGTTGACCGCCGGCGCCAAGGGCAAGCGGTTTGCCCTGCCCCACGCCCGGATCTTGATCCACCAACCCCTGGGCGGCTTTCAGGGCCAGGCCACCGACGTGGATATCCAGGCGCAGGAAATTTTGCGGCTGCGGGAGGAATTGAACGGGATTATGGCCAGTCACACGGGCCAATCCATTGAACGCATCCATCAGGATACCGAGCGGGATTTTTATATGTCCGGCCTGCAGGCCAAGGAATACGGCCTGGTTGACGATGTCATCACCCACCGGGAACCGGGGATTCTCTTCCCGGCCCGGCATCATCAGGAGTAAGCGTTTGATAAACGCTGAAGCAAAAGCCGCCCGATGCCGATGTAATCAGGCAAGGCAAACGCGGCGGCAGCAGAGCAAACCAGCCAAACCCTCGAATCGCTCCTCTTTCGGGGTTTGTGGAGGAAAACCTATATGAGTAAGCGCGGTACCGACAAGAGTGCCGACCTGTTGTGTTCTTTTTGCGGCAAAAGCCAGGGCGAAGTGAAGAAGCTCATCGCCGGCCCCGGCGTTTACATCTGCGATGAGTGCATCGAACTGTGCAACGACATCATCGCCGAAGAGTACGAGAAGGACGAAGCCAAACACTCCCGGTTGTCGATTCCCGAGCCGGCGGCCATCAAGAAGCAGATCGACGAGTACGTCATCGGCCAGGAACGGGCCAAAAAGATTCTGTCCGTGGCGGTCTATAATCACTATAAGCGCATCAATGCCGGGGTGGACCTGGACGGGGTGGAACTCCAGAAGAGCAACATCCTGCTGGTGGGCCCCACCGGCTCCGGCAAGACCCTGCTGGCCCAGACCCTGGCCCGGATCCTGAACGTGCCCTTTACCATTGCCGACGCCACCACCCTGACCGAGGCCGGCTACGTGGGCGAGGACGTGGAGAACATCATCCTCAACCTCCTCCAGTCCGCGGACTACGACGTGGAGAAGGCTTCCCGGGGCATCGTCTATATTGACGAAGTGGACAAGATCGCCCGGAAGACCGACAGCCCCTCCATCACCCGGGACGTCTCCGGGGAAGGGGTGCAGCAGGCCCTGCTCAAGATCATCGAGGGCACCATGGCGTCGGTGCCTCCCAAAGGCGGCCGCAAGCATCCCCAGCAGGAGTTCATCAAGGTGGACACCACCAACATCCTGTTCATCTGCGGCGGCGCCTTCAACGGCCTGGAGGACATCATCGGGGCCCGCATCGGCCGCAAGTCCATGGGCTTCGGGGCCGACATCCAGAGCCGGAGCCAGCGTCCCCTGGGGGAAACGTTGGTCCAGGTGCAGCCCCAGGATCTGTTGAAGTTCGGTCTTATCCCCGAGTTCGTGGGTCGCCTGCCGGTGCTCGCCACCCTGGATGAGCTCAACGAAGACGCCCTGATGCGCATCCTCAAGGAGCCCAAGAACGCCCTGGTGAAGCAGTATCAGAAGCTCCTGGAACTGGACCGGGTCGCCTTGAAATTCACCGACGGCGCCCTTGAGGCCGTGGCCAAGGAGGCCCTGAACCGCAAGTCCGGAGCCCGGGGGCTGAGAGCCATCCTGGAGCGGGCCATGTTGGACCTCATGTATGAGCTGCCTTCCCTCAAAGACGTGGAGGAATGCTTGATCAACGAGGATTTCATCAGCAAACATGCGGCGCCGATTTTCACCTACCGGACCGCCGAGGACGTTCCCTGGGATAAGCCCGGGATGGCGGTGCAACAATGATCTTCCGATTACCCAAAACCCGCGGCGCCGGAGAGGATGACAAGCGCACTCTGTCACCGTGCCCATGCTGCCCCTGCGGGATATCGTCATCTTCCCCCACATGGTGGTGCCGCTGTTTATCGGCCGGGAACGCTCCATCCATGCCCTGGAATATGCCATGGGCCAGGAAAAATATATCCTGTTATGCACCCAGAAGGACCCGCGCAAGGATGAACCCCGGGAGGGCGAGATTCACCGGTTGGGAACCCTGGCGGCCATCCTGCAGCTCTTGCGGCTGCCCGACGGCACCGTCAAGGTGCTGGTGGAAGGCAAGGGCCGGGCCATCGCCCGCCAGTTTCTGCCCATTTCCCAGTTCTTCCAGGTGGAGGCCGAGGAACTGCTGGAGTCCTGGGATATCACTCCCGAGACCGAGGCCCTGCGCCGCACCGCGATCGCCGGGTTCGAGACTTATGCCAAGCTGAACAAAAAGGTCCCCCAGGAAGCCCTGCAGAGCCTGGTGGGGGTGGATGACCCGGGGCGCCTGGCCGACACCATCGCCGGCCATCTGTCCATCAAGGCGGATGAAAAACAGGGCCTGCTGGAAAACCTGGATGCTTCCCGCCGCCTGGAACAGGTCGTGGGCTATGTGAACCGGGAAAACGAAATCCTCCAGATCGAGTCCCGCATCAAGAACCGGGTCAAGAAGCAGATGGAAAAGACCCAGCGGGAATACTATCTCAACGAGCAGATGCGGGCCATCCAGAAGGAGATGGGGGAAAAGGAGGACCTCAAGGGCGAGATCCAGGAACTCGAGCGCCGCATCCGCCGGAAGAAGATGAGCGCCGAAGCCACCGGCAAGGTGAAGCACGAGCTCAAGAAACTGAAGCTCATGAGCCCCATGTCGGCGGAGGCCACGGTCTCCCGGAACTACATCGACTGGCTCCTGTCCCTGCCCTGGCAGGAAAAGACCAAGGACAAGCATCAACCTGGAAGAGGCCGAACGCATCCTCGAAGAAGACCACTACGGCCTGGAGAAGCCCAAGGAGCGCATCCTGGAATACCTGGCGGTCCAAAGCCTGGTGAAAAAGATGAAGGGCCCCATCCTCTGTCTGGTGGGACCGCCGGGCGTGGGCAAAACCTCCCTGGCCAAGTCGGTGGCCCGGGCCATGGGACGGAACTTCGTGCGCCTGTCCCTGGGCGGCGTCCGGGACGAAGCCGAGATTCGCGGCCACCGGCGCACCTATATCGGCGCGCTGCCCGGCAAGATCATCCAGTCCCTCAAAAAGGCCAAGACCAACAACCCGGTCTTCTGCCTGGATGAAGTGGACAAGATGAGCACGGATTTCCGGGGCGACCCCTCCTCGGCGCTGCTGGAGGTCCTGGACCCGGAACAGAACTTCGCCTTTAACGACCATTACCTGGACGTGGACTATGACCTGTCCGAAGTGATGTTCATCACCACGGCCAACAATCTCTTCTCCATCCCGCCGCCGCTCCAGGACCGGATGGAGATCATCCGGCTGGCCGGCTATACCGAGGTCGAGAAGCTCCTTATCGCCGAGCAGTTTCTGATCCCCAAGCAATGCCTCGCCAATGGCCTGACCAAGGAGAACATCCAGTTCACCGAAAACGCCATTTTCACCATCATCCGCCAGTACACCCGGGAGGCCGGGGTGCGCAACCTGGAGCGGGAAATCGCCTCCATCTGCCGCAAGGTGGCCCGGGAAGTGGCGGCCAAGGGCAAGGACCATGAGATCAAGGTCACCAGCCAGTTGGTGCCCAAGTACCTGGGGGTCCCCAAGTTCCGCTTCGGCCGCACCGAAGAAGCCGACGAAGTGGGTCTCACCACCGGTCTGGCCTGGACCGAATTCGGGGGCGAACTCCTCCACACCGAAGTGGTGGTCCTGCCCGGCCGGGGCAAGCTCCTGATCACCGGCAAACTGGGCGAAGTCATGCAGGAGTCGGCCCAGGCGGCCTTGAGCTACGTGCGCTCCAAGGCCGAAAGCCTGGGGCTGCCGCCCGAGTTCTACCGCAAGATCGACATCCACGTCCACGTGCCCGAGGGCGCCATTCCCAAGGACGGCCCTTCCGCCGGGATTACCATTGCGACGTGCATCGTTTCCGCCCTGCTGAAGATTCCGGTCCACCGGGACGTGGCCATGACCGGGGAGATCACCCTCCGGGGCCGGGTCCTGCCCATCGGCGGCCTCAAGGAAAAGATCATGGCGGCCCACCGCCACCAGATCAAGACCGTGCTCATCCCCCGGGACAACGAAAAGGATATCAAAGAGATCCCGGCCCGGATTCTCAAGGCGGTGGAACTGGTGCCCGTGGACCACATGGACGAGGTCCTGAAGACCGCCCTGGTGCTGGACGATCCGGAAAGCCTGTTTAAAGAGGTGTCGCCGCCGGTGGCCCCGGAAGCAGTTTATGTCCCGTCCGAGCCGCCCGCCGCCGAGATTCAGGCGCATTAAGCAGACCGGGGGAAAAGGGTAAGGGGAACAGGTAAAAGCCTTAGGTTTCCCCTAGCCGCCCCTTGGAAATTTTGGTTGGATAACCCGAGGCGCTCCCGGCGCGCCTGAGACCACTTTCCCAGGCGTATCAAAAGATTAGCGGCACAACGGATCGGGCTCCCCCATAGGCTGAAGGACATAAACCCCTTGACAGCGGGGCCTCCATAAGCGAATATTACGGGGGCGGGCGGGTAGCTCAGCTGGGAGAGCATCGGCCTTACAAGCCGGGGGTCACAGGTTCGAGCCCTGTTCCGCCTACCAAATTTGGTTCAAGGTTCAAAGTTCAAGTTCAAGGTTTCTGCCTTTAACTTTTGAACGATTCAAACTTTGAACTTTCAACTTTGAACCTATCACCCGGGGGCGTAGTTCAGTTGGTTAGAACGCCGGCCTGTCACGCCGGAGGTCGCGAGTTCGAGTCTCGTCGTCCCCGCCAACGAAATCAAGGGGTTAGGCCATTTGGTCTAACCCTTTTTTTTGTCAAAATGAGACTCATGGGAGAATTTCCCGGGGGGATTGTCCCCGGTCTGCAATGGCCTCATGTCGGCTGGCAGCGATACGGTGGAGGTAGAGCGTCTGTCAAAAGTATTTTCCGCTGGCGGCATCATGCTAATCCACCCTAACCTTCCCTTGAGAAAATTGGGTAACTATAGGGAATTGCTGCTAAAGTAAACCTTTGAAAAAGGGGTATTTAAGAATCTCCAAGTGGAAAGAATTTATGGCACACGCTATAAATTTCAATCGTTCTGCGGTTCTCCTGTCTCGGAATTCTTTGGATATTGCCGGGTTCTTAGGGCAGATTACGGCGAAGACCTCAAGTTGACAGGCGAGCCGGGTTGTGGCATGGTGGACAGGAAAAGAAATAACCTGGGAGGTTGCCCTCTGGGGCCGTTCCCTGATCAGGCTGGCAGCTCGAACCTCCCGGTTTCCGAGGCGGTGGCGATCCCCACAGGGGTTGACTGGGCTCGGGCTGCGGTGTTTGGGGCGATCTGGCTGGCGGGGCAGGGAGTGGAACTCAGAGGGAAGCCGCGCCCCCGGGTGGGGGTGCCGGGCAACTGCGCCCCCGGGGGTGACTATCGCCGGTGACTGCGGAATGAGGGGGAAAGGCACGCCATGAGGACTTTTGCCATTGCAAACCAGAAGGGGGGGAGCGGCAAAACCACCACCAGCGTTAATCTGGCGGCGGCTTTGGGGGAGAAGGGCCGGCGGGTGCTGGTCATCGACCTGGACCCGCAACATTCCACCACGGCGTGGTTCGGGGTCAAGAATGCCGGTAAGGGAGTGCTGGGGATTTTTGCGGAAAATGGCTCCATGCTTGATCTGGTGCAGGATTCGGGAGTGGCCGGGGTGGACCTGGTGCCGTCTTCGCCCTGGCTGGTGGGGGCCGAGAAGATGCTGGCCGGGGAAGTTGGGGCCGAGACCATCTTGCGCCGCAACCTGGAGCGCTTGCCGCCGGACCGCTGGGACTACGTGCTGATCGACTGCCCGCCTACCCTGGGGGTCCTCACCGTCAACGCCCTGGTGGCGGTGGCCGAACTCCTGGTTCCGGTGGAGGCCCACGTCATGGCCCTGAGCGGTCTGGCCCAACTGCTCCAAACCGTCGAAGTGGTCAAGGACCGCCTCAACCCGGACTTGAAAGTCTCGGGTATCCTGGCCTGCCGGGTGGATTCCCGCACCCGCCATGCCCGGGAGGTGGTGGAGCAATTGCGCCAGCGCTCCGGGAGCCTGGTTTACCGCACCATCATTAGGGAGAACATCCGGCTGGCCGAATGTCCTTCCTTCGGCGAGGCCATCACGCAGTACGACGGCAAGAGCGCCGGAGCCGCAGACTACCGGGCCCTGGCCGACGAGATCATCAGCCAAGAAGGGAGTTGAACGATATGGCCAAACGCAGCACCATTGGCGAAAATCCCCTGGATGCCATTAGCCAGGAACACCCGCTCAATGCCGTCGTGCCCGATCTTTCGGCGGTGACCAGAGGGGGCCGGGGGCAACCGGCGCCGGAGGTGGACCCCGAGGTCCAGGCGCGATTGCAGGAACTGGAAGCCGGCCTCAAGGCGCTCTTGACCGAGGTGGCGGGGCTCAGAGCCAGCGCGGCAGAAGCGGTCGCCGTGAAGGGCGCGGTCACCCCATTGCAGGGGGAACTGGCCGGATTGCGCCGCGAAGTCGAGGCGCTCAAGACCGAGGCCGCGGCCGTCAAGGCTCTCCAGGCAGAATTGACGCAGTTCAAAGCCGAGATAGCCCAGCTCCGGGCCAGCGCCGGGCCGGGCGACCTCCCCTTTTGGATGCGGGGCAGAAAAAAATAGGAAACCCGGACTCCGGGGTTGAATCGACTGGACTTCCACCCGTTGCAACCGGGCGGGTGGGAGGATGATGGACCCGGCGGCTTGGCCGGGATTCCGAAGTCGCACCTGCGCATCACCTCTCCTGCTATTGGGTCATAGTCGAGACCGGACCAGCCAACCCCTCCATCATGGCAGACTAGCATCGGACCAAAGAGGCTTCTGAAGATCCCCCCTAACAGAGGTAAATTTCGCTAGGCAGATGATAGCGGGGTTCAAGGTCTATGGCTAAGTCCACGCCTAGAGCGTTTTTTATAAATTTTTCCACTTGGAGATTCTTAAATCCTCCTTTTTCAAAGGGGAACTAGAGCAGCAATTCCTTGTAGTTCCCCCCTTTTCTCAAGGGGGAGTTAGGGGGGATTAGCATGATGCCGCCATCGGGAAATACTTTTAGCAGACGCTATAGGACTTCGTGATTATCTCGCCTTCTGGCATCAATCGCTCTCTCTCGTCCACCCCGACTCCAGAGAAACCCTGCGGCTGGCTTTTTCCGGCCCACAGTTTTCACCCTTCCAGGTTTTTGCCCCGCATAACCGTTTCGGCCAATCTGGGAAACGCCGCCAGCAAGCCCGGCGGCACGGAGAGAAGGGGTCCGGGGTTAAACCGATGGATCAGTTCCAGGGCGTTGGCCACCGCCTGGCCGGCGGGGTGGTTGTTGAAGATGACGTAGGTCTCAGCCGCCTGCTCCAGCAACTCCCGGGTCCGGGCCGCCAAATCCTCCAGTTCTTCGGGGGAGTACAGGTAGTCATACCGGGCTCCCCGGTCTTTACCGAATTCAAACCAGGCATCTTGCCGCCGGCCGTGGCAGCGCAGGTAGCCCCGGGGCCCGGTGACCCAGCGGGTGGCCCCCAGGGGGTAGGACACCATGGGCTGGTCGATGTTGCAGAAATCAAGGCTCGCCTGGGCTAAAAACTCCTTCACGGCCCGGTGCTGCCAGGAGCGGTGGCGCACCTCCACGGCCAGGGGAAAGTCCGGGAAGGCGGCTTTGAGCTCCAGGAGATAGGCCCGGTTTTCTTCGGTGTTGTGGAAGGAATAGGGGAACTGGGCCAGGAGCACCCCCAGTTTGCCGGCGGCCAGCATCGGCTCCAGGCCCTCTTGAAACTGGGCCAGTTCGGCCTCCGGCAGCCGGCGTTCGTGGGTGAAGACCTGCCACACCTTGGCGGTAAAGCGGAAATCCGGGGCCGCGGCCACCGCCGCCAGCCAGCGCCGGGCGTAGTCGGCGGGGATGGGCCGGTAAAAGGTGACGTTGATTTCCACCACCTCGAACCGGGTGGCCAGGAAGGTGAGGCGGTCGGCCCCCTTGAGCCCCGGGGGATAGACCACCCCCTGCCAGTCGGGATAATCCCAGCCTGCGGGGCCAATGCGGAGTTTGGGGTTTGGGGGCTGCGCTTGGTTGGCGGCGGACATGGAGGTAATCCCCCTCCCGGGACACAGTCGGGCCGGAGTCAGTTTTCCCCATTATACCAGGATTGCGGGCCGACTTGATGGCCAAAAAAGGCCGGGGCGCGGTAACGGGAATTTGCCTCGATCTTACCGGTATGGCGGCGTGACCGGCTCGGATTTAGAAGCCGGGAGACCATAATTTCGCCTGAGACTTGGGTTGCGCGGTCCACCAGGGTGGGAAGGGTCCCGACCAGCGCTTTTCTCAAGGTAAAGCCGGGACAATGGCATAATTTATGATTATATCTCAAAACTATGACATGAACACTGTGACCAAGGAGGATACATTCATGGCCCACTTTCCCGGAAAGGCCCGCCAAATTGCCACAGGGTTTTTCATCTTATTCACCCTCCTGGCCTTCCTGACCGCAGGCGGAATTTCCTCGGTCCAGGCTAAGGCGGAACCGGGAGAAAAGCCGAACCCGGAGCAGCTTAAAAAGATCCTGGCCGACTTCGAGCCTTACGCCCAACAGGCCCAAAAGGACTGGCAGGTGCCCGGCATGGCCATCGCCATCGTCCAGGACGACAAGGTCATTTTTGCCAAGGGCTTTGGGGTCAAGAAAGTGGGGGGAAATGAGAAGGTTGATGAGCACACCATCTTCCAGATCGGTTCCACCTCCAAGGCCTTCACCGCGGCGCTGGTGGCCATGCTGGTGGACGACAAGCAGTTCGCCTGGCAGGACCGGGTGGTGGATCGTCTGGACCAGTTTCAGATGTTCGACCCCTGGGTCACCCGGGAGTTCCGGGTGGCGGACCTCATGGCCCAGCACAGCGGCCTGCCCCCTTACGCCGGAGATGCCCAGTCCTTCATGGGCTTCGACCGGGCCCATATCATCCATTCCTTGCGTTATCTCAAGCCGGCCACCAGCTTCCGTTCCCAGTACGCCTATCAGAACAGCTTCTTTCTGGTGGCCGCGGCCCTGGTGGAGAAATACACCGGCAAAAGCTGGGAAGAAAACCTCAAGGCCCGCATCTTTGAACCTCTGGGCATGTCCGCCACCACAGCCGGTCTGGAAGGATTTAAGCAGGCCAAGAACGTTACTTTTCTGCACCGGAAAACCGGCGACCGGATCGAGGCCATACCGGCTGATTGGCCCTATCACCACTGGGTGTATATTTACGGGCCGGCCGGCGGCATCAACTCGAATATCCTGGACATGACCAAATGGCTGCGTCTGCAACTGAACCATGGCAAGTTTGACGGCAAGCAACTCATCAGCGAGGCCAACCAGAATTTTCTCCAAACGCCTAAGACCATTATGGGAACGGACCCGGCCAAGATGGCGTATTATTGTCAGGCCTGGCTGCAGCAACCCTTCCGCCCCCATCCCATAATCTGGCATAACGGCGGCACCTCCGGCAACAAGACCATGGTGGCCTTCATGCCGGGTACCGGGGTCGGCATCGTGGTGCTTTCCAACCTGATCACGGACCTGCCCGAGACCCTGGCATTCAAGTTTTTTGACTTATATTTTCACAATCCGCCCCGGGATTGGAGCAAGGAGGGTCTGGAGAGGATGAAACAGGCGGCGGCCAAAAATAAGCCACCCCAGCGCCCTGCCTCCCCGGCGCCGCCCCTGCCCCTGGACCGCTATGCCGGCGCCTATAGCAATCCAGTCTATGGCCGGGTCAGCATAACTGCGGCCCAGGACACACTCTCCATGCTCCTGGGAGAGCGCCGGCAGAAGGTTTTGTTGCAGCCCTTTGACCGGGATTCATTCACTTTTACCTATGGAATGGATTTGGACGGGGCGAGCTTTGTTATCGGCCCCGACGGCCGGGCCCAGAGCCTGTCGGTGGATTGGGACGGGGGCACGGAGTTTAAGCGGGTGGAGGAAAAACCGGGGTCTGATTAATACCGAGTTGCGATCAAAGGGCAATTATTTGCAGACACAGGCTTTACCGTGAAACTTCAAATCCCCCTCAATCCCCCTTTAAAAAAGGGGGACTTTAAGGAAGCCGCAGTCTTTCCCCCCCTTTCCTAAAGGGGGGTAGGGGGGATTTTTCTCCCCGGGATTGACCGACTCCCAGGGTCACGAACCTTTCGTCTGCGCCATCCCAGGCGGGACGCCCGTGTCGCCAATTGATTGCGATTCGGTAAAAGCAGGGAAAGTTAAAATAAATTACATATGCAGGCCTTCTGAACAGAGATAAGCTTCGCGTAGCATCCCGGCAGCACCAAAAGGGAGAAGCTGCGCAGCGCTCAGCATGACCAATAATATTTTGTTGCTTGCCCTTTGGTCTTAAGAGGAAGGAAGAGGAGCGCTTTGCCCGGCAGGTTAGCCCCACTAAGATCAGACCCGGACTTTAGGCCTTCTGGAGTTCTGCGGGTTCCCTGAGGCGTTTGCTCCGGCCGGCCAGGTCGAAGGATTCCGAGAAGCGGATCATGGCAATCGGGTTAATGCCGGCACCCGGCGCATGACAGGGTATCCCCGGCCGGCTGGCCTTCGGGGAGGGGATACTCTTCCCGGGCCAGGACCGCCTTCAGGGCCTCCAGGGCCACTTCCAGTTGGGAGTCGTCGGGCTCTAAGGCGGTGAGACGTTGGGTGGCCAAGCCGGGCCAGAGGAAGACTTGCGCCAGGGCATGTCCGGAGTGTTTGCCGCCCCAGCGGATGATTTCGTAGGACAGCGCCGCGATGGGAAACATGAGGCCCACCTTGATGACCACCTGGAGAAGATTGTTGGCCAGCCCCCGGTGAGTCAGAGCCGGGAACAGGGGGAAAAAGACAGTGAAGACCAAGATGCTGACCAACAGCACCACCAGGATGAAGGAGGTGCCGCACCGGGCGTGGGCGGTGGGATGGCGCCTGGTGTTAGCCACCGTCAGTTCTTCCCCGGCCTCAAAGGTGCAGATGGACTTGTGCTCGGCGCCGTGGTATTCGAAGACCCGGCGGATGTCCGGGAAAAAAGAGATGCCCCAGATGTAGGCCATGAGAAAAGTGGCTTTGATGATGCCGTCGATGACGTGAAAGGTGAAATCGGCCGGGGTCAGGGCGTGGCCCACCAGAAAACCGGCCTTGCCGCTCAGCCAGTGAGGCAGGAAGCCGAAAAAGAGGAAAGCCATGAGGAAGGCGCCGCCCAGGGTGAGGGCGAGGCTGCCCCAACCCAGGGGTTCATCCTCTTTGTCGGCATCTTCCTCCTGGAGCGCGGCCTGGGCCGAAAAGGTCAGGGCCTTGACGCCCGTGACCATGGCCTCGATAAGGATCACGGGACCCCGGAGGAAGGGGCGCTTGAGTATAGGGTAGCGCTCAGCCAGGGAATGGTAGGCCTCATCTTTGACGACCACCGTGCCGTCGGGACGGCGCACCGCGACGGCCATGGCGTGGGGGGAGCGCATCATCACGCCCTCCAGCACGGCCTGGCCTCCCACAGCCGAGCGCAGGTCTACGGGTTTCATTCGGCCTTGTCGTCGGCCTTGTATTGTTCTATGTGGGCGTATTTGCGCCGGAAGCGCTCTACCCGTCCGGCGGTGTCCATGAGCTTCTGCTTGCCGGTAAAGAAGGGATGGCACTTGGAGCAAATCTCGACCCGGATGTTATCCTTGGTGGAGCCGGTGACGAACTCGCTGCCGCAGGCGCAGCGCACGGTAGTTTCAATGTAGTTGGGATGAATATCGTTCTTCATAAGCCTTCTCGAATCTCCTGATTGGTATCTTAACCTGTTAATTTTATATCAGACCGGCGCAAAAAGCTAAGAAAAATTTAAAACCACCGACCCAAGCTCCAGACCCAGCGATGAAATGGGTTTGATGAATCTGATCTACCCTGCCTTCGTGATCTACCGGATGGCAACCGCGACTCTTGATTAACTGAACCGGGCCACTGAGGGGTCCGGTCAGGTTAAGGCGAGGCGGGTTTCCCGCTTGACAATCACCGCAATAAGCGCAACCATAGTTATAGGAGCAAAAGTACTCCGACCTATCGGGATGATGAAAGAAATTCAGTGACTTGACTGAACTGCACCAACAAAAGATGCAGCCTAAGTTGAAAGAGACTCATGCTGCGATTCAGTGGGGTGGAACAGCCACATCATGCTCACTTCCTTGGATATAGCCAAACAGAAGCTGATAGAAATCAGCATAGCTCTCTCCAGCGAAACCGATCTCTCCAGATTATTGAGAAAAATTATCAATGAACTCCGCCTCCTGACCAACGCGGACGGCGGCAGCCTCTTTTTGGTAGAGGATGGCAACCTCCGCTTCGAAGTAGCGCAAAATAATACCTTAATGCTGGCAAAGGGCGAAGATTTCCAATTTTTTAAACAATTCGAGATTCCCATCAGCAAGAGCAGTATTGCCGGTTATGTTGCCCTCACGGGTGAGATCCTGAATATCCCTGATGTGTATCAATTGTCTGCCAATTTCCCTTTCCACTTCAATCCCGAATTTGATTTGCGCAATCATTATCACACGCAATCGATCCTGGCGGTGCCGCTCAAAGATCATGCCGGCAAAATCATCGGCGTCTTAGAGCTGATCAACGCCATGGACGCCAAGGGAAACCCGGTCCCCTTCAGCGAGGTTCATGATAACCTGGTCCTGTCCCTGGCTTCTCTGGCGGCAGTGGCCATCAATAAAGCCCGGTTAATTCAGACGATTCAAAACCTCTTCGAAGCGGAGCGGGAGCAGAATCGCCGTAATCTGGAGGCCATTTTCCGCAGTGTCAATGACGCCATCATCACGGTTGACAAAAATATGCAAGTTATTGCCGCCAATGATGCCACCAGAGAAATTTGCGGCATGGATCCCAAAGAAATCGTCGGCAAGAAGTTTCACCAGGTCACCGGTTCTTGTGCTCAATCCTGTTATGAGGCTTTGAAAGAGTTAGTGGGGACGTCAAGGACCATCAAGGATTACCGCTTGGAGTGCCGCCAGCCGGCCCGGCCCCATCAAATAGTTACCGTCAGCAGTTCACCGTTAAGAGATAGCGCCGATAAAAACATCGGCACGGTTCTGGTGATCAGGGATTTGACCCGGGTGGCCGAAATGGAAGGGGAATTGCGCGGGCGTTATAACCTGCATAATATGGTGGGCAAAAGCCACAAGTTGCAAAGCATATTTCGCCTGCTGGATGAATTGATGAATACGGATACCACCGTACTGATCACGGGGGAAACCGGCACCGGCAAAGAATTAGTGGCCAAGGCGCTCCATTATGGCGGGGTTCTGGCCTCCAAACCGATGGTAACCGTGAATTGTTCGGCCTTGCCGGAGAATTTGCTGGAAAGCGAATTGTTCGGGCATGTGAAAGGCGCCTTTACCGGGGCCTTGAAGGACCGGGTGGGCCGCTTCCAGGCAGCCCACGGGGGCACCATATTCCTGGATGAGGTGGGGGATATTCCTGCCAATTTACAATTAAAGCTCCTCAGGGTCTTGCAGGAAAAGACCTTTGAACGAGTCGGCGATTCTACCACTTACCCTGTGGACGTGCGGGTCATTGCCGCGACTAACTGTGACTTGAAGAAAAAGGTCAGCCTGGGAGAATTCCGGGAAGACCTCTACTATCGGCTGAAGGTGGTGGAGATTCCTTTGCCGCCCTTGCGGGAAAGGCGCGAAGATATCCCCTTATTGATTAATCATTTTCTGGCGCTCTTTAATAAGAGTTATAAAAAAAATCTAGAGAAAATTTCCCAAGACGCCTTGAAAATCTTCATGGTTTACCCCTGGCCGGGAAATGTCAGAGAACTGCAGCATGCCATCGAGCATGCCTTTGTGGTGTGCAACAGTCCGACGATTACTTTGGAGGATCTTCCCGCCGAGATCAAAGATTACGCTCCCCAGGGGGTTCCGGCCCCACCTGATCGCCCCAAAATATCTTCCCTGCAGGCGCCTGACATCCTTCAGGCCCTGACTCAAACTGGCTGGAACAAGGCCAAGGCCGCCCGCCTGCTGGGTATCTCCAGACCCACCCTCTACCAACTGATTGATCTCCATCATTTGCGTGCCTCTGATCAACTGTAAATTTACACATGTGTAAAGAGCCGCTCATGTAAAATTTACACTCCCCGTCTGGAATAATGCCCTTCGAATCCGAGGGGTTCACCATTATAACTATCCGAAAGATCACTCTAATTAAGCCATAGGTTCGCCATGCCTTCTTTGGTATCTTTATTGCATAATTGTAGTTAAGCACCTCAAGGCAATCATTCCCGAGTTTCCGAGCCCGAGGATCCGAGTGAATCGCATTGGAAGGGGGAGCCATGCGCCGTGAACATACCATGACCATTCCTTTGAGGCGGTTATCCAACAAATTTACCTGCCCTGAGCGGTTTTCTCTCGATAATCCGCAGGATGTTCTGAAAGAAATCAAAAAGATTGTACGATTACTATTTAAGAAATTTGCTTTTAATCAGTTTGAGCAGGCATTTAATGATATTTTAAAACTTTTTAGCGGGAATTACCCAGGCTATCGTCGTTGTAACACCCTGTACCATGACCTCAACCACACGCTGGACTGCCTGCTCGTTACGGGAAAACTTATCCATGGCGCTTTCCTCAATGGGGTGAGGTTTGAAAGAAACGAAGTTAGCCTGGGATTAATTTCGGCCCTCATGCACGATACAGGATATATTCAGGCTCTGGACGATGAAACCGGCACTGGCGCCAAATATACTATTTGTCATATAGAGCGCAGTATAGAGTTTATGAAGCAATACTTTCAGGAGCATCGATTCCCCTTAGAAGACTTACAGATATGCAGCAACTTATTAAGATGCACCGGACTTGATGTTAAGATTTCTGAGATCAAGTTTAAAACCAGAGAACATGAAATCTTGGGTAAAATATTGGGAACTGCCGACCTTATCGGGCAAATGGCCAATGAGCATTATTTGGAAAAACTTCCTTTTCTCTACGATGAATTTAAGGAAGGCGGGGTTCAGTGTTATAAGGACGAATTTGATTTAATGAAAAAAACTCCGGCTTTCTGGGAAATGGTCAAAGAGCGGTTCGTGGTGGAATTGGGGCAGGTGGATGGTTATATGCGGGATTACCTGCGGGCTCTCTGGGGGATAAATCAGGATTTGTACCGGCAGGCTATTGACCGAAACATAGAACGCCTGCAATCTCTCCTGGCCACCCCGAAATTGACGTTCCGGGGGGTCCAGGAGGTCGAAGCCAAATGGTTTTGATCAGGTGATCGCAGGCGGACAGGGAGTATAGGAAAACCGAAGGTCGAGGTGCGGAGGCTAATAGGTAAATTTCCGGTAAAATATCCGTTTCAGGACCTCGGCCGACAGGATGTAGAGGAGCAGGATGGCGGAGAGGACCAGGTAAAACTCCAGGGGCAGCACCTGGAATTCGAAGACGCCCCGGAGCGGCGACGCCGGGAAGATCAGGGTAACCCCGATAATGATCAGGGAGACGATCAGCAGGTACTTCCCGGGCCGGCTCTTGATGAAGGGGCGCCGGGTCCGGATGACCAGGACGATCATCACCGCCGAGATCACCGATTCCTGGAACCAGCCGGTCCGGAACAATTCCGGGGTGGCCCGGAGGAGGTAGATCAGGGCGCCGAAGGTGAGGTAGTCAAACACCGAACTCAGGATGCCAAAGAAAAACATAAAGCGGCGGATAAACCCGATATCCCACCGGTGGGGCCGGTCCACCAACTCTTGATCCACACTGTCGGTGGCGATGGTCATTTCCGGGAAATCCGTCATCAGGTTGGTAAGCAATATCTGGGTGGGCAACAGCGGCAGGAAGGGTAGCAGCAGCGAGGCCCCGGCCATGCTGAACATATTCCCGAAGTTGGCGCTGGTGGCCATAAAAACGTACTTGAGGGTGTTGGCAAAGGTCTTGCGGCCTTCCTGAACCCCCTGCAACAGGACGTCCAGGTTATGCTCCAACAAAACGATGTCCGCGGCCTCCTTGGCCACGTCCACGGCGCTGTCCACCGAGATGCCCACGTCCGCGGCATGTAAGGCCGAGGCGTCGTTGATCCCGTCACCCATATAACCCACCACGTCGCCGGCTTTTTTCAGGGCCAGGATGATCCGCTCCTTCTGGTTGGGCTCCACTTCCGCAAAGATGTCCACTTCCTGGGCCCTTTGCATGAGGGCTTCGGGACTCATCTGGCGCATTTCCTGGCCGGTGAGGACGTTGGTGTTGGCCATCCCCACCTGGCGGGCGATAGCCCCGGCGATCAACTGGTTGTCCCCGGTAATCACCTTCAGGGTGACTCCCAGGTCGGCCAACCGGTTGATGGTCTCCAGGATGCCGGGTTTGGGGGGATCGTGGACGACCAGGAATCCCAGTAAGGTCATGGCGGTTTCATGGTCCTTGTTGATGTCCGTGACCGTCCCTATATCCCGGTAGGCTATAGCCAGAGTCCTCCGGCCCTGATCGCTGGCCGTCTTCACCAGTTCATGGACCTGGGCCTCAATGGTCTTCAAATCGATGCTGGAGCCGTCGGCGGTTTCGGCGGCGGTGCAGACGGACAGGACATTCGGAACAGCCCCCTTGGTAATCATCAGCCGGCGCCCGTCGTGGCCCACCAGAATACTCAAGCGTTTGCGGATAAAGTCGTAGGGCACTTCATCCAGTTTCTCGTAGCCGGTGATGTCGCAGGCGGCCTGGGTGCGGATGGCCAGGTCGATGGGGTTGGTAAAGCCGGTTTCGAAGATGGCGTTGAGGTAGGCGTACAGAGCCACTTTTTGGCTGTCGCCGCCCTCCACGCCGACCATGGCATGGAGGTGCACCGTGCCTTCGGTGATGGTGCCGGTCTTGTCGGAGCACAGCACGTTCATGCTGCCGAAGTTTTCGATGGAGGCCAGCCGCCGGACGATGACCTTGGCCGCGGCCATGCGTTTGGCCCCGGTGGCCAGGTTGACGCTGATAATGGCGGGCAAAAGCTGGGGGGTCAGCCCCACGGCCAGGGCCAGGGCGAACAGGAAGGAATCCAGGATCGGGCGTTTCAGGAGGATGTTGCCCGCGAAGATGATGGTCACCATGACCAACGTCACTTGCATCAGGAGGAAGCCGAAGCGCCGCACGCCGCGTTCGAATTCGGTTATAGGCGGGCGCAGCACCAGCCGTTCGGAGACCTGGCCGAACTCGGTTTGGGTGCCGGTTGCCAGGACCAGGGCCCGGGCGCTGCCGCTGACCACGTGGGTCCCCATAAACAGGGTATTGACTCTCTGGTTGAGGGAGGTGTCGGCCGGCAGCACGGCTACCGACTTTTCGGCGGGAAAGGTCTCGCCGGTCAAGGCCGCTTCATCCACGAAGAGTTCGTTGGAGGACAGGAGGAGACAATCGCCCGGGATCACATCCCCGGCGGCCAGGATGACGATATCCCCGGGGACGATGTGCTCCACCGGGATTTCCCCTTGCTGGCCGTCGCGCCACACCGAGGCCTTGATTTGCACCACCGCCAGGAGCTTCGCCAGGGCGTTGGCCGCGCCCCGCTCCTGCCAAAAGCCCAGCAGGCTGCTGATCACCACAATAAAGCAGATGATCAGGGCATCGGCCCGGTCGGCCAGGAAATAGGAGAGGATGGCCGCACCCAGCAAAATGATGATAATAGGGCTCTTGAATTGGGCCAGAAGCAGGGTGAGGGCATCGGTCTTGCGTTTCGATTTGAGGAGATTGGGGCCGTAGGAGGCCAGGCGCTGCCGGGCCTCAGCCGTGGTCAACCCTGCCGCAGTGGTCTTGAGCCGGTCAAGAAGTTCCTCGGCGGGGACACTCCAGAAGGCCGCGGCGTAGGGTTCCTGAAGATTTTCTTCTTCAGCAGCGATGGTCAGCCTCCCGAGGCGTGGTGGCGGGCCAGCCGGAACACCCCGGGAACCGGCGGGCATTGATCCGGAGGGTAAATCCCGACAAGAAAGCCCGGCCCGACGCGGTCTGGGGCCAACTGCGAACCTGGGCTGGTTGATCTATCGCCATAAAATCCTTGCGAGAAGAAGGGTCGGGCCCCGGCTCACCATACGATAAATATTACCTTGGTTTAAGGTAATTTAATATAATCTTGTCGCGGTTGCACGCCATTCTTGCGCCACCTCATCCGGTGGTGGGACCGGTGAAAATATATTGATAACGTTAATCTGTTATGTCGATAAGTTCTGGCATCCCCCGGGGGACGACGGTCGGTGCGAACCTGGGGTGAAGACGTTGCGTCCTCTGTTCACGGTTATTCATTTTTGCAGGAAGGGGTAGACCATGGGCTTATCCAGCAAGATGTTCCCGCATTCCTCCCGGGGCGCCGGCGCCATCGCCCGCCAACTGGCTCTTTTATTGATCATGGCACTGGCGCTGGCCTGGCTGGCGGCCCTAGGCCCGGCTGCAGCCCAGGAACGGCCCAAGTCAACCGCCGCAGACGGCTTCGACCCCAAGAAAAACTTCACCATTGTCAAGATCGAACCGGACCCCGCCCATGAGGTGGTCAGGATCTTTTTCAGCCAGCCGCTGTTGGTTGAGAGCCTCCGGGGCAATCTGCGGCTGCTGCCCCGGGTCAAGATTGACTGGAACCGCACCACCCTTGACTCCAAAGGGGTGCTGACGTTGCGGGGGGCTTTACGGTATGGCACCGGCTATCTCGTCAACCTGCCGGAAACCCTGAGGGTGGGGCAGAAGACCTACCGCAAAACGGTCAACGCCTTTTTCATGGCCGACCGGCCCCCGAAGGTGGAATTCGTCGGCCCCCAGAGCGTCATCGAACGGGACAGCCGGCAGCTGCTGCACGTCCGGGCCCAGAACGTCAACAACCTGAAGTTTGAAGGCATCCGGGTGCCGCCGCTCCTGCTGCCCCTGGCCCTGACGGTGGAGAAGTCCCCGGCCGACTGGGACCGTGTCTTCGCTGAGCTCAAGACCGCGGCGGCAGGATTCAAGCCCTTCCTGACCTCCCATAAGGACCTGGCCGATTTTGTCACCCCGGCCCTTGACGAGAAGCAACTCTTTCCGGCCACCGGGGAGAAGAACAAGCCCTGGGCGGTCTCCCTGCCTCTGAGCTTCAGGCAGGGCAAGGAGGCCGGCGCCCTGGAACTGATCCGGGTGCAGGACAACGAGGCCGGCAGTGCGGCGGCCACCCCGCCCCGGGTCTTTGAAATCACCAATCTGGGCCTGACCTATAAACGCGGCCAACAGAATCTGCTCCTCTGGGTGACTTCGCTCCAGGCCGGAACCCCCGTGGCCGGGGCCCGGGTTATCGGCTTCACCCGGGACATGGAGGCCTTTGCCCTGGGGAGCACCAACGCCGACGGCGTCTTGCTTTTCGAACCCCATGAACTGGCGGGGTTGTCCCTCAAGAACCCCAAAAAATTGCGGCCGGTGAAGCGAGTGGTGAAGCAGGACGACCTGGTACTGCTGTTGGCGGGGACCGGCGACGACGTGGCTTTCATTCAAGTGACGCCCCAGGGCAACCTCAAGCCCCAGGGGATCTGGCAGGTAAAGACCGGGGAAAAAATCCGCAATCTCCGGGGCAACGTGTTCACGGAACGGGGCGTCTACCGGCCCGGGGAGAAGGTCTACTTCAAGGGCACGGTGCGGGAATATGCCAAGGGGCGCATTTTCCCCCCCAAGGGCGAAGTCTGCTTTTTCGAGGTCATCAGCCCCAAAGGCGAGCAGGTTTTTACCCATGAGGGCCGGACTTCGGATTTCGGCACCGCCGCCGGGGAACTCCTGACCCAGAGTTACTGGCCCCTGGGGACTTACACCCTGAACATGAAGTATGGCCCGGAAACCCCTGCCGAAGCCGCCGCGGCCAGAAAAGGCCGCCGAGGCCGCAGGGGAGGGGACCCGTCGCTTTCGGGGGCGGAGTCCGGCCCTAAAAACCAGGTGAGCCTCACCTTTCAATTGCAGGAGTTCAAGCCGCCTCGGCACTTCGTGTCCATCAACTTTCAGCAGATCACCAAACCCCTGAAGGGATTCGTCAACCGGGAGGAGCAGCAATCCCCCTTTGTCCGGATCAGCCTCACCGGCTCCTATTACGCCGGGGGGCAGGTCAAACACGGCCAGGTACGCTGGAAGATTTATCAAGCCAAGACCAGCTATCAGGTGCCGGGGTATGACAACTTCACCTTCGGTTACGGCAGCGAAGATCAAGGCCCCTTGATCGAGAGCGGCCAGACCATTTTGAATGAAAAGGGGAGGGCGGAGCTGGAGTTTCCCCTGGACCGCCAGGTCATGAATGGGGAGCATGGCCTTTCCGTGGTGGCCACGGTGGTGGACTTCGACGGCCGGGCGGCCTCTGAAACCAAGGTGTTCCAGGTTACGCCGGAGTTGTTGGTGGGCATCAGCCGCCACCCGGAAGGGGTCCGGGCCGATGAGGAACAGGTCCTCACGGTTATGCTGACCAAGCCGGATGGTAAGCGGCTCAGCCGGGGCGCTCTCCAGGCCGAGATTTTGCAAAAAAGCTGGGCCTACGTGGCCAAGCGCAACGAGCAGGGCGACCTCTATTGGGATGAGCAGGAAATCTGGCGCAAGACCGTGTCCAGCGACCTTACCCTGGCGAAAGGCACGGCCACCTTCCGTTTTAGCTTCGCCTGGGGCGGCCGCCATCTCCTGGCCTTTACCTACAAAGACAAGGCCGGCCGCAGTTTCGCTTCGGCCACGGCCTTTGAGGTGAGTGGTGAAAACTATGCCTACGAGAACCGGGATCTGCCCTACCTGCCCCTGGCTCTTACCCCGGACCGGCCGGCCTATAAGCCCGGGGAGACGGCCAGGCTAACGGCCCGGCCTCCCAGCCCGGTGTCCCGCTACCTGGTCACCCTGGAGCAGGCAGGGGTGCTGAAGTACCAGGTGATCACCCCGAAATCGGAGGCCGATAGCCTGGAAGTTCCCATCCGGCCCGAATACGCCCCCAATCTATATGTCTCGGTCCTGGGACTGACGCCCCGGGGAGAATTCCCGGTGTACGCCGGCCACTATGACACCCAGGCGCCCGGTTTTTACTGGGGCACCCTCAACCTGCCGGTCCGCGACGAAGTGGAGGGCCTCCAGGTCAAGATCAGCCCGGCGGTCGGGGACCTCAAGGCCGAACCCGGGGGTAAGGTGTCCCTGGACTTCACCGTCCAAAATCCCCAGGGCGGCGGGGTGGAAGCGGAGATGGCCGTGGCGGTGGTGGATGAAGCCGTTCTGGCCCTTACCGGGTTTAAGACTCCCAGCCTGGAGGCCCTGAACCGGTTTGACCGGCCCCTGGAGGTCTTTACCGGGGAACTGCGGGCTTTACTGGTTCACCAGACGCCTTATTATCTTTCCAAGAACGAGCCCCTGACCGGCGGCGGCGGTTTGAGCGAAGAGGTCATGTCAAAGCTCCGGCGGCGCTTCGAGGCGGTGGCCTATTTCAACGCCCGGGTGCATACCGACGCGCAGGGACGGGCCCAGGTAAGCTTCACCCTGCCCGACAATATGACCACCTACCGGGTTTATGCCGTGGTCCTGGACCGGGGCAGCCGCTTTGCCAGCGTCGAGCGGCCTCTGCTGGCCACCAAGGACTTTTACCTGGAGCCCGGTCTGCCCGGATTCTTCACCAAAGGCGATACCTTTAAGTTCAAGGTGGCCGCCTTCAACGCCACCGGCGAGACGGGCCCGGTGAAATTCAGCGCCGTCGGGGATGGCGGGCTGTTTCTCACCGCGGCAGAACCCAAGGAGAAGCTCAATCCCAAAGACAGCTTAAAGCTCGAAGTCACCGGGCAGGCAGCCGCGGCCGGGGCGGCCGGGGCCCGTTTTGCCGGCCAGTTCCTGGGGCGGACCGACGCGGTGGAACTCAAGCTGCCCATCAACTCCGGGCAGGTCCGGGATACCCAGGTGTGGTTCGGTTCCCTGGCCGGGACTACCGAGATCAAGGTCCCGCTCCCCGCTTACCTGACCGGCCAGGCCGCGGGACAGATTAACCCTGAGGAGGTCAAGGCCGTCCTGACCCTGGCCGGGTCGCCCTTCTTGCGGATGACCGAGGCGATCCACTACCTGCTCAATTACCCGTACGGCTGTGTAGAACAGACCAGTTCGGGGGTTCTGGCCCTGGCGGCCCTCCGGGGTGCTATTCAGCAAGGCCTGGTGTCCGGGGTGACCCTGCCCGAAACCGATAAATACCTGAACCGGGGGGTGCAGCGCATCCTGAGCCTCCAGACCGACTCCGGGGGCTTTGCCTATTGGCCGGGGCAGCGGGAACCGCACGTCTGGGGCTCGATCTATGCCGCCGCGGCCTTGAGCCTGGCCAACAGCCATGGGCTCACGGTGCCGGAAGATGCCCTGAGCAATGCCTCATCGTTCCTGAAAACCCAGATCCACGAGCCGAAACGGTCCCCCGCGGTCAAGGCCTTTGCCGCCTACGTCCTGGCCCTCAACCAGGCCCTGGACCGGGACACCCTCAACACCGCCAGCGTCCAATATTCCCAGATGCACCGGGAGAGTAAGATCCTGGTGCTGTTGGCGGCCAGGCTGGCGGAACTGCGGCCCTTGACCGAGCTTCAGGCCGAGCTGAAACCGTTGTTGGGCGGTAAGGCCGAAGCGGCTCAGGACGACCCCGAGGATTTCTCTTGCCAGTGGCGCAGCCCGGCCCTGGCCCTCCTGGCGGCCCAGGCCATCCTGCCCAAGGACCCCCTCGCCCAGGAGGAAGCGCTGCTCCTGCTGGGGGGGCTGGACAGCCAGGGCATCTGGAACTCGACTGCCGATACCGGCTGGGCCCTCCTGGCCCTGGGAAGCTACTTCAAGGATGCGAGCTTTGGGGCCGAACCGGTGGATATCGTCATCAGCCAGCCCGGCGTCCCCACCCCCCAGCAACTCAAGCTTGACCCCAAGGGCTTCCGTACGGTGGGGCTTAACGCCAAGGCCCTGCTCAAAGACCCGGTGGTCAAGGTTTCCGGCCAGGCCGGCAAGACCTGGCTCTATAAGCTGGAGTTGACGGCCCCCCGGCTGGATATCGCCGGCACCGGGGCCGCCAACGGCTTCAAGGTCAGCCGGATCATCAAGAACACTGATGGCTCAGAGGTCATCAAGGTGGGGGACCTGGTGAAAGTTACGGTCCTCATGGAGGTCGCCGGCCGGGGGCAGCGCTACGTGGTGCTGGATGACCCCCTGCCCGCGGGACTGATGGCCCTCAACACGGCCTTCAAGACCGAGGAGCCTGTCCCGGAGGGGGACGATTCGGAGCACTACGATGAATTCGATTACGTCACCCCGGATGGGGCCATCCGGTTCCGTCCCAATTATTTCGAGATCCGGACCGACCGGGTGCTGGCTTTCCGGGACCAGGTTTACGCCGGCTCCCAGCGGTTTGAGTATTACTGCCGGGCCGTGTGCGAGGGCAAGTTCGTGCTCCCCGCCACTCGGGTAGCGGCCATGTACTCGCCGGGAGTAAACGGCTACTCCCCCCAGGGAGAACTGACCGTCAAGGGGCGCTGATGCTGAATAGGCTGCCATGGGGCCGTCTCGCCTGGTGCCTGACTGCGGCCCTGCTGGCCCTTGTCGTCCTGGCCTGGCATTTTGAGGCCGCCTCGCGCCTGGACCTATCGGCCCTGGAAGCAAGGCCCGGCCCCCTGGTGCTGGACCGGACGGGCCGGCGTCTTGCGCCTGGTGTCCGGGGGCCAGGGTGGCAAGCTCGTCACCTTACCCGGCGGGGCCGTCCCCGCCCTCGTGGCCGAGGCC
The DNA here is from genome assembly GCA_963848565.1 of uncultured delta proteobacterium. Classification (GTDB taxonomy): domain Bacteria; phylum Desulfobacterota; class Desulfobaccia; order Desulfobaccales; family 0-14-0-80-60-11; genus 0-14-0-80-60-11. The sequence goes on from CAWKEQ010000019.1 coordinate 23,869, forward strand.
TTCGTGGCCGCGGAGGACCAGAGGTTTTGGCGCCATCCGGGCATCGACCCCCTGGCCATTCTCCGGGCCGCCATGAGCAACCTGAGCCACGGGCGCATCGTGTCCGGGGCTTCCACCATTACCCAGCAACTGGCCCGGCTCACCTCCCCCGGGCGCCGCAGTTATTATCGCAAGGTGGTGGAGGTCTGTCGCAGCCTCAGGATCGAGGCGGCCCTCAGCAAGGACGAGATCCTGCGGCGCTACCTCGACCGGGTGCCTCTGGGCAATAACCTTGTGGGGGTGGAGGCCGGGGCCTGGGCCTATTTCGGCAAGACCGCCTCCCGGCTGACCCCAGGTGAAGCCGCAACCCTGGCCGCCCTGGTCAAAGCCCCCGGGACCCTGAACCCCTATGGCCCTCACCGGGACCGCCTCCTGGCGCGGCAGCGCTGGGTTCTCTCCCGCATGGTGCGGCTCGGTTATCTCAGCTCCCAGGAACTCCAGGCCCGGCAATCGGAACCCGTCAGGTTCCGGGGCAACGGCCCCCGCCCCCCGGCGTTCCCCTTTGAAGCCCCGCATTTTGTCAACCTGGTTCTGGCCCGGGAGAGACCCGGGGCCCCGGGTTCCCAGCGGATCAGGACGACCCTGGATCTGCCGCTCCAGCGCCGGGCCCAGGCCATCGTGAACTCGCACCGGGTCCGGCTCCTGAAGGCCGGCGCCTCCCAGGCGGCGGCGGTGATCGTCGCCAACGGCTCCCGGGAAGTCCTGGCTCTGGTGGGCTCCTGCGCCTATGGCCCCCGGGATCGGGGCTTCAACAACGGCGCCATCGCCTGGCGCTCGCCGGGTTCGGCGCTCAAGCCGTTTCTTTACGGCCTGGCCCTGGACCAGGGGTTCACCCCCGCCTCGCTCCTGGAAGACGTGGAACGACGCTACCGCACCCCCCGGGGTGAGTTTATCCCGGCCAACTTCGACCGGGTGTCCCACGGCCCCATTTCTTTCCGGGAGGCTTTGGGCAATTCCCTGAACCTCTCCACCGTCCACCTCCTCAACCTGATGGGGCCGGAGACTTATTATGAGACGCTGGCCGGGCTCCACCTCATCAACCACCCGGAATTTACCCCGGAGCACTACGGTCTGGGTATGGTGGTGGGCAACCCCGAAGTCAGCCTCCTGCAACTGGCCGCGGCTTATGCCTGCCTGAGCAACGGCGGGAGATTCGGCCCCCTGCGCCTCACCCTGGATGCCCCCAAGGCCGACGGGACGCCGATCTTTTCGCCCCAGGCAGCCTTTATCATCAGCGACATCTTGAGCGACCCCATGGCCCGGACCCGCATCTTCGGCGGCGCCTCGGCCATGAACCCGCCTTACCGGATGGCCATCAAGACCGGGACCAGTACCCATTATCGGGATTTGTGGGCCGTGGCCTATACCCCGGAGTATACCCTGGCGGTGTGGGTGGGCAATTTCGACGGGAGACCCACCGCGAATCTCAGCGGGGCCAGCGCCGCCGCCCCGATTGTGGCCGACCTGGCTGAGGCCCTGTTCGCCGGCAGCATACCCGCTCCCTTCAGAAAACCCGCCGGGGTCGCCACCGCCGAGGTCTGCGCCTTTTCCGGCCTGAAACCCGGGCCGGGCTGCGGAAACCTGCGCCAGGAGCTGTTTATGGCCGGCACCGAACCCCAGGCGGTCTGTTCCTATCACCACCCCCAGGAACCCTGGCACCGTATGCCCGCCAATTATGCCGGTTGGCTCCACCAGCGCTACGAGAAAGGCGGCGAAGGCCGATTCCGCCTGGCCGACTTCGATCAGGACCTGGGGAGAACCTTTCAGGGGCCGGCGCCCGCTGACCCGAAGGCCGGGGCTCAGCCCCGCCGCCGGGGCGGCGCCCTGATTCTCGGCCGCTTCCCGACCCCGCCGATGGGGGCTTATCCTCCCGCCAGGGACGGCGGCCTGGGGCTCCGGGTCAGCATCAGCTACCCGCTCCCCGGGGACCGGTTTCTGTTGGCGCCCCGGGCCGAGGTCATCCGGGTGATTTCCAAAGTTTTGTGCCGGGATCCCCTCAAAGCGGTCACCTGGTTCGTGGATGGCCGGGAAGTTGCCGCCACCGGCCCGCCCTATGAACTTCCCCTCACCTTATCCCGGGGACGCCACCGGCTCACCGTGGTGGGGCCGGGCGGTCAGGGCGATGCCGTGGAGGTGACGGTCCAGTGAGGCCTGCCACCCCGGGAGGGTGATTTTTGCTCTTATGCCAAGTTGCCGTCAAACAAGTAATAATCAGAATTGTAGGGGCGGTTCGCGAACCGCCCCTACGGGGGTTGCGATCATAAAGCCAGAATTACCTCTATGACGGCAACTTGGTATTAGGTGGCTACCTAAAGAATGAGGTTTGCAGGAAGGGGACCCGGGGAGGCCGTCGTTGGGGCGGGCAGGCGCCGATTAAACCAGATTGCGTATTAGAGAAATAAGGAAATCTTCGGGATTGTCGGGGCGGACCTGGGTGTGCACCCTTTGGAGGGCGGACACATAGAGCGTTTGCCAAAAGTATTTTCCGATGGCGGCATCATGCTAAATCCCCCTACCCCCCCCCTTTGCAAAAGGGAGGAACTATAAGGAATTGCTGCTAAAGTCCCCCTTTGAAAAAGGGGGATTTAGGGGGATTTAAGAATCTCCAAGTGGAAAGAATTTATGACAAACGCTCTAGGTCCGCCCCCAAAAAAGCGCTAGTACCTGTTTGAGCGTATCAACCCTTACTTGGGAACCGGGTTTTCGATCGCCTCGATTTTAAGAGGTTTCTTGAGAACGGCTCGGAGGGATTTGGCCGCGTCCTCGGCTTCGCTCTGGGAGGAAAATGGCCCCAGCCAGACCTGATAGCGGTTTATATCCCTGGGGTCCCGCTGAATAAAGGCGGGTTTCCCCTCCTTTTTCAACCGGGTCAGCAACTTGTCGGCGTCCCGGTATTTTTTAAAACTGCCCGCCAAAATACCGTAACGCTGACCCGGCTCCGGGGGCGGGGGAACGGTAACCTGCGGCTCCAGGCCGGGAGCTGCCCCCATGGGGGGGCCGGCGGGTTCAATGGGGGGGGCGGGCGTGGTGCGCACCGGGGCTACCGGCGGTGCCGGCTTGGCCGGAGCCGTCGCCGCGGTCGGACCAGGGGCAGTGCCGGGGCTCGGCCCGTTTTTCCCAGGGCCGCTAAATAGGAAATACAGGACCACTAACAGGACAACTACTCCGGCCTCAACTGCCAATCCGCGCCAGGATTTCAGGTTCATAGAGCCTCGGCCCGAACAATAGCGGGCAAGTGTCCTACCGCACCGGTCGGACGACGGGAGGTGTGGTTATCGTGAGTTCCGGTGGAAGCATCATGCGTTGGTTCCACAACTCGTCATACGTCAGGTAGCCTTTATTACCGGTGTCGCATTGCTGGAAAACTTCCAACCCCTTGTTTTTGTCGTTGGTGCGCGCCATGAACTCCGCGGGGGTGATTTTGCCGTCATGGTTCGTGTCCAGGGCCGAACACAGTTTATCCCGGTCCGCCTGGGACTGTCTGTCCTCCGTGGTGGCACAGCCAGCCATCAAGAGCGCCACTAACAGGGTTGCCAGCGCGATTATGCCTGAGCGCTTCCGCATCTGTGCCTCCTCACGTGCTCCCGGAATCTTGGACTGATTCCACCATAGCACAGAAGCTTTTCCCAAGAAACTGTTTATTAACTTGCCGAAAGCCTAGGCTTCAGCCGCCTAAATTATCGTATGATTACTGATCAAAATCAAGGAAAACAGGCCAGGAAGGCCCGCCTGGCTTTACAGGTAATTGGCTATGATTATTAGGAGGTGCCCCTTTACCCCGACCGGGTGCGGCAGGCTTATTGCCGCAAGTGTGGACTTTTTCCCAGGGCAGCATTAATTGCCCGGTAAAATGTAGGAGATATCTCCTTCTCCCCTCGCCGGAGTGGCTGCTGCCGGTTTCATATTGCGCCGCTCCCGGCCAAAGTCCTTGGTGGCTCCATTTCTCGTTGCCAACCTGCCACCGCTGCATCAAGGGGGGGCTGATCCAGGCAACCGGGCGAGAAAGCCTTCAGGCTCCGGGGTGGGCCTGGGCCTCACCCGTGAGCTTGACAGGCAGGCGCCGGTGGGATAACAATGAGCGGGAGAATGGCCGACGCACCGGCCAAACCTTTTTCGCTCATCGAATAAGAGGTCAAAATCATGGAACTGTTATTTCGCCCCCGGCGGTTGAGACGGCGGGAACCCTTGCGGCGCATGATGCGGGAGACGCATCTGCGCCCCGAAGATTTCATCTATCCCATGTTTGCGGCCCCGGGGAGCGGGGTGCGCCAGGAAGTGCCTTCCATGCCCGGTGTGGCCCGCCTGTCCGCCGACCTTCTGGTGGAGGAGGCTAAAGCCGCCCTGGATGCAGGAGTGCCGGCGGTCCTCCTCTTCGGACTGCCGGTCAAGAAAGACGACACCGGCTCCGAGGCCGCTTCCCCCAAGGGAGCGGTGCAGCAGGCGATCAGACAGCTCAAGAAAAAGCTGCCCGAACTGGTGGTGATCACCGACGTCTGCCTGTGCGGCTACACCTCTCACGGCCACTGCGGCCTGCTCTCGGGCCGGGAGGTGGACAACGACACCACCCTGGAGGTCCTGGGGGAGGTGGCGGTGTCCCATGCCGAGGCCGGGGCCGACATGGTGGCGCCCTCCGACATGATGGACGGCAGGGTAGGGGCCATCCGGGAGGCCCTGGACGAGCGGGGCTTCGAGATGGTGCCCATCATGTCTTATGCGGTCAAATATGCCTCCGGCTTCTACGGGCCGTTTCGCGACGCGGCGGAGTCCGCCCCGTCCTTCGGGGATCGCCGGGCTTACCAGATGGACCCGGCCAACGCCCGGGAGGCCCTGCGGGAAGCCGCCCTGGACGTGGAGGAGGGCGCGGATATTCTTATGGTCAAGCCCGCCCTGCCGTACCTGGACGTCATCGCCCAACTGGCCGCCGAGTTCGACCTACCTCTGGCCGCCTACCAGGTAAGCGGCGAGTACGCCATGATCAAGGCCGCGGCGGCGAACGGCTGGCTGGATGAAACCGCGGTGATGCTGGAGTCGCTCCTTTCCATCAAGCGGGCCGGGGCCGATCTGATCCTCACCTATTTTGCCACACAGGCGGCCCGGGCGCTGGCTAAGCAGGGGTAGGGAACAGGAGGTAAGAAATGTTCGGCCATCGGATGAAACTGTTCAAACTCCTCGGGTTCGAGGTGCGCATCGATGCAAGTTGGATCGTCATCGCGGTGCTGGTCACCTGGTCCCTGGCCAAAATGGCCTTTCCCGCCTGGTATCCCGCTCTCGCCCCGGCCACCTATTGGATCATGGGGGCGGTGGGAGCTCTGGGGCTCTTCGTCTCCATCGTGGCCCATGAGTTCTGCCACTCCCTGGTGGCCCGGAAGTTCGGCATGCAAATGAAGGGCATCACCCTGTTCATCTTCGGCGGGGTGGCGGAGATGGGGGATGAGCCGCCCACTGCCAGGGCCGAATTCACGATGGCCATTGCCGGCCCCGTGTCCAGCCTGGCGATTGGCGGCTGCTGTTACCTGATCTACTGGTTGGGAGTTGCAGAGCCATTGGCCCACCCCGGTCAACGGCGTCAACTATTACCTCTTCTACATCAATTTCATCCTGGCGGCCTTTAACCTCCTGCCGGCCTTCCCGCTGGACGGCGGCCGGGTGCTGCGCGCCATCCTGTGGGGTGCCAAGGGCAACATGCGCTGGGCTACCCGGGTGTCCTCCTCCATCGGCGCGGCCTTCGGCCTCGGCCTCATCTTCCTGGGCGTTCTGCGGTTCATCAGCCGCGACATCGTCGGCGGGGTGTGGATGTTCCTCATCGGCATGTTCCTGAGAAACGCCGCCCAGACGTCGTACCAACAGCTCCTGGTGCGCAAGGCCCTGGAGGGCGAACCGGTGCGCCGCTTTATGAACGCCAACCCGGTGACGGTGCAGGATTCCCTTACTGTGACCCAACTGGTAGATGATTATATCTATAAGTATCATTACAAGATGTTCCCGGTCATGGCCGGGGAGAAGCTGGCGGGCTGCATCACCACCCGGCAGGTGAAGGAGATTCCCCGGGAGGCGTGGGACCGGGAGACCATCCGGGAAGCGGCCAGCCCCTGCTCGCCGGAAAATACCATCTCGCCCGGGACCGACGCCATCAAGGCCCTGGCCATGATGAACCAGAGCGGGGTCAGCCGGCTGCTGGTGGTGGAGAACGACCGCCTGGTGGGGGTGGTGACCCTAAAAGACCTGCTGGATTTCTTCTCTCTCAAGGTGGAGCTGGAAGGGCAGGGCTGACGGCAGGTTGAGACCTCGGGGAAAAGCTCGGGGGAAATTTATTATAGGGGGGGCGCCTGGGTCGACGCCCAAAAAGGGCGGACACGCAGGTCCGCCCCTACGGAAGATAGACTACCAGCAGGGGCGCAATCCGGTCTCCGGTTGTGGGTGGCGAAAAAAAACCGGGGCACTCACCTAAAGCAGGTTCTTCAGCGTATCCTTAAATCCTCGTACTTCATCCCGCACTCCCGCCAGGATTTCCTTATACCGGTAAAAATCCAGGACCCGGATATTGGTCAGGGCCGGCTTGACATAGATATCCGGCGGGGACAGGTTCTGCTTGGCCTTAACAATAGAGGTTTGCATGATCTGGAAGGTGGACAGGATGCTTTCCACCATATTGGGGACCGGGTCCCCAGGGGTATAGGTCTTCTCGCCGGAGACATCAATGGCGATGGTAAGATCACACTCCTGCCGGATGAGGTCATAAGGCAGGGGGTTCACCGCGCCGCCGTCCACCAGGACCGTTTCGTTGAGGAGTACCGGTTCGAAAATTGCCGGCATGGCCATGGAGGCCCGGATGGCGGTGATGAGGTTACCGCTTTCGAAGACCATCGGGTGGCGGTCCCAAAAATTCGTGGCCACGACTTTCAAGGGAATCTGGAGTTCTTCGAAGGTACGGGCCGGAATCTCCCGGGAGAGAAAATCTTCCACGGCTTTGCCGGTGAAAATCGCCGACTGGCTCAGGATGGAAAAATCCAGGACAATCTTGTAGAGGTCACGGAAACCGATGTCCTGGACCAGTTGCGCCAGCCGGTCCCCGGAGACCCCGGCGGCGTAAAAGCCGCCGATGACGGCCCCGATGCTGGTGCCGGCGATGACCGCCGGCCGCACGCCCATTTCATCCAGGGCCTGGAGAAAGGCTATGTGGCTGAGTCCCTTGGCCCCACCGGCCCCCAGCGCCACCCCGATTTTTTTCATGGTTTTCTCAGAACCTCCGGTCAGGTTGCTCGTTTAGGCAGGTTATTGATTCCTGGCCCAGGCCGTGCCGGCGCCCCCTGGCGGCAGGATCGGTAAACGCGGCCCCGGGCTTGGCCGGAAAAGTCTCCCTGTAGAGATTGCCCAGGGGATGAAGGCGCAGAAAATAGGTCCCCTGGGGGTAGAACATGACTTCCAGCAGGGCCCCGGAGACCTCCGGCCGGGACTGGTCAAAGATGAAGTTGCCCAGGGAGAAGGCCAGGCACTGCTGGCGGTCGCCGGTGAGCCTGCCGGCCCGGTGAGGATGGCTGCCGATGATGAGTTCGACGCCTTTCCCGGCGAGCCCGGCAGCCAGGGCCTGTTCCCGGGGACCGGGCACCGCCCTGAACTCCTCGCCCCAATGGAGGAAGGCGAACCGGGGCTTGTCCGGTTTGAGGCCATCGAACCGGTTTAGGTCGGCATCCCCCAGCAAGGCCCGGACAGGTTCCTGGCGGTTGTCCAGGTCGGTGAGGGCGACGAGGCGGAACGGCCCCAGATCCTTGACAGTACCGTTTTCCAGCACGATGAGGCCGGCATCGGCTAAAAGACGCTGCATAGCGCGGCAAGGAAGCTCGCCGAAGTCGTGGCTGTGATTGTTGGCCAGGCTCACCGCCACCACGTTGAGGTCCTTGAGGATATCCAGGCTGAGCCGAGCGGCCATGCGCAACTTGAGGGGGCCTGGGTTGACCGGGCACTCGGCCATCATGACGCCCTCCAGGTTGACGATGAGGGGGGCGCCGCCCGTGAGTTGCCTGACCCGGTTGACCAGGCAGTCCCGCCAGGGCCGCCGGGCCAGTTTAGCCGCCAGAAAGCGGCCAAAGAAGGTGTCCCCGGCGAAGAAGAACCTTTGGACCCCGCTGATGGGAAGATTTTCCGGGCTGTAGACCTGGACGAGGTAGCTGGTGGTCGACTTTAGGGGCTGGGCCGTATATTCCTGGGAGTTGCGGGAAGCCACCACCGCAACGCGGGCCCGATGGACCTGTTTTTGGAGCCGGAGTTGCAGGTATTGAGCCCCCCGGGAATCCAGGTGCTGCGGCTGGGCGAGACCGACCACGCCTTCGGGTTCCCCGGCGCTCAGGACCCGGAGGGTTTCCTGGTCATACCGGCGGGCCTGGGGCCAGGGCAGGTAATGGGAAAAGTCGGTGCTCTGGAGCAGGAGGGTATCGGCCGCAAGGAGAGGGGCCAGGGTTTGGGCCAGGGAATCCCACTGGGCGGGCTGGCTATCCCGGCGAAGGGCCACGGCCACGATCCGGGCCCCGGGGAAGTAATGCGCCACAAAGGGCAGGAGCGCCCTGACCCCGTGTTCGTGGGAAAAGAGATTGGAGGCCGACACCAGGGGGTTGTCCCGGAGGCGGGCGACGGCGTCGTCGTCGATCCTCACCCCGCCCATCACGGTCTGGAAATTCCGGATGGCGACCGCGAAAGGCGTTGAGCTCCGGCTGAAGTGGTCGGGGCTGAGGATAATGATCCGCCGGTAATTCTGCCGGGCGGCCAGGGCAAAGGCGCTGGCGATGAGGTCCGCGGCCAGCAGGTGATGCGGCACGGTCAGACCGGTGAGGCGCTGGGTCAGGGGGGCGGTCTTGGTTTGGCGAATGGCGCTCAGAAAGGGCTGCGCCTCGGGATAAAAAAGCGGAAACGCGCCCCCCGGAGCCGCGGCATTCTGACCGCAGCCGCACAAAAGATGCCCCAGGAGGAGGCAGAAGGTGGCAAGGCGGCGCATTGATTTGACCACCCGCGCATCATACCATAAATTCTTGGGGGAAAGACCCGGAGGTTTGGCGTAAATCCTTCGCCCCCCGGGGGTGCCTGGAAAGTTTGTTACGAAGATGTCGGTTGTAGACGCCTTTTCCATGAGTCGGATCTCAGCCCTATCGGCGGAACTTCAAAATAACTTTAAGCAGGTTCTCATTTGGCGGAGCGGCAGGGGAAAAAGAGGCGGGGAACCGGGGGGAGAAGGCGGCGGATCAGATCACCGGCCGGAAAAAGTCTTGACATATTTGCTGAAATTTATTATACATACTCGTTGAGCATTGAGCGGGCATAGCTCAGCTGGTAGAGTACAAGCTTCCCAAGCTTGGTGTCGCGGGTTCGAATCCCGTTGCCCGCTCCAGCCCCGGGGGCGAGACGGTTGGCGCAAGTGGCCAACCGGTCCGCCGGGGAGACCCGCTTCCCCCATCGAGGTTACCGGCAGTAAGGGGCAGGATGGCCGGCTGACTTTGAGGGTGGAGATAAGTAGTTGCTCTGGGGCGCCCCGAGATTACTTATTCTTGGAATTTCCCGGAAGTGGGCCGCGGCCCGCTTTTTTTATTGGCCAGGTGGAGTTGTCCGGCCGGAGGGTTCGGTGAATCTGACCGGAGACCTCCGTTGAAGAATTTATGAGATTACGGCGGCAAGGTAAACAATCGAGGTTGTGATACATATTGAGTCCGGCATTCAGCCCCGCGGAATATTTCGGGTTCATCGCCCTGGGGTTCGGGGTGGGGGCTTATGGCACCCTCATCGGGGCCGGCGGCGGCTTTGTCCTGATGCCGGTTTTGCTCCTGCTCTACCCCAAGGTGTCGCCGGAGCACTTGACGGCCATTTCGCTGGCGGTGGTATTTGCCAACGCCTTTTCGGGGTCCGCAGCCTACGCCCGGATGCGGCGGATCGATTACCGGTCCGGGGTGCTCTTTGCGGCGGCGGCCACTCCCGGGGCGATCGTCGGGGCCTTGCAAACCTCCTGGGTGAGCCGGGGCGTGTTTAATATTATTTTCAGCCTGGTGTTGATGAGCCTGGCCCTGGCCATGATCTTACGGCCGGACCTGGAGCACAACCCCAGGGGAGAGCACCCGCTCTCAAATGGGAGACCACCCGGCAGTTGGTGGAGGGCAACGGTGTCAGCCACGCCTGGACTTTTTATCCGGTGGTCGGGGTGGTGTTGAGCTTTTTTGTCGGTTATTTTTCCAGTTTTCTGGGCATCGGCGGCGGCATCATCCATGTACCGGCCCTGGTGTGGTTATTGCATTTCCCGGTCCACATCGCCACGGCCACGTCGCATTTTATTTTGGCCATCATGGCCCTGTCCGGGACCCTGGTGCATGTGTGGAGCGGTACCCTGGCCCATAGCTGGCAGGAAACCGGGGCCCTGGCCGGAGGGGTGGTTTTCGGGGCGCAATTGGGGGCTTACTTTTCGAATCGCATCAAGAGCGCCTGGATCATCCGCAGCCTGGCGGTAGCCCTGGGGTTGGTGGGGGTGAGAATCCTCCTGACTTCCCTTTGGGGTATGGTGAAAGCGGAAAAACCGGATGGAGCGCCTGAGGGCGGCAGGCGGCGATGGTCTGAAGAAGCAATGTTGGGTGCGCCTCAGGTATCAACATGGAAGATAAAAGAACCATTATTCCCGGTTGGAGGAGTTGATCCAGCCCTTGGTCGAGTCCCAGGGTGCAGATCTGGTGGAGTTGCAATACGGCATGCCCAAGCGGGGCCGGGGTGTTTTGCGGCTGTTCGTGGACCGGACCGGGGGCATCAGTATAGAAGAACTGGCCCGCATCAACCGGATGGTGGGGGGCCTGTTGGAAGTCCATGACATCATTCCCGGGGCCTACACCCTGGAGGTGTCGTCGCCGGGCCTGACCCGGGCCTTGAAGACGCCCAAGGATTATCAGCGTTACGTGGGCCGGCTGGTGCGGGTCACCACCCGGGCCCCCTGGGAAGGCCGCCAGGTGCACAGCGGCATCCTCCAGGGCCTGGAAGACGACCGGGTGAGTCTCAAAGAGGGCGAGAGCGAAGTCTCTATCCCCTTGAGTGAAATCGCCCGGGCCCGGCTGGATATAGACCTGAAAAAAAAGAGCAAGGAGGGCTAGCACCTCTCATGAATCTGGAATTAAAACGGATCATTGACCAGGTAAGCCGGGACAAGGGGATCGATAAGGACCTCCTCGTGGGGGCCATCAAGGACGCCATCCGGTCGGCCGCCAAGAAGAAGCACGGGCCACGCCTGGAAATCGAGGTGGAGTACCGGGACGAAACCGGGGAGATCGAGGTCTTTCAGTATAAGGAAGTAGTGGCCGAGGTCAAGGACCCCGGCCAGGAGATTTCCCTGGAGGAGGGCCGCCTACAAGACCCGGAATGTGAGGTGGGAGACAGCCTGGGCTTCAAGATGGACGCCTCGGCCTTTGGGCGGATTGCGGCCCAGTCGGCCAAACAGGTAATCATGCAGCGCATGAAGGACGCCGAGCGGGACCTGGTGTATGAAGACTACAAGGACCGCAAGGGCGACATCATGAACGGCATCGTGCAGCGCCTGGACCCTGATGGCATCATCGTCAATTTGGGGCGCACCGAGGCCCTGCTGCCGCCCATGGAGCAGGTTCCCC
>CAWKEQ010000020.1:0-24374 GCA_963848565.1 uncultured delta proteobacterium
TGCTGCCAAGAATGTGGTGGCGGCCGGTCTGGCGGAAGCCTGTGAGGTCCAACTCAGCTATTCCATCGGCTTTTCCCGGCCAGTCGTATTCGGTGGAAACCTCGGCACCGGCAAACTCTCCGATGAAGATCTCGCCGCCAGGCTTGAAAGGCATTTCGATTTTCGCCTGGCCGGGATTTTGAAAAAGTTTAACTTGAGAAATTACCGTCCCTCCACAAAGGGCGGATTTACCAGAGGCTTTCAGTGTATGGCCATGTGGGGCGGGTTGATCTTCAGCTTACCTTGGGAAGCCACTGACAAGGTTGACATGCTCAAGGAGGGCTAGGTGCAAGCTTCACAGGTATTCACCATCATATTGCTGGCCATCTCCTGCAACCTCAATAACGTCGGCGTGGGCATCGCCTATGGGGCCCGGGGAATCGGCATCCCCATAGCTTCCAATATTTTGATCGCCTTGATCACGGCCCGGGCACCGGACTTTGTATCGTTTTCGGCCAAAGAATCTTCCAATTCTTGCCTGCCGAGGTTGGCATTATCCTGGGGGCCGTGCTGCTGATCGGCATGGGGGCCTGGGTCATCTGGCAGGAATTCAGGGATCGGGGCCACCAGGACCGCCAGACCCAACCCAGCGTTCCCGCCGCTGGGCTGGTCCAGCAGTCATGGCTGCGGCGGCTCATCCTGGTCCTGCAGCATCCGGTTCTCGCTGACCAGGACTCATCGGGTTATATCGATCTCAAGGAAAGCCTCCTGCTGAGTATGGCCCTTATGTTGAACAATATCCCCAACGGCGTGGGGGCCGGCCTGCTGGGGCTGTCGCCCTTGCTTACTACGGTGATGGTAGGGGGCCTCAGCATCCTCACTTTCTGGGTGGGAATCGGTCTGGGCCGCAGTCTCGGAGTTCGCTGGCTGGGCCGGCACGCCGGCACCCTTTCCGGCCTGCTGCTCATTATGATCGGCTTGGCTGAGATTATTCTGTCATTCCCTTCATAGCTGCCTGGTAATATTCCCCTGCTCTCACGTTATGGGTCAGGTCTCGGAGGGCAGGTCAGCCCGCCGCAGGTCTTACCCTCAAGTCACGTGGCCTTCTCCTCAGGTAATTCCTGGCTCTCTTCTAGCGTTTGCCATAAATTCTTTCCCCTCGGAGATTCTTAAATCCCCCTAAATCCCCCTTTTTCAAAGGGGCTTTGGCAGCAATTCCTTATAGTTCCCCTCTTTTATAAAGGGGGGTTAGGGGGGATTTAGCATGATGCCGCCATGGGAAAATAATTATGGCAAACGCTCTAGTTCACCCCTTCTGGACTAATTCCCGGGAAAGAAAAGCGTCTGCGAAGCCGGTGCCGCCGGTGAAAAATACCTTCATTGCCCTCCTAGACTTTTTCCTGTGGCGGCTGCCAGCTCAATAAACGGCTGGAGTTGAGGAGGATGCCCAAGGTATGGAACACGTGTATGGCGCCCCCCATCAAGGGACCCAGGCGGCCGGCAATAATCAAGAGCGCCCCGAGAATATCCGTTGACACCGCCAGCCAATAATTCTGTCTATAACCCTCAGGGTTTGTCGGCTCAGGCGCCTGGCAAATAAAAGGCGCCACAGGTCACTGTCGGCTAAGGCGATATCTGCAGCCACGATGGCGGCTTCGGCCCCACCCGCTCCCATGGCGACTCCCACGTGGGCCTTGGACAGGGCCAGGGCGTCATTGACTCCATCACCTACCACGGCCACCCGGCGTCCTGCTGCCACCAGGCGTTCTACGTAATGGGCTTTATCGGCGGGGAGAAGGTCGCCGGCTGATCCTTCAAAGGTGAATATGTCGGATAGCGCCAGGACCACCGCCTCAGTATCCCCGCTGATCAGGTGCATTTCCCGGATCCCGTCCTGGCGTAACCCGGCCAGAACTGCGGCGGCTTCAGGGCGAACCCGATAGGATATCCCGATGATCCCCTGGATCTTGCCGTCTTTTGCCAAGTAGAGGAGGCTCTGGCCCTTGTCCGCCAGTCTGGCTGCCTGCCTCTGGAAATAGCGGGTGTCGATACCTTCCTCCTCCATAAAGGGCAGATTACCGACCAGCAGGGAGGACCCGTCCACGCCGGGACCGGACTCCCCGGCCTAAGATGATTTCCTGGGAAACTGCCGGTCCGGCCAACTGGCCCGCATCTTGAGCGGCTTTTACCAGAGCCCGGGCCAGGGGATGGGGATTATGGGCTTCCCCTGCGGCCGCCAGGCTCAGGACTCGTTCCGGTTTGATCGACGGGGTCCGGGTGATGATCTCGGTTACCTCGGGGATGTCGGTAGTGAGAGTCCCGGTTTTGTCGAAGCATATGCAGTCGGTTTCTTGCAGCCTTTCCAGATAGAGGCCGCCTTTGATCAGAACCTGATGGCGGGTTGCATTGGCGAGGGCCGCGGTCACCGCGGTGGAGGCCGCCAGCACGGTAGCGCAGGGGCAGGCCATCACCAACTGTATGGCAATGGCGGTAGCCAGGTCCCCGGTGACCAGGAAAGTCACCAGCGTGGCGGCCAGTCCCAGCCGGGTTAAGCGGGCGGCCAAGAGGTCGGCGCGCTTTTCCGCCTGGGACCGATTGGCCAGGGACTGCTCCACCAAAGCCAGCATCCCGGGACTGCCATGCCGGTGGCGCCTCCAGCCTGACGCGCCGTAAAATGGGCAGGAGCGTGAGGGCGCGCTCCACCAAGCCCAGGATGACTTCAGGCGAGGCAATGCGGCCATCATAAGAGAGAATAATGCTGCGACTCAGGGGGTGGACCTGGACCTCCCGAACTCCTTCCCGGATCGCAGCCACTCGGTCAGGGACCGGGCTTGATCTTCAGAAAAAAGGCAAGCTTCGACTTTAACCCGGACCCGGCCGGGAATGGCGTGGCGCAGGCTGATTTTGTGCGGCACTGCTGGTTTCATGTGTATCACCCTGCGGGTTGGCAACCTGGTTAAAAGAAACCTGCACCATCCAATATAAGCGCCCTGGTTCGAAAATCAATCAAATCATAGAGGCTCGGGTGAACGGTTAAAGGCCCTCTAAACAATTTTCATGAGAGTTTCGAGGAATTAATAAAAATTTAGTAGGATCATAACGTTACCTTCACAAACGTACGCTATGGTCAGACAGTCCTTTTCCCCTTCCAGAAACGGCGTGGGCTGATGGCCATCCCAACGTTCAGGGGCTCTGATATCACCCGGCCCTTCACCTGTTAGGATATGCTCCATGGAGAATTATTGTCCTTTGAGAAGACGTCAGTCTTACCCAACCGTTTTGTGAAGATGGAGAAAGACGTGATGGATATCCAGGTCTGCCCCAGATGTGATGGCGCCAAAATGCTCGCCGAACAATGTCCGTTATGCCATGGACAGCCTAAGAGATATCCGGGTGGCTGCCCGCTGTGCGAGGGCGATGGTTGGGTGGCGGACGAGTATCCGCAATGTGGGGGAACCGGGCACACGGCTGATCGTGATTATTGCCACAGGCGCCTATGAAACAGGCCAGGAGCGCTCTGCGCAAAATCAATTCAGGTGCGATTTCCGCCAATATCCACATGATCACTGACAACCGCAGCGGGACGGTGTGCCATGGGGCTCGACATGAAATCCTCACGTAACCTGTTTCTGAGAGCCTGGATTTTCTTGTGGTTTGCGGGGATAATCTTTTCCCCAGGCGTTGCACTCGGCGCCGGCCCTCCGGATGATCTGCATCGCCGCTTAGCTGCGGGAGAGATTATGGTCACCACAAAAAAAGCTTCAGGAACCTCCTGTATACGCGGCGAGATGACCGGGGTTATAGATGCCTCCCCGGAAACCGTCTGGCGGGTGATTACTGATGTTAATAATTTTAGGTTTTTCATGCCCCGGACTCTGACGAGTATGGCGGTGCCGGCGGAGAAAATTCCCTTGATATTGCAA
The DNA here is from genome assembly GCA_963848565.1 of uncultured delta proteobacterium. Taxonomy (GTDB): domain Bacteria; phylum Desulfobacterota; class Desulfobaccia; order Desulfobaccales; family 0-14-0-80-60-11; genus 0-14-0-80-60-11. The sequence goes on from CAWKEQ010000020.1 coordinate 3,903, forward strand.
AGGCGGCCGAGCCGTGCTGAGGAAGTGGAGGCATTACTTGGCCCTATCCCTGCGGACCCGGCCGGCTATCGTGTTCCCGGCGGGAAATATGATTCGTATCTTTATAGTAACCTGGAGTTCCCCTGGCCTTGCAGCAACCGCTGGTACATCGTTAAGGGGCTCAATGATGAGACCAAGGCAGCCCAGCATCGTTACCACTGTTCTTGGTCCCTCGTCATTGGCAACCTGCGGGAAAATTCCGGCGAATGGATTTTGGAACCATTCGGCACTGCTAAAACCAAGGCTAGGTATCGGCTTTGTACCGATCCCGGCGGCGCGGTTCCTGGCTTCCTGGTCAAGCAGGGTACTGGCAGCACCATGCCCCAAATCATTAAAGCGGTCAGGGAACGGGCTACCAAGCTGTCTGAGCCCAGGCAGCCACGATGACTCATCGCCGGCGAACTTCTCCCCTGTGAAACCTCGCAAGGGGGAATTAAGGGAAGAGGCGTAAAGGGGAGCCAATGAAATGCGTAAAAAGCCCCAGGAAGGCAGGCCTCGGCTAGAATTTTAGGTTTGAATTATTTTGGGTGTGGGGGGATAAGACCAAACTTTTGGCAACGGGTAGATGGTTGGAAAAGGTTTTATGGGCAAAAACTAAGGGGGTTAGTTTTTAAACTAACCCCCTGTTACAAATTGGTAGCGGGGGCAGGATTTGAACCTGCGACCTTCGGGTTATGAGCCCGACGAGCTTCCAGACTGCTCCACCCCGCGTCGTTGACGTCCGTAAAATATAACAAGTCGATATGGTCGAGTCAACAAGAAAATGCCCGCATTCGGCCCGGGGCCGGTTGACCGGCTTAGGCTACGCGGCTTTGCGGCGTCTGGGTCATTAATTTTTTAGGATAAAAAACCCGATGCCGATGATGCCCGGCGCTTATCCCACCGTCATGGGCCCAGGGCTCAACCAGCCGGCAGGGGCGGCTCCTAGCGCGCCAGCCCTGCTTGCGCCCCGAACCTTATCCGGCGGGGGACTCAACCTGAAGGTCAATCTCCCCGGCCGCGGCCAAATCATTTTTAAAGTGGGGCAGCGCCGATAAGATCAACCCCGCCCCGGCGGCCAGGGCCACCAGGGTGAGGGAGACGCCCCATTTGAGGCTGCCCAGATCCGAAACCCAGCCGATGAGCAGGGGCGAAGGCACGTCCCCCACCAGGTGAATGACCACGATGTTCAGGGCCACGGCCTGGGCCCGGCGCCAGGGGCCCGCGACGCTCACCACCACCGCGGTGAGCACCCCGGGGTTGAGGAACAGGAGGAAAATCGCCCCCGCCAGAGCCGGAATATAGAACGCCGGGGCGGCGACAAAGATGGCCACGGCTGCCAGGGGTACAGCCAGCACGACTCCCAGGCCACTCACCCACAGGGGCGCCCCCAGGGTATAGGTGAGCAGGCGGGACCCTAAATACCCGCCGGTCAGGGTCCCCAGTCCCCCGCCCACGGCCACGGAGATCGACAGCAGGTGGTTGGCCTGGGACAGACTGAGCCCTTTGACCTCATGCAAATAGATCGGCATCCATAAGGCCAGCCCCCCCAGGGCAAACGTTACCATGCCGTAACCCAGGGTCACCCGCCGCAGGGTGGGCACCTTGAAGAGCTGCCAGGACGCAGCCAGGGGGGACCAACGGGCCGGAGGAGGCTTAGTAGCCGGGGTGGGTTCGCTTCGGACCTCGGGGAGACGGTAAGCCAGCCCGGCCATGGCCAGGCCCGGCAGCCCCGCCAGGAGAAAGGCCGGGCGCCAGCCCCAGTGGCTGCCCACCAGGCCCCCCACCAGGTAGGCCAGGGCGGCGCCCATGGGCAGCGCCAGGTAGAACAGCCCCAGGGCCCGGGCCCGGCGCCCCAGGGGCAGGATGTCCGCCAGGTAAGCCGGAGCCAGGGTGCCGAAGGAGGCCTCTCCCACCCCCACCAGGCCCCGGGCCGCCACCAGAAAGGGATAGGAGGGCACCCAGAAGGTCAGGCTGGTGGCCAGGCTCCACAAGACCGCCCCGCCGGCCATGAGGTGGGAACGGCCCCGGCGGTCCCCCAGGTAGCCGAACAGGGGCGACGCCAGGAAGTACACCAGCATGAAGGCGGTCCCCAAAAACCCAAAGGCGGTGTTGTTTAAACCCAGCTCGGTCTTTACCAGGGGGCCCAGGGAGGCCATGAGATACCGGTCCAGATAGTCCAGGAGATTCAGGGAGGCCAGAATGAGCAGGGCTCGGGTGGTCAGGGACAGGGGCATAGGGGAGTAGCCGGTAGTCAGTGGTCAGTGGTCAGTGGTCAGAAAATAATTATTAATCATTCCCGATAACTGTCAAGCTCTTTCAGGATAACTCTTTCAGGCGTAAAGCCGGAGGAAAAACTCCCAAAAGTCCGGGAATGATTTGGCCACGCAGCCAGGGTCGGTGATGCGCATCCCCGGGGCCTTGAGGCCGGCCACCGCAAAGCTCATGGCAATGCGGTGGTCGTTATAGGTGTGGATGACCGCGCCCTGGGGCGTGCCCCCCCGGATGACCAGGCCGTCTTGCGGTTTCCCGGGCCTCGATGCCCAGTTTGGCAAGTTCCGTCGCCACTGCGGCCAGGCGGTCCGACTCCTTGTGGCGCAGGTGGGCCACCCCGGTGATGACGGTGTCGCCGGCGGCGAAGGCCGCCAGCACCGCCAGGGTGGGGACCAGGTCCGGCATGGTGGCCATGTCCACCGTCACTCCCTGCAAAGGCCCGCCCCGGACCGTCAGCCCTGCCGGGGTGGATTCGATGGCGCAGCCCATCCGTCCCAGCACCTCGGGGAAGGCCGCATCCCCCTGGCTGGATTCGAGGCTCAGGTTGGTGATGGTGATCCGCCCGCCGGTTAAGGCCGCCGCGGCCCAGAAATACGAGGCGCTGGAGGCGTCGGCCTCGATTTGATACTCCTGGGGCAGGTAGCACTGGCCGCCGGGAAGCTCAAAATAGCGGTAGCCCTCCCGGTAAAAGGAAATCCCGAAGTCGCTTAGCACCTCCAGGGTCAGGTCCACGTAGGGCCGGGACACCAACTCGCCGGTGATGTCGATCTTAAGGCCCTTTGGCGCCAGGGGCCCGATGAACAGCAGGGCCGAAAGATATTGGCTGCTGATGGAGCCGGAGAGCTGGGCCCGGCCGCCGGTGAGGCCCCCGTTGACCCTGACCGGGGGGCAGCCATCGCCTTTTTCCGAAGCCGCCCGGACCCCGATGGCGCCCAGGGCCGCGAGCAACTCCCCCAGGGGCCGCTGGCAGAGGCGCTCGGTGCCGGTAAGCAGATACTCTCCTTCTCCCAGGGCCGCCAGCGCGGTGAGGAAACGCATGGAGGTGCCGGAGTTGCCCAGGTAAATCGGCGCCGCCGCCGGCAGCCAGCGGCCGGCCCGGCCCGTTACGCGGATGGTGGTTTCCTGCCAGTCGATGCCCGCGCCCAACTGAGCCAGGGCGGCGGCCGTGAGCTCGGTGTCTTCCGCGGCCAGGGCATTGGTGAGGACGCTCTCCCCCCCGGCCAGGGCCGCGGCCATCAAGGCCCGGTGGGTGTAGCTCTTGGAGCCGGGCAGGGTGAGGGTGGCCTGGACTTGGTTCAGAGGTTTGATTTTTTTCAATTCCCGCATACCATAATTAATTTGGAGAAATTATATCTTTGGAGGAATGTATTCCTTTCCGTAGTTTAAAGGTTCGTTTAATAGGCATACTCTCGGAAAGTGGATATACACAATAACATTCCATCCCCCAATAGTTCACCTTTTTCATTTCTCCTAAGATTCCCCGTGGAGCCACTTAACATAAAACTTCCCTCAAGATTTTCTGAGTCATAAACGAGTATAACATTCAAGGCCAAAAAACCCTGCACGCATGCAACGGTTAGTTGGTAATAAGACTTTTAGTCTCAAAACAGCACCATTTGGATGGATTATTTCAATAAATTTTTCCCCCTCTATTCGTGTTTGGATAAACCGGCGCCACAATGGCGGGAAATAATGCCCTTCAACGTTTAGAACATTTGCTTTGGGCATAGGTGTGAGTTCATCGATGATTAAAAACGCATGAATTTCTCGCTGATTTTAGTTGCCAGTTTGAATTGTTTGACCCCGCGTATCGTAACGCCAAATGCTGGGCCGCTTACTGGGCGATCTAATGGCCAGCTCATAATGCCCATTCCCAATATATTTCCAGAAGAATCTTTCCCGGATAATATTCCCTCCCCAGAAAATTGGACAAGCCCATCTGGGTGATGTGACAGTTTAATGCGGTGTTCATCATCTTCGGCTAAAGCAAAATCGATTGCGTCTTCAAAATGTATATTTTGCTCTTTTAGAGAGTAATTACATGTTAATTTCAATAATGCGGCTTTGTTTTCATAATGATATGGTGAAGTAACATAATAAGAGCCATCTTTTCCATAAAAGAACTTGAAAAGTTTATAATTTATGCCATTTTGCTGGTAGATGACTGTGTATTTACCATAACTCATAAAATACCCTAATTAAAACTCGTGTAGTTTGCCAGTGCACACCCTAACACTTCGTAAAGCCCTATTGTAGAGGCGGGTTTCAAACCCGCCCCTACGGTTTCGCTCTCAACGCGGCATAAGCTGCCTGGGCCATGACCTCTGCCGGGGCCGTCCTGCCGGTCCACAACTCAAACTGCGCCACCCCCTGGTGGATGAGCATCTGCAGGCCGTCGATGGTGGCCGCGCCCTGCGACCGCGGCTTCCCGGAGCAGCCGCGTGGCCAGGGGCTGGTAGACGATGTCCATGACCACCGCGAAGCGGCCCAGTAGGTCCGGGTCGATGGGAATGCCGTCCACATCCGGGGCCATGCCCACGGGGGTGGCGTTCACCAGGATGGTGGCGGGGCAATCCCCCAGGGTGTGCAAGGGGATGGTTTCGCCCCCCAAATCTTTGACTAAAGCCGCGGCCCGGGCCTGGTCCACGTCCGTCAGGCTCACCCGGCCCCCGGCCTGAATAATGCCGAAGGCGACGGCCCGGGAGGCGCCCCCGGCCCCGAGAATGAGGACGTGTTGCGCCTTGAGGCTGATTTTGGCCGTGAGCGCCGCCACCGCTCCCAGCCAGTCGGTGTTGTAGCCCACCAGCCGGCCGTCCCGGTGGACCACGGTGTTCACCGCCCCGATTTTGGCGGCCTGGGGGTCCAACTCATCGATCAGGGGGATGACTTCTTCCTTGAAGGGGATGGTGACGCTCACCCCGCCGATCCCCAGGCCCCGAAGGCCGGAGACGGCACGGGCCAGGTCGGTCACCGGAAAGGCTACATAAACCGCATTGATTCCCAGGTGCTGAAACGCGGCGTTGTGCATGGCTGGGCTCAGGGAATGAGCCACCGGCCGCCCCAGGATGCCGAAGATTTTCGTCTGGCCGTCGATCATGGTAGTAAGCAGTGAGCAGGATATAGGGCGGGCTGTGCCCGCCGGTTGATGGCGGCCATAGGCCACCCTATTATGCCCGCACAGGCGAGACGCCTGTGCCACCGATTCGGTTTATCTTCATGGTGAATTACGGCTAAAGCCTGCGGCTCCATCGTCCTGGTTCTGGCTGACAGCTATCTTCTCAACATTTGCCAGAGCCGCTTCACGTCATTCACCGTGAGCTGTCCCGGGGCCGAGGCTGCTTGTTTGCTGAAGGGTGCGAAGGTGAGCCAGCTCCCCAGCAGCGGCGCGGCCATCCGGGACCATTTCCCCAAAGGCCCCATGCAAAAGGCGATGACGTCTTTGCCTTGGGCCCTGGCCCGGGGAATGAGGGAGAGCATCCGCAGGTTGTCGGCCGGATCATTGGCCAGGGAGACCATCTTGACGACGTCCGCCTCAGAGGCCAGCATCTCCTCCAGGACCATTTCCAGCCGGGCCGCCTCCGGGGTGCCGGCAAAGTCGTGCCAGGAGAGAATAAGGCGGGTTTTGCCCCGGCGTTCGCCAATCTCCCGGCGAAAGCCCGCGTCCGCGGCCAGTTCCACATCCAGACAGGTCACGCCGAGATCCAGGGCCCGGGACAAATAGTCCAGGCGGTCTGCTTCAGTTCCGGTCCAGCGGCCGCCTTCCGCGGCCAGGCGGTTGGTGGCGATGACCGGCCCCGGCAGGCTCCGGAACAGCTTTTGTAGGTCCGGGGTCGGCGCTTCCAGAAAATCCAGGCGCACCTCGGTCCACAACCCCTTGCGGGCGGCCCGCTGATATCTGCCCCGGGCCCGGTTGACCGTGGGCTCCACCACCGGCACGCAGATACGTAAAGGCAGTTTCCGGTTTTCGGTTTTCGGTTTTCGGCTTGGCATTTCCCTAATTGATATGTCCGATTTGAAATTAGCAAATGGTGCATTAATGGCAAGTTACCACAGAATACTCCCAGGCGAACTTTACGCCCTAACGGAAAACGGAAAACCGAAAACGGTCAACTGAGGTTCTCCACGCCCGCGGCCCGGGGAAAGGAGCCCAGGAGTTTGAAGTGGGCGCTGATGGCCTCCACTTCCTCCAGGGCCTGACCCACCTGGGATTCGGTGGTGTGGCCGTCCACGTCCACAAAGAAGAGGTAGCGCCAGGCCTCGCTTTTGGCCGGGCGGGAGACGATGCGGGTCATATTGAGTTCCCGATCCGCCAGGGGGCGCAGGGTCTTGTAAAGGGCCCCGGGGATATTGTCCACGGCAAACAGAATGGAGGTCTTGTCCTTGCCGGTGGGTCCGGGGGCGTCGGCCCCGATGACAAAAAAGTGGGTGACATTGCCCGGGCTATCTTCGATGCGGGATTCCACCACCCTCAGGTCATACAGTGGCGCCGCGAAGGCGCTGGCGATGGCCGCGGCGTTGGGGTTTTTGGCCGCCTTTTGGGCCGCCACCCCGGTGGAGGCCACCTCCAGGATGGGGATCTCGCCTAAGTGCGTCCCCAGCCAGCGGCGGCATTGGGCGAAAGGCTGGGGGTGGGTGTAGATGACCTCGATATCGCTTCGCTGCCCGGATTTGGACAGCAGGTCGTGGGAGACCTCCAGGAAGATTTCACCGCAGATCTTCACCGGGGTCTCGGCGAACAGGTCCATGGAGATGTTGACGATGCCTTCGGTGGAATTCTCAATGGGCACCACCCCGTACTGGAACTTGCCTTTCTCCACTTCGGCAAAGACCTCCTGGATGGTGGCCATGGGGCCGAAGCGGGTGGCCCGGCCGAACTTTTTCAGGGCCGCCAGGTGGGAAAAGGTGGCCTCGGGCCCCAGGAACGCCACCCCGAAGGGAATCTGGACCTCCCGGGCCGCGGAGATGATCTCCCGGAAGATGTTGCGCAGGGCCGAAGGGCTCAGCGGGCCCGGGTTCAGGTGCATGAGGTGGGCCAGGACTTCTTCTTCCCGCTGAAAATCCAACGTGCCCCGGCCTTCCCGGCCTTTGATGCGGCCGATGGCCTGGGCTAGGGTCTGGCGCTGGTTCAGCAGGTCCAGGAGTTCCTGGTCCAGGGTGTCGATCTGGTTTCTGATGATTTCTTTTTCGGTTTTTTCCATAATCGTCATTTCTCCAGGATGGTTTCCTGGATTTTGTGGCCGAAGTGGCGGCCCGTCTCTTCCAGGGCTACCAGCACTTCGTCCCCAGGCTGCAAGGTGACAATGGACACGGCCTCGCCGCTGGCGCGGGTGAGGCGGATGGTCTCGGCATTTTGCAAAATGGCGGTTAGTTCACGGCCGTCGGCGTCGGCGGCCACCAGCATTAAGGGGCGGCGCTCCACCTTGACCCGGCCCACCACCGCCGGGGTGGTGCGTCCCTGGTGGTTGACGACCAGTACCTGGTCCCCGGCCGCCAGTTCCCCCAGGTACCTGGTCTTGTCCCCGGTGACCCGGATATAGGCGTGCACGGGTCCGGCGTTGACCCGGAAGGGCCGGGGCGCGACGTAAGGGTTCTCCAGGGATTCGGCATGGACCAGAAAGAGGCCCCCCGAGGAGTTGCCCACCAGCATTCCTTCCCCCAAACCCAGGTTGCTGCAGGTGTCGACGCAGACCCGGTCACCCATGCCCAGGGACTGCAAGCGGGTGATTTTGGCGGTGGTCAAGGTCACCGGCGGCGAGGCGTCTTTCACCAGGCGGGCGATATTTTTGATCATGGCCGGCGACGCATTGGTGACCACCAGGCCGTCCACCCCCGTTTCCAGGACCCCCAGGGCGGTGCGGGCCTCGTCTTCATCGCTGACCTCCACGAAGATGTTGCGCGTTTGGGCCACCAGGTTTTCCAGGGGAATAATGGTCCAGTCGGGGGTATGCACCACCACCGGGCCCTGAAGGGCCAGGCGGATGACTTCAGCCTCATCCGCGGTTCCGGAGATCGCGATTTCCTGGACGTCCCGGCCCGGCACCAGGTCGCCGTCCGGCGCCACCACGGTGATGAGCCCCAGGGCCTTAACCTCTTCGGTCCGGCCCTGGGGGACCCACACCGCGTCCGCCCCGCTCTCCAGGGCGGTGGTCACGAGCTTCTTGTCCCAGGGGTCAACTCTGACCCATAGCTGTTTCATGGCGGTGTCCTGGCTCACACGGCCGTGAGGAAGGACAGAGCCTCGTCCACGCCGGAGTTTTCATTGACGATCATGCTGATGGCCCCCACCATGCGGCTGGGGTTGCGGTGCTGGAAGACATTGCGCCCGATGGAGACGCCGGCCCCCCCGGCCTCGATGGCCCCCTGCACCATCTCCAGGATATCCCGGTCCGAACTCATTTTGGGGCCGCCGGCAATGACCACCGGCACCGGGCAGCCGGCCACCACCTTGCGGAATGACTCTACCGAACCGGTGTACGAGACCTTGACGATGTCCGCCCCCAGTTCCGCCCCCAACCGGGACACGTGCATAATCACCTGGGGGTCGTATTCATCCTGAATCTTCTCCCCCCGGGGGTACATCATGGCCAATAGCGGCATGCCCCATTCCCGGGCTTCCCGGGACACCCGGCCCAGGTCGGACAGCATCTCCTGGTCCGAGCCGTTCCCCACGTTAACGTGAATGGAGAGGGCGTCGGCCCCCAGCTTGATAGCCTCCTCCACGGTGCACACCAGGGTCTTGGCATTGGGATGGGGTGACAGGGCGGTGGAGGCCGACAGGTGAATGATCAACCCTACGTCCTTGCCCCGGCGGCGATGGCCGCTGGACACCAGCCCCTTGTGGATGAGAATGGCATTGGCCCCGCCACTGGCCACCGCATTGACGGTGGTCTTCATGTCGATGAGCCCTTCGATGGGGCCAACCGTGACGCCGTGATCCATGGGGACAATCACGGTGCGTCCCGTGTCCCGGTTCATGATGCGTTCCATGCGAATCTGTTTGCCGACCACGTGCTCCTCCCTCGCCGCAGTGCTGAAGGCCCTGAGTTCCCACGGCCGCTGATAAAAAAAAGCCGTGGTCGCCTCGCCTGCGCCACGGCTTTTAAAAGATTTTTTTTCCTGTGCCTACATTCTTTTAAAAGTCGAGGCGCACTCCTGGCCCGGTAAAATAATAGCTAAAATAAAACTTCGGGGTCCGGGGCCAGCTGGATTGCATTTTATGGTTTTCCTCGACTTTTTTTACCCTAAAATATTCATGTCCCGGTGTCAATAGAAATTTTCTAAAGCTATGCTGTAATTATGATAAAATTAATTATACGATAATCTATCCGGAGACTCGGGGTGGGTCAGGAAGGAGTCGCCGGCCGGGGCCTTGACCCGGCAACCCACAACATGATCGCAATGAAGGGACTATGCTACCCTCCCTCGATCAGCGCAGCTTCATCTGGAGCATCGATGACGTCGATAAACTGGTCCACGTCAACGACGCTTGGCTGGCGTTCGCCGCAGAAAATACCGCGCCCCAATTGACGGCTGCTGCAGTCCTCGGTCAGCCCATCTGGCATTTTATCCAGGGGCAGGAAACCATTTATTTGTATAAGCAGATTTTTAGCCGGGTCCGGGCCGGTAAGTCCCCGCTCAAATTTCCCTTCCGGTGTGACTCTCCAGACTGCCGCCGGTTCATGGAAATGAAGCTCTCCCTTTTATCCGGGGATGCCATCCGGTTCATCGCTCACGTACTCCGGGAGGAATGGCGTCAACCCATAGACCTCTTGGACGCCTCCCGGGATAGATCCGGGGAATTCTTGAAAATCTGCAGTTGGTGTAAGAGAGTATATATTCCGGGGCGGGGCTGGGGAGAGATCGAGGCGGCCATCGAGCCCCTGGACCTCTTTGGCCACCAGTCATTGCCCCGGATGACCCACACTATCTGTGATGCTTGCTACGACCCCATTAAGGAAAAGTTGGATCAGGAGCCGGGGAAGAGCTGAACTCCGACTGAACGCGACTGCACCGGGCGAATCCGAGCGGTTTCGCAAGACGCCGAACTTGGCCTGGCTGCCTGGCCGGCTCGATCCGAAGACAAGGAGGCTTCATGCCCCGCAGTGATGATTATAAAATGGCCATCGCCCAGGCCGTGGCTAAATTGAAGGAGATAAATCCCAAGCGCCTGGAAAACCGCACCGGCGCCCAACACTTTGTCGAGGCGGCCCAAGAGGGCCTCATCGTGCCCTATTTCGGGCAGGCGCGGCGCATCACCTGGCCGGAGGTCAGCGTGACCCCGGGCGACGGCGACGGCGAGATTTCCCTCCAGGAGCAGGGCCTCATCCTCCACTACCTGCTCAACGCCTCGGGAGACCCCCTCACCGGCCAGACTATCGATTTCCGCCAGGTCCCGGAAGGCGGTTTCTATTGGTCCGCCTTCGTCTCCCGGGCCAAAAAGCCGTTGCTGGAGACTTTCGGCCACGACCTGGCGCTTTACGCCGAGGTGGCGGCAACCCTGGGGGGAGAATCCCTGTCCCTGGGTGATGCCGCGGCCCGATACCTGGCCTTTCCCCGGGTGCCAATCATCCATGTCCTTTGGAGGGGAGACGAGGAATTTCCTCCTGAGGCCTCCATCCTGTTTGATGCCACCGTCCCCGGATATTTGCCCACCGAGGACATCGCCGCCATCTCCGGCGCCTCGGTCTACCGCTTGATGGGGGCCGCTTACAAATTCCGGCCGAGCCGCTGACGGGTCCTGGGGACCGGGGCCGCCTCACCGCCTGGGAAGGCCGAGGGGACTTGCGGAAACCCAAAGAATGCTTATAATTAACGTAAGGGGGCGTAACGGCTTCGACGTAAATAGAGAACTGTAAGTTGCATGCCGAGGTCCTGTCCGCTCGTTAAACGGGTAGGAAAACCATAAGTGCCGACAACTACGGCTACGCTCTAGCCGCTTAAGGCTAGCATCTGGGGTTCGACGCCGGGAGAGGACCCTAAGATGACGATATCCTGGCAAAGCCGCCAAAAACGCCTGCGGGTTGGCGGACGAAAACTCAAGCGGGATAGTCTCTAAGAATTCTGCCAGCGGAAGTCTTCAGGGGCGAAACTAAAACGCCGGCTAAGCATGTAGAAGCTTCCAGGGACTATTGGCGGACGCGGGTTCGACTCCCGCCGCCTCCACCACTTTATTGATTAGGTAATTAAGATAGTTATCTCTTTAGGGCGACCCGGATTTTGGCCATTGTGCCTATCCGGGTTGCCTTTTTCATTTTCAGTGCCAGCCAGCAGACTTTCCAGCGCCGAACCATCCTGTCTGGTTAAATTGGGGATGTAACGTCCATAGGTTTTGTAAATCATGGAGGTGTTCATGTGCCCCAGGGTTCTGGCCACCCACTCCGGCGACTCCGCTGCTGCCAGGGCCCAGGAGGCAAAGGTGTGCCGGGTTTCATACATACAACGGTAAGGGAGCTGGCTTTTCTTCATTGCTCTCATCCACAGTTCCCTGAGTTTGTCCTGAAGGATCGGCTTTCCCTCCATATTTAAGAAAACATCTGGGCCTTGAAGGTTGGCCATTAGAGTCTGTTGCTCTTCCAACACTTTCTTCATGGATGGCCGGATTTCAATCCGGCGATTGCTGGCGGCTGTTTTTAGTTCAGCCTTTTCCAGGTTTCTTACCCGGCTCAATTCGATGTGGATAAACTGATCATCAACCCCTGACCATTTTAATGCGACCTGCTCTGATGGCCTCATGCCCGTCAGCACCGCCAGTTCGAAGTATGGCCTGTACCAGGCCGGAATGAACTCCATCAGTTTGACCCATTCCACCATGGTGAATGGATAAATCCGCAATCTCTTCACCTGAGGTAATTTCAGCCCGATGAAAGGGTCCGGTAGCTCAGCCCAATCAAACTCCCCGCAGGCATCCTTAAAGATCACCCGCAAGGGAATCAAAATATTGTGGATGCGCTTAGGTGATAGGGGATTGCCCCCTGGAGTCTTTTTGGTTTTCAAATGGGACAGAAATTTCTTCATGAGCACCGAACGGAACTCGCTGAAGGGTAGCTGCCCGAAGTAAGGCACAAGATGAACCTTCAAGATGCTGGTATAATCCCTGGCCTGGCTGGCGCTCATGCCTGGGTGCATCTCTGTCCACCATTGCTCCGCATATTCAGCGAAGGTGATATCCTTCGGGTCCTTCCGGAAGGTTCTTCCCTCCAGGCTGGTGAAATGCGCCACCTTTTTACTGTGAGAAAAGCTTTTGCCAAATTCAAAGACCCCATTATTAATCTGAGATACGATAAGGTCCAACTTCTTCCGGAGGAATTCCCGGTTAGCCCGAGTGTCATCAAGTCCTGAACGCTCCCGGACCCGTTCGCCCAAATAATAAAAGTCTACCCAGAGCTTGCCTCCCCGGCCATACACCCTACCGGTTTTCCCGGCATTCAGCCGGTCTGGGGTTTTGGGTTGGCGGTTATCCGTTTTTCCCTTGGGAAAATCGATGATCTTTGCATGTTCCATCAACAAGCCCTCCGCCTTTCCAACCACCTCCCTCCTGTTTGGATGTCACCACATTCATGGTAACTTGAGACAGTGGCCGATGTCAAATTGATGCTCTTTATATATTTATCAAACAATCACCCTTACCTCCTACCATCGCAGAGCAACAATCGCTGGTGCCATGGAGCCATGCCTCAATTCCACTCCATATGAAGAGTAACTTTCTTGGTGTCGGTTTCACATAGTGCCTGCCTTTTATAAGCACTCCCTTGCACACGAGGTTACGGATAGTTCCATCAGCCATCTTTATACGTTTACTCAATTCTTTTGCTGTGAGATATTCTTCCATCTATGGTTTCCTCGTGCCCAGATGAGCCACCAGCTTTTAATCTCGCCAGATGGAGCACAACTGGGATTATCATTTCTGGTCATTTCCAGATGAAGGTTGTCTTACTTGATTTATGAACCGCATCGTCACTGGGAACGAGTTCTTTTTTGTCGGTCATGCCTGGATAAGGCTTGTACCAACATCAAATCGCGCCTGGCCTGTTGAACTGAGATCTTGCTGCCTAAACCTGTGTTGGTCCGGCAGCCCCGTTCCCGTTTCCGGGTGGATGTCCAGAACGGGGTTATAGAGGCCCAGACCGGTGATCATGTTTTTGAAGGCTTGATAACGTAGTCGGCCCTCATACAATATTGCCGCCGTGGCCATGCTCCAATTCCACAACTTAAGCCCTCCAGGTGGTTGATTATCCGGCGCGGCACAGATGAGGCGGCGCCGGATAATCATTTCATGACCAGCATCTACACTTCATCTTCAACACCCCCACCGGGGTTGGTGAAGCCGAAGAGCAAAGCTGCTGGTAGCCAGCACTGCCGGCGATGTCGGTCAACAACTGGCCTGGGCCAGTCTACCGTATGGCCCAGTATGTCCTGAAAGCAGTCGGCCCCGGCCTCCCTGTCCATCCAACGGGCTGGACCTTAAGATCCGGCATACACCTCACGATGCCCCAGCCATTTTTAATCATGGCTGTACCCGCTTACCTGGGATCATTCTGGGTCAATGACTCAGCTGCGGTTGCCTCCCCCAAGGTCGAGGCTGGCCAGCGGCGGGATGCCTTGATCCGTTTAATGGGTTATGCGCCTTGCAGGCGCTGTATCACCAGCAATTCAAACATCTCAATTGTCTGACTGGTCCCGACGGTGGCGCCAGTCACCAAGGGTCAAGTCCCATTAGGCATCGGCGGGGGTCCGGGAAAGCCTTTCCCAGGTGGCTTACCATCCACATCCCCATCACCCTGCACCGGCACACACTATCCAGAGGGGGGTTTTGTGGGGGGGGTCCCAATTGGGGGCCGCCTTCCCCCTGCCGAAGTGACCCTAGTGACCCATATGACCCTTGTTTGCAGTTGTAATAAAAAGAACAGCATAAATATAAAGACCTGCATAAGGGGGTCACCGCCGGTCACTAAGGTCACCACACACACCCCACCTGTGGAAACCCCAGGGGCTGAAGCATCAATTGCTTGCATGGTCATCCGGCCGCAGGGCGATTCCAACCCTGGACCGGCAGTTGTTCAGGCGTTTGCGGCCGAATTCACGTTCAGTCAGGGCCCTGCCAAAGGCCCCCAGCTTCAAGGGGTTTATCTCGCCGTTCGCCTTAGCCCAGAGGGTGTAGGCTTCATAGATAGCGGCGGCCGGTGTCACCGCCGTAGGGTTAAGTATGCAGCGCTCCTTCAGGAAGCCACCCAGGATATCCATCTCCTCCCGGTAAGAGGCTGTAGCCTCCCGAACTTCCTGGGGTGGCTCCAGACCGTCACGCAGCCAGGCCTGACAGCCCTGCACCGCCCAGTTCAGGATCCCCGGGAGCTCTTTTAGAAGCCGCTCTCTCAAGGTGTTGTCCTTACCAAACCGGACACTGAACTCAATCAGGTGAATGCGCCGCCACATGCCGTGGGTCTGGTCCTGGATCTCCGGCTTGTGGTTCCCCATCAGCCAGAGCTTGTAGGACGGGCGGTAAGTGAATAGCCCCTTGTACATGGGCCTGGCGCTGCTCTGGTCCCCCCCGGTTACCTGCTTAATCAAAGCCTCGTTCAGGCGTACCCCTTTCTCGAATCCGGCAGGGTGACCAGACGAGAGCCACGCATGCCTGCCAGATCGTGGGGGATCTGGCCGATACCCTTATAGATGAACGTGTCTCCGGCCGCTTGGTAGGCGTAATCCCGGCCCATCACCGCCTTCAGAATATCCAGGAGAGTGCTCTTGCCATTCCCTCCCAGGCCCAATAGGTAGAAGAGGCATTGTTCCCGGGTGTCGCCGGTGAGGGAGTAGCCCACCGCCTTCTGGAGGAAAGCTATCTTCTCCTGGTCCCCCGCCATCACCTCGTTTATAAACTGCTTCCAGCGGAGCCAGTCCGCAACGGGGTTGTAGGACACCGGCGCCAACTTGGTGATCAAGTCCTCACGCCGGTGCGGCCGAAACTGTCCGGTCCTCAAGTCCAGGGTGCCGTTTTCACAGTTGAACAGCATGTGATCCTGGTCCAGGTCGTCCAGAGTGATGGCGACCTCTTCCTCGGACTGGGCGCAGGCAACCATGGCCTTCAGCTTTGAGTGACTCTCGCTCGCCTTGGCGTGCCTTACCAGTTCTCTACGCCGGCTCTCGTCGGTTGCGGCATCCACCTCCTGCCAGATGGCTGCCGCCGTGTCTTTGGCGTATTGCATGATCATCTGGGTGGTATCCACCTGCCACCGCTGGCCGGTCCATATCAGCCATGTTTTCATTTGGTGGCAGTACCGCAGGTCTTTCCCATGGTTGGCCACCAGGCGCTTGCCATTGCCTACATCGGTTTCCCGAGACGGTGAGGCCCCGGCAGTCTGCGGCATCGAGATGGTTTTATGCTTCTCAATCTCCTCCAGTGGAGCGGCTGCAGCCTTTTCTATCGTTCCCTGGCCGTAGGTACGCCCATCCGCGTAATGGACCTCATCCCACTTATCCCGCATCCGACCGGACAGTCGGAACACCCGGTCGATCTCATGGGCATTCCCACCGGCGAGAACCGATATCATGGTGCAGAACCCCAGATCTCCTTGGCTCTTGCTTTCACCAGGAAATTTACGGCCACTCCACAAGTCCTGAAACCTTGGTCCGTATTTGGCCGTGCCTCGGGCCATCAGTTCTGCATCCATGGGGACCAGCGGATTACCGGTAGCAGACTGAGGCTCGTCCGCCTGCCCATCCTTGCCGGTGACTTCGTGGTACAGGGCTTTAAGTGCTTCATCCCGCTCTTCGATCACGCTCGGGTATTCCGCCAGGGCCTGGCCAGTAACGGTGAAGAAACGTTTGTTGTCGTACATCTCAATATTGCCCAGGTTTATGCCTTTGCCCGGTAGGTTCCCCTTGACAAAGATGTGCAGGCCTTCTCCTGAGGGGGATTTCTCGGTGTAAGAGTTCATCCTCTCCAGAATAGACTTGGCAAAGGCATTGAGCTCCCCAGTTTCAGGGTTACGGCAATCATCCAGGTCGATACCGGCGATCTGGTCATCTTCGGAAAACATGAAGCACAACCCATCAACTCCATGACCCTTGAGCTGTTCATAATGCTGCAAAGCCCGATCAACGGTGCTCCAGGTGGAAGAATCAGTGGAAGAAGCAAACCTGCCGGTTTTCGCGTTTAAGGGAATTTTCTTCTCCTTCCCCTCTTCCAGTTGCAGCTTCCAACCAACCCAGTTTGGCAGCGCCAGCAACTCCTGCGGGATCCCAGATGGGTTCACTTCAAGTACTTGCGGTTTTCCGCTTTGGGTATGCATTAGACGTTTTAGTCCTCCAAGGTTCTGTAACGAAATTAATGATTACTACACAGGTCGTATTCTCTTTGGGCCTGGCTTCTGAATCTATGCCCGGCTCGGCGGTTGGGCCGGTAGTTGCCGGTCTTGGTTCCTCGGCCAGCATGCGTCAAGTAGTCATTTAAGTAGCACCAAACTCCTGAATGGTCATGTCGCCGACCCCGGAACCCCCTTGTTCGGCAATTTATGGCACATCACCTCTGCGCCTTGGAGGGCGATTATTTTTTGGTGCGCACATCGGCGGTTCCCGTTGTCCATGAAGACACGGGCTATATCTGTCAACCCCTGCGTCTTGCCCCTACATAAGGCGGGTTATTAATCGCCTTGGCCAGGGCTAAGATAAATCGCCATAAGCCCTTACCCGCTATCACTCCCTGAGCTTGCCGGGCAATCCATCGGGAGAATCCCGGCGGTGGCTGTATGGAGCCAGCGTTTGCCGGTAACCAGGGGTTGACCCCTTTGCTGAATCGCTTTCAAGAAGTCCAGTCTCCTATGGGGTTTTATCCTGTCAACCCGTGCGTCTTGATCCGAGCGGAACCGGGATTACGGTTGTCCAACAAACACTATATGCTGGGGAGATATCCATCTTGCCTGAGACCAGGGCAGATGCAATACTTTCTTCGTGCCATCAAGCAAAGCCATTACACCCAGTTAGTCCATGGCAACACAGCTTTTAAGCCTGTCAACCCACGCGACTTTCAGCTTTCATGGCTTGCTAGATAGGCGGTCAGGCCGTAATTTTTATCTATATAAATGATTTCCCGTCTATAGGGGCGATTTTGCGCTGCTAAGAAGGCCCAATGACCTGCACTGGGTTCCTGAAATTTCACCAGTCCCACGGGTCTTTATGGCTGTCAACACACGCGGCTTGACATCCATTATGCAGCGGGGCATGGCCGATTAGAGCTTTCCTTAAGGATAGGGAAACACAGTTCCCCGAGCCTGCAATAGGGGCGTCTTACCCTTTGGGAAAAGGGAGAATTGCCAGGCTGGTTCCCGGCGATCATCGATATCCTTCGGCTTTTTTGCCCATGATGGGGCGACCTCCAGGGCCTCAAAAAAGCTGCCCTGAGAACAGGTATGCTTTGGTTGGCAATTCCTTGGACACCAATTTGATTAAAATCAGCTCTTCCCAGGAAGTGTCTCCTGGGTCAGACCAATGGTTCGCAGCCTGGGCCATCGGCTACAGCCCGTAGGGCTCCCGGAGATAGCCAACGGTATT
Source organism: uncultured delta proteobacterium (assembly GCA_963848565.1). Classification (GTDB taxonomy): domain Bacteria; phylum Desulfobacterota; class Desulfobaccia; order Desulfobaccales; family 0-14-0-80-60-11; genus 0-14-0-80-60-11. Next base: position 21,738 of record CAWKEQ010000020.1, read on the forward strand.
GGTTAATTAAAGATCAGGCAGGATATCTGGTATTAGGGAACAGGCCCGTAGCATAAGACCCTGGCTCGTCAAGTCGTACGTCCTGTCCCCGGATATTCCCGAATCACGAGTCCGGCTCTCTCGGTCTAATGGGCGAATTCAACTATGGACAGGATAGGACGATCCTCCGCTGATCATGGCGGGTAATTAGATTTAGGAAGACCAATCGGAAGATCTTAGAGGATCAGGGTTGGAGTGGTTTGATTGAGGCGGGAAAAGCCCATACCATAAGCCTGAGTCATGTCAATAGGGGCGGTTGATAGTGGCGATCTCCTGTTTATGGATTGTCTCTAAAGCCTTACGGAACTCCTACCGGGCGAGTCATAGAAACTGCTTGACATGCCAGACAATAAAGGCGTTTGATATATTAGTTAAAGTGGGCGGGGGCGCCTCCACCGGCTTGGTGGCCCCGGCATTGAAGTCCTGTTGCCCATCCCAGCGACGGAAAAAATTGATTTCTATGGAAGAGCATTTCGGAGAAAAAGCCACGCATGCCCCAGCTTGAACACATCGAAGCCATTGAAAAACGCCTCTGGACTGCCGCCGACACCCTGCGAGCCAATTCAAACTATGCCAGCAACGAGTATTTCCTGCCGGTGATGGGGCTGATCTTCCTGCGGCATGCTTACAGCCGGTACCTGGGCGTCAAAGACAAGATCGAAGCCAACCTGCCCAGCCGGGGCGGCAAAAAACGGCCCCTGACTAAAGAGGATTTCTCGGAGAAAAGCGCCATCTTCCTGCGGCCCCAGGCCCAATTCGACAGCCTGGTTGCTCTCACCGACAGCGATGACCGGGCCAAGACCATTATTCAGGCCATGGAGTCCATCGAGGCCGACTACGAGAATCTCCGCGGCGTGCTGCCCAAGAGTGAATATCAGGAATTGGACAACGGCGTACTGGGCCAACTCCTGCGCACCCTTAATCCCGATGAACTGAAAACCGCCTCCGGGGACGTGTTTGGGCGTATCTATGAATACTTTCTGACCCAGTTCGCCGACCTCAAAGCCCATGACAACGGCGAGTTCTTTACGCCGATCTCCCTGGTCTCCTTAATCGCCAACGTCCTGGAGCCGGAAGGCGGCACGGTGCTGGACCCGGCCTGCGGTTCCGGGGGCATGTTTGTACAGAGCGCCCGGTTTGTGGAGCAGCGTCACCAAAACCCCACCGAAAAGCTCACCTTCCGGGGCCTGGAGAAGAACGCCACCACCATCCGGCTGGCCAAAATGAACCTGGCCGTGCATGGCCTGGAGGGTGACATCCAGAAGGCCATTACCTATTATGAAGACCCCCATGAACTGCTGGGGAAGGCCGACTTTGTCATGGCCAATCCGCCGTTCAACGTGGATGAGATCGACGCCGAGAAAATCAAGAGCGACCCGCGCCTGCCCTTTGGCCTGCCGGGGGTGAACAAGAAAGACAAGGTCTCCAACGGCAACTACATCTGGATCAGCTATTTCTATAGCTACCTTGGCGAACAGGGCCGCGCCGGGTTTGTCATGTCGTCCCAGGCGTCCGGCGCCGGCCGGGATGAGGCCACGGTGCGCCGGAAACTCATCGAAACCGGCGACGTGGACCTCATGATCGCCATCCGTTCCAACTTCTTCTATACCCGCACCGTCCCCTGTGAGCTGTGGTTTTTCAATCGGGCCAAACCGGAGGAGCACCGGGATCAGGTGCTCATGATCGACGCCCGGAATATCTACCGTAAGGTCACCGCAAGATTTACGACTTCAGCCCGGAGCAGGAGCAGAATCTCCTGGCCCTGGTCTGGCTCTACCGCGGCCAGACCGAACGCTTTCTCGACCTGGTGGCGGTCTCTTGCGCCCGGATGCTCGATGCCGGCGACGCCTGTTTCTCAGATATTGATGACGACGGCAAGGTGGTCGAGCCCCTGCCGGAGTTCACCACGGCCCTGGCGACGCTGCGGGAGGCCCTCCAGCCCTTCCTGGATACGCTGGGCCAGGAGGCGCCCCCGGCCGAGTCGGCCCAGGAGTTGGATGCCGCCGCCCGGATGTTCATCGCCGATATGGCAGCCTTTGAGGAGGCCCTGGAGGAGGAACAGGCCACCTGGAAGCACCAGAAGACGAGCAATGGAGAACTGAAGGAAGCGGTGGAGCGGCTGGCCCCCCTGGCCGAGACCAGCCGGGACCTGATCAAGCAGATGGACCTGCTCTACAAGCTCGCCTGCCGGGTGATTGAGACCTGTGAAACCGACAGCAACGCCCGGGACAGTGACGTGTGGCCTAACCGGGAGATTACCCGGGGCCGGAAAACCACGGACGAAGCCCGGCAGGCGGCCGTGGAACAGCTCAAACAGGTGCGCTATTTCCACCGCCAGGCCCGCTGGCTGACGGAGCGCTTCCCGGAAGCCAGACTCCGTGACGTGCCGGGGCTGGTGAAGCTGGTGGACCGGGCCGAGATCGCCGCCAACGACTGGAGCCTGACCCCCGGCCGCTATGTGGGCGTGGCCCCCGAGGCAGTGGACGACGACTTCGACTTTGAGGAGACCCTGCGCACCATCCACGTGGAACTGGAGGACCTCAACGCCGAGGCGGCCCAACTGGCAGCGAAGATCAAGAAGAACTTCGAGGAGTTGGG
>CAWKEQ010000021.1:0-56420 GCA_963848565.1 uncultured delta proteobacterium
GTTTCGACGCAAGGTAATGAGGGGAGGGGTGGTGCGCGCACCGCCTCTCCTTTTTATGGCCGGTGGCCAGGGACTGCCTGGTAGAGCGTTTGCCAAAAGTATTTTCCCATGGCGACATCATTCTATCCCCCCCCTTGAGAAAATAGGGGAACTATAAGAAATTGCTGCCAAAGTCAAAATTTGAAAAAGGGAAATCTATGGGGATTTAAGAATCTCCAAGGGGAAAGAATTTATGGCAAACGCTATGAGTGGGCTTTCCCCTTAAAAAAAATCCCCCAACTCCATAAACGAAAAAACCGGGGAACAGGTTCCCCGGTTTTTTTATTGTCCTGGCTCGAAGGTGGTCACCCTATCTTCTTAGCGGTGAAACTCTTTTTATTTTTCGCCAGTCACCCGACCCCTTTCCGGTGGAGCCACCACGTCAGCCATTATACTTGAGCACGATCCTGGCCGCCGCCTGCGGTTTCCTGAGGGCCAGGGTGCACAGGCTGACTGCGTCGGCGCCCAGGTCAAAGTAGCGCCGGACGTCGTCCTCCCCCGTGACGCCGCAGCCCATAATCAGGAACAAGCCAACTTTTTGGCGCAATTCCTGATTGTATCGTAGGGCCAGGGGGAAGGCCGGCCCCCCGGAGACCCCGCCGCCGCTCACCTCGTTTAAGGGGGAGCGCTGAAACGGAAAGACGATATTATAGGGGATGGTGTTGACCGCGTGGAGGGCATTGATCCCGATGCGCTCCAATTCCTGGGCGAACTCGTAGGGGTGGCAGATGCTGAGCTTGGCGATTAAAAACAACTGAGGATAGAGGCTGCGCACTTTCCGGGTGCACTGCAGCGCCTGGACCACATTTTTGGCAATGGCCTCCTCGGAGTTGGGGCAGGAATAATTGAGTTCCAGGGCCCGGAAGAGGGGGCCCAGGCGCTGCCCGTAGATCTCGACCGCCGCCAGCGTTTCCCGGATGGCGGTATCCGTGCCCTTAATAAACTCGGGATAGACATTGGGGATGATTTTGAACCCCGCCTCGCAGGCCAGCCGGATATCCGGGGCGCAAGCTTCAACCCCGGCGTTGGTGAGGCCATAGGCGTTGAGCATGCCCTTGCCCGGGAGCCTCCGGATATATTTCCAGGTGAGGGGGTTGGCGGGGATGAAGTTGCCCCGGCGGTTAAAGCGGGTGGCGGATTTAGTGAACACCGTGGCCCCGGTATCCCTGACCGCGGCCAGGAGCCGGCGGTAGCCGGGGAGCAGGGTATAGGGGAAGATGCCCCGGCCGTCATGACCCAGGGCCGTGGAGATGACCACGGGAGAAATTTGCCGTTGTGCGGAAGAGATCATAAGAGCCTGTAGTGTTGATCAACGAGCCCTGAAGGGCCGTTTTAGGCAACTATAGTCAAATCCGGCCCCTCTGGCAAGGGATTAGGCCCGGGCCGCAGTAATTAAGTATCGTTGTTGTTATCTTATGATTTCCGCAATAGCAGAAACCGTGTTGGCGCCGGGGCTGAATTCCCCTTGACAATTCAGTACCTCGTGATACATAAAAGAGATCAGGAGTGGCAGGTAATGGTACAAAATGAAGTATCACAAACAACAAAGTGGGACAGATTAGGTAATGTTGGCAAAAACCTTTTGGTTTTACTGATAAGCCTGGTTTTAGTTTTAGGTCTCTGTGAACTGATCTTGAGAGTTTATAATCCTTTGGGCTTTAGAATCAAGGGTAATAAAATCATCTTGCCCATCAACAAGAGGGAAATCATCCATCATGAACACGGCTTGGGGAAACTGGATAAGGTCGTGGTCCAACAGCGCAATTCCCTGGGGTTCCGGGGCCCGGAGCCGCCCGCCGATTTTTCCCGGGACCTGACCATCGTTACGGTGGGTGGCAGCACCACCGAATGTTTTGATCTGGCGGAAAACAAAACCTGGCCGCACGACTTGGGCGTCAACTTGCAGCGCCACTTCAACCACCTGTGGCTTAATAATGCCGGTCTCAGCGGCAATTCCACCTTCGGCCACTACATCCTGATGCGGGATTACCTGGTGAAGCTCAAACCCAAGGTGGTGATCTTCCTGGTGGGGATTAATGACCTGGGGCTCCGGGGCGAACGTGATTTTGACCAGAGGATTCACGGCCTTAACTTCCGCTCCCTGGAGCGCTTCCTGGCTTCCGCGGCAGTATACAGCGAACTGGCTACCGCCGCCTTGAACCTCTACCGCTATTATTTCCCCAAGTCAACCATGATTAACAACCAGAACGACCCCCAGGAGACCGACTTTAACAAGCTGCCGCATTTCGAAGTATCGGACGCGGCCAGGGCCAAGATGATTAAAGATCATCAAGACCATTACTTGCCGCCGTATAAAAACAGGCTGGAAAAACTCATCACTATTTGCCGCACGCACCATATACTACCGGTGTTGGTGACCCAGCCGGTGCTTTACGGCGGCGGCGTGGATGCGGCCAGCGGGGTGGACCTGGACCACCGGTTTGTGGCCAAGGACATGGATGGCGCCACGGCCTGGCAGGTCCTGGAGCTTTACAACGATATAATCCGGGAAGTGGGCCGGGAACAAGGCGTCCTGGTGATTGACCTGGCCCGGCGGATGCCCAAAAACTCCACCTACTATTTCGATCTGATGCACTACACCAACGCCGGCGCCGCGCAGGTAGCGGACATCATCGCCACGCAACTGACGCCGTTTTTGGCAAAAAAGTTCCCGGAGTATTATCAGGGGAAGGGCGCGGCCTCGGCCGCGGCGCCATAGGTGCCCAAGCACAGCTTGGGCTCAAAATATCCGTTCCCAAGCTGGAGCTTGGGAACGAGAGTTAAAAGTCCGTGGGGCGAGCGTCCCCGCCCGCCATACTATTGGCATAATGGGGGGCGATGCGCGCCCTACCCGCAAGAGCCCCGCAGAAACTCTTCCACCTGCCGGGCGTCCTCCGGGGTGTCCACCTCCCGGGTGTCGCCGGTCGTCTCCACGATATGAATCGGAAAGCCGTGCTCCAAGGCCCGGAGCTGCTCCAGCTTCTCGGCCTCTTCCCAGCGCCCCGGGGGCAGGTGCACGAATTCCTTGAGAAACTGCACCCGGTAGGCGTAGATGCCGATGTGGCGGTAAAAAAAGGGGGTGTCGCCGTCCCGCCAGAAAGGCAGGGGGCTGCGGGAGAAATAGAGGGCGCGGCCGGCCCGGTCAAAGACCACCTTGACCGTGTTGGGGTTGGCTGCGGCCGCCGGGTCGTTTAGGCGCTTAACCGGGGTAACCATGACCACTCCGGGGTCCCGGGTGAGGACCCCGGACAATTGGGAGATGAGTTCCGGGGGAAAGACCGGCTGGTCCCCCTGGATGTTGATGACGATGTCCTCGGGGGCGAGGTTAAGGCGCCCCGCGGCTTCGGCCAGGCGGTCGCTCCCCGAGGGGTGGTCCTCCCGGGTCATGACGACCCGGCCCCCAAAGGCCTCGACGCACTCTTGAATACGCCCATCATCGGTGGCTACCCAGACTCCATCCAAATCCTTCACCTGTTGCGCCTGCTCATAGGTCCACTGAATCAGGGGCTTCCCCAGGATCAGCGCCAGGGGTTTCCCCGGAAAGCGGCTGGAGCCGAAGCGGGCCGGGATGATGGCGATGGTTTTCATAGCGCCCTCTCAAGGAAGGTGGCGGAAGACTATTAGCGGTTTTTGCGCCGGGAGGCCTTGGCCATCTTCTTCTTTTTCTTCTTCTGGGCTTTTTTGTTTTTGGTCGTAGGGGTATCTACCGGGATGCTAGAGGGGGCCCTTTGTCCTTCATGGAAGCAAGACCATCCCGACATTAAGCCGTGCAAGTCGTTCCAGGGGCTCTGCTCCATCTCCTGGCGGACACATTCCAGGCTTTTGTCGACGGAACTCTCGAGGGCACGATCGAAGTCCTCTTCCACCAGATAGCCGCCATCCAGCAAACCCCGCGCCGTCGCATCTTCGATTACGGGCATGAGCTCCTGGGGATACAGGTCCAAGATATTATCCGCAATCAAACCCCAGAAGGGGGATCGTGGTTCGGCCTCGTCGCCGGTGAACAGGGTGCTGAAGAGGGTCAACACCTCATCCCGGGGGAGTTGCCCTGCCACCACCGCATAGACCAGGGCTCGCGCCGCCTCGCCCCGGGCCCAGGCATGGGCCTGCCGATTGAGAATCAAGGATTTGATCAGGTTAAAATCACCGCCGCAAGTCCTGAGCAAGACTATGGCCAGGTATTCGGTGGTAAGGTCCCCGAAAAGTTCGCTGAGGATGTCGCCGGAGAGACTGAATACCTTCACGATGGCCTGATGCGCCCGGGTTTCCTGAAAATGACCCAGAAGCATGAAAGCGTAGATGAACAGGTAATAGCCCTCATCCTCAAGGTAGACAGACGGATCCGCGGCCACTTTCTCCAAGCTGTCGATGAGGTGGGGGGTGATTTCCTCCCGGTGAGCGATGGCCGCGTCAATGGCCTCCTGATCATACTCGCCGCTGAAGCGTTCCAGGGCCTGAAGGATGGCGGTGATTTCGTCGCTGGGCATAGGGGGATTCCTGACGATAGGTTGCGCAATGATAAGATTGGTGCCCATATTACCAGAGATTGGCAACATGGGCCACATTTAGAGATGTGCAGCGCATCACTTATAATCACATAGTCACAATAGCTTGACAATCTCCCTTTGATGCTTACCTTTTTATGATGTGATTTCTCAAGGTTAGCATAAAAAATGGAGGTCTAAACATAATGGCAGTGAGAATGGACAAGTTAACTTACAAAGCCCAGGAGGCCCTCTCGGGGGCCCAGGAATTGGCCCGGCAGTTGGGGAACCCCCAGATTGAATCGGCCCACTTGTTGCGCACCCTCCTGGCCCAAGAGGACGGCCTGATCCGTCCCCTTCTGAAAAAGCTGGAGATCGATCCCGGCAAGGTCACCCAGGGAGTGGATGATCTGCTGACCCGCCTGCCCAAGGTGAGCGGCGACGCCCAGGTCCATATTTCCCCGGGTTTGAATAAGGCCCTGGACGACGCTTTCAAACAGGCCGGCCAGATGAAAGATGACTACATTTCCACCGAGCACCTCTTCTGGGCTCTGGCGGCGGATAAGACTGCCGACGTGGCTCGGATGCTCAGGAGCCAGGGGCTCACCCCCGAGGCCATCCTCAAGGCCCTGGCCGACTTGCGGGGCGCCCAGCGGGTCACCGACCAAGCCCCGGAAGAGAAATTTCAAGCCTTGGAAAAATACGGCCGGGATTTGACCGAAATGGCCCGGAGCGGCAAGCTCGACCCGGTGATCGGCCGGGACAGCGAAATCCGGCGGATCGTCCAGGTGCTCTCCCGGCGCACCAAGAACAACCCGGTGCTCATCGGCGAAGCCGGGGTGGGCAAGACCGCCATCGTCGAAGGCCTGGCCCAGCGCATCGTCAACGGCGACGTGCCCGAGGGCCTCAAAGACAAGCGCCTGGTGACTCTCGACCTGGGGTCGCTGATCGCCGGGGCCAAGTTCCGGGGCGAATTCGAAGACCGTCTCAAGGCGGTGCTCAAGGAAGTGACCGAGTCCGACGGCCAGATCATCATGTTCATCGATGAGCTCCATACCTTGGTGGGCGCAGGGGCCGCAGAGGGCGCCATGGACGCTTCCAACATGATCAAACCGCCCCTGGCCCGGGGCGAATTGCATTGTGTCGGCGCCACCACCATCAATGAGTACCGCAAGTACATCGAAAAAGACGCCGCCCTGGAGCGCCGCTTCCAGCCCATCATGGTGGCCGAGCCCTCGGTTGAGGACACCATCGCTATCCTCCGGGGCCTGAAGGAGAAATACGAAATCCACCACGGGGTGCGCATCAAGGACAGCGCCATCGTGGCCGCGGCCACCCTCAGCCACCGCTACCTCCCCGACCGGCAACTCCCGGACAAAGCGGTGGACCTCATCGACGAGGCCGCCTCCAAACTGCGCATGGAGATCGATTCCCGCCCGGCGGAAATCGACGAAGTGGAGCGCCGCATCACCCAGGAGGAGATTGAACGCGAGGCCTTACGCAAGGAGCAGGATTCAGCCTCCAAAGAGCGCCTGGAAAAGATCGAAAAATCCCTGGCCGATTTGAAGGAGAAAAGCGCGGCGCTGACGGCCCGCTGGCATCAGGAAAAAGAGGCTATCACCAAGATCCAGGCCACCAAGGAAAATATTGAAAAGGCCAAGATCGACGCGGCCCACGCCGAGCGTATCGGCGACCTGGCCCGGGCCGCGGAATTGAGCTACGGCACCCTGCTCAATCTGCAAAAGGAACTGGAGGAGGAAAACCAGAAACTGGCTGACATCCAGGCCGAAGGGGCCATGCTCAAGGAAGAGGTGGACGCCGAGGACGTGGCCGAAGTGGTCTCCAAGTGGTCCGGCATCCCGGTTACCAGGATGCTCGAAGGCGAGAAACAGAAGCTCCTCCACATGGAAGAGCGCATCGCCCAGCGGGTGGTGGGCCAGGAAGAGGCGGTACGGGCTGTCGCCAATGCCGTACGCCGGGCCCGCTCCGGCTTGCAAGACCCCAACCGGCCCCTGGGCTCCTTTATCTTCCTGGGCCCCACTGGGGTGGGCAAAACCGAACTGGCCCGGGCCCTGGCCGAATTCCTGTTTGATTCGGAAGCCGCCATGATCCGCCTGGACATGAGCGAATACATGGAGAAACACACGGTGTCCCGCCTGGTGGGCGCCCCGCCGGGGTACGTGGGCTACGAGGAAGGCGGCCAGCTCACCGAAGCGGTGCGCCGCCGGCCCTACTCCGTGGTGCTGTTTGACGAGATCGAAAAGGCCCACCCGGAGGTCTTCAACTCGCTCCTCCAGATCCTGGACGACGGCCGCCTCACCGACGGCCACGGCCGCACCGTGGACTTTAAGAACACCATCGTCATCATGACCTCCAACATCGGCAGCCAGTATATCGCCGAGATCAGCGACGAAAAGGTCCTGCGGGACCGGGTCATGGAGGCGCTGCGGCTCCACTTCAAGCCGGAGTTCCTGAACCGGGTGGACGACATCCTCATCTTCCAGCGCCTCACCAAGGAGCAGCTCCGGGAGATCGTCACCCTCCAGATGGTCCGGTTGAAGCGCCTGCTGGAAGAGCGGCACCTCACTCTGGAACTCACCGACGCGGCCCGGGACTTCCTGGCCGAAGTCGGCTACGACCCGGTCTACGGGGCCAGGCCCCTGCGCCGGGCCATCCAGACCTACCTGCAAGACAAGCTGGCCCCCATGCTCCTGGCGGGGGAATTCAAGGAAGGCGACACCATCTTCGTGGATGGGGATAAGGACGGCCTGACGTTCAAAACCCAGGAATGAAACCGGTAGGGGCGGGTTTTAAACCCGCCCCTACGATTTTGCCCGCCTTTCTCTCCTTTGCTCTCGTATAAGCACCCATTTTTGGCTCATTTTTTCTGTTCTTTTTGTCTCGGTCTCCCTTTGCCGGGGCGGAAAGGGCAGGATTCGCGCCGCATCCGGATCGGAGGGTACCCGCATGAAGGCGGCGAGGTATCGGGGGGAAGTCATTGACTATCCGCAGTAAATCAGCAATGGATTGCTGGCGATGCGGAACGGCGGTAAGAGAAATTGCCTGGCGGGAACGGGCGGATTTTGGCTTGGCGTGAGAAGAGACGGAGGGCCTCCGGAACACCCGGGCCCGCACCGCGCGGTGGAACGCGGCGAGGGCGGGGTGAGTGCAGTGGGAACCGCGTTCAGCCATGGATTGCCAGTGGTCGGTGGTGAGGGATAATTCGGAGCCAGGTTAGCGCTTAATGGGGCCACAAGCCAGTACAGACGGGACGCCTGACCGAGAAGAATCGGCAGGCGGGAGGCGCGGCTCTTTCCCGGCCTCCGGGCTTTTTCTCAACTCCTAACAACCTATAAGGAAGGTAAAGCTGGAATAGGCAACGGCTGCAAGGGATGGAAGATTATTGCAGATGTACCCGGAATTACTTGTATCTCCGGCTGCGTTCATAGTAGTAGCTGATAATATCCCGCTTGGCGATCATGGCGATAATCTTATCGGGAGCCTCTTCCCGCACCACCGGCAATTCGTTGACGTTGATCAGGGCCATTTTATCCAGGGCGTCCTGTAGCGATTCATCCCACATGACTCGGACCACGGTGGGGGTGGCTACGTCTTTGGCGATGATCACCTGGGCCAGGGTTTCTTCAAACAGGACTTCCCGGATATCATTGATGGAAAGGATGCCGGTCATTTTGCCCTGGGAATCGATTACCGGATAATAGGCGTCCGGGGAATCGGTGACGACCTTGATAAGGTCCCCGAACTGCATGACTTCCGGGATGGTGATGACCTTCCGGGGCGTGATGGCCTCCCGCACCAGGCTCTTTTCCAGCAGTCCCCGGGCAAACTCTCCCAGGTGGGCCGGGGACGCCAGGCGGGTGACCAGCTGCTTTTCGTAGAGACTGGTCTTGCCCAAAAACAGGTAGGAAATGGCAGAGACCAGCATCAACGGCACCAGCAAGGTATAACTGGCGCACATCTCACAGGCCATGATGATGGAGGCCACCGGGACCTTGGCAACCCCGGCGAAAAAGCCGCCGATGCCCACCAGCACGAAGGAGTTGGGATTGATCACCCAGTTGGGAGCCAGGCTGTGCCCCAGATAGCCGAAGGCCCCGCCGAGCATGGCGCCGATGAATACCGACGGCCCGAACACGCCGCCGCTGCCTCCCGAGCTAATGGTGCAGGTGGTGGCGGCAATCTTCAAGAAGACCAGCAGCAGCATGGTGCTCCAGATGATTTTTCCTTCCATGGCCACCTGAATCCAGCCGTAGCCGCCGTCCAGGATGGATGGTCCCAGCAAGGCAATCGCTCCCAGCATCAGCCCCCCCAGGGCGGGCTTGAAGATTCTGGGGATCTTCAGGGGGTGGAAAAACCAGTCCCGGGCGCCATAGAATGCCTTTATGTAGATATAGCCTATCAAGGCGCAGACGCCGCCAAAGATGACATAGGCCAGGAGTTCCTTGGGTTCAAAGTTAACCGGCCCGGGGAAAAAGAGGGTGGCCCGTCCGGAATACTGGTCAAAGACTGACGATGCGACGATGGAGGCCACGATGCAAGGCATAATGGCCTCAAATTCAAATTCGGTTTCCTGGTACAGGACCTCCGGGGCGAACAAGGCTGCGCCCAAAGGGGCGTGGAAGATGGCGCCGATGCCCCCGGCGGCGCCGGCCAGAACCAGGATGCGCCGATCCCGGGCCGGGAGGCGCATCAGGCCGGCCAGAATCGACCCCAGAGCCGCCCCGATCTGGGCGATGGGTCCCTCTTTGCCGGCGGAGCCGCCGCTGCCGATGGTAAGGGCCGAAGCCAGGACCTTAATGGGGGCCACCCGCTTGCGCATGAAGCCGCCAGCGTGATGGAAGGCCTCAATCATGGCGTCGGTGCCATGCCCTTCCGCCTCCGGGGCCAGCAGAAAGACCAGAAGACCGGCGCCCAATCCACCCAGAGTGGGGATGAGAAGATAGAGCCAGGTGCGGGTTTGGGCCATACTGGAGATCATCTTCGGTTCCAGGCCTTTTACCGGTTCCAGATAGCCGGTGGGCAGATTCAGGGCGAGATGCAAGGTATGTTTCAGGAGCTCTTCGAAGAAGATGGCTCCCAGCCCCGCAAAGATTCCCACCACGACGCTGAGCAGAGGCCAGCGAACCTGGCTGGACCAGCCATACCGCGTACGATCCGATCGGGCGAATAGAGAAACGAAGAAGGTTTTTAGGGCGGCAACCCATTTAAGATGACTCATACCGGATCTCTTCCGAGGCTTGAGATGCTTGGGAAGCCACGGGTGCGGCTTCTTTACTGCGGCGGCTCGTACAGGGAAAGCCCTCAATGAATCCCGGTATGGCTTTTCCCTTATTCACCGGCGATACGTGTCGGTTGGCGTCCCCGGGGCCACTTGCAAAACAAAGCACGGCCGCGAAGATAGGAATTTTTTACTAAGAGCAACAACTTAGGAGAAGTATGCTAACAAAAATTTATTGGGGAAAATCAACTTCGCCGGGGTGCCGCCATTCCCGAGCATGAGGGACGAGGGGGGATAATCCAGCCGCCTGCACCTGCCGTTCAGCCGAGATTATGCGGCCGGCCTGGCCCTGTAGTCCCAAAAGGGTTTTTGAGATCTCTCTTCAGGGAAATTCGCCAAAAATATTAAGTTCGGATCTCAATCCTCTCGGCGGCATGATAGCACAACTTTTGTTTAAAAAGTGATTTATTCATAGACTTTAAATAGGCTTATGCATCACTGACCGCACTTTATTTTAATAGTTTATCAGCTTATCATCGGTCAGGCAAAAATTGCAGCTCTGCCTTGAACCAGGCAATGTGGTTTTGGCTGGGGGCAGAACGGCAGGGCTCAAAAAAGGGAGCGGGTCGGATGAGGTTTAACCTGGAGGGAAGTGGTCTGGTGACGTTTTTACAGGTGCCTGAAAGATTTTGTTTGGTCCCCCCCTCAGCGGTCCGATTTTCCGGAGGCAGAGGGGAATAAAAGGGAGGGCTTTGGGCAAACGCTACGGGCTACGGGTTATGCAATTTTGGGCCAAGAATGGTGAGAACCTGCGGAAGGAGCGCCTCCACCGGCACCACGGGAATGGGTTTCGTGCTGAGGTCTTTCGGCTGAAATTGGCATACGTCTGTTTCCCTTGCTTGGGAATGGAAAGCGATGATGACAAACTCACCTTCATGGTCATGTTCATCCCATAAAACGATCTTAGCAGTTTTCATACAACCCCTAGTTAATTCTTGAGGGGCGAAACCCCTTCCTGGGTATAAAAAACTTCAGATTTGAGAAGAATCATAACCGGTAAAGTTGATGGAAAGAATTGGGGAATTCACTATTTATTGACTCGAAAACCCTAATTATGGTGCGCTCAGCGCTCCGAAAACAGGACCACCCGCCTCGAATCATCTGGACACTATCTACAAAACTCTACAAGTTGTTGTTAGTCACATCACTCTTCTGTGCAAGGTAGGGATTAGCATAGTGATGCGATATAGGGTTAGCATTCAAGTAAGCCACTTATCCGTGGTTCCCCGTTCGGGCGGGACCGCCGCATTCTTGCCGGTTCCTCAATTTATCGCCGGTCAGGCAAAAATCGCAGCTATGATTTGCCTTATGCAATGGGGTTTTGGCAGGGGCCAGCACGGCAAAGCTCAAAAAAAGGAGCAGGTCGGATGAGGTTTAACCCGGAGGGCAGGGAATAAACGGGAGATCTTTGGGCAAATGCTCTCATTTGCCCAGGCGCAGCTTGGGGCATCATAGCGTTCTCAAGTTCAACTTAGGAACGAGGGGAACAGACGAGATCATTTCGCGCCGCTCAGGACGACAACAGGGTTTTTCGCCGAGGTCTCAATCTGGTATTAAAGTTCCTTCAGCGCCTGGGGCAGCAGTTTCCCGGCGGACCCTTGGAGGAAGTGGTCGGTGAGGGAATAGGTGAGGCGGGTGGGTTCCAGGTTGTTTTCGATGATGAGGGCGTGCCATTCCTTGGCGATGGCGGGGATGTAGTTGGCCGGGGACACTTCGCCGGAGGTGCCGATGACCAGGAGCAGGTCGCAGTGCTGGGCCAGTTCTTCGGCCTCGGTCTGGGCCGCGGGGGGGATGGCCTCCCCGAAAAAGACGATGTCCGGCCTGATGAGGCCGCCGCAGAGGCAATGGAGCGGAGCCTGGGAAAAATCCAGGTTCTCCCGGGGTTGGTGGCCGCGGCAGGTATCGCAGACGAAACGCAGGGCGTTGCCGTGGTACTCCACCACCCGTTTGGACCCCGCGGCCTGGTGCAGGTTGTCGATGTTCTGGGTGATGATGCCCACCAGAAAGCCTTTGGCTTCCAGCTCCGCCAGGGCAAAGTGGGCCGGATTGGGCCGGGCCCGGGAGATGACCGCGTCCATTTCTTTAAGCATGGCCCAGACCTTGGCCGGGTTCTGGCGGAAGGCCCGGATATAGGCGTATTCCATGGGGTCGAAGCGGGACCAGAGGCCGCCGGCGCTACGGAAGTCGGGGATGCCGGACTCTACGGAAATGCCGGCGCCGGTTAAGGCCACTACCCGGGGATGCCGGCGGATGAGTTCCGCCAGTTCGGGGGGGGTGATCTCTTTCTGCTGGGCTTTCATGGACACGGTTCTCCTGGCGGTGGGGGGCACGGAGGCCCGCCCCACCACGGGTAATCATTTTTGGAAAAAGAGGTAGGCGGCCAGGGCCACCAAAATGCCCGCGAAGATTTTTTTAAAGCTGCCGGTAGAAACGTAATCGATCAGGCGGGAGCCGATCTGGGCCCCGATAATGCCGCCGATGCCCAAAAAGAGGCCGACCTTATAATCCACATGGGCCAGTTTGCCGTGAGCTACCAGGGCCGAAATGGAAATGACCAGGATGGCCAGGAAAGAGGTGCCCACCGCCTTCTGGGCCGTATAGCCCATGAACAGGAGGAGCGGCACCATGAGGAAGCCGCCGCCCAGGCCGGTAAAGGAGGCGCCGAGCCCGACGATGATGCCGAAAAGCGCCATGAGCAAGAGTTGCATCGTCATAGAGGAAATCCTCTCTCGTAAGGTGCTGGAATCACTAACAAGCCATCAGGTCAGGCCTGAGCCGGGCTTTGGCTCAAGGCGACTTTCATTCTCAGGGCGGCGCGGATATCCCGGAGACCCATCCAGATGAGCACCGAGGCAAACACCAGCCGCAGGGCGGCTTCGCTGAGATAGTTGGCCAGACTGCCCCCCAGGAAGGACCCCGCAATGATGCCCAGGATCAAGCCGGGCAAGATCCAGGTGACGACATTGCCCAGGCGCCAGTGAGTAAAAGACCCTACCAGGCCGGTGGGGACCATGGCCAGCAGGGAGGTTCCCTGGGCCATATATTGGCTTAAGCCTACCACCAAAACCATGGCCGGCACCATAATGGAGCCGCCCCCGACCCCCATCATGCCGCCGATAAACCCCGCCACCGCGCCGGTGGCCAACAGGGTTATGATCTGTACCCAGCGGGCCGCGGGATGGGAGAAAGCCGCCAGGTGGGCCAGATAAGGTTTGGTCAGCAACAGGACCGAGACGCAGATCAAAAAGATGCCGAAGGCCCGCTTGAGCTTCCATTCGGGCAGGGAGTGAGCATGCATCGCCCCGAAGCGGGCCATGAACATGGCGGTAGCCGCCAGGCAGGCCGCCGCGGGGATATCCACGGCGCCGTGCCGGTAATAGGTTAAGGCACCGGCCAATCCCGTGAATACCAGGGCCATGAGGCTGGTGCCGTGGGCTTGGTGCTGCGTGAACTTGAAGCCGCGCACCATAAAGGCGATCATCACCACGCCCCCGCCCAGGCCCACCAAGCCACCAAAGGCGCCGGCCAGCAGGCCGGTGAGAAAACTTAAGAACATAGGCAGTTCCGTTGATTAAGGCAGTGTTGTACCTGGGGGAAGGGTTTGTGGAGCTGGTTATAAGTATCCTTATTTTTCGGCATTTGCGCAAGCCTAAGATCCCGGGAGGCCGCCGGACAGACAGGGTTTTTAACGAGGCGGGCCCGGAGGCCCGCCCGGCCGCTTTAGGTTCAAGGTTTGCTTTGCATCCGGATCCGGGCGTCCAGGGCCATAAGCCCCGGTTTACCCGGGAAGGCCCGCACCGGGTTGAGGTCCACCTCCAGTATCCGGGGGAACTGCAGCATCAATTGGGAGAGTAAGCCCAGGGCCCGGCTCAGGCTGTCCAGGTCCGCGGGCGGGCGGCCCCGGGTACCGGCCAGAATCCGGCCGATGCGGGTTTCGCCTATGAGGTCCCGGGCCTGGGCCGGGTTCAGGGGGGCTACCCTGAGGGCAATGTCATCCAGGATTTCGGTGTCGACGCCTCCGGCGCCGAAGGCCACCACGGGGCCGAAGGAATCATCCCGGCGGGCCCCCAGCAGCAGTTCGATGCCCCCGGCCACCTGGGACATGACCACCACCTGCCAGGCCTCCCGGGGAGGCAGGTGGCTCCGAGCCACCTGGGCCAGCCGGCCGAAGGCCTGCTGCACCGCCGCCGCGTCCTGCAAGTCCATTTCCACCCCGCCGGCCTCGGTCTTGTGAATCAGGCTGGGGGCCGAGAGCTTGAGCACCACCGGGAACCCCAACCGGCCGGCCGCGGCCGCCGCCTCTTCCGGGCTGGCGGTTGCGGCCCAGGGGGCCAGATCCAGGCCCAGGGCGTCGATCACGCTGAGGGCCCGGGCCAGAGGGACAAACCCCTCCGGGTTGGGGCCCGTCAACATCTCGGCAATGGGGCCGGCCACCTCCCAGGGGGGCGGCTCGGCCAGACGCAGGCTCTCTCTCCGGGCAGTCAGGTCGCGACTTACCGCCAGGGCCTGCACCGCCTCCTCGGGAAAATTAAAGACCGGAACCCCCAGGGTGTCCCGGAGGTAGTCCGCTTCGTTCAAGGTGCACAGCACGGTGAGGGCCAGGGGTTTTTGGGCTTCCCGGGCCAACTCCAGCATGCGCCGGGCCATCTTCCGGGCGGCCTCCTGTTCGAATTCGGCGACGGGCCCGTAATGGAACAGCACCGCGTCCACCTCGGGGTCCTGGCACACCGCGGCCATGATGTCGGTGTAGAGGGTGAAATCAAAGACATCCCCCAGGTCAATGGGGTTGGTGGGGCGGATCACGCCGGCCCGGGAGCGCGACTGGATGGATTGCATCAGGGCCTCGGACAGGGGCGGCAGGGTGAAGCCATACCTTTGGCAGGCATAGGCGGTGACCACGGCCTCACCGCCGCTGCGGGAGAAGACCACCACGCGGTTGCCGCGCACCGGGGGCTGGCCTACCAGCCGGGCGGCGTCCAGGAACTCGGACTGGGTCTTGACCCGGATGATCCGGCTTTGCCGGCAGGCGGCCTCCAGCACCCGCTCATCGGTGGTCAGAGAGGCAGTGTGCGAATGGGCGATGGTGGCCGTCTCGGGCCCCACATTGGCCAATTGCAGATAGATGGGCTTGGCGGCACGATCGGCGGCGGCCAGGAGCCCCCGGCCGTCTTCTATGCCTTCCAGGTAAACGTAGATGGCCTCGGTGCCCGGGTCCTCCAGGAGGTACTCGATGACCTCGTTTTCGGCCACATCAAGCTTATTGCCCAAACTTAAAAACTTGTTGAGGCCCAGACCCTCTTTGGTCATCCAGGCCAGGAGATGGGTGGCCACCCCGCCGCTCTGGGCGATGATGGAGATGCGGCCCGGCCGGGGGAGGGGCTGCATCTGGGCAAAGGGCAGGGACAGGCCGATCTCCAGGTTGACGAGGCCCAGGCCATTGGGCCCCACCAGGCGCATGCCGTAGTCCTTGAGCGCGGTCCGCACCTCCTCTTCCAGGGCCCGGCCGGCGCTGTCCAATTCCGAGAAACCGGCGGATTCCACCACGACCCGGGTAATCCCCAGTTCGCCGCATTCCCGTACCAGGGCGGGCACGACCCGGGCCGGCGCCAGGATGGCCGCCAGGTCCACTGGCTCGGGCAGGTCGGATAAACGGGAAAAGATGGGTAAGCCATGGGTGGTGCCGGGCCGGCGCCCCACCAGGAAGATTTTGCCCTGGTACTTGGCGTCCAACAGATTGGCAACAATTCCCTGAGCCAGGTTGGCAGGGTCTTCCGAGACTCCCACCACGGCCACACTGTGCGGATAGAAGAATTTTTGCATATCCAGCCTAGGTAACGTATTTTTGAAGAAGATTATTGTAACCTACGAACCTCTGCCGAAGTCCCCTCACCGGTCATTCTGAGAGGGTGGAGCGACCGAAGAATCCCCTAACCACGAGCGCATAGGCGATCCTTGGCGCCGCTCAGGATGACAAGATGACTCGGCGCAAAGTTCTCCAATAACTATAACATGATGCTGAGCTCCAAAAACCATCTAAGTCGAGTTTGAGCGGTGATCCCGGAAGAGAAGCGGGGGTTGGACCCGGAGATCCGGGTGATTCAAGCCTGAGGCTTGTTATAGTGATTGCAAAAGTTTTTCCGCGATCCTTGAAATCCACAAATCCCCCCTCCCCCCCCTTTGATAAAGGGGGGAACTATAAGGGATTGCTCATAAAGTCTCCCTTTGAAGATGGATTTAGGGAGATTTGAGAACCTCCACGGGGAAAGAATTTATGGCAAAGGCTATAAACCCGGTGACCCAGGAAGCGCCCTGGCCGCGGCTGGGAATCGCCCTGATTTTGTTGAAAAAACGGCAAATTAGAGATATAATCATATCAATAAGCTATAGTTTACAATGAATAAACTGCAAGGGGCGCAAGATAGTGGCAGTGCAGGACACGGCGCGGGCAGGACCCGCCATGCATTTTTCCCGGGATGATTGCCGGGCGATTTTCGATGCGGTGAGCGATGCTATTCTCATCCACGATGCGGTGACCGGTGAGATCCTGGAGGTCAACCGGGGGATGTGCGAGATGTTCGGGTACACCCCGGAGGAAGCCCGGCAGCTGAAGGTGACGGCCTTAGGCGGCGGCGAGTCCGAGGTGCAACCGGAGTCGGCTCTGAGCTTTCTGGCCAAGGCGGCGGCCGGGATCCCCCAGGTCTTTGAATGGCAGGCCCGGTCCCGGGCCGGACGGGTTTTCTGGGTGGAAGTGGATCTGAAACCCATTCGGTTCGGAGAGAGGGACCACGTCCTGGCAGTGCTCCGGGATATCGACCGGCGAAGGCGGGCGGAAGAGGCCTTGAAAGAAAGCGAGGCCTGTTACCGCGTGGTCGCGGAAGGGTCATTGGCCGGGGTCTACGTCATCCAGGACGGGGGTTTCGCTTATGTGAATCCCACCATGGCCCAGACTTTTGGCTACCAGCCCGAAGAAATCATGTCCGGGGCGGTAGCGCCCCGAGACTTGGTGCACCCTGAAGACCTCCCCCTGGTTCAGGAGAAAATCCACCAGCGGCTCTTCGATGCACTGGAGGCGGCGCATTATGCCTTCCGGGGTCTGCACCGGGATGGCGCCGTGATTCACTGCGAGTCTTTCGGGCGATTGGTGGAATACCAGGGGCGGCCAGCCATTGTCGGCACCTTGCTGGACATTACGGAGCGACACAAAGCCGAAGAAGCATTACAGAAAAGCAAAACGCATTATCAGGCCTTATTCGAAGATTCGCCCATCTCCCTCTGGCAAGAGGATTTGACCGACCTCAGGGCCTACCTGAAGCAGTTGCAGGATTCCGGGGTCCGGGATATCCGGGCCTATTTCGAAGCTCATCCGGAAGCAGTGCGGCAGTGCGCCAATTTGATTAAGGTGGTGGATATCAACCGGGCCACCCTGGAAATATACGAAGCTGACAGTAAGGAGCAAATTCTCGATAGTATCGCTTCGACTTTTTCCCTGGAGTCCTACCCTGCCTTTAAAGAAGTGATCATCGCCCTGGCCGAAGGGCAAACCTGGTTCGAGACTGAGGCCGTTACGACAACGTTGACCGGCCAGAAGAATCATATCCTGTTGCGTTTACGCGTCCTGCCGGGGGCGGAGCATGCTGGAAACGCAGTCTTGGCCTCCATCGTGGACATAACCGCACAAAAACGGGCGGCCGAGACTCTGCAAACCCAGAGCCAGGTTCTGGAGAGCATGGCCGAAGGCGTCGTCATGGTTGACGAGGATGGACGGATCGTGTTCACTAACCCGGCATTTGCCGCCATGTTCGGCTATCAGCCTGGGGAGTTGATTGGACAACCTGCCTCCAGGCTCAATGATTTTTCTGCCGAGGAGGGCGTCAGGTTTGCTCAGGAAATGGTTGAGCAGTTGAAGACCAGACGCATCTTGTCCGGAGAGATGAGGAACCGCCGGAAAGACGGCTCCCCCTTTTATACCTATGCCCGGATCAGTGCCATGGAAGTAGCCGGAAAGCACTTTTGGATCGGAGTCCAGGAAGACATTACCGAGCGCCGGCAGGTGGAGGAGGCCTTGCGGGAGAGCGAGGCCAGCTACCGGATTGTCACCGAGGGCTCTCTGGCCGGAGTCTATTTGATTCAGGATGGCCAATTCCGCTACGTCAACCCGATGCTGGCCCAGGCCTTCGGCTACACCCCCGAAGAACTGATTGATCGTTTGGGCCCGGCGGAGCTCTTAGATCCGGCGGATCGCGACCGCATCGTTGAGGTTATTAGACGCCGCCAGGCGGGAGAAGGCATACCATCCGCCAGTAATTTTAAAGGCCGGTGCAAAGATGGGTCGGCAATCTATGCTGAAACCTTGTCCCGTCAGGTGGAATATCAGGGGCGGCCGGCGGTCATGGGCACCTTGCTGGACGTTACGGAAAGGCGGTTGGCCGAGGAGGCCCTTAAGGACTCGGAGGAGAAATACCGCACGATTTTCAGCGCCATCAACGAGGGCATCGTCGTTATCGACCCGGCGACGGGCGATTTCCTGGAGGTCAACCAGAGACTCCCGGAGATGGCAGGGTACGGTATTACGGAATTCATGGAGCTCAGCCTGGCGAAACTCTGCAGCGCCGATTCCCCGTTCACGGTTCAGGAGGCCCAGGAATTAAAGAGAAAAGCCCTGGAGGAAGGACCCCAGCTCTTTGAATGGCGGGCGGAAGATCGAGATGGCCGGCGGTTCTGGGTAGAGATTAATTTAACCCTTACTCCCCTGGGAGGCCGGGACCGTTTACTGGCGGTCATCCGGGATATTTCCGAACGCAAGCAGGCCGAAGAGATCCGGCGCCGGGCCTTTGAAGAATTGGAGCAGTTGGTGGTCGAGCGGACCGCGGGCTTGCAGTCGGTCAACACCCAACTTCGCCGGGAAATCGAGGAACGCCGTCGTACCGAGGCGATCATCCGCCTGCAACGTGATCTGGCACTGACCCTCAGCGGCAAGGTGGAACTGCTCGAAACCTTGCGGTTATGCGTGGAAACCGCCATCAGCATTACGGGCCTGGACAGCGGGGGGGTGTATGTGGTCAACCCCGCTTCCGGAGACCTGGACCTGACCTATCACCAGGGTTTATCCCCCGAGTTCGTGCGGCAGGTGGCATATTACCAGGCCGATGATCTCAACACTTACCTGATCCTGGCGGGAAGACCCCTGTATGCCCGCGTGGAAGAAATGCCGGGATTAATGGATGAGGCGGGTCTGAAGGAAGGATTGCGCTCAGTGGCAATCATCCCGGTAATCCACCAGGACCGGGTCATTGCCTCGATCAACGTTGCTTCCCACCAGTATGAAGAGGTGCCGGCCACGGCCCGGGCGGCCCTGGAGACCCTGGCGGCCCAGGTGGGCAGCGCTATCGCCCGGGTCCAGGCGGAGGAGGCGCTCCAGCGGGCCAAGGATGACCTGGAAATCCGCGTGGCGGCGCGCACCGCCCAATTGCAGCAAGCCAACGAGGCGCTGGAAGCGGAGCTCCGGGTCCGCCGTGAAATGGAAAAATCCCTGGTCTATAGCGAAACCAAATATCGCACCCTGGTGGAGCAAATCCCGGCCATCACTTATACTATCTCCCTGGCGGCCGGGGTTGATTTTCTCTATGTCAGCCCCCAGGTCGAGAGCCTGCTCGGTTTTTCTCCCGAGGCCTGGCGGGCGGATACGGAAAACTGGGAAAGGCAGATTCACCCGGAAGACCGGGAGCGTCTGCTGGAGGAGATCACCTTTAGTTTGGAGACGGGTAAGCCTTTCTCCACCGAATACCGCCTATTGGCCAAATCCGGGCGGGTCGTCTGGTTTCGAGATGAAGCCCAGGTGGTTTATGACCCGGAAGGCCAGTTCCTGTTCCTGCAAGGACTGGCTCTGGACATTACCGAGAGAAAGCGCGCCGAGGAGGCCCTCCGGCAAACCACCCACACCTTGCAGACCCTGATCCAGGCCTCCCCCCTGGCCATCATTACCCTTGATCCTGACTTCAAAGTCAGCCTGTGGAACCCCGGGGCGGAACGCATGTTCGGGTGGAAGGAATCAGAAGTGCTGGGGAGGTATCTCCCGGTCATTCCGGAAGACGAGCTGATAACGGAGGAAGAGAGGCTTAAGCAGGAGATGGGGGGGATGGCGCAATCAGCCCTGGAACTTAAGCGTGTGCGTAAAGACGGTTCGATTCTTGACGTGCATTTATGGACGGCGTCGCTGGTGGACGCCAAGGGCGAAATCATCGGCAACATGGGGATTCTTGCCGATATCACCGAGTCCAAGCGGGCCGCGGAGGAGTTGCGCCGGCAGGCCGAACTTCTGGACCTGGCCCACGACGCCATTATCGTCCGGGACCTGGACAACCGCATCGTCTTTTGGAATGCCGGGGCCGAGGCAACCTATGGCTGGGGCAAGGCCGAGGTGCAGGGGCAGGTTAGTCATGACCTCCTACAGACGGAGTTTTCCCAACCTTCCAGGCAACCGGAGGCCGAGTTTTTCCTCCAGGGGCAGTGGCAGGGCGAATTGTCGCATACCAGGCGGGATGGCCGGCGCATCGTCGTGGACAGCCGCTGGGCTCTGCAATGGGACAAGGCGGGCAAGCCCGCCGTCATTCTAGAAATCAACCGGGATATTACCGGGCAGAAGCAAGCCGAAGCCGGGCGGGCGCGCCTGGCCGCCATCCTGGAAGCCACTTCCGACCTGGTGGGCACCGCCGACCGAAGGGGGAGGCTGCTGTATCTTAACCGGGCCGGTCGGACCATGTTGGGTATCGGGGTGGATGAGGATATCTCCGGGCTCATGGTCAAAGACTTGCAGCCCGGGTGGGCTTCCCGATTCATGCGAGACTATGGCAATGTCAAAACCATAGGCCATGAGGTCTGGAGTGGGGAAACCACGCTCCGGAGCCGCTGTGGTCAGGAAATCCCAACGTCCCAGGTAATTATCGCCCATAAGGACCCCAAGGGTAAGGTGGAATTCTTTTCCACCATTGCCCGGGATATCACCGCGAGCCGGCAAGTGGCGCAGGCCCTGCAAGAAGTTAATAACCGACTACGAACCCTGTTGGAGGCCTCCCCTCTGGCCATTATCGCCAGGGACATGGAGGGCAAGATCATCAGATGGAATCCGGCGGCGGAACGCATGTTTGGCTGGCGTCTGGAAGAGGTTCTGGGGAAGCCCTTGCCAATCATCCCCAAAGATCAGATGGCTGAATTTAGGGCGCTGGATAAACGTAAGTATCAGGGCGTTACTATGCTGGGCCTGGAACTGCGCCGTCAGCGGCGGGACGGCTCCATCATCGATGTGAGGACCTCCATTGCGCCCCTCTATGATGGCGCCGGCGCCATGACCGGCATTGTGAGTATCATCGATGACATCACGGAACGCAAGCGGATGGCGGAAACGCTGTGGCAAACCAGCCGCGCTCTCAAAGCCATCACGGCCGGCCGCCAGGCCTTGATTCGCGCTACCAATGAGAAGGAACTGTTAAACGAGGTGTGCCGGATTATTATGGAGGTGGGCGGTTATCGCACGGCCTGGGTGGGCTATGCCGAGAATGATGCCGACAAATCGGTGCGTCCGGTGACCCAAACCGGGGTCGATGCCGGCTATGTGAAAACCCTCAACCTTTCCTGGGCTGATACAGCCCGGGGCCGAGGCCCAGTGGGAAAGGCCATTCGGAGCGGGGAACCGGTGCTTTGTCGGGATACCCAGAAGGATCGCGATTTTACTATCTGGCGTGAAAAAGCCCAGCAATACGATTATCGTTCAGTACTGGCTCTTCCCTTGAAGGGGGTTGTCACCTTTGGGGCCCTGGCTATTGACGCCTGTGAGCCCAATGCCTTTGACGATGAAGAGATCAACCTGCTTTTGGGCCTGGCCAACGATTTGGCTTATGGCGTGATGGCGTTGCGGGGCCGGGCCGAACAGCGACGGGTGGAGAAGGCCCTGAAGGAGTCGGAGCAAGAACTCCGGCAGCTCACCTCCCAACTCCTGAGCATCCAGGAACAAGAGCGGCGCCGGGTCGCCAGGGAATTACATGACGAACTGGGTCAGGCCCTGACGGTTTTAAAAATCAACCTGGTGGCCATTGAAGACAAGCTGGCCTCGGATCAGCAGCACCTGAAGGCAAACTGCGAACAAATGCTGACTTATATCGATACCGTCATTGAAAATGTCCGCCGCCTGTCCTGGGACCTCAGCCCCTCGAGTTTGGAAGACCTGGGCCTGTCCGCGGCGCTGGGATATTTGGTGGACGAGACCTGCCACACTCATAATATGCAGAGTGCGGTGGTGATGGACGAAATCGATCATCTCTTTTCGCCGGAAATCCAAATCAACATTTATCGGATGTTTCAAGAATCCTTGACTAATGTGGTCAAACATGCAAGGGCTAGCCTGATCTCGGTGAATGTTACCCGAGAATACGGCGAGGTATCCTTTATGATCCGGGATGATGGCCGGGGGTTTAATGTAAAGCAGGTCATGTCCGGCAAAGCGGCCAAAAGAAGCCTGGGTTTGACCGCCATGAACGAAAGAGCCCTCATGGCCCAGGGGTCCCTCCAGGTATCGAGCCGCAAAGGCCAGGGCACCACCATTGCGTTTTCTATTCCAACCAGTAACCCTGGGGGATGTTGATGTATAAAATTGTCTTGGCCGAAGATCACGTCCTGGTGCGCGAGGGGATTAAGAAGATCATCGAGGCCTTACCAGGACTGCAAGTCGTGGGAGAGGTAGGCGACGGTCCCCAACTGCTGGAACTCCTCAAAGGTTTGGCTGCTGATATGGTGATCCTCGATATCTCCATGCCTTCTCTCCCGGGGATAGAAGCTACCCGGGAGATCAAGAAGGCCTACCCGACCGTCAAAGTGCTGATTCTGACCATGCACAAAAAGAAAGAATACCTGAATAATGCCATAACGGCCGGGGTTGACGGCTATCTGCTCAAGGAGGATGCCCCCAAAGAACTTCTCAACGCCATCGACATGATCAGACAAGGGAATACCTACGTGTCCCCCTTGCTTTCCAGTGACTTGGTAAACCTCTATGTCCAGGGGCGGCGCCAGGACGACGACGAACCATCAGCGCCGCTTTCGCCCCGGGAAATCGAGATCATCAAAATGATCGCCGAGGGCAAATCGAGCAAAGAAATCGCCGAAATCCTGTTTCTCAGTTTCCGCACCATTCAGAATCATCGCACGAAGATCATGAGGAAGTTAAACCTCAAGAAAAATACCGACCTGGTGCGGTACGCCATCCGCAAAGGCTATATGGCTACAGTCACTCCCTAACCCACGCCGTAGTCCCCCCAACGCCAGAAAAATCAACGAATCCAACCACAAAGACGGAATAAAGAGTACTTTGCTCTATCATAAAGAGTACTTTGCTTCATTTTCTTCCGGAAGAATAATTTGGTATGTTGTACAAAGGTTAGTTTAAAGGGTGACTTAATATTTTAAATAAATGGGTGGACTATGGCACATCTGTATAAAAAACTGAAGAAGGGCCACGAGTATTTTTATATCCGGGAGACCCAGCGGGTCTATGGCAAACCCACTACCATTAACCAGGTATACCTGGGCACCGCCGATAAAGTCGAGGCGGCTTTGGGAAAGGGCGGGTTTTCACCCAAAGAATTCGGGTCGGTTTTCGCCCTCAACGAACTCGATCGGTCCGTGGACCTGGCCGGCATGATTAATGAAATCCTGCCCCCCAAAAAACGGGTGCGAGGGCCTTCCCTGGGTGAACTGGTCTTCTATGCCGCCATGAACCGGGCCATCGCGCCCACCAGTAAACGGCAACTGGCGAACTGGTACGAAACCACGGACATTCAGAGGATTCGTCCCCTGAGGCTGGAATCCTTGAACTCCCAAAATTTCTGGAACCACTGGGATCGGATCAGCGATGCTGACCTGGAAAAGATCAAGGCGGCCTTCTTTAAAAAGATCCATACCCTGTTGCCGGCCCAGAAACACCGGCTGATCATTGAGGCCGCCGATATCTCCGCGCCTCCCAAGCCGTCGGTCTTTGCCGACATGCCCCAGCCGGATCAGGAATTCCTGGCGGAACACTTCGCCCAACAGAAGTTAGGGTTGGCCCTGATTACCGAGTGGAGCCAGGGGATTCCTTTTTATTACCAGAGCTTTTCCGGCGGTGTGCCCGTAAACGGCTTTTACGATCACATGGAACACCTCCTCAGCAAAGTCTCCAACCTGGGTGTGGCCATCGAAGACGTTACCTTACTGGTTAACCACGAAATGGACGCCGCTCCCATTATCGAGCAAATCGATGGCAAAGACGGCATGCATTTCATTGTCTCCCGCTGTCCTGACTTTGCCCCCGAGTTGACCGAAATCTCTCTGAAGGATTTCCGGCCTCTCCCGGGCAAACGCAACGGTCAGCTCTCCCCCGTGGCTAAGGAAGATGAGAAAATCCTGTTTTATGAAGCGCGGGAAACCTTCTGGAACCGCCCCCGCCGGGCAGTTATCACCTTTGATCCCAAGGTCTTTCATAAGAGCTACCAGGATCTGGGCAAGAAAGTGCAGAGAGTGCGCAAGGAGATGATGACCCTGTCGCAGCGCTATGCTCAGGAAGCCGACCAGGCCAACGCCGTCGACGCCGTCAAAACTCACTTGGCGCAACTGTGCCAGCGCCTCAAAATCAGCCCGGACCTCTTCCAGTTAAATTTCGTGACGGGGGATGGTCAGTTCCGCCTTGAATTCCAGCTGGATCATCGCCAGATGGCCAGCGTCGTGCGCCACTTTGGCAAGAATATCCTCATCACCGATCGCGAGGATTGGGACGTGGAGGAGATTTATGACGCTTGCGTGACCCGGGCCGTCCTGGGACCCGAGTTGGGTGATGCCAAAGGCGCCAATGCCAACCGGCCTTATGGCAACGCCAAAGATAATCGCAGTCTGTTCCAAAAAGCCTTGCTGCCTTTATACCACTGGACCGAGTCGAAAATCCGGGTTCACCTGTTTGTCTGTGTGGCGGCGCTCACTTACCTCACTTTGCTCTGCCAGCGGCTGGCTGCCGCCGGGATCAAAATGACCCCCAACGAGGCCATGGAGCAGTTGCGGGAATTACGGACCGCCATTTACGTTAAGGATTCGGAAGGCAAACTGAAACGAGTCCTCGAGGAAGTCAATGACCAGCAGGCCGCTATCCTCAACACCCTCGGATACGTGATCGAGGATGGCAGAGTCAACCCCCTCTGAGCTGAGGCACCCAGGGTGGGACTGCCAGCCAGTCCCACCGCCAGTTTAATCTCCGGTGGCCGGGGCCAGGACCCTGCCACCGGAGACCTGCCGTTTTCTCTCCCGCCGTTGACCGTGCCGCCACGGTCCTGGCCGGGCCCGGGAATTTCGAAGACGCAGCTTATAGCGTTGGCCAAAAGTATTTTCCCAGGGCGGCATCATTCTCATCCCCCTAACCTCCCTTTATAAAAGGGGGGAACTATGAGGAATTGCTGCTAAAGTCCCCCTTTGAACAAGGGGGATTTAGGGGGATTTAAGAATCTCCAAGTGGAGAGAATCTAGGGCAAACGCTATAAGTTCTCGTTCCCCTCCCTTGCCAAAATCAGGTTATACTATTATTTTATGGCGGGATTGGCGGGCTCCCTAAAGACCCCGGGATCGTGCCTGAAAGGCCCTGGCGATGCATGAGATGATCTTTACCGATAATCTGGGGAAGAACTACCAGGACCTGGTGGCCTTGGACGGTCTGACGTTGCAGATTCCCCCGGGAGAGATCTTTGGCTTGCTGGGTCCCAACGGTGCCGGCAAAACCACCACCATCAAGATTTTGACCACCCTGGCCCGGCCCAGCCGGGGCACGGCCCGGATCAGCGATTTTGATGTGGTGAGACAGCCTTTGGCCGTGAAAAAGCTCATCGGGGTCTGCCCCCAGGAAATCAACCTGGACCGGGAACTGACCGCGTTCGAAAACTTGTGGATCTACGGGCGGCTGCACCGCATGCCGGATCTGCCGGCCCGGATCGCCGAACTCCTCAAGTTCGGCGACTTGCAGGAACGCGCCGACAGCCTGGTGCGGGATTTCTCCGGCGGGATGCAGCGGCGGCTCTTGATCCTCCGGGCGCCTGGTGTCCCGGCCCCGGGTGCTTTTTCTGGACGAGCCCACCGTGGGCCTCGATCCCCAGGTGCGCCGCCAATTGTGGAACCTCATCCAGGGATTCAAGCGGGAGGGCATCACCATTATTCTCACTACCCACTATATCGAGGAAGCTGAGATGCTGTGCGACCGGGTGGGGGTCCTGAACCGCGGCCGGCTCATCGCCCTGGACACTCCTGCCGCCCTGGTGGCCAAGGTGGGCGGATACGTGGTGGAAACCCTCAACAGCGGGCAGCGGCAGTATCTGCTGGTCCGGGACAAAGAAGATGCCTATGCCCGGGCCCAAACCGAGCCGTCCGGGGTCATCATCCGCCAGGCCAACCTGGAGGACGTGTTTATCCAGCTCACCGGGGAGCGGCTGACCAATTGAACTGGTTTCCCATCTTCTACCGTGAAATCCTCCTGTTCCGGCGCCGGTTGCTGCGCCTGGGCTACGTGGTCTCCGCCCTCTTTTCCCCCATGCTCTATCTCCTGGCCTTTGGGGTGGGTTTGGGAAAACGCGTGAACATCGCCGGAGGCAGTTATCTGGACTACCTGCTTCCCGGCCTCATCGCCATGACCTCCATGACCAATTCCTATACCTGGATTGCCACCAGCATGACGGTGGGGCGCCTCCACTTCCGCACCTTTCAGGTCTACATCCAGTCTCCGGTGACCGCCGCCGACATCGTGGTGGGCCAGATCCTGGCCGGCATGGTCCGGGGGCTGTTCGCCTCGATCATCCTCCTGAGTCTGGGGCTGTTTCTCGGGACCGGCTTTCACTTCAACCTGATGTTCATCCTGGTCTTGATCCTCAATTGCCTGGTGTTCGCCGCTTTTGGGG
Source organism: uncultured delta proteobacterium (assembly GCA_963848565.1). Classification (GTDB taxonomy): domain Bacteria; phylum Desulfobacterota; class Desulfobaccia; order Desulfobaccales; family 0-14-0-80-60-11; genus 0-14-0-80-60-11. The sequence goes on from CAWKEQ010000021.1 coordinate 26,775, forward strand.
TGATCGTGGGGATGAAGTCCCGGTCCCATGAAGACACCGCCACCTTCACCAATTTTTTTATTATGCCCATGGCGTTTTTCTGCGGCACCTTCTTCCCGGTGGACGAGATGCCCTGGCTCATCCGGGATATCATCAAGGCGTTGCCGTTGACCCATACCAACCGCCTCCTCCGATTTCCCTTCTGGAACCTGCAGAGCCTGGAGTCCCTGGCCCTCCTGGCGGCCTACGGTGTGGTCTGCCTGGTTTTGGGGATCATCATCATCCGCCGCTACAGCGAGTAGTTTCGGCCCGCCGGCGGCACCTTCTGGGGGAAAACGGTCCGGAATAATCCCCGCTGGTTACTTGAGGCTTTCCAGGAATTGCACCAGGATCGCCTGCTCAGTGGGCGGGAGGTAGGCGTAGCTGGGCATTTGGCCCGGGGGTGGCGCTGGCGGGGATAAGCAAGGGCTATCCCCAGTTCCCGGGTGGTTAATCGACCCCCAACCCCGTCTAAAGGCGGGGCGAGCTTGCCCCCTTGCCCTTTAAGGGAATGGCAGGCCAGGCAGCCCAAACGCCCGGCCAGTTCCGGACCCTGGGGCTCCTGGGCCTGAGCCCGGCTCCCGGCGCCGGCCAGGAGGCAGGCCAGGGCCAACCCCATCCCCGCCAGAATTTTCACGGCTTTGATTCGCCCGCGGCAATCCGCTTTTGGATTTCGGCCTTTTCCGGGTGATCGGGTTTCAATTCCAGGGCTTTTTTGTACAGGACCACGGCCTTGCCCTGCTCTCCGTCGGCATAGTAGTCGGTGGCCAGGTTGATCATGGCCACCCAATTTTTCGGGTCGATCTCCATGGCCTTGTGAAACGCCGCCCTCTCTTTCTGACGGAATTCCGGCACCCCCAGCTGGTTGTACTTGAAGCGGTAGGCCATGCCCATCATGTTGTAGGCGGCCGCGGCCCGGGGTTCTACTTTGATGGCCTTTTCGTAGCAGGCAATGGCCTCGTCATACTTCTGCTGCTGAATATTGACAAACCCTGCCTGCATATACTTGTCGGCGCTATCACCGCCGCAACCCAGGATGGCCGCCAGGAACAGGGTGAAGAGGACGAATCTGAACATCATACCTCCGGCTTTTCACGGTTGATCAGGTAGTACCGCCACCCCGGGGCTGGAGCTGGCGAAGCTGGTGTGGAGGTGTGCCCCCGGCGCCATTTCCCCTATCGGACCATGGTCCGGTATCTGGAAAAGACTTATAAAAAATATAATCCCTAAAATCATTAAGCAAGCAAAATAACCCCTGGGGAAGGTAACCGACCGGGGGTCGGGAGGACAGGGAGGCAGGGGTCAACTATCCGCCTGCCGTATCTGGGGGGTGCAAGCCTTCCTTGACATTAGGGAGCGCGGTGCCCATTATAAAGTGTAAGTCCGTAAAAATCATGGGGAAGATCGTAAAATGCGGTGGGCAAGACCCGGAGGGTAAATTCATGTCCGAAGAAAGGTATCCCGGCTGGTATTCGTTCATCAAGGAAAAACACGGAAAATTCATCGAGGCCCTGGAGCAGTTGGGCGAAGCGGTGCGCCAGGAGGGGCCTCTGGATGACAAGACCGCTCACCTGGTCCAACTGGCGGGGGCCGCGGCCAACCGTTCGGAGGGCTCGGTTCACAGCCACACCCGCAGGGCCATAGGGGCCGGAGCGACCCCGGAAGAGATCTACCACACCGTCATCCTGCTTACCAGCACCATCGGCTTTCCCTCTACGTCCGCGGCCTTGAGCTGGGTCTATGACGTCCTGGGGGAAGAAGCGGAGTGAGCGGTTAGCCCTGAGTTCGCGGGGCTGTAAGCTTTTGCCCTGACCCGACCCGGCCGGGCTCCGCCATGGGGCTCTGAACCGGCCGGCGTCAGGTCCAGCCCGTGGCCGATGCAGATATTCCACGCAGGGCGGTCTGGATGTTGTCCCCCTGGACCGTCCAGGTCTGGGGCTAAGGGGCCCGGGCAAGGCCGCCGCCTTGAAGAGCAGCCGGATCCCTCAGGCGGATAGGCGGCACTCCCTAAACCTGGCTTTCGGTCAGGGTCACGAGCACCCCCGCCGTTCCCCGATTCTCCTCAATATGCTATTATTTCCACCATGTGGCGGAAGAGCAAAGTCGGCAGCAAGCTCTTAGGGGTCAACCTGCTTTCCCTGATGGTGGCCCTGGTAGGCTTGCTCCTGGTGATCCAGTACCTGGCCACCCGGCAGATCCTGGAGCAGCACCGCCAGCGGGTAGAACTGGTGGCCCGGCTGGTGCTGGCCGAATACCGGGGCAAGATTCAGCGGGTGGAGCAGGCCGCCAGCCTCCTGGCCGACAACCCCACCTATGGGGAGCTCTTGGCCGCCGGCAACTCCGAAGCGCTGCGACGCCTGGTAACCCCCATGATGAAGGCCACCGGCCTCCACATCCTTACGGTTACCGACTTCCAGGGGGTTATCCAGGTCCGGGTCCACGACCCCAGGGCCCTGGGGGTGAATATTTCCGGCAATCCCCTGGTGCGGGTCGGCCTCCAGGGCAAAGACGCCACGCGGATGACCCAATGGCAAGATTCCATTGCCCTGAGCGCTTCGGCCCCCATCCGCTACCAGGACAAAGTGGTGGGCGTAGTCCTCACCGGGCTGCTCATCGACCGGGGTTTTCTGAAGTCTCTGTCCCGGCCCGGGGCTGAGGTGGCCATCTTCTTCGGCAACCGCCTGGTGGTCAATTCCTTTAAGAACCTGCCGGAGAGCGCCCTGAACCAGTTTCAGCGCCACCGCGCCCTGGCGGTCAGCAGCAAGGGGCAGATTGACCGGGTGCAGCGGCTCCAGCTGGGGGATGAGGACTATACCATCACGTATCTCCCCCTGGAAGAGGGCGATAAGCCCTGGGAAAGCCTGATTGTGGTCGGGGTCAGCCAGCGGGAGTTGGGACCCACGCTCCTGATGCTGAGGTTGGTCATCTTCGGGGTGGGGGCCGCGGCCGCCTGCATCGGCGGGCTCCTCAGCTTCTGGCTCTCCTCCGGCCTGCGGCGCCAGATCGCCTACCTGTCGGAAGGTACCCGGAAAGCCGCCCTGGAGGAGCTGACCGGGGATATCCCGGTAACCAGCCGGGATGAGTTGGGGGACCTGGCCGGGTCCTTCAATGCCATGATCCGGGCCCTGGCGGAAAAGACCCGGCTCCTCCAGGAAGAGCGGGACCAGGTCGCGGCCAACGCCGATTTTCTCGCCATGATCGTCCATGATATCAAGGCTCCCCTTACCGGGGTACGCCTGACCATCGAGGCCCTGGAGGACGACACCCTGCCGCCTGAGATCCATCACAAGCTGCAGGGCATCATCCAACGGAGCGAAGGCCTGCTGTTGCATCTCCACAATGTGCTGGATTTGAGCCGGTTTGAATCCGGACGTCTGGCCCTGAGGCCGGAGCCGGTGCCCCCGGGCTTTATCATCCAGCGTCTGCTCCACCACTTCGGGGCGCTGGCCCAGCACCAGGGGGTGAAACTGGTGGCCTCGCCGTCGCCGGACCTCCCCCCCATCATGGTGGATGAGCCGTCCCTGGATCGCGTCCTGGCCAATCTCCTGGTCAACGCCCTGGCCGCCACCCCCCGAGGCGGCGAAATCCAGCTGAAAGCTCTCCCCGGAGTCGACCGCCGGGAAGTAGAAATTATCGTGGCGGATACGGGTTGCGGCCTGGGTCCCGAGGGTCAGGAGCATCTGTTCGAAAAGTATCGGCTCTCCGGGAATAAGCATGACGGATCGGGTTTAGGGCTCTATATCTGCAAGACCCTGGTGATGGCCAACCAGGGCCGCATCTGGGCCGAGAGCACCCCGGGGCAAGGAACCGTTTTTCATCTGGCCTTGCCCGCCGCGACGGAAGATGCAGAAGCCCCCTCGTTGCAGGGGTAGCGGGGGGGCGCGGCGAAAACTTCACGGCTCCGGCTTGCGCAAAGGGGAGGGCGTCGGATAGAATTAAAGAAAGAAATTTAAGGCACTTCCTTACCCCAACAATCTGGCCCCTGGCTCCCTGACGGGAGGATGCTCAACCTTTAACGTACACCTGAACGCGGCAGGTCGATGGGAGGCTCACATGGACCCAAGTCCCTGGATTTTGGTGATCGATGATGACCACTGGACCCGGGAAGCCCTGGTGTCCATCCTGCGCCGGGCCGGTTACCAGGTCACGCCCCTGGAGAGGTTTGCCCAGGAACTGGAAGCCGGTCATTTCCCCGAGCGTTATCAGGTGGCGGTGTTGGATTATCACCTCCCCGAACTCAACGGGCTGGAAGTGGCCCGGCGCTTGAAACAGTTCCAGCCGGATTGCCGCATCGTCATGATTTCTTCCGAGCTTCCCAGCCTGGCCGCACTCGCCGACCAGGAGGTCGTGGTGGACCGGTTCCTGGCCAAGCCTTTCTCCAAGGATGCCATTCTGGAGGTTATCGCCCAGCTTTGTCCCCCCCCGGCGCCGTAGGCGGCGCGTTTCTGGAAGACCCCAACTCGGCCGGAGACCTTCCGGAGTGGGTGCTGGCCTATGCCCGCCGGGAAGGCCTGTTCACCCCCGGCGACCGGGTCCTGGTGGCGGTTTCCGGCGGCCCGGATTCGGTGGCCCTGCTCCACCTCCTCATGCGGCTGGCCCCCGAACTGGGTCTGGATTTAGGCGTGGCTCACTTCGACCACGGCCTCAGAGGTGAGGACTCCCGGGGCGACGCCGGGTTTGTGGCCGACCTGGCCCGGCGCCTGGGTTTCCCGTGCCACCTGGACCGGGGTGAGGTAAAAGCCGCGGCTCGCCGGGACAAAATCTCTATCCAGATGGCGGCCCGGAAGCTCAGGTTGCAGTTTTTCCAGGACACCCGCCGCGACCACGGTTACGCCAAGCTCGCCCTGGGCCACACCGCCGATGACCAGGTAGAGCTCTTCTGGCTCCGCCTGCTCCGGGGCGCGGGGCTCGACGGCCTGAAGGGCATGTGGCCGGCCACCCCCCAGGGCCTGGTGCGGCCGCTCCTGGCCGTGGGCAAGGCCGTGCTCCTGGCCTGGCTTGAGCAGGAGGCCCTGCCTTACCGCGTTGATGTCAGCAACCTGAGCCGGACCTATCTGCGCAACCGGGTGCGCCTGGACCTGCTGCCCCACCTGACCCGGGGCTACAATCCCCGCCTGGCCCAGACCATCTGGCGGACCCAGACTCTCCTCCAGGAAGATGAGCGGCTTTTGGCCCGGGACGCGGCCGCGGCCTGGGACCGGGTGGCCCGGAAACTGACCGAAGACTGCTTCGCCCTGGACCTGAACCGGTTTTTCAGCCTGGAGCCGTCGTTGCACAGGCGGGTGCTGAGGGCCGGGGTGGCCGGACTCAGGAATGCGGTGACCCTCACGGCCCCCCAGGTGGCAGCGCTGATGGACCTGGCCAGCTAGTGCCCGCAGCGGCGGCCTGATCTCCCTGGGGGCAGAGGGAGGAACCGTCCAGGTGGCCCGGGCGGGAGCCGTTTTGCATATCATGAAAGCCCTGCCGGACCCACCCCGGGAAGCCACCCCATTACCGGACTGTCCGGGAGAGGTGACCTCTCCCCCGGGCTGGCGCTGGCAAATGTCCCGGCGCGCCTGCCGGCCCGGTGACCCCTGGCCGCCCCCGGAGGTGGCCTGGCTGAACCCGGCCCGGGTTTCCCTGCCCCTGACGGCGCGGTTTTGGCGGCCCGGGGACCGCTTCTGGCCCCAGGGCGCCCCGGGCCCTAAAAAACTCCAGGATTTCCTGGTGGACGCCAAAATTCCCCGCTGGCTCCGGCCCCACCTGCCGTTACTCGCCAGCGCCGATGAGATCCTCTGGGTGGCGGGCCTCAGGGTTGCCGAGCCGGTGAAGGTCCTGGCTGACAGCCGGGATATCTGGGAAATCACCGTAACCCCCGCCAACCCCGCCACTGCCCGCATCTGGGAAATCCTGCGCCGGGTGCGAGGGGTAAGGTGAAAAACGTATTTTGAGGGGAGGACCGGGGGAAAGTGATTCCCCCGCCCTCCCCTCAAACTCCCCTGCCAGCCCCCGCTATGGGGGTTGGGGGAGAGGGATTGGGAGAGGGCTTGGAAGGGGCCGTTGGCCCCTGGTCCCCTCTCCCAAGGAATTTTCTCTGATTACCTGCATGTAACTCGACGTAAAGAGGTCCTTTCCTTGCCCCAGCCCGGTCCGTCGCTCCTCCTCATCAACCCCTGGATCTATGATTTCGCGGCCTACGATTTTTTTGCCCGGCCCTTGGGGCTGCTCTATCTGGCGGGGTGGCTCCGGGCCCAGGGGTACGCGGTCAACTTCCTGGATTGTCTGGGCGCGCCCCACGCCCGGACCGGACCTTTCGGGACCGGGCGCTACTCCAAGGTAATCATCCCGGCGCCTCCGGCGTTGGCGGGAATCACCCGGCGCTACGGGCGCTACGGCATCAGCGAGGCGGCTTTCCGGGAAGCGCCTGGCCCGGGTCCCCACCCCCGCCGCCATCCTGGTGACCTCCCTCATGACCTACTGGTACCCCGGGGTGGCCGCGGCCATCCGCCTGGCCCGGGAGCGCTTCCCCGACGTGCCCGTCATCCTGGGAGGGATCTACGCCACCCTGTGCCCGGAGCACGCCCGGGAACACAGCGGCGCTGATCGGGTGGTGGCCGGGCCGGGAGAAGCGGCCATTGGCCCTCTTCTGGAGGAGATCACCGGTTTTTCCCCGCCGGGGTCGCATTGCCCCGACCTGGACGACTTGGACTCCCGGTCCTATCCGGCCCTGGACCTCCTGGAGCATCCCACGTATATTCCCATTCTCACCTCCCGGGGCTGCCCCCTGGATTGCACCTACTGCGCCTCCCGGCAGCTCCAGCCGGTCTACCGGCGGCGCGACCCCCGAGCCGTGGCGGCCGAGCTGGTTTACTGGCAGGACCAATGGGGCCTTAACGACGCGGCTTTCTATGACGACGCCCTGCTGCTGGGAGCCTCCGACCACCTCCTGGTGATCCTGGAAGAACTGGCAAGGAGCGGGCGCACCTTCCGGTTCCATACCCCCAACGGCCTCCATGCCCGCCTCATCACCCGGGAGGTGGCGGGGTGGCTCAAGCGGGCCAACTTTGCCACCCTGCGCCTGGGAGTGGAAACCACCGCCCTGGGAGCGGCCCGCCTGGACGCCAAACTCCAGGCGGGGGAACTGGAAGCCGCCCTGGCCCATCTTCAGGAGGCCGGGTTCGCCCCCGATGAGATCGGCGTCTACCTCCTCATCGGCCTGCCGGACCAGGCGGAGGCGGAAGTGGCGGCCTCAGTCCTTCGGGTCAAGGAACTGGGGGCCACCCCGGTCCTGGCCTCGTACTCCCCCATCCCCGGCACCGCCCTGTGGCCCAGGGCGGTAGCCTCCTCCCGCTATGACCTGGCCGCCGACCCCCTGTTCCAGAACAACTCGCTGTTCCCCTGCTGGCCCGAGTTCTCCTGGGAGCGCTACACCCGCCTCAAACGCCTGGCCGCGGGGTAAAAGTTGTGGTAGGGTGAACATGAAGGAGGGGGCAGAGGGGTTTTTCGTAAGTGGCCCTTTCCCCCTCCCCCAAACCCCCATCTCCAACCCATTAAAGGATGTGGGTAGGGGCGGTTCGCGAACCGCCCCTACGTCTGGCACAAGCTGGAGGCCTGTGCCACAAGATGCCTTTCTTGTAGTGAGTTGTGCGGGGGGTTGTAGGGGCACGGCGTGTCGTGCCCCAGGGCGGAGGATTGCAGGCAGGGACGCCTGCGCCACTGATTCCCCGGTCCTCCCCTCAAGAAAGGCTTGGAGATATCTATGGGAACGTCCAGTGCCCGGCGGGGGCCCACCACGGCGTTATGGCGGGCGGCCAAGGGGTCGGCTACCCGGTACCTGTCGCCCGGGGCCGGGGGCGAGGTGAGCGCCCAAGAGGTGGTGAGCCGGTATCTGGCTGCCCTGACGGAGACCCCGGGTCAGGGGGAGGCGTTGGCGGCCTTCCGGGTTACCCGGAAGGTGGCCCAGGACCTGGGGGCCTTGGGGCAGGAGGCGGCGGCCCGGGGGTGGAAAGCGGCCCTGGCGGGGCGGGGTCTGGCGTCCCTGGCCGGGGGTCCCCCGGGGCTGCTGGCGCCAGGGGTTGCCGGGGTGTTGGCCGGAAACGGCGGGGGCCTGGAGGAGGCCGTGGTCCGGACGGCCCTGGCCCTGGTGGTGGGGGAGACAGCGCAATCCCGGGAGCGGATGGAGCCGGCCCAGCTGGTGCGCCGGTTTTTGGTCACCGCGGTGCACCTGCGGCTGGCCCTGGACCTGGGGGAGCCCCTGGAAGCCGCGGCGGGCAGCTATGAGCGGCTCCGGGACGGCTTAAGCCGGATCAAGGCCAGGATCGAGGCCGGCACTTTGGCGGCAAAGGCCGCGTCACCGGCACCTCCGGATACCCCGGGCCTATGGCAGGGGCTGACGGGTTGGACCTGGGTCACGGAAATCATGGCGGGCCTGCTGAAAAATCTCGGGTGAGGAGAAGGACCACGGAAGTCTGGCAGGCTTGGTTTTCTAGAGATACTGCCCGGCAGGCGCCTGATAGGCTTCCATAGTGCGCGCTGGATGCACGCTTCAACCTGATGATTTCTCGTCGGAGGCGCCAATCAATGCCAGTATGTCGCCCCCCTTTTCAAAGCGGGCAGGGGGGATTCTATAAGCGTCCTGAATCCCCTACGAAACCTGCTCAATATTATTTTGATAGACTAAGTGTAGGACATCAACAAGAGGGCGACCCGCCGGGTAGGCCCCATAGTTGGCAATCCGTAATAGCCTGTTTGGCAGGACCTCTCCATGGCCGTTGAAATCTACCTGAAGGCTCCGAACGAAAAACGCCGGCCGCCGCCGGGGATGGCCGCGGTCATTCACCTGGATGAGCCCGGCGCGCCCGGTTATCCCCTGCACCACAATCTTTCCCGGCTTCCGGCAACTCCCGGGCTGCCAGGTCAGGCGGTCACCGCCTTCTTGTCGGCGGCCCTGGGAGTTTGGGCCGCGGACAAGTTTCTGCCCCGCCGCACTGCCCCCGATGCCTGGACCCGGAAAATCACGCTTCACCTCCCCGTCAGCCCGGGCTGGCTGCCCCTGGCCCCGCGCCTGGGCCGGCTACTCAATTTTCTCACCGGGGACGACTGGAACCTGAAGCTCCGGGAAGCCTCCCTGGACCTGGGCCTGAAAGGGGGGTGGCCCCACCCTTGGCGCCCGGACGGGGTGATGCTGTTTTCCGGGGGGCTGGACTCCCTGATCGGGGCCCTGGACCGGCTGGAGGCCGGGAAGCGCCTGCTCCTGGTGAGCCACCACGATTTCGGGCAGCTGGCGGGTATCCAGCAGACCCTGGCCGCGGCCCTGACGCTCCATTACGGCCCCGACCGGGTGCACCACCTGGGGCTTAGGGTGCAATTTCCCGAGGCTCCGGAGCTGTCCACGCGGAGCCGGTCGCTCCTCTACCTGGCCCTGGGGCTGGCCGCTGCGGCCAGCTTCAGCGCCGCCACCCCCCTCATCATCCCGGAAAACGGCTGGATCAGTCTCAATCCGCCCCTGACGACCAACCGCCTGGGCAGTTGCAGCACCCGGACCACTCACCCCTTTTTTCTGGAGCAGCTCACGGGCCTCTGGCAGGAAGCGGGCCTGGCCAATCCCCTGGTCAACCCCTACACCAACCTCACCAAGGGCGAGATGGTGCAGGGCTGCCGCAACCGGGACCTCCTGGGGCACCTCTTCGGGATGAGCCTCTCCTGCGCCCGGCCGGTGGTCTCCCGCTGGCAGGGAGGGGCCGCCGGCGCCTGCGGCTATTGCTATCCTTGCCTGATGCGCCGGGCCGCGCTCCACACCCTGGGGTGGGACCGGGGCGAGGATTACCGGCGGGACGTGCTGTCGGACCCTGAGGCCCTGGCTCACCGGGTCCGGGGCCAAGACCTCCGGGCCCTGCTCCTGGCGGTGCAGACCTGGGAAGAGGCGCCGTTCGAGGTGGAGGCCCGCCTCATGGTCGGCACCGCCCCCGAGACCCTGCCGGCACGCCTGGCCGCCGCTCGCCGGGTGCTGGACCGGGGCTTTCGGGAAATCGCCGGCTGGCTCAGGGACCAGGGGGCGGAGTGGGAGGAGGGGCAGGGGAGCTGATAACGAGTTGCAATCAATTGGCGACAGAGGCGTCTCGCCTGGGCTGGCACAGATGCAAGGTTCGTGACCCTGGGGTTGGTCAATCCCGTGGAGAAAAATCCCCCCTACCCCCCTTTAGAAAGGGGGGAAAGACTGCGGCTTCCTTAAAGTCCCCCTTTTTAAAGGGGGATTGAGGGGGATTTGAAGTTTCACGGTAAAGCCTGTGTCTGCCAATAATTGCCTTTTGATCGCAACCCGGTATAAGAGGGGGTGGCGTTCAACTGATGGTTCAAGTGGCCCCAGGCTTTACCATGAAAGTCAGACGTAAGGGCGGGTTTAAAACCCGCCTCTACAGGAGCTTTCATTTTTTGCCGTTGGCCGATTCTTCGGCCATGACTGTTTAGCCTGCGCCGCCATAAAAGTTGGGAGGAAATTATTCGATGGGCCGCAACCTGGTATGACCGGTAACCATCTGTCAATCCGGCCGGGCTCCGGGGTTTGCCGGTGGCCGGACCTTCAGGCGGCCTGGCCCGGAAGAGGAGAGGCGATCAGGCGTAAATGTAGGCGGTTACCAGGAGCCAGAGGCCGAAGCCGACAAGTATGGCGATGGTGGTAATTGCCATGAATTTTATGTGCTTATGTTCTATCATGTCTTTTCTCCTTTGATGGGGCTCTGCCGGGTCGCCAGCAGGTATTTTGACCCGGCGCCATTGCCCGGGCAGGCGCAGGCTAAAGCCTGGGGCTACCGGCAAGACCTCTTTAAACACAACTCGTTATGAGGCGCCGGCGTCGCGCTCTCCGGCGGGCCAACGGAAGGCCAGGGGAAGCAAGTCCTTCAGGTTTGCCAGTTGTATGAGGCCCGCGGTATTGGCCATGAGCACCAGGCAATCCGGGTTGAATTCGACCAACACCTGGCGGCACAGGCCGCAGGGGGCGACGGGCTCGGGGGTGTCGGCGATGACCGCCAGGGCGGTCAAATCGCGGCAGCCGGCGGCCACGGCCGTAAAGATCGCCACCCGCTCGGCGCAGATCGTGGCCCCAAACGAGGCGTTCTCGATGTTGCAGCCGGAAAAGATCTTTCCGGTTCGCGGTCAGGACCGCGGCCCCCACCGTGAACCGTGAATAGGGGGCATAGGCGTGCTCCCGGGCGCGCCGGGCCTGGTCCAGGAGCTGCTGTCGCATCGCTTCATCCAGCATGGCGGAGCCTATGATACCGTGGCAAGATTAGTCCGGCTGACCGCATTTCAGGCGCCGGTTCAGGGCGGACACGCAGGTCCGGCCCTACGGGTCCGTGAGGACACCCCGCCCCTCTCTAGCCCCCTAGGGAAATGGCCAGGGCCGTGGTCAGTTTTACCACGTCCTGGTTGGTCTTGCGCAAATGCCGGGACAAGAGCTGGGCCAGACGCAGGAGCAGTTTTACCCCCATGCTGGGGCTATACGTAATCAATTCCAGAAAATCCTTTTGGTGCAGTTCCAGCAGGGTGCAATCGGTGGAGGCGGTCACCGTGGCCGACCGGGTCTCGCTTTCCAGCAGCCCCATTTCTCCGAAATAGACCCCGTCTTCCGCCTTCAGGCGGATCATCACCCGCTCTTTGGGCGTGTCTTCATCCAGCACCAGGGTGAGCTGCTTGGTGATCTCCACTTCCCCGGCGGCCATGATGAACAGGCTATCCCCGGGCTCGCCTTCCTGGATGATGACCTCCTGGGCCGAAAACTCCCGGAGGCTGGTATGTTCCAGCACCTGATGGATTTCACCTTCTTCCAGGTCCTGAAAGATATAGATTTTTTGCAGGAAGGCGGCATCCATCATTAGATACTCGGCCTCTGGGGGGCGATGACCACGGCGAACTGGTGGGGGCCCAGGATCAGGGTGAAGGGAGGATTGATCTGGCAATCCACTTTGGTGCGCCCCAAAAGATGGGTCATCTTGGTCTCGGCGAACTTCCGCCGGATGAAGTCGTCAATGGCCGATGGCTCTTCGGACAACAAATCCTCGAGGCTCAGGCTCCGGCCCTCGGTGTAGATGCCGATGAGAAGGCCCTGGTTCTGCTCCTGGAGGAAGGTGGATAATTCCCCCAGGGGGCGCCCATGGAACCGGCTGGGGATTTCCACATCCCATAAACCCTGTCCATCCCCCATGAGCAATGCCGTGTAGATGCGGAACAGGGCCGGGGAGGCGATGGCCCCCGCCAAGAGCGAGCTGTCGTATTGTCCCCGGATCAATACCTCCTCCGCCCCGGCCCGCTCCAGATAGGCGCGGTTTTCCGGCCGCAGCAACTCCCCCATGATGCGAATTTTGGCGTGGAGGGCCTTCAAGGTGAGGGCGGTGAACAGGGTGCGTTGATCCACCTGGGCCGCGGTTTCCCCCGGTTGCCGGTCGGCCAGGATGATGGCCTTGATGGCCACGTGGACCTTGGCCTTCAGGAGGATATCTTCCCGGGAATAGTCCCCCCGGAGATAGAAAATCTCGTGTTGAGGGTATCTTTCTTTGACGGCGTCCATCTGCTCCGGCGGGGCTTTGTTGATCAGGACCACCGGAATGGTGGGGGACAGGCGTCTGAGCAGTTGGTCCAACAAGGCCTCCGCGTCTTCCGGCCACCCCAGGATCAGGATATGCTGCGTAGATTTAACGGCTTCCAAACCTTTCTCCTGGCGAAACTTGCGTTCGATGAAGACGGAGGCCACGGTGGCGGTCACGAGAGACAGGCTGAGAAAGCCGATGACCATAAGGGCGACGCCCACCACCCGGCCCAGGAAGGTGACGGGAACCACGTCCCCATACCCCACGGTGGTCAGGGTGACCATGCCCCACCACAGGGCCCGCCCGAACCGGGTCCACCAAGGCCCTTCGGCGGGTTCAAACAGACTGAACCCGATGGAGGCCACCAGCAGGATCACCATCAGGGCCAGGATCAGGCCAAAGACCCGTTCTCGTTGCAGCGTCCGAATTAAGGAGGCAATGGAACTTTTGATCACGACTCCTTAGGCTGAGTGGTTCAGCCGGATCTCCAGCCATTGTCTACGGCTGAGCCTGGGCAAGGCCGGCCCGGGGCACTCAAGACCTGGCGTCCCGGCTTTAGGCCGCCCTGCCCGTTAAGCGGGGTGATGACAACCCTGGCAGGTTATGGGACCTGCCCGCCGTCCCTGTTGCTGCAGCCGGAGATGGCACCCTTTACATTGGCGATGATAGGCGTTTTTCACATCCAGGCGTCGGGGCTCCGGCCTCAGACCGTGGCAGGCCTGGCACTTTGAAACCGGCTGCCCTTGCTGCCAGACGTTGCGCCTTCCCCGGTAGTCGTGATGGCATTGGGTGCAGGCCACTCCCCGGGTTTCGTGCGTCCGGTGGCTGAACTGCACCGGTGGTTTACGCCGTGAACCCGCGACGGGGACTTTCAGGAGACTGACCGCCGGGGCCTCGGTGAGAGAGCCGCCCTGGGCCCCCATGAGGCTTATCACCCCCAAAATCAGTCCTGCTATATAGGCTAAACGGCAGCCTCGGGTCAACGCCACTTCAGTCCTGATAGTAGGAGGCGCAGGAGGTATCGGATTCCCAAACGTCGACCCGGCGGACTTTCACCCCAGCGCTATTGAAAATGGCCCCCAGACGCTCGTACAGGTAGCACGCCAGGTTCTCCGACGAAGGGTTGCGGTCCTGAAACGCGGCCAGTTCATTCAAATATTTATGGTCGATCTCTTCCAGCACCTGTTTGGTCCGGGCCTTGACTACGCCAAAATCCATCAACAGTCCGGCGTCGTCCAGCGCCTGCCCCACCAGGAACACCTCCACCTTCCAGTTGTGGCCGTGGAGACCCTCGCATTTTCCATTGAAGTTTTCCAGCCGGTGGGCGGCGGCAAACTGGGTGACGATTTTTACTTCATACATGTTATTTCGGGCTCCCTTTGAGGGTGCGGACCCTGGTCTCCATGCGGGTGACAAAGTTTTTTACGTCGCTCTGCAATCCTGCCAGTTCTTTGTGGCGCTTGGCCATAATATTTTTGAATTCCTGCAGCCAGAACTCCAGAAGCGCCAGCTCCCGCTGCCGCAGTTCTTCTTCCACCCGGTTTTTCAATTGTTTGATCAGCGCTTCGTCCATAATACCCCTATTATTGACTACCCCAAAAGCTCTATCCTGTCAATTGTTCGGCAGATCAACAGAAAAAAATTAGGGAAAAATCAACCCCGGGGGGTACCCGCGTTGCCCCCGCAGCATCTTCATGGGGCCGCGAGCTACCGTTTGAAATACCGGATCGGCCAGTGATGTCTGTGAGCCTCACGCTTCAAGCGCCAGGAAGGGTTGACCGCCACCGGATGCCCGATGGCATGAAGAAGATAGGAATCCTGGATATGGTCCCCGTAGGCGTAGGCCTGGGATAAATCAAAGTCATGGGCCCGGGACAGCTCCTGAAGCAGCCGCAATTTATGGGGCCCCCGGGGGTGAAGGCCGGCGATCGCTCCGGTAAATTGACCGCCCTGGCGCTGCAATTCCGTGGCGATGAGCCAATCCGCCCCCAGGTCCTCCTGTAACGGCGTCAGGAGCAGGGACAGGGAGCCGCTCAACAGGGCAATGGCGTGGCCCTGGGTTCGGTGCTCCAGGACGCAGGCCTGTGCCGCCGGGCTCACCCGGGGCGCGATGTCTTCCCGGTAGCACCGCTGGGCCAGGCTGACCACCTCATCCACCGGCAGCCCCTCGAGGTAACTTTTGTCTTGGAACCGGATTTGGGGCCGGCGGGCTGCCTGGCTTAGGTAAGCCAGAGCCCGGGGCAGGCTGAGCAGGCCCCGCCGCACCAGATACCGGAAAAAGAGCCGCTCGGTGTACCCCTGAACCAGGGTCTGGTCCACATCGAAAACGGCAACCACCCGGTTCATAGGGTCCTCCGGCGGCGAGCTTCTGGTGGCCTCGCAAGGCCAGGCTAGGTTTTATCGGTCCTGAAAAGGATGCGGCCATCCTGGATCACCGGGATGCCCCGAATGATGCACAGCGCCGTAGTAAAAAAGATAAGAGCTTGATTCACTGGATGCAAGGTGATGAGCAGGCCCGGGTCCTTGATAGCCAGGGCCCAGGTGAGGTAGAGGAGACCGAAGATCACGCCCTTGGCCAGGCCGTAGAGGGCGCGCATGAAGCGGGAACCTACCAGGAAGCGTCCCAGGGGGGAGTGCATCATCCCGAAACCCGATTTCCCCCGGGCCAGGGCCACGCCCCGGATGCCGTCCACGACGAAGGAGCGGATTAAAAAGACCATGGGGACCCACAAAGGTACCAGTCCCAGGTACATGAAGGTGATCCAGAGGATATTCTCCACAGACCGGTCCAGGGCGATGTCCAACACCGCCCCGAGTTCGGTGACCTCGTCCCGCAGCCGGGCCACGTAACCGTCAAACCAATCCAGAAGAAACAGGACGATCAGCAGCCCCAGGCCAATCAGCCGCCCCCGGAAACTGGGGACAAACAGGAGGCCCACCACGAGCAATAACAGCGGCAGCCGTGTCAGGGTGATGAGATTCGCCAGGGACATTTCAGGGTTCCCTCTTAGCGAAAAGGTACCAGAATAAGCCGATCCTTTCAAATTTATCTCGGTTGGCGCTCAACGTAGCCGGCGAGGTCGAGAGGCCCGGGTGGCTTTAGGGGTCCTTCCTAACAATTGCCAAAAGTTCTTTCTGCTCCGGGAAACCTTATAATCCCCCCTGCCCCCCTCTAAAAAAGGGGGGAGAATTGCAAGGAATTGCTGTTAAAGTCCCCCTTTGAAAAAGGGGAATTTAGGCAGCATTGTCCGGTTTGGTTTTTGCAAAGAAGAATACTCGTTAAACGTCGGCCAACAATTCAAAAATTTGCTGACGCACTTTTTGCCGAGAAGATTACTTCCCCCTCACCCTGACCCTCTCCCCCATTGGGGGAGAGGAGAAATAGTGGAACGGATTTAACACCTTATGGTTACTATACCCGGCGACATCAGCTACTCCCTCTCCACCCGTTTCTGTATAGACCGGGGACATAGGTGACAGGTGTTCGGGGACATGGGTAACAGTTGATAAAATGGCAGATCGTTTACACGGAGAAGGATCATGCCGTGGCGACAGGTTACCCCGATGTCTGAGAAGAAAGAATTTATCTATCTGGCCCAGGGTGAAGGCGGCACTATTTTCCGGCTGTGCCGATACTTTCAGGTAAGTCGGAAGACCGCTTACAAATGGCTGGGGCGTTATCGCCGGGAAGGGGAAGCCGGTCTTCAGGACCGGAGCCGTCGCCCCCGGAGCAGTCCCGGGGCGACCCCGGTGGTTTTGGAGGCTGCGGTGCTGCAAGTCCGGGAGGCGCAGCCCGGCCCGAAAGGGCTTTTTTGTCCATTAGTTTTGTGTTATGGTGAATTAACCTGAGAATCAGGGGATATCCCCCAGCCAAGGTAGGCCTCCAGATGACCTACGACCGTCCGGATCATCCTGAGATCCACGAGATGATCGGGCAAAGATATTTGATCGTGCGCCAGCTCCGGGAAGAACCTTGGGGCGGGGTGTGGCTGGCCCAGGACAATCTCCTGAGGACCGAGGTCAGCCTGAAGCTCCTGGCCCGGGATGCCCCGGAGTGGGCCGGGGCCCGGGATATGTTCGAACAGGCCGCGATCCTGGGATTGACCCTGCGCCACCCCCAGATTCTGGGGGTTTTCCACGTCGACAAGGCCGAAAAATATCTCTACCTGGTACAGGAGGCCTTTCCCGGCGAGAGCCTGATGGCCCAATGGGGCCGGCAGGAGCGGTTCAGCCTGCCCCAGGCCCTGCACCTGTTGGAACTCCTGGGCCAGGCCATGGCCTTCGCCCATCAGCAGGGGGAAGTGCACCAGTTCCTCAGCCCCCTCAATATCCTGCTCAAGGGAGACGACCTCCGTCTGGCCAATTTCGCCTTCGCCCCGGCTTACGGTGATGGGCCGCAGCATCTGGAGCTCAGGGCCTATGCGCCGCCGGAGGTCATTCGCGGGGATAGGCTCACGCCGGCCGGCAACGTCTTTTCTTTGGGAGTCCTGGGGTTCCGGCTGGTGGCCGGCAGTCTGCCCTATCCCCTGACTTTTGATGAGCCCTTTCCCTATCGCCTGGAATATCCCCCGGCAGACCTGGAGGAGATTCCCGTTCCCCTGCAGAACGTGCTGTTGCGGTGCCTGTCGGAGGACCCCGAGGAGCGGCTACCCCACGCCGGCGCCTTGGTCAGCCAGTTGCGCCAGGCCCGGGAACTCATGCACGGGGTTGCCAAGGAACCTGCCGCCTGGCGGCCGAAACAACCCCGGGGCCGCTGGCAGCCCCTGGCTCAGGCGGGGCCCCGGTTGAAAAAAGTCTGGGAGCACAGCCTGCCCCATGCCCAAAAGGTCAAGGATGCGGCTTTGACCCACTTCGACACCCTCAAGCTGTTGCCCCGGCGCCTGCTGTGGGGGGTGGGCCTGGCCGTCCTGGCGGTGGCCCTCATCATCATCGGGGTCAAGGCCGGCCTCCGGACGCCGTCGAAGCCTCAACCCGCCACCGTGGCGGCGCCGGGCGCTCTCCCGCCGGGGGGCGGGGGGCCGCCCCTGATGGAGACCGGCGAGGCCGGGGCCACTGGGGAACTGGGCCCTGGAGGCCGGCCAGCCGCCGGCCAGCCACCGGCCCTGGCCACCCCCAAGGCTAAAGACCAGCGCTATCTCGTGGTGGCTGCCACCTACACTAGCATGAAGCGGGCCGAGGCCCTCCAGCGGCGCCTCCGAGCCAAACATATTGGCGCCTTCGTCAAGATCCAGAAGGCCGGGGACAAGCTCCGCTACCAGGTCCGGGTGGGCCCCTTTACCAGCGCCAAGGCCGCTGACGACACGGCCAACCGCATCAAAACCCAGGAAAAGATCACCCCCAAAGTCGTCAAACTGGCGCCTAAAACCACCGGTGCCAAGAAAGTGAGGAGGCCATCCCGATGAATCAGCCGGTTATGACTACTTCTTTAGCGGGGCTGGGTCCCCGGCGCCAGGGCAAGGTGAGGGACATTTACGACCTCGGGGACCAATTGCTCCTGGTGGCCACGGACCGCATCTCCGCCTTCGACGTGGTGATGGCCGAGCCCATCCCCGATAAGGGCCGCATCCTTACCCGGCTGTCCGCTTTCTGGTTCCGGCACCTGGCCGACCTGACCGCCAACCACCTGGTGAGTCTCAAGGTGGAGGAATTTCCCCAGGCCTGCCGGCCGTTCCAGGACCTGCTCGAGGGCCGCAGCATGCTGGTCCGCAAGTGTAAGCCCCTGCCGGTGGAGTGCATCGTCCGGGGTTATTTGTCCGGTTCAGGTTGGACGGAATATCGGCAGACAGGCGCTATCGGCGGCCTGGCCCTGCCCCCGGGGCTGGTGGAATCCCAGAAGCTGCCGGAGCCCATCTTTACGCCCTCTACCAAGGCCGAGCTGGGAACCCATGACGAAAACATCTCCTTTGCCGGCATGGCGAGCCAGATCGGTCCGGCGCTGGCCGCTGAGGTAAGGGACCTGAGTCTGGCTATCTACCGCCGCGCCCTGGCCTGGGCCGAGCCCCGGGGCATCATCATCGCCGACACCAAGTTCGAGTTCGGCCTGGCCGCTGGCACTGATGGAAAGCTCCTGCTCATCGACGAGGTCCTGACCCCGGACTCCTCGCGCTTCTGGCCCCAGGAGGATTACCAGCCCGGCGGCTCTCAGAAAAGTTACGACAAGCAGTATCTCCGGGATTATCTGGAATCGCTGGGCTGGAACAAACAGCCCCCGCCGCCGCCCTTGCCCGCCGACGTCGTTGCCAACACCCGGGCCCGTTACCTCCAGGCGCTGGAGGTTCTCACCGGCGAAAAATTAAACGGCTAGCCGGGCAGGCCTGGTTTAACCGGCCCCGCCATTCCCTCCGGCCAAGAGGGTATTGACCTTGATAAATCAGTGAAGCCTTCCTCCCAATCAATTTTTAGGGGTTTCTTATTCGGCGCTACGGTGGGGGTGGTGGCGGGGCACCCGCTGTTTATGGCGGCCCACCACTTGAATGAATATTTTACCCGGCATACCCCCCTGGCGCTATCCCAGACGATGCTGCACAGCTTTTCCTACCAGGCCTGGCCCCTGATCCTGTTCTTTGCCCTGGTCGGCGGCGTCGTGGGGGCGCTGTTGGGCCGGCTGCGCCACCGCCTGGAAGTGCATCGACTCGCCTATCAGGCGCGGCTGCGAGCCCTGGCTGCGGAAATCTCCCTGGCTGAGGAGCGGGAACGCCGCCGTCTGGCCACCGAACTCCACGAACACGTTGGCCAGATTCTCTCCGTAGCCCAGATCAAATTGGGGACCCTGGCGGTGGACGTCAAATCACCCGCCTGCCTGGAGGCGTGGCAAGCGGCCCGGGAGCACGTGGAGGCGTCTATCCGGTACATCCGGTCCTTGACCGGCGAGCTCAGTCCCCCGGTGCTCTACGATCTCGGGTTTGCCCCGGCGGTGGTGTGGCTGGCCCGGCAGATCCGCGACCAGCAGGGGATCGACGTGGAGTTGCGGCAACACCCCATCGCCTGGCCATCCTGCGATGACAGTCAGATCCTCTTATTCGTCATCCTGCGGGACTTGCTGACTTATGTGGCCAGGGAGACCCGGCCCCAGGTGATCAAGATCCAAATGCAGACGGAAGGGAAGAAACTGCACCTCGAGGTGGAGCATGACGGCTCGGGGGACGCGGCTCCCTGCGGCGACCCTCCCGGCTTTGCCCTGTTCAGCATCCGCGAGCGTCTGGATCGGATCGGCGGGACCGTGGAGGTGCAAGCGCCGCCGGGCCGGGGCACGGTGTTCACCCTGATAGTGCCTTTGTGCCGCGATCTCGCTTAAGCCGGAGGGACAGGGAAGGGTTATAGCGTTTGCCATAAATTCTTTCCACGTGGAGATTTTCAAATCCCCCCAAGTCCCCCTTTTTTAAAGGGGGATTTTACCAGCATTTTCTTATAGTTCCCTCATTTTCTCAAGGGGAGTTAGGGGGGATTAGAATGATACCGTCATCGGAAAATAATTTTGGCAAACGCTCTAATAGTTCCAGGGGCGGACCGAAAGGTCCGCCCCGCCGTGCTTCTGGCCTCGATTTACCAGCCGCTGCCCCCGCCGCCCCCTCCCCCGCCGCCGGAGAACCCGCCGCCGCCGCTCCCCGAGGACGACCCCGGCGGGGATGAAGATGACGAGATGGCGCTGGCAAAGGAACCCCCCAGGCTGTTGGTGAAGCGGGAGGTGTGGAAGCTGTCCCAGGAACTGCCGGAATACCAGATGGGGGAGTAGGGCTGGGTCTCGGTTCCGGCTTTGGCCAGCACCTCGGCGAACTGCTCGCTCCAGGCATTCTCCACATCCAGGGCCAGGGCGAAGGGCAGGTATTTTTCGAAGAGCGCCGGCGTCTTTTCCGGGGGATTGAGGAGGTTGAGCCGCTCTTTTTCCGCCACCGACAGGTAGAGCTTGAAACCCTCGATCTGGTCCATGATCTTGCGCCCCGACAGGGTGGGGGCCTTGAGCAGGTGGTAGAACAGGGCGTTGAGAAAGCCCATGGCGGCCAGGTTGGCGGCCGCGGGGATGGACAGGGCTGTGCTCAACATAACCATCCCGAAGATCTCACCCACAAAAAAGGGCAGGGCAAACAGGGTGGTGAGCAGGGCGGTTCCCACTTTCCTCAGGCCGCCGCCTTTGACCGCCAGCCAACTCTTGTAGGCCGTGACCGCCAGAAAATAGCAGGCCACCGTCCAGATGGTCAGCCATAGGGCCCCAAAGCCAGCGGCGGCGCGGTCCCGGGATATCAGGATAACCAGGACCGCGGCCAGGATGGTGATGGCGACCCCGGGTCCCAGATAGCCCGAGTTGGTGACGAAGTAGATCTTTTCCAGTTCCATCCGCAGGTTTTTTTTCAGGGCGTCGATAGCTGCTTTAATCCTGGTATGGTTTTCGTTTTCTAACTTGACGGACTTGCTCCCTGAAAAGAGTTGGGCGGTGACCAGTTGCTCGCCCCGGGACAGGGCTTCCTTGGTTGCATCCCGGCGAACCAGGGTGTAATCGCCGCCGTCTTCCTGGATCAGCACCCCTCCTTTCACCGCCATGTCCACCACCGCGGCGGCGAAGGCCTTGTCGTCATACCCCATGCGGCCGACGAAGCGCACCCCCGCGGGGGAAAATCCGGCCGGCGGGGCGTACAGAGGAATGATGGTGCCTTTGGCCGGGTCCCGGCCCACCCGGAACCAGGCCCAGAGATAGAACCCTAGGAGCACGACCAGCCAGATAAGGCCGATGGCCGTGGCGGCGTTGTCCCGGAAGAAGAAGCCCACCCGCTCCTGGCCGGAGGGCTCGTGCACCACGCCCTTGGGCCAGGCCACCGCCACGGTCAGGCCCTCTCTGGGGGCCAGCCGCCGGGTGGTCTTGAAGACCATGTCGTGGTCTCCGGTTTGCACGGTAAAATCATGGCCCCGCCCCCCCTGATAACCGGTATAGGCCGCATACTTCAGGATTTTGGCCCCCGGGGGCAGGTCGATATAGGCTTCGGCCCGGTCGATGGCGAAAGTCCAGCCGTTGCCGGTGACGTTCCAGTAGAGCTCGTCAAAGTCCTTGAAGAACCCCAGCTCCCGGTCGACCCGGTACCTGATGGTGTAGGTGTATTCCCCGGGCTGGAGAAACACGTCTTTCTTGCCGATGTAGATCTTGATGCCGTTGGCGGCGCTCTGGGTGTGGTAGGGCTCGGGCCGGCCATCCCGCAGGACTTCCTCAAGCTGAAAACCCACCTTGACGGTATTGCCCAGGCGGTCCCGGTAAGTGGTGGGAAAATCCCGGACGATGCCCCGCTTGATCTCCCGGCGGTTGGCCTCCACCGTGATGTCCTCGGTGACGGTCATGGAGGCGTCGCGGTTTACCACAATAAGGCTCTTGAAATTGAGGATGCGTTCGGATTGGGCCGATACGGGGGCGGCCCCGGCCAGAAAGACCAGGATGGCGAGGGCCGTAAGGGTCAGGAACAGGGTGCGGCGCTTCATAGGTGTGTACCCGTCCATGTAGAGAGCGTTTTTCTCTAGGGGCACACTAGTGCGTGAGCCCGGCTCGATGGCGGACACGCAGGTCCGCCCCGAAGTATTTTGAAATATTGTATCGGCAAGAAAGTCTCAATGCGAAAATCAAGGCACCTTTTCTCTTTCCCTCTCCCCCAATAGGGGAGAGGGTCAGGGTGAGGGTGAGGGGGAAGTAATCTCTTTTTCGCCCCGATTTAGGGAAAAGACACCTTGGGCACGGCCCGCTCGGCGGCGTCGGCAATCTCGAAGTATTCCACCGTGGTGAAGTGGAAGGCCGAGGCCAGCAGGTTGCTGGGAAAAGACTGGATCAGGATGTTGAAGTTCCGGGCGGCCCCGTTGTAATAGCGCCGGGCCAGTTGGACCTGGTCCTCGATGTCGGCCAGGGATTTTTGCAGGTCCATAAAATTCTGGGACGCCTTCAAATCGGGATAATTTTCCGCCACCGCGAAGAGGTTCGCCAGGGCCGCGCCCATGGCCCCTTCCGCCTTGGCCTTGTCGCCCACGCCCTGGGCCGCCTGGCTCTTGGTCCTCAGCTCCGTCACCTGGTCCAGGACGCCCCGCTCGTGGCCCATGTAGCCCTTCACAGACTCAATGAGGTTGGGGATCAGGTCATTCCTCCGCTTCAGCTGGACGTCAATGCCGCTCCAGCCCTCGGCCACCAGGTTCTTGTTGGTCACCAGCCGGTTGTAAATCGTCACGGCCCCGACCAGCAGGAGCACCACCACGCCCAGGAGAATGTATCCGGTCATACTTATCTCTCTTTTATGAATTAGGATTAACGGTGAATATCGAGCATGACTGTTATGTGGTTATCCCAGCCAGTCTCCGAACGCCACTACAAAAAACTTGAAAACTCCTGGAACCATTATGGTCGATATCCATATGTGGGCTTATGTTTTCTAGCCCAATCACATTTTACTTCTCCGATAAGAGGGTACCCCAATGGCTTTAGCTTTGCGGAGCCGCCAGGATAAACTGCATCCGCCAATTTTTCCCAGGTGCCGCAGATACTGTCTTGAATATATGTGTTAAGAACAGAGTCCCTGGCACGTGGGTAAGCCCTCTTTAGAGCTGATAACTCACCGAGGAACCAAGCTTCAATTTCTTCAATGGCAATGCGAAAAAGAGTATTTGGTCTTGGATGGCACTGTTCCAATATGCTAACTGATTCCCGTTTCAATTGGAGGCAATCACTGTTGTCGAGATCAATAACAACCAAAACAGCATCGCTTGTCTGAAGACTACGCCCATAACCCCGCAATATTTGGGGTAGCCTATCGAGAAGTATCCGTTTTTGCGGATCTGTTTGTCCCCTCAAATTCTTCGGTAGGCGGCCAATGCCCTTATACGAGTGAATCCTATACGTGTGATCCGGTGCGGTAGGGGCAAAGATTTTTTGGAGGAGGGCTTCAACCACAATTGCCCCTGATTGATCTTCCACCAGTACCTCAAAATGCATGCCTTCACCTCGCATCCAGGTAATCGGAATACCAGAGGCTTCCCAGAGGTAACCCCTCTGCAACCATGCTGGATACGATTTGATCGTCGCTGGCACGATGTATTGCGGTGAAACCATCAAGGCCTTTTTCCAGTATCCAGGCTTCCTCAGGCCTCACGGCATCAACGAAATACGGCTGGTGTGTGGTAATAAAAATCTGGGGGGCGCTTCTCCTTCCGGTGGCATGATTCCTAAATTCCTTCGCCAACGTCTCCAAAAGTTTATGATAAAGACCATTCTCAGGCTCTTCAATACAGATAAAAGGAGGTGGTTCCGGGTCTTCCAGAAGCAACATATAGGCAAAAAGTTTTAGTGTGCCATCCGACATTTGCTGGGCGAAAAATGGGTCTTGGAAGCCCTTGTCATTGAATCTTAATAGAAGCCGGCCATCATCGGTTCTTTTGGTGTCAATACGGTCAACTCCCGGTATTTTTTGGGCAATACGATGAAGTATGGCTTTAAACTTATCTTTTTGATCCCGTTCCATATACTGGACCACATTACCAAGGTTATCGCCATGGATATTCAGATGTTTTTGAGGACCGGCCATCGGCAGGCTCCGCGCCGCATCAGGGGTAAAATAACTCAAATACCAGTTAGCTAAAAAATTGCGAAATTTTGTTATGCGCGGATGTTCTTTGAGGGCGCCCAAGGTGGCAATGCCTAGTTTGCGGGAATCAGTAAGTTCCACTGGTACTCTTGCCGAATCCTCAACACCCTCTAAACTCTCTTCTCCGGCCCAGGCTTGGCCTTTCCCCCCACTCAAATTAAGAAAAGAATAAGGTCGTCCTCGCGTTGCCCTTTTACGCCTCTGCCTAAGACGTTCTTCTTCAACATATGGGCGACCATTCTTATCCCGGCCAACAGTCAATTCATAAGTGATAGGGCGTTCGTCGGGACTCTCACGATAATATACGTCAAACTTTATCGGCCCTTTTTGTCCCGCCGATATAAGCCGCTCAAATCCGCCGCGCTCCTTCAAATCGCAGGCTTCTTCCACACCCACCGCCAAAGCGTCGGCAAGAAACCCAAAGGCATCAAAGAGGGTACTCTTGCCGGTGCCGTTTTTTCCAATAACCACCACCAGTGGAGTAAGCGGCTTATTTTGCCATTGATCCCATAAACGGCCTAACGTAACATCCTTCAAAACTTTGTAATTACGCACACGAAAGCCTTCTATGAGTGCCATGACTCCTACCCCTTCGCCTTTTGGGCGACGACCTCATAGACCTGCTCCAGGGCGGCGGGGAGTTTAGTCTTTGTCCGGGCCGCCGGCCTGGGCCATGTCGGGGCGGCCGCCGCCGCTGCCGCCGATGGCCGGGGCGATGGCCTTGATGATCTCCCCGGCGGGGAAGCGCTTGGTCAGGTCTTTACTCACCAGGGCGATGAGCATGGCCTTGTCGCCCGCGGCGCTCCCCAGGACCACGATGCCGCTTTTGAGCTTGTCCTGGAATTTCACCGCAAAATCCCTCAGGGTCTTGGGGTCGGCGGCGTCCACCGGCAGCGCCAGGACCGCAACGCCCTCCACCTGGCGCACCTGGCCCATGAGGTCTTTGGCCTGGGTCGAGGCCAGGCGGCCTTTGAGGGCCTCCAGGTCTTTCTCCAGCTTCTTCTGTTGGGCCAGCAGCTTTTCCAGGCGGGCCACCAGGTCCCCCCGGCTGCCTTTCACCAGGCCGGCGGCCTGGTCCAGTTCCCGGGCCTGCTCCTGGGTGAGTTTCACCGCCTCGACGCCGCACACCGCCTCGATGCGCCGGATGCCCGCGGCGATGGAGGTCTCGGTGGTAATTTTGCACAGGCCCAGGTCCCCGGTGCGCTCCACGTGGGTGCCGCCGCAGAGCTCCTGGCTGACCTCGGGGATGGCCACCACCCGCACGTTATCGCCGTATTTTTCCTCGAACAGGGCGGTGGCCCCGCTCTCCAGGGCCTGGTCCATGGACATCTGGTCGGTGTGCACCGGCAGGTTGGCGGCCACGGCCTGGTTCAGGTCCAGTTCGATGGCCTCCAGCTCCCCGGGGCTGATGGCCTGGTAGTGGGTGAAGTCGAAGCGCAGGCGCTCCGGGTCCACCAGGGAGCCGGACTGCTTGACGTGGTCGCCCAGGTGGCGCCGCAGGACCGCCTGGAGGAGATGGGTGGCGGTGTGGTGGGCCATGATGCGGCGGCGCCGCGCCGCGTCCACGGCCAGATGCGCCGGGTCGTTGACGTGGACCACGCCGGCCTCAACCTTCCCCTGGTGGACGATGAGGTCGTTGGGGAGCTTCTGGGTGGCGGTCACCCGGACGCGCCAGCCGTCGCCGGAGATATCGCCGGTGTCCCCCACCTGGCCGCCGGATTCGCCGTAGAAGGGGGTGGCCCCGGTGACCACCTCCACCTCCTCGCCGGCCTCGGCCTGGGCATTGTGCCCGGCCTCGACGATGAGGGCCAGGATGTCGCTGTCGCCTTCCAGGGCGTCGTAGCCCAGGAATTTGGTGGCCGGCCACTCCGCCAGCTCCTGGTAGACCAGGGGGAGCTCCTCACCCGGGCCGCCTTTCCAGGACTGCCGGGAGGCCTCCCGCTGCGCCTGCATGTGGGCTTCAAAGCCTTCCAGGTCCAGCACCAGGCCCTCCTCCCGGAGGGTGTCCTGGACCAGGTCCAGGGGAAAGCCGTAGGTGTCGTAGAGCTTGAAGGCCACCTCCCCGGGCAGGATCTTCTCGCTGTGGGTCTTGAGGGAGGCCAGTTCTTCGCTCAACAGCTTCAGGCCGTGGTCCAGGGTGTCGGCGAAGCGCTCTTCCTCGCCGGTCACCACCCGGGTCATGATCTGGTGCATGGCCACCAGTTCGGGATAAATGTCGCCCATGAGCTCCACCACCCCGTCGCAGACCCGGGACAGGAACGGGGTGGGCAGGTTCAGGAGCCGCCCGAAGCGGATGGCCCGGCGCATGATGCGGCGCAGGACGTAGCCCCGGCCTTCGTTGGACGGCAGCACCCCGTCGGCGATCAGGAAAGCGGTGGCCCGGGAATGGTCGGCGATGACCCGGAAGGGCACGTTCTGCGTTTCGCTGGCGCCATAGGCCTGGCCGGCCAGGGCTTCGACCCCGGCGATCACCGGCCGCAGCAGGTCGCAGTCGAAATTGCTCTTGACCCCCTGGATGACGGCGCAGAGGCGCTCCAGGCCCATGCCGGTGTCGATGCTGGGTTTGGGCAGGGGGGTCAGGACGCCGTCGGCGGTGCGGTTGTACTGCATGAAGACCAGGTTCCAGATTTCCAGATACCGGTCGCATTCGCACTTGCCGATGCCGCAGTCCGGGCCGCAGGACATGGCCTCGCCCTGGTCGATGAGGATCTCGGAGCAGGGGCCGCAGGGCCCGGTGTCGCCCATGGCCCAAAAATTGTCCTTTTCCCCCATGCCGACGATGCGGGAAGGCGGCAGCCCGGAGATCTTCTCCCAGAGGCGGGCCGCTTCTTCGTCTTCGTGGAAGACGGTGGCCCACAATTTATCCGCCGGCAGTTTATAGTGTTGGGTCAGGAGCTCCCAGGCCATCTCGATGGCCCCTTCCTTGAAATAATCGCCGAAGGAGAAGTTCCCCAGCATTTCAAAGAAGGTGTGGTGCCGGGCGGTGAAGCCGACGTTTTCCAGGTCGTTGTGCTTGCCGCCGGCCCGGACGCACTTCTGGGAACTGGCGGCCCGGCTGTAGGGCCGGGGGTCTTCTCCCAGGAACACCTTTTTAAACTGCACCATGCCCGGCGTTGGTGAACAGCAGGGTGGGGTCCCCGGCGGGCACCAGGGGGGAACTGACTACCCGGGTGTGGCCCTGGGATTCGAAAAAGCGTAAAAAGGTCTCCCGGATCTCGCGGCTGGTCATGTCCTACTCCTGTGGCGGGGTTTTGGCCTCTTCGGGCAGCAAACCGTGGAAAGCCCGGATCTGTTGCTCCAGGTCGTTGGCCAGTTCCTGGTGTTCCTTCAGATAGGTCTTGGCATTTTCCCGGCCCTGGGCGATGCGTTCGGAGCCGTGGCTGTACCAGGCGCCGCTCTTGGTGATGAGATTTTGGGCCGCGGCCAGGTCCAGGAGGTCGCCTTCCCGGGAGATGCCCTGGCCGTAGATGATGTCGAATTCCGCCTCTCTGAAGGGCGCCGCCAGCTTGTTTTTCACCACCTTGACCCGGGCGTGGACCCCGATAACTTCGTCGGCCTGCTTGATGGTGGCCATCTTGCGGATGTCCAGGCGCATGGAGGCGTAGAACTTCAGGGCGTTGCCGCCGGTGGTGGTCTCGGGGTTGCCGAACATCACCCCGATCTTGTGGCGGATCTGGTTGATGAAGATCACCGTGGTCATGGACTTGCTGATGGCCGAAGTGAGTTTGCGCAGGGCCTGGGACATGAGCCGGGCCTGGGAGCCCATCTGGGCGTCCCCCATATCCCCTTCGATCTCGGAACGGGGCACCAGGGCGGCCACCGAATCCACCACCGCCACGTCGATGGCGTTAGAGCGCACCAGGATCTCGGTGATTTCCATGGCCTGTTCCCCGGAATCGGGCTGGGAAATGAGCAGGTCCTCGGTTTTGACCCCCAGCTTCCGGGCGTAGGTCACGTCCAGGGCGTGTTCGGCGTCGATGAAGGCCGCCACCCCGCCCCGGCGCTGGGCCTCGGCGATGACGTGCAGGGCCAGGGTGGTTTTCCCGGAGGATTCCGGGCCGTAGATCTCCACCACCCGGCCCCGGGGGATGCCGCCGATCCCCAAAGCCAGGTCCAGGGAGAGGCAGCCGGTGGGGATCACCGCCACGTCCATTTTTTCGGGTGGGGATCACCGCCGCGTCCATTTTTTCTCGGCCCCCAGGCGCATGATGGCGCCCTTGCCGTAATTTTTTTCAATCTGCCCCAACGCCTGGTCCAGGGCCTTGGTGCGGTCTGCGGTTTGGTCGCTCATGATTATATTCCTTTTCCTATGAATTTGGATTAACGGGTTTTTAGCTGTCAGCTTTCAGCAAAGGCAATATGACCGCATACAGAAGAGTATCCTTAATGTGTTACCCAAATTCAAGTTTGCAACCAGATAATACAAATCTAATAGTAACGCTTAAGGCTTTTTTTATAAAATAAATCACCTGATTAATCAATTTCCACAATTCATTTTCAGATTCATCATATTTGATGAAAGGGATTATTTTTCTTATATCATTTTGAATTTTTTTATTTAAATTTAATTGATCTTCTAAAAACATTTCAATATAATCTTTCCCTGTAGTGGGGACCCCTTCATCGTCGTATTCAGTTTCAGCATTTGCATAACTATGAATTCTATTTCCTAATATTATTTTTTCTATCTATAGTATAGAAATGGCAATAGATCGACTATAAATGATATTTCATTATTATCCAGTAATTATAAATAATTCCTGATTTAAACGCCTTGTTTATAAAGTAATTATTGAAATAAGATCATATCTGGCTGAAAAAATATATATTGGCTTTCGCCCATTTAATAAAATCAAGTTATGCTTTATATTTATTAAATATTCATCAATCAATACATGTTGTGTTCTAATTCCCTTTTTAATAAATTTGCCAATAAAATTTTATCCCTTCTATCTTTTTCCCTTTCTTTCATGGTTAAACAATAACCATAGTAGCAAAGAAGAAACTCAATAAAGTAAGTAATAATAATAATCAGAATAGTCTCGGTGGTCAGCGTCTTTCGGGACGGCTATGGAAAGCGCGCCTCCTTCGGGTGCTTACGGTGCGTGTGGACTACAAACTATCTCAATCCAAATTGAGCTTTGGATATAAGTTTATCATTTTGAAACATTGCATTCATATTATACCATCTGAATTTTTCCACATATACATTATCGTAGTTATTCCTTTCATAACACCATCGATTCCTGGCATGTCAGTCCTTGACATTTCTGTACCTGGCACTTCTATAATATCAACAACTTCGTTGTATGACATTCCAGTTTGAATACGATGATATTTTTCCATGGAAACTACAGGCGGTTTAAAATCTGTACAACAAATAATTAACACAGGTAGAAGAAGAATAAAGATAATATATTTGAGCTTCATATAATTTCCCTTTCAGAATGTAATCAATTAACTTT
>CAWKEQ010000022.1:0-45536 GCA_963848565.1 uncultured delta proteobacterium
GTAGGCCAAGACCCGGTCGGCAATATGTTCAATGGTTTCAGCGATCATTAAAGATATTCCCTCTGTTTTCCGATTATATGCTTTTTTACCTTTGTGTGCTCTTATCTTTGTATATTGTCGAAATAATGTCAAGGAAAATAACGGTATGCTGATTCATCTAACATGCCGATAATTTTTACCAATCTGTCCACTTCCGCCGCAAGGATTGCCTCTCCCTGGGCCGCAGTGGCCGGGGCCGAATTGCCCCACACCCCCCCGGGCCAATAGCGCCTTTTATCCCGCACCATCACGTATTTGGGAAACCGGGGCCACTCCTCCGGGGCGGTGCCTCGGACCAGGTCAGGGTAGGCCGCCATCATGATGGCCGTCTCCACTTCCCCGGCATGGGAGTCCCCCCGGGTTTTCACCAGGTCCGGCCGGTCGCCCAAAACCTCCCGGAGCAACTCCAGCAGGTTGACCACCGCCACCCTGACCTCGGGCAACTCCGCCAGCAGACGTTCGGCGGTCTCCAGGATGGCGCTGATGTGGGTGCCGCCGGCGTGGCCGCTGATGAACACCAGGTTGTGCCAGCCCTGGCGGCAAAATTCCCGGCCCACCGAAAGGAGCAGGGCCCGCAAGGCGTCCCCGGAGATGCTCACCGTGCCCGGGTGCTCCCGGGTCGAGCGGCACATGCCGTAAAACAGGGGTGGCGCCACCACCACGGGGCACAGTCTCGCCGCCCGCCGGGCTACCTCCAGGGCGTGAAAGGTGTCGGTCCCCAGGGGCAGATGCGGCCCATGCTCCTCCAGCGACCCAATCGGCAGGAGCACCGTCCGGGTTTGCTGTCCCAGGGCCTCGAGACCCGGCATGGTCAAATCTTCCCAGTTCGCCATAGACGGCGCCTCCTCCCCTAAGGTAACCAGCCTGATCAGACCCGGAAGGCCCGGGACCGGCACCGTTCCTCGCCTTGGCTGGTATCCCGATGCTAACATGTTTGGCAGGAAAGCGGCTGCTAAAATCCGGCCGGGAGGTCGATTTTTCTTTTGTCTTTAACCTAAGGCAAAAATTCCCTTGCAAAGAGACACTACTCCGGCGGCGGAAATATTTTCCCCCTCCCGGAGAAAAACCCCTTGCCAGGTTTTCCCCGGTGGGATATAAAAGGCGAGGTTGTATCAAAAAGCACAAGGAGTCGGGCGTTGGAAATACCGCAGGCCTTGAGCGATTTTTCGTTTGTTCTCGTTTACCTGGTGGCGGCTGGTCTGTTCGCCGCGGGTCCTTTGCTCATTGCCAAACTGATCGCCCCCCGAAGCTTCGGGGCCGCCCGGGACGCCGTCTATGAATGCGGCATGCCCACCATCGGCAGCGCCTGGATTCAGGTCGCGGTGATCTATTATCTCTTTGCCCTGCTGTTCTTGGCCTTCGACGTGGATGTGCTCTTTCTCTTCCCGGTCTTGTTGGCCTACGGCAAAGGCTATGTTTGGCGGGACTTTATCGAGGTAACCATCTTTATCGGCATTCTGTCCCTGGTCATCATTTATGCCTGGAACAGAGGAGTGTTCAGTTGGAAACGAAAACCGGTGAACCCCTAATCCATCTGGGAGTCCTGGAAGAGGCCCTCAACCTGGCCCGGGCCAATTCCCTGTGGCCCATGACCTTCGGCCTGGCTTGCTGCGCCATCGAAATGATGGCCGCGGGCATGGCCCGGTTTGATCTGGCCCGGTTCGGGGCCGAGGTCTTTCGGCCCTCCCCTCGCCAGTGCGATCTGATGATCGTGGCCGGCACCATCTCCAAGAAGATGGCCCCCGCGGTGGTGCGGCTCTACGAGCAGATGCCCGCCCCCAAATGGGTCATCGCCATGGGGAACTGCGCCATTTCCGGTGGCCCCTTTTATTATCCGACCCAGTATGCCATCGTCCCCGGCGCCGACCTCATCATCCCCGTGGACGTCTACGTCCCCGGCTGTCCGCCCCGGCCTGAGACGTTGATCGAAGGCATCCTCCTTCTGGAAGAGAAAATCACCAAACGGGGCCGTCTCAGGAAGTTTAGAGATGCTAAAGGATAATCTCCATAAAGCCCTGGCCCCCTTGAATCTCGAAAAGGTGGCCGACGGCGACTACGCCAAGACCGGATACCACCTGGAGGTGGCGGCCCAGCCGACCCAGATGGCGGACGTGGCCCAGGTTATGCTGGCCGCCGGCTGCTTCCTGGAATCCTTCACCGCGGTGGACCTGAGAGACTCTTTCGACCTGGTGTACCACTTCGCCAGTTTCGATGAACTGTGCCGCACCGCAGTGCACGTGCCCCTGGGCAAGAAGAAGGGCATGTACACCATCTCCCAGATCTATCCGGGGGCTGATTGGTATGAGCGGGAAGTCTTCGACCTCTTCGGCATCCATTTCTTCGGGCATCCCAACCTGAAGCGGATCTTGCTGCCGGAAGATGCCGATTTCCATCCCTTACTGAAAGATTTCGGAGAGTCCCAAGGCAATGATTGAGCTATTCGGACTGGAAGAAAAGACCTATACCCTGAACCTGGGTCCGCAGCATCCCAGCACCCATGGCGTCCTCCGGGTGCTCCTGGAGATGGACGGCGAGTTCATCACCAAGGCGGAGCCGGTCATCGGTTACGGGCACCGCGGCCACGAGCACATGGCGGAGAACCGCACCTACCCGCAATTCCTGCCGAATATGGGCCGGGTGGATTACCTCCACGCCCTGGCCTACAATCAGGGCTATTGCATGGCGGTGGAAAAACTCCTGGGCCTGGTGGTGCCGGAGCGGGCCGAGTTCATCCGGGTAATCACCGCCGAACTCAACCGCATCTCTTCCCACCTGCTGTGGTTCGGCGCCTATCTCCTGGACCTGGGGGCCTTCACCCCCATCATGTATTCCTTTGATGACCGGGAACATCTCCTCGACCTCCTGGACAGCCTCACCGGCTCGCGCCTGACCTACTGCTTCTATCGGTTCGGCGGCGTCCCCGTTGACATCGACGCCGAATTCGTCGCCGGCTGCCGGGCCTTCGTGCAGCGGCTGCGCAGCCGCTGGGACGACTACGACAACCTGGTGACCAAGAATGTCATCTTCATCAACCGGGCCCGGGACGTCGGCTTCATCACCAAGGATCAGTGCGTCAAATACGGCATCACCGGCCCCACCTTGAGGGGCAGCGGCATCCCTTACGATATCCGCAAAAGCGAGCCCTATTCCGCCTATCCCCTGTTTGATTTTGAGATTCCCGTCGGGTCCAAGGGCGATATTTATGATCGCTACCTGGTGCGCCTGGCCGAAATGGAACAGAGCTGCCGCATCATCGAGCAGGCCTGCAATAAGCTCCCCGAAGGCCCCGTCATGGCGGACAAGGCGCCTAAGCGCATCAAGCCCCCTGTGGGCGAGGTCTACCAGGCCGTGGAAACCGCCCGGGGAGAATTCGGCTGCTACATCGTCAGTCAGGGAGATGTGAAACCCTATCGGATCAAACTCCGGGTCCCGTCCTTTGCCAATCTCAGCCTCTTCCCGGAATTGGCCGTTGACTCCCTGGTGGCCGACCTGGTGGCCAACCTGGGCTCCATTGACGTGGTCATCCCGGAGATTGACCGGTAAGTACGGATACGAGCGCAAACTATGGAACTTGTGGGGCAATTAATGGGTAGTGCTGGGGCCCGGATGATCGTGGGCCTGATCGGGGTCATCACCCTGGTTTCGGTGAACGCCTTGTTTCTCATCTGGCTGGAGCGCAAAGTCTCGGCGCATATGCAGCTCCGCCCCGGTCCCATGGAGGTGGGTCCCCACGGGGTCCTTCAGTCCCTGGCCGACGCCCTCAAGCTCATGGGCAAGGAGATCATCACCCCGTCAGAGGTGGACAAGCCCATCTATTGGCTGGCCCCCATCGTGGTCTTCCTGCCGGTGTTGCTCTCCTTCCTGGTCATTCCCTTTTCCCAGACCCTGATCGTCCGGGACATGAACGTCGGCATCGTTCTGATCCTCGCTTTCTCCACCCTGTCGGTGCTGGCCATCCTCATGGCCGGATGGTCGTCCAACAATAAGTACTCGGTCTTCGGCGCCATCCGCTCCGTGGCCCAGAACGTCGCCTACGAGATCCCCCTGCTCGTCACCACCATGAGCATCATCCTCATGGTGGGGTCGTTCAAGCTCTCCGATATCGTCGCGGCCCAGAGCGGCTACTGGTTCGTCCTGGTGCAGCCCCTGGCCTTCGTGCTCTACATTATCTGCGCCACCGCCGAGACCAACCGGGCCCCCTTCGACCTCCCGGAAGCCGAATCCGAACTGGTGGCCGGGTTCCATACCGAATATTCCGGGATGCGGTTCGCCCTCTTCTTCCTGGCGGAATATACCAACCTGTTCATCGCCGCAGCAGTGGCCACGGTCCTCTTCCTGGGCGGTTGGCACGGGCCGATTCTGCCCGGCGCGGTCTGGTTCCTGATCAAGGTCTATGCCCTGGTCTTTCTGTTCATGTGGTTCCGCTGGACTTTCCCCCGGGTGCGCTTCGACCAGCTGATCACGTTCGCCTGGAAAATCTTGATACCCCTGGCCTTTGTCAATCTGCTCATAACTGCCTTTGTGCTGAAACTTAGATGAGGTAGGCCGGTTAACTGCCGGAATAAAGGTTGAGTAGCGATGATGAGTTATTTCAAAGAAATTGCGGTGGGGTTTTGGAGTCTGTTGGCAGGCATGGCGGTGACCATCCGCTACTTTGTCAAACCCATCGTCACCGTCCAGTACCCTCGGGCCAAGATCCAGATGACCCCGAGGTATCGGGGCTATCCCCAGTTTATCATCGACCCCGAGACCCATACCCACAAGTGCATCGCCTGCGAGATGTGCGCCCGTATCTGCCCCTCCCAACTGATTACCGTCGAGGGCGTGAAGTTCCCCGGGGAAAAACAGAAGCGGGCCACCAAGTACATCCATGAGCATCAGTATTGCAGTCTTTGCGGCCTGTGCGTTGAGGTCTGCCCGACCTCGGCCCTGGAGTTCTCCAAGGTCTATCGCCTGGCGGGTTACACCCGGGAAGATTTCGTCCTCGATCACCTGACCTTGCTGCAAACGCACCAGAAGGCGGCCGGCCTCCCTGTCACGCCCATCCCGACGGCAGCGGACATCGACGCGGCCGTTGCGGCTGAGGCCGCGGCGAAAGCCGCCAGAGAACAAGAAGCCAAGGCCAAGGCCGAGGCCAAAGCGGCCGCCGCCAAAGAGAACAAAGAGGTCAAAGAATGAACTTCTTAAGCGCCTGGTTGACTCCCCAGACTGCGGCCACCGCCGCCTTTGTGATGGTGGTGGGCATCACCATCCTGGGCGCTCTCATCGCGGTGGGAGCCCGGAGCATCTTCCACAATGTCCTGGGGCTGTGTCTCTCCCTGTTCGGGGTGTCCGGTATCTTTCTCTTTCTCAACAGCCCCTTCGTCGCCCTGATGGAGATCCTCATCTATGTCGGGGCTATCTGCATCGCCATCTGCTTTGCCATCATGCTGTCTGAGCCCCTGTATCTGCCCCCGCCGCCCCGCAATAAGGTCAAGGTCCTGGGGGCCGCAGTGGGTGCCGGCGCTATCTTTGTTTTCCTGGGGCTGTTGCTGAAGAAGACCCATTGGACCGCGGCTGCGGAACGGAGCACCGACTGGTCCATCACCACCATCGGCCATTACCTCCTCACCAATTACGCCTTGATCTTTGAACTCGTTTCGCTGCTGCTGCTGGTGGCCATGCTGGGCGCCATCGTCACCGCCCGGGGCGGCCGCAGCAAACCTTAACTCGAGGGTGTGAGATGTTGCTGTTCAACCAATTGCAGACTTACCTCTACCTGGCCCTGGTGCTCTTTGTCATCGGCCTCTACGGGGTCCTGGCCCGGCGCTCGCTCATCGCCATCCTCATTTCCGTGGAGCTGATCCTGAACGCCGCCAGCATCAATTTCATGGCCTTCAACCGCTTCCTGGCGCCCCACCCGGCCGTGGGACAGGTCATCACCCTGTTCATCATGGCCGTGGCCGCGGCCGAAGCCGCCATCGCCTTGAGCATTATCGTGGCCGTTTACCGCAAAATGAAATCCATCAACGTCGAACGCGCCACCGAGCTTAGGGGTTGATCATGTTCTCGTCTGATCCGATTCTGTTGGGTTGTCTGCTCACGGTTTTTTTGCCGTTGACGGCCTTTGCCCTGATCATGATTTTTACCAGGGATAATCACAAGCTGTCGCTGGCCATCTCTTTGGTGGCCTCCACCATCCCCCTGATTATCGCCTGGACCTTTTTCTTCAAGCTGGGCGGCCGCGCCCCATCATCTACAACTTCGACTGGCTGGTCTCCGACCTCGTCAAGGTGCCCTTCGGCTTCCTTCTGGACTCCACCAGTCTGGTGATGTTCGTGATCGTGGCCACCATCAGCTGGCTGGTCCAGATCTACTCCATCGGCTACATGGCAGGGGACCCGGGCTTCGGCCGCTTTTACGCCGACCTGTCCCTCTTCGCCCTGGCCATGCTCACCCTGGTGATCTCCAGCGGTCTGTTGCAACTGTACATCTCCTGGGAGCTGGTGGGCCTGGCTTCATATCTCCTCATCGGCTTCTGGTACGAGAAATTTTCTGCCTCCGAGGCCGGTAAAAAGGCCTTCGTGGTCACCCGCTTCGGGGATATCGGCTTCTTCATGGGCCTGGTCTTCCTGGTCATCTTCTACGGCAACCTGGATATCGCCTCGGTGAACTCCGCCGCGGTGGCCCACAAGATGCCCCCCTGGCTCCTCACCACCTCGGGCCTGTTGATCTTCTGCGGGGTCATGGGCAAGAGCGCCCAGTTCCCGCTGCACGTCTGGCTGCCCGACGCCATGGAAGGCCCCACCCCGGTCTCGGCCCTGCTCCATTCCGCCACCATGGTGGCCGCCGGCGTCTACCTCATGACCCGGATCTTCCCGTTCTTTGCGGCCTCGACCACGACGATGACCGTCATCCTGATCATCGCCTCCATCACCCTGATCCTGTCTTCCACCATCGGCATGGTGGCCACCGACATCAAGCAGGTCTGGGCCTATTCCACCGTCAGCCAACTGGGCTTCATGGCCATGGGGCTGGCCGCCGCCGCCCTGGCCTCCGGCACCCTGTTCGCCGGCTACTACCACCTGACCACCCACGCCGGCTTCAAGGCCCTGCTCTTTCTCTGTTCCGGC
The DNA here is from genome assembly GCA_963848565.1 of uncultured delta proteobacterium. Lineage (GTDB taxonomy): Bacteria > Desulfobacterota > Desulfobaccia > Desulfobaccales > 0-14-0-80-60-11 > 0-14-0-80-60-11. The sequence continues at coordinate 7,152 of CAWKEQ010000022.1, forward strand.
GTGTTCATCCACCATTTCGGCACCAACGACTTCTTTACCATGGCCACCCAGGGGGGGCGCAAGCTGCTCATTCCCATGGTCTGCATTACCATCGCCGCCCTGGCCCTGGCCGGCATCTTCCCCTTTTCCGGCTTCTTCAGCAAGGAGCTGATCATGACGGCCCTGGCCCACCTGGACAATAAGCTCTGGTTGTTCCTGGGCCTGTTGGGAGCCTTCCTGACGGCGTACTACGCCTTCCGGGTGATCTTCGTCATGCTCTTCCCCAAGGACCCGGAAGCCTACAGCAAGGTCCCCGGCCATGTGGTCCATGTTGAAGAGGCCCACGGCCACGATGACGACGCCCATGGGCATGGCAACGGCCACGACGAACACCACGGCGTTCCCTGGGTCATGGCCATTCCCCTCATCATCCTGGCCGGCTTTACCGTGAGCCTCGGCTTCTGTGAGGGCTATCTCCAGAAGTTGCTCCTGGGGGAGGTCCACCATCACGCCATGAATTATTTCCTCCTGGTGGGCGCGGTCAGCTGCGCCCTGGGGGGCATCACCATGGCCTGGGTCGATTGGGGGGCCAAGGGCGCCAAGTGCGTCGGCTTCATCAGCAAGTTCCCGGCCCTGGAAAACTTCTTCATCCACAAGTGGTATATGGACGATTTCTGGCGCTGGTTCCTGAACCGCTTTATCTATGGCTTCTTTTCCAAGTGGTTCACGCTCAACGACCGGCGGGTGGTGGATGGCGGCGTCGATTCCGTGGCCTTCTCCACCATCGGCAGCGGCCGGCTCCTGTCCTTTATTCAAACCGCGTTCTTACAATACAACCTGCTGTTTATGGTAATGGTCCTGGCTGGCGTCGGGATCTATCTCGTGATGGGTCGCTGATATGACCGAACATGCTGCTTCATTTCCGATTCTGAGCTGTATGCTGCTGGCCCCGATTGCCGGGCTGCTCATCCTCCTTACCCTGAAGGAAGAGCAGAAGTTCCTCATCCGGGCCGTCAGCGTGGTGGCGGGGGGCATCTCCCTGGCCCTGGCCATCTTCGTCTTTGTGACCTATGACAAGAGTCTCGGTGGTCTTCAGTTCGTCGAGAAGTATGAGTGGGTCAAGACCTTCGGCATCACCTACTTTGTGGGCGTCGAAGGCCTCAACGCCCCCATGCTCCTCCTCACCGGGATCGTCATCTTTACCGGCTGTCTCACCATGTGGGAGCTCGAGACCCGCACCAAGGAATACTTCATCTGGATGATGGCCCTGGTGACCGGGGTCTTCGGCGTGTTCATGTCTTACGACATGTTCTTCTTCTTCCTGTTCTATGAGATCGCCGTGGTGCCCATGTACATCCTCATCCTGGTCTGGGGCTCCACCCGCAAAGAATACGCCGCCATGAAGCTCACCTTGTACCTCATGGCCGGCAGCGGTCTCATCATCCCCGGCATCCTGCTCCTCTACGCCAGCTCCGGGCTCAACACCTTCAACATGCTCATGCTCCACGGGGCCCACTTCACCCCCTGGGTCCAGAAGGTCGCCTTCATCCTCCTGTTCTTCGGGTTCGGGGTCCTGGCCGCGGTCTGGCCGCTCCACACATGGTCGCCCGTCGGCCACGTGGCCGCGCCCACCGCCGTGTCCATGCTCCATGCGGGCGTCTTGATGAAGCTGGGCTCTTTCGCCATCCTCCGGGTCGCCATGTTCCTGCTCCCTGAGGGCTTCCAATACTGGGCCAACCTCATGATGATCCTGGCCACCGTTGGGATTGTCTATGGCGTCTTCGTGGGCCTGGCCCAGACCGACTTGAAATACGTTATCGGGTATTCTTCGGTCTCCCACATGGGCATCGTCTGCCTGGGGCTGTCCACCGGCACCATCGACGGCCTCAACGGCTCGGTCTTCCAGATGTTCGCCCATGGCGCCATGACCGCCCTTTTCTTCTCCTCGGTGGGCTACATTTATGACCGCACCCATACCCGGGATATTCACCAATTGGGGGGCTTCTCCCGCATCATGCCGGTGGCTTCCGCCTTCTTCATCACCGCCGCCCTCTGCGGCGCCGGCGTCCCGGGGTTTGCCAGCTTCTGGGCCGAATTGCTGGTCTTTGTCGCCGCGGTCAAGGTCTTCCCGGTGGCCGGCCTGCTGGCCATTGCCGCCCTGGTGGTAGGCGCCTTGTTCGCCTTGCGGGTGGTGCAGAGTTCCTTCTTTAACGAACCCAACCCGAAGTTCGTGCACTTTGAGGACGTCAGCCCCTTCCTGGCGCTGCCCCGGATGATCCTTATCGGCACGTTGCTGCTGTTCGGGTTCTTCCCCCAGATCATGGTCAGCATGATTAAATCATCGGTAGTACCGTTTCTCCAGGGAATGTAAACCATGAACATGATGCTCTTCGGACCTGAACTCTATTATCTGGGCATGGCCCTGGTGTTCTTCAGCCTCACCTTGAAGCGCCAGGTGCAGGTGCGGTCGGACTACCGGGTGGCCCTGGCTCTGTCGGCCCTCGGCGTCCTGGTCACCGGCGCCTGCCTGTTCCAACACGGGGATTTATTTTTCAAGGCCTACCGGGTTGACCTGTTCAGCCAGATCTTCAAGTTCGCCCTGGCCCTGGGACTCTTCCTGGTCTTGATGATCTCCCACAACCTGGCCCAGATCGAGGAACGCTACCAGGCGGAATTCTATTTCTTCCTCACCACCACCACCATCGGCATGATGATGCTGGTGAGCTCGGTTGAGCTCCTCACCATCTACGTGGCCCTGGAGCTGTCATCTTACTCCCTGTATGTCCTGGTGCCCCTGCGCCGGGGTGACGGCATCGACGTGGAAGCGGGCATCAAGTACCTGTTCATCGGGGCCGTGTCCTCCGGCTTCATGCTCTTCGGCCTGAGCTACATCTTCGGCGCCACCGGCTCCACCTATCTGGCCGACATCCTCCCCAAGATGGCCCTGCTGGTCAACAGCCCCATCGGCATTATCGGGCTGCTCCTGGCCATGGCGGGCTTCTTTTTCAAGCTGTCGGTCTTCCCCTTCCACTTCTGGGCCCCGGACGTCTACCAGGGCGGTGCCAATCAGGTTGTCGCCTTCATCGCCACGGCTTCCAAGGCCGCCGCGGTGGCCCTGCTCCTGCGCCTGGCGGTCCTGGGACACGCCTTCGGCTATAACTTCACCGTTGCCCTGGTCATCCTCTCCATCGTCTCCATGACCCTGGGCAACCTGGTGGCCATCGTCCAGAAAGACTTCAAACGCATGCTGGCGTATTCTTCCATTGCCCATGCCGGGGTCTTCCTCATGGGCGTCCTCACCATCACCGAGGCGGGCTACATCGGGGCCATTTACTATGCCCTGGCCTACCTGGTGATGAACTTCACCGTGTTCATGGTCCTCTCCGAAGTGGCCACTGACGGCCGGGACCTCAAGATCGCCGAACTGGCCGGGCTTTACCGCCGCAGCCCCCTCCTCAGCATGAGCCTCATCCTGGGGATCTTCGCCCTGGCGGGCGTGCCGCCCTCCATCGGTTTCACCGGCAAGCTGCTCATCTTCACTTCCGCCATGAAATCAGGATACTTCTGGCTGGTACTGATCGGGGCGGTGAACGGCACCATCTGCCTCTATTACTATCTGAAAGTGATCTATGCCGCCTACTTCATCGATGACCCGGGGCTGCCGGCCATCACCCTCACCATGCCGGTCCGGCTGCTCAACTACGCCCTGGCGGCCATCATCATCGGCTTCGGTTTCTTCCCGGACCGCATCGTCGAACTGGCCAAGGCCGCGGCCAAAACCCTGCTCTGATCCACCACTTCAATCCGGATAAAAAAACCGCCCTCCAGCCTGGAAGGCGGTTTTTATTTTATGGCAGGAAAGCCAGGGTGACCGGCTGGACCGCCCCCCTCATACCAAGTTCGCTTTGAAATGGAACAAACAAATCAGATAATTTAGTGATATCACACGTAGGGACGGGTTTAAGACCCGCCCCTACATTACGAACATAGTATAAAACGCAAAATGGAACAGCAAGGCTTTAAGCGGAGGCGGCGCAGTCTGAGAGCGCTGGCAGGCAAAACCCCCTCTCCCCTGCGAGGGGAGAGGGGAAATATCTCGGAAATTTCCAAATAATTATGGGCAAGCTAGGTGAGACCAGCCTCATTGCCATAAGCTTGCTGGCCACTACTGCTTTCCCAGAGATTCCAACTTCCCATCAAACAAAAATTTTTCGTAGGGGCGGACCTGCGTGTCCGCCCTCTTCGAGGCACGCTAGGCGCGCTCCGGCAAGAGCGTTCTGTCATGCTTTGATCGGGCCTTGAGGTCAAACCACCTCCGCCGCCCGGCTGCCCATCAGGTCGATGTGATAGGTCCTGGCCCAGCGGTAGATGGTCTTGCTGCAGACCTGGAGACGGCGCGACAGGGCGGAGACGTTGCCCCCCTCCGAATCCAGGAGTTCCTTGAGCTGCACCGCCGACGGCTTGGACGCCGGCATCCCTTCCCCCATGGCCTGCCACGGCGACAAGGACGGATACGGGGTGAAAGCCAGATCCTCTTCCCTAATCAGGCCGTCGGCACTGAACAGCACCGCCCGGGTGATCACGTTCTTCAATTCCCGCACATTTCCGGGCCAGGGCTGTTTCTGCAGGCGGCGCCGCGCCCCCTTGGAGAACTCCGGGAACTGCTCCCGGCCATAGCGTTGGCCCGTTTCCCGGGCGAAATGGGCGGCCAGCAACAGGATGTCTGACGGCCGCTCCCGCAACGGGGGCAGGTGGATGGCCAGGACTGCCAGCCGGTCGTAAAGGTCCTGGCGGAAGCGTCCCTGGGCCACCAGCCGGAGCAGATTCTGGTTGCTGGCCGACACCAGGCGCACATCCACCTTGGCGGCGGCATCACCGCCCACCGGCTCGATCTCCCCCTGCTCCACCGCTCGCAGCAACTTGGGCTGAATGGCCAGGGGCATCTCCCCAACTTCATCCAGGAAGAGGCTGCCGCCGTGGGCCGAGCGGAATTTGCCCGGCCGGGCGTGGTCGGCGCCGGTAAACGCCCCCCGGACGTGCCCGAACAGCTCGCTCGTGGCCAGGGACTCCGTCAGGGTAGCGCAGTTGAGACTCTGGCAGGTCCGGCGCCGGGATGGCCCCAGGGCGAATATGGCCATGGCCACCAATTCTTTACCGGTGCCCGGCTCCCCCGTCAGCAGGATGGGGAGATCCGATTCGGCATAGATCGGCAGCCACGACAGAATTTCCGTTAAATGTGAGTCCGCCGTGATGATATCAGTGAATTCGGGAATTGGGACGGGATCTAAGGGGGTGTCTTTCCCTTGAACCACACGGTGACCAGCCGCGATCATCTGAGCACCTCCTTGTGCTTGCCGTAGATGGTCCTTAAGGTTGAGTGAAGGCGAGGGATATTATTTTATGATAAATTCTCCATATTATAGGATCGGCCTCTTTGATGAGATTACATGATTATAAAAATAGTTGTCAAGTAATTTGGCAATAAATTTAATTAAAATTTCAAATTAAATTTTCGAAATTTTCCATAATCTCCTCCGCCGCCCGCCTGATTTCCGGATGGGGGCTGGTCAAGGTCAGGACTTGCAGTCGGCCCCTAAAGCCCTGCTTCTCTACCCGGCTGCGCCTCGAAGCCTGGCCCGCCATGGCCTGGAGCACCAGCACTCCGCTGGTGGGATCGTCATAATCCAGGAGCCGGGTCAGAGCCCCCCACTCTTCCGGCAACCCGTACTCTTCCAGAAACTTTTTCGCCAGGGCGGGAAAATTCTTGCTGCCGTGACCGGCTTCCAACTTTTTCAGATCAATTCGATATTCCGGCCGGGCCCGTTTGCCCTTAAACAGAGCCTCGGCCTGGGCCAGGGCCTGTTGCCGGATCGACTCGGCCTGGGCTTTGGGCGCCGGGGGCGGCGCCGGCCCCCGGTGGCGACTGCCATCCCGCCGCTGATCGATCTCCCGCCAACTGGGCCGCTCCCGCTCGTCATCATCCTTTCTGGGCGGCATACCTCTTCCCTCCCGGGCCGTCAATAACCACCCCGGCTTGCAACCAGCCGCAATCCCAGGGTGGCGCCAGCAAATAAATTCTATTCCCCTGCATCCACCGGGTCCCCATGAAAGCGGTTTTGGGCCGCGGCCCGCCCTTCCCTCAGGAGCGTCGCCACCGCCTGGGCCCCCCGTTCGATCAACTGCGCCACATGTTCGGCGTCCTCGGCCGGAAAGTGCGACAGCACATATTTTTCAGTGGAGAACCCGGGGCGGGGCCGCCCGATACCCAGCTTGACCCGGAGAAACTCCTCGGTGTTCAGGGTGGCGATGATGTCCAGAATCCCCCGATGGCCCCCGGGACCGCCGCGCTCCACGATCTTGAGCCGCCAGAGCGGTACATCCAGGTCGTCATGGATAATCACCAGATCTTCGGGGCTGAGCTTGAAATAGGCCATGAGAGCCGACACCGCCCGGCCGCTCAGATTCATATAGGTGGTGGGCTGCGCCAGGATGACGCCCTCCCCTTCCATCCGTCCCTGGCCCCAGACCGACTCCAGGCTTTTCTTACCCAGGGGAATCCGCCACTCCTCCGAGAGCCCCGCCACCACCTGCCAGCCCAGATTGTGCCGGGTCCAGGCATACTCCCGGCCCGGATTTCCCAACCCCACGATTAAGCGCATAGTAGCCTTTAGCTATCAGCAGTCAGCTTTCAGCTAACTGCTCTTTTTACCCGGTAGGCAGGGCGCGTCTTTTGCGCCTCTGATGGTGCAAAGAACGCACCCTATATTTCTAACGTTCTTGACTCACGAGTGGAATTTATGACCGGCAAAGGAAATTGAGGCTGCCCCTGGCCTCCAGGAAGCTGCCTGCTGATAGCTGACAGCTGATAGCTCCTTCACACAAACAGGGAACTTACGGAATCCTGACTATGGATCCTTTTGATGGCCTCCCCCAGGAGGGGGGCCACGGACAGAACCCGGATTTTATCCAGGGCGGCGGCGTCAGGAGAAAGCGGGATGGTGTCGGTGACCGCCAGGGTTTGGACCATGGACCCCTGGAGGTTGCTCAAGGCGGTGCGCGACATCACCGGATGGGTGACGCAGGCATGGACCGTTCGGACCCCGTGCCGCATCAGCAACTCCGACGCCATCGTCAGGGTGGCCCCGGTGGTGACCATGTCGTCCAGGATGATAGCATCCTTGCCCCAGACATTGCCGATCAGGGTCATGGCCTTGATGCCGGCGGCGTCCCGCCGTTTATCGATGATCGCCAGAGAGACGTTCAGGCGCTTGGCAAAGGCCCGGGCCCGCTCCACCCCGCCGGAATCAGGCGACACCACCACCACGTCCCCGGTGAAATTTTCCCGGATATACTCCAGGGTGACCGGGGCGGCGTACAGATGGTCCACCGGAATATTGAAAAATCCCTGAATCTGCCCGGTATGCAGGTCCATGGTGATCATCCGGTTAGCGCCCGCCGTGGTGATGAGATCGGCCACCAGCTTGGCGGAAATGGGGGTCCGGGGCGCGGTCTTCCGGTCCTGGCGGGCATAAGCGTAGTAGGTCACCACCGCGGTGATGCACCGGGCTGAAGCCCGCTTCAGGGCGTCCAGCATGATGCACAGTTCCAACAGGTGTTCGTTGCAGGGAATCGAGGTGGGCTGGATGACGTAAACATCCTTGCCCCGGACATTCTCCCGGAACTCCACCGAGATTTCCCCGTCGGAAAACCGCCCCACCGCCGCGTCTCCCAGGGGAATCCCGAGATATTCGCAAATCATTGCAGCCAGGGGTCGATTGGCATTGCCGGTAAAGACTTTCAGATCGTCCATACGTGGTGCTCCCAAGTCGTCTCGGATTCCGGGCCGGTAAGGCCCCGGGCCACGGTCAGCCAGCCCCGGAAAGTCCGGCGCAAGGCAAGGCCTGCCTGGTGCGCCGCCTCCTGGGTATGAAACAGGCCGAAGAGGGTGGGCCCGCTCCCTGAAACCCCCTGGCACCAAGCCCCCGCCTCGTGGAGGTCGGCCAAAAGCTGCGCCAGCTCGGGAAAGCGCTTCACCGCCACCGTCCCCAAATCGTTGCCCACCCAGGTTTCCGGGTGCTCCGGGTCCCAGGCCTCAGCCGCCGGAAGCCCCGCCAGGCCGGCAAGATCCAGGTTCTCATAGACCCAGCGGGTGGAGAGGGGCACCCCGGGGTTAACCAGGAGATACCAGTAAGGGAGTAAGGTCACGGCACTGAGCTGGGTGCCGGTGCCGCGTCCCACCGCCGGTCCCCGGTTGAGAAAAAACGGCACGTCAGCCCCCAAAAGGCTGGCCAGGCGGTGCAGGTGGCTGTGGGGCAAGGGCTTTCCGGCCAGTTCATTCAAGACCAGCAAGGCGCCGGCGGCGTCGCTGCTGCCGCCCCCCAGTCCAGCGGCCACGGGAATGCGCTTGACGAGACTCAGGCTTATCCCCGGGTTTAGCCCCGTCTCCTCCTGAAACCGCCGGGCCGCCTGCCAAACCAGGTTCTCTTCCCCCTGGGGCAGCTCCGCCCGGTCGCACCTGAACCTGATCCCTTCCCCGCCCAGGCTGACGGTCAGCTCGTCGGCCAGGCTCAGGGGCTGCATCACCGTCACCAGTTCATGATAACCGTCAGGGCGCCGCCCCACCACCCGGAGATAGAGGTTGACCTTGGCGGGGCACAGCACCCTGAGCGGGGCCCCGGCAGCTCCCTTAATCAGCCTATCTCCCTGACATACGACATCCGCAGATCATAGAGCAGGTGATCGAAGAGGGCTTCTTCCTCCTGGGTCAGGTTGTTCCGGGTCTTGTCCCGCAGCAGGCCCAACAGGTCGATGGTCTGTTTGACCAGGGGCAGATTCTTCTCCACCTTGCCGGTGTTGGGGTCCGGAATCGCTCCCAGGCTGACAAAAGCCGATGAACTCAAGGAAAAGAGCAAGGAAGAGAAGCTGATCTCGGGAAGTGGCACTTCCTCGGCAGTCTTACCGGCCTCGGACGCCGCCTTCTGGGAGGCCTCCTGAAAAGCTTCTTCAGCCGCCGCCTCCTTGGCTGCCCCTTCGGCCCCCGCCTTCTTCCGGACTTCGGCCTTCTCCGCCTCGCTCAGGTTGAGATACCGCCGGTCTTCGACGGTATAACCTTTATCTTCGTCCTCGCTCATGCCTGCCTCCGGAGTTAAGGATCGCGCCGTTCTCTCAGGCTTTGGGAAAACTCCCGTAAAAGTAAACCTGCCATGCGGAGCGAAGCGAAGAATCTCGTATTCTCAACTGATTGAGATCCTTCACTCCGTTCAGGATGACAAGATTAAGCCAGTTTCCAATCGTCTGTTAAAGCTCCAACTGGTAAGCCATGGCCACATGCTCCAGGGCCAGCACGTCTTTGAAGCATTCCGGGGTGACGGGGGTATCGGTGGTGAGCAGGATGATATTCTGCCCCCGCTCCTTCTCCTGGCCCACGGTCATCCGGGCGATGTTGATGTGGTGCTTGCCGATGGTGCTGCCGATGGCGCCGATAACCCCGGGGCGGTCGGTGTTATAGATGAACAGCATGTGCCCCTCGGGGACGACTTCCATGCGGAACTTGTTGATCCGCACCAGGCGCGGCTCGTATTTTCCGAAGATGGTGCCGGCCACCACGTTTTCCTCATTCCCGGCCTTGACCGTCATGCGGATCAGGGTGGAGAAATCCTCAGTGGCATCCGCTTTTTCTTCGCTGATGTGAATACCCCGGGAGGCCGCCATAGCGGGGGCGTTGACATAGTTGACTTCATCGCCCACCACCGGAGAGAGCAAGCCTTTCAGGATGGAATGGGTCAAGGGCTTGGTGTCCAGCTTGGCCACTTCGCCGGTATAGGAGATGGCCACGGAAGTGACCGGGCCTTCGCTGATCTGGGCCTGAAAAGCTCCCAGGGCCTCAGCCAGGGTAAGATAGGGCTTCAGTTGGGCCATGGCTTCCTGAGAGACGGAGGGAGCGTTCACCGCGTTCTTGATGGTCCCGTAGAGCAGCAGTTCCAGAATCTGTTCGCACACCGCCACCGCTACGTTGGCCTGGGCCTCCTCGGTCGAAGCGCCCAAATGCGGGGTGCAGATGACATTGGGGAGCTCCCGCAGCGGCCAGTCGGCCCCCGGCGGTTCGGTCTCATAGACGTCCAGGGCGGCGCCGGCAACTTTGCCTTCCTTCAAGGCGGCCAGCAAGGCCCCCTCGTCGATCAGACCGCCCCGGGCGCAGTTGATCAGGCGCACTCCGGGCTTCATCTTCATGAAGGCTTCCCGGCTCAGGAGCTTGGCCGTGTCCTTGGTCTTCGGGGTGTGGATCGTGATGAAGTCGGAACGGGCCAGGAGTTCGTCCAGGGAGACCAGTTCCGCCCCGATCTTGGCGGCCAATTCCTTGGTAATAAAGGGATCGTAGCACAGGACCCGCATCCTCAAGCCCGAGGCCCTCTCGGCCACCACGGTGCCGATGCGCCCCATGCCGATGATTCCCAGGGTTTTGTTGAACAGTTCGGTGCCCTGGAATTTCTTCTTCTCCCACTTGCCCTCACGCATGGAGTTGGCAGCCTGGGGAATGTTCCGGGCCAGGGCCATCATCAGGGACAAGGCGTGCTCGGCCGTGGTGATGGTGTTGCCCCCGGGGGTGTTCATGACCACGATGCCCCGTTTCGAAGCCGCCGGGATGTCCACGTTGTCCAGGCCGGTGCCGGCCCGGCCCACCACCTTTAAGCGGGGAGAAGCGGCGATCAGGTCCGCGGTTACCTTGGTGGCGCTGCGGATGACCAGGGCGTCGGCATCCTTGATCTCCGCCAGCAACTCTTCCGGTTTCATGCCGGGGCGGGCCACCACGTCGATGTTGGGGTGGGCTTTGAGAATATCAATGCCCGCCTGGTGCAAGTTATCGCTGATCAGGACTTTCATGCCCCTGCCTCCTTGGTCAGTCTCGCCTGAGCGGCGCGCAGTCCGGCGCCCGACTCGAGCTTGTATCCCAACTCCGTGAGCACCGTCTCCAAACCGCCTAAGGTGCCCAGCAGATCCACGGTGTCAATGAAGCCCATATGGGCGATGCGGAAGATCTTGCCCTTGGCCTGGGCCTGGCCGCCGGCGATCCAGATCCCCTGCTCCCTCAGCTTGCTCACTACCTTCTGGCCATCAACCCCGGCCGGAGCTTCCACCGCGGTCAGGACCGACGAAGGAAAGTCCTTGGAATAGAGGCTGAGCCCCATGGCCGCCATGGCCGCCTTGGTGGCTTCGGACAGCCGCCGGTTGTGGGCATAGATTTTTTCCCGGCCGACCTTTTTGATCTTGGCCAGGACTTCCTGCAGGCCCAAAACCAGGGAGACCGGCGAGGTGTAGGGCGTCTGGTTCTTCCCCTGGGATTTGAGCTGCTTGGTGAAATCGAAGTAATATTTGGGCAGGGTGGACTTTTTGACAAACTCCCAGGCCTTGTCGCTCAGGGCCGCAAACGCCAGGCCCGGGGGCAGCATCATGGCCTTTTGCGAACCCGCCACCAACACGTCGATGCCCCACTCGTCCATGGGGATGGCGTAGCCTCCCAGGGCCGAAATGGCGTCCACGATCAGGATGGTGCCCGGGCGGGTTTTGGTCACCGCCGCCAACTCTTTTACCGGGTGCTGTACGCCAGTGGAGGTTTCATTGGCCTGGACCATGACCGCCTTGATCTCGGGATGGGCATCCAGGATCTTGGCCACGGCCTTGGGGTCCACGGCCCGGCCCCATTCCACCGCCAGGCGTTCTACCTTAACCCCGTAGACGTTGCACAGTTCGGTCCAGCGTTCGCCGAACTTGCCGCCGTCCACCACCAGGGCCGTATCCCCGGCGGACAGGGTGTTGGCCACCGACCCTTCCATGGCGCCGGTGCCGGTGGCGGTAAACATGAGCACTTCCTGCTCCGTCTGGTACAGATATTTCAGACCCTCTCTCACCTCCGCCATGATCTCCATGAATTGGGGCGAGCGATGGTGAATGATGGGCTGAGCCATAGCCAACTGCGTTTCCGGGGCGACCGGGGTCGGTCCCGGGGTCATCAAATACATTTTCATCGTGTCTACCTTACCTTGCAACCTCCCTAACCTGGGAGGGAATTTGTAAGCAACCTGCGGAATTAATAATTTTATTTTGATTTACCCTTACTGTCAAGCCTCCGGCCCGGGGATTTGCGCCTAACGGCCCAGACCCCCGGGTAGCCCCTGACGGGAACACCTCAGCCTTAGGGATCTATCATTGCTCAACTTTTCGGACCGCAATTTTTTCCAGGGGACGATATGCGGCGGTCCATGGCCCCTGGGGATCTGCCAGGTTAATTTTTTATAAGCTCCGGATCGTGAAAAAGGATCGACTATCTTGGATAACCCGGTGACGATGGCTCAAGTTTTTTCAGTTAGAGCGTTTGCCCTAAATTCTTTCCACTTGGAGATTCTTAAATCCCCCTAAATCCCAGCAGTGTCCGGTTAGGAAATTGCATGCGGTAGTTCGACCCCCCTCACCCCACCCCTCTCCCCCCGAAGCGGGTGGAGAGGGAGTAAATGAGGTCGCCGCTTTTTGATGGCAATGCAGCAAATCGGTCCCAGCTTTTCCCCTCTCCCCCAATGGGGGAGAGGGCTAGGGTGAGGGGGAAGTAATCTTCTCGGAGCAAGAAGTCCTTTAGCGAATTGTTGAATTGTTGGACTACGCCTACGAATATCCCCCTATGCAAAAACCTAACCGGACACTGCTGCCTAAATCCCCCTTTTTCAAAGGGGGACTTTGGCCGCATTTCCTTATAGTTCCCCCCTTTTCTCAAGGGGGGTTAGGGGGGATTTAGCATGATGCCAGCATCGGAAATCCTTTTGGCAAAGGCTATATTATTAAAATTCTGGAGTTTATTGTGGAAAAGAAAAAAGCAGGCCCCCGCCGGGAGGAACCTGCCCTGATTGATGAGATCCGCCCTTCAAATCCGGCGTTTTTGACTTACTGCGCCTCTGGCATCAACAGGCGCTTCAATTCTTCCGTCTCATAGACAACTTCTTTGCCGACCAACCGCACCTGTCCCTGCACCACATAATTGAGCACCCGGGGCTGCCATGCATGTTCAGCCCGATTCACCCTCGCCGCCAGGGTCTCCGGGGTATCGTCCGGCTCAATGGGAACAGGGAGGGCAAAAAGTGTCGGGCCGCGGTCATAGGCCGCATCAACAAAATGCATGGTGACCGCACTGTGGGTAATTTCCTGGCGGTGATAGGCTGCCATAACCGCTTCGTGAACGTAATGCCCGTAAATTTTCGGCCCGCCAAATCGAGGCAAAGGGCCGGGATGGATATTAATCGTCCGCGCCGGGTCAAGCCCTGCCACCAGTTTCAGCCAGCCGGAGAGCATGACATAATCAGCGTTAAAATACTTGACGAAGTTTTGGTAGCCCTCGGCAACATAGGGACCAGCCCAGTATTCGGAATGTACCCCGAGAACTTCCGCCTTTTGCCAGACACCGCCACCAAAATGATTCGTCACCACCGCACAGATCCAGGCGTCTAAAATTGGGGGGGTAATCCGCGCCGCGCCTACCAGTGTCTCAAATCCGGATCCGCCCCCGGTTTTGGTCCCGGAAGCAAAAACCAGAACTGTGGGATGCGGTTTTCTCATCAGGCAATCCCCATGTGGGCTAAGTTAGGAAGGACCGGCCTCCTGACCCATTCTTTACCTACCATCAAACTGCCAAATACGCAATCTGAGAACTCTGCGCCTAACCAGGTTGTCATCCGGAGCGCAGTGAATAATCTCGTCTTTACCTGTAGTTAGAAGATTATCCGGCCGCGCCGTTCCCTCAGCATGACCGAAGAGGAGACTTTCGCCAGGGTGCCAATCTACCTGGACCAGGAACTTACCAGGGGACTTACCCCAGAGGTGCGGTGCCCGGCAAAATAATCGCCCCTCTCTCCGGTGGACCTGTCTGAATACGACCCCGGCCCGGTTTGACATCCGGACCCAAACCGGATACAATTCATGCGATGTCGACGACCGCAACTGCGCATGAAGATTGGAAATTTCGCATCCTGCTTCGGGAGGGCCGCCCTCGCCGTCTCATTCTGGAAGGCCACGTCTCCCCTCCCTATGAGCGGCCCTATCACGATCCACTCTACTTTTATGCCGTGATGGGCCTGGATTTCCTCTCCCTGGAAGTGAGCCGGGACTTCGACGGCGAGCGCCTGCTGGATTACCTGTTCGTTCAGCTGGGCGCCCCCGAAGAGCTGCCCCGGACCCAGGTGGGCGGCCGCCAGGATGAGGAGGAAGGCGCCTTGCTGCTGGTGGAATGGCGGTTCCCTGCCGACGGGCGCCAGGCCATGCTCCGGCGTCTTGAAGCGATTATGGGCCAATCCCTGGCCGACGCGGCCCCGGGCAAACAATCAGGTCAGGAGGAGCAATGATCCATCTGGGCGAATACGACCCGCGGCTTGAAGGTATCTGGTGGGTGGAAGAAGCCGGCATGAGCTGCAATGTCTATGTCTTGAACGAGGGCCGCGCCCTCATCGACGCCGGCAACTATTACGGCATGCTCCACGAGTTGAGCCAGGAGTTCGATATCTCGCTCCTGGAACAAATCTTCATTACCCACTGTCACTTCGATCACGTGGGGGGGATGGGCGAGCTCTTTGACTGGTCCAAGCCCAAAATCTATGCCCACATCGACACCCTGCCGTATATCAATTTTCACAACGTCCCTTTTATGAAGATCATGGAAAAATCCGGCCGCATCGACCAGGTGGTGATGCTCCGGGGCGGCGAGCGCATCCCGGTGGGGCCCTATCTCCTGGAGGTCATTCCCACTCCCGGCCACACCAAGGGTGACATCTGTCTCTACGAGCATCATAACCGCATCCTCTTCTCCGGCGACACCGCCTTTCCCAGCAGCCCCACGGAAAACATCCTGTCCGCCGCCGATGAGCAGTTGGGCAATATGGATCAGCAAATTGCCTCCCTGGCCCGCCTGGTGCCCTACCCGGTGGATTTTCTCCTGCCGGGACACGGCGTGCCGGCCTTCTCGGACGGCAGCGACCACGTGCTCAACGCCTATATCGAAACCCGGAAGGGGGTGGAAGACGACCCCCGCCAGCCCTACCTGGATGCGGCCCGGATGCTGTCTGAGGCCGGCCGCCCGGAAAAGGCCCTGGAATGCTACAACCTGACGCTGATGCATGACCCGGCGAACCTGGAGGCCCTGGTCTATAAAGGCACCACCCTGACGGAACTTTCCCACTATGACGAGGCCCTGGAGATTTTTAACCGGATATTGACGGCGGTCCCGGACCTGGAAGAAGCCCTGACGGGCAAAGGCTTCGCCCTTTTGGGGTTGGGCCGGATGGAAGAGGCCTTGCAACTCCCGGGCTTTGCCGCCCGGTTAAAAGAGCTGGTCTGACCTGATCCCCGGAGTTTTCACGAAGCGCCACCCCGGTTCGGCCACCGTCAATCAGGAGATGTGTTGTGACTGATCTAACCCCACCCACCGAGCGCGGCGACCTGGACGATCTCACCAGGTTTATCCATTTAGGTTTAACGGTTTTCGGCATCCTGGCCTTGCTGACGGGCCTGTGGGCCGGGGACTACAAACGCGTGACTCACCTGGGATTCAGCGTCCACAAATGGCTGGGCCTGACCCTGAGCTTTTTCATGGCCTGGCGTATCTGGCACGGGTTTTATGGCCCCCAGGCGGCCCGGTTCAGTCAGTGGGTGCCCTATACCCCGGAACGGCTCAGCATGGCCTGGGAAGACGTCCTGAACCTCCTGCGGCTGAAACTCCCGGACCGGCCCTCCCACCAAGGGTTAGCCGGGGTGGTCCAGACCTTCGGCCTGGCAGTCTTTGCCTGGATGGCCCTGACCGGCAGTTTGATGGCCCTCTGGCTCACCCCGGGGCACAAGGCCGGGGGCTTCGCCCACGCCCTCAAGGAAATGCATGAACTGGGTCCGTGGCTCCTCATCATTTTTCTCGCCATCCACGTAGGGGCAGTTTCCCTGCACGCCTGTGCGGGCCAGAACCTCTGGCGGAAGATGTTCTTCCTGGAAAAATGACGGCAGCGCAGGAGACTGCGCCCCCATTGAGAACCTCAAACTTTCAACCTTAAACCTTGAACTTTGAACTTTTTTAATCAGGTGACCCGGTGTCTCCAGAGTGGCGCATCAGTATCGATAACCAGGAACAACGGCGCAAGGTGGCCATGGTGGAAGGGCGCGCCCGCCGGGACGATCACGACGACGAGGTGGAATTTTCCCTTACCCTCTACCGCGACCAGGCCTCTTTAAACGTCCCGGCCTCCACCCAGGGACGGGAATTCATCGCCCGCCTCACGGCCATCCTGGGGCCGCCCAAACTTCCCCCCACCATTAAATGCAGCTGCTCCTGGGGGGATGGGGTCATGGGGGCCATGCTCATCGTGCTCTGGGACCTCCCGGCCGACCTCGCCTCCCCTGTGGTCCAGGACCTGCACACCTTCCTGGGAACCCGGGGCGCCGCCTTTCCGGGGTAAGCCCGGCCTGCTCCGGTAGCCCCCAACCTCACCGGCCTTCTCCTCCCGATAACCTATTGATCTTATACGAAGTTGCAGTCAATTGGCGACAGAGCGCCTGGGCTAGCACGACGAAAGGTTCGTGACCCTGGGGGTGGTCAATCCCGGGGAGAAAAATCCCCCCCACCCCCCTTTAGAAAAGGGGGGGAAAGACTGCGGCTTCCTTAGAGTCCCCCTTTTTTAAAGGGGGATTGAGGGGGATTTGAAGTTTCACGGTAAAGCCTGCGTCTGCAAATAATTGCCTTTTGATCGCAACTCGTTATGAGCAGTAGGGGCGGGTTTTCAACCCGCCCCTACACAAGAAACACGATATCAGAGCCCCAGGGGCTGACTTTATTGGGCGGAAGGCTCAGAGGGAGGGGGCGGTGGGCTGGGGGTGGACGATGACGATCCAGGGCAGGCACAGGGCTTGTTGCTCCGAAGCATAGGGAAACCCGGAAGGCAGGTAGGCCCCAAACGGGCATTGGCTGCAGAGCTGGCCCTCGGTGCCGCAGATATCCCGGAGACGCTGGGGGTCACCGATCAAGGCCCGCAAGGCCGCCTGCAAGCCCTGGATGTCTGCCAGTTGGGGCCGCTCGATCTCCTCGACCATCCGCTGCATCAGCCCGGCCAATTCCAGCAGGAGAGGCGGTAGGCTATCTCCCGCCTTTTTCAAGCGCATCAAAAAATCGTGGGTTTGAACTCCAGAGGTGGTCATAGGTCAACCTTCATTCCTTCCGGTCCCCCGGGAAACCGGATGTGGTCCATCATGCCGGCCCCCAGGTAGATCTTGTAGAGCGTATTTAACCACTTGTTGGGCTTGGCGACATAATCCAGTTCCGGCCGCCTTCCGGTGCCCCATTCCACCAGAAACTGGGTGAAGATAATCCACTGCATCAGCTCCTCCGGCTGGTCCAGCACGGAGGGATAGTAGCGAAATTCGACGGTCCCCCGATACCAGTAGGAATGCAAATTGAGGCCGTGGTAGCGGGTGGGATGGAGGCGGCGCTGCTGCGGCGTCTTGGCGTCATCCCGGTTCTCGGGGGTATACCAGAGGTTTTTCACCAAGGGCACCTGGCGCTTGGACCCGTTGCGCCGAAACCACTCGCACAGATCAATCTCCAGAGGCCGGCAGGTGTCGGCGTTGCGCCGCTCCTCGGGTAACAGTTGATAGATGTAATTTTCGAAGATCGCCACAATGCGCAGCAACTGGAAGAGTTCCCGGTTGCCGAACTTCTCCGGGTCAACCCCGTGGTGGACGTGGAAGCCGCAGGTTTCATTCACCAGGATCTCCGGGAACTCCCGCAGCAAATTTATGGCCCGGTAGATCTGGGTCAGCCCCTTAACCCCCGAGAGAATGGGGCTCACCAGCTCAGCCCCCCCGGCCCCCTTGATGGAGTCGTCCAGCACAAAGGACCAGGCTTCGTAGGGCGTCTCGGTGGGAGATAAACCGTTCAGGACTATCCCCCGCTCCTGGAAGACCCGGGGCAACAATACCCCCTCCGAGGTGCGGTTCATGATCTTGTAAGGGGGAATGACCTCCCGGTCTCCGGCGGAAATGCTGTACTTTAACCCGAAAAACTCGATCTCGACCCCGAAGGAGCGCGTCGTGAAATGCCGGAGCATGGGATAGCGCTCTTTCAGGCGCGCTTCCCAGGAGTCAAGTGAGGCGCAGTCCTCCATCCTCTCCCCCGCTCTGCTTTGTTCCCGCCAGGGTTCACCAACCCTACGGACGGGGCCCGGCCTCCGTCGACCTTCGGTTATTTGTAACCAAAATAAACTGAAAAATCAAGGAATTGCTCTGACAGACCCCAAAAATGATACTGGCCCAGGAAACCCGGTCTTCAGCCTCCCCCAAACTCACAGGGTGGGCAGACCGGCCTGGGCCAATTCAGGCAAATAGTATTAGCGCAATGAGGTGAATAATACGTTCTGCAAAAAAATCTTCACAAGATAGACACTAATGGGGGTACTTCACTTCAAAGACCCGTTTGGCCACCTCGAAGGTCCCTTCGTAGTAAGGCTGCCGCAGGTCAGTGACGGTCACTCCGTAGCGATGGTTGGAGGCGTGGATCATCTTTCCTTCACCCAGGTAGATGCCCGCATGTCCCACCGGGCCGCCCCGCCGGAAGAAAAGCAGGTCCCCGGGAAGCAGCTTGGAAAAATCCATCTGGTGAGTCACGACCTTTCCCACCTGGGCCTGTTCGGCACTGGAGCGGGGCAGGTCGATTTTAAACCCATGGTAGATGAACTGGACAAACCCGGAGCAATCCGTGGCCGAACTGTTCGCCAGAGAGGCCCCCCGGGCGTAGGGAGCGTGTTTGTAGGCATTGGCCTGGCTCAAGATCAACTCGGAAAAATTCCACGGTTCCGAGGTATTATATTTGGGATGGCTCGAAGAAACGCGATCGTTCTTGTCCGCTGACCGGGGCGGCTGGGAAAGCGGGGTGTTCAGGGTCTTCTTGGGGGTCAGCGGTTCCAGCAGAAAGCGCCCGTCCCGTTGGGGGATAACCTTCATCAGTGGCGCGGTTTCCGCCTCCTGTTTCCGGGAGTAACTGGGAACCATGGATGATTCTACGGTTTCCCGTTCCCGGTAGGTCCTCCGGGCGTGGCTGCGGCTCTTTCTCGCACTCGACCTTTTGGAGGTCTTGCTTTTCTTAGCAATCTTCTCCTGGGACTTCGAAGATTTCTTTTTTACCGTCTTGGTAGGGGTTGCAAATGACAGGTTAGGAGAAAAGGTTAACGCCAGGGTGATTGCCGCACTCCACAGTATCCGTTTCACCATCCAGAACCTCCTTTGTTATGGGACAATCCTGAAGGGAACTAAAACCGTTTTTTAGCTCCGGTCGCTTGGCCGGCAATGCTCAATTATTTCCTCTACAGAGCATTCCTTTCTGAATCTAGGTAATTTTGCTGAGGGTGATATGGTAGTTTTACCCAGGCCAAATTAGGTGAAACTACCTATTCATTTCGGTGCAGATTATTATAGGTAAGATGGGATGTCAACCCTTTTTTTCCGCTATCCCAGGACCAGTCATAGATTCATCCTGATATTAAGCCGTTATCCTGCAAGTTTTTAAGCCCGGCGAGTGGTCTCGATCTCGGGAAACCGCCCGGCTCCAGGGCATAAAAAAACCGGGCCTGGGCCCAGGTGTGGATCCAAGGTGAAGCGCGCCCGGCGCATACTCCAGGAAAAACCTCGGGGGCAGGGGTCCCTATAATCCTACTCGTACAGGACCCCTGCCCCCTCGAGGGCGAGAAGCTTAGCCTTCCGCGACCTTCTTTTTCTTGGTCTTGGGGAGGGTTTCAGGGCGATCCACCAGTTCCAGGATGGACATGGCGGCACCGTCCCCCAGCCTCAGTCCCAAGGGGATAATCCGGGTATAACCCCCGGGGCGGTCCTGATACCGCTCCCGCAATTCCCCAAAGAGTTTGGCCACGACCTTCTTGGAGCGCACCACTGACAGGGTCAGCCGCCGGGCGTGCAGATCGCCCCGTTTGGCCAGGGTAATGATCTTCTCGGCCCACATGCGAGCCTCTTTGGCCTTGGCCCGGGTGGTTTCAACCCGCTCCCTTTCCAACAGCGCCGTCACCAAATTCCGGAGCATGGCCAAGCGATGCTCCGTCGTCCGGCCCAGGCGCCGACCAGCTTTTAAATGTCTCATGCGACGTCTTCCTTCCTTTCCGGCATCTGATCGGGGGGAACAAAGCTCTCGAGTTTCATCCCCAGGTGGAGCCCCATCTCCATGAGGATTTCTTTGATCTCATTGAGGGATTTGCGCCCGAAATTCTTGGTCTTGAGCATCTCCTGCTCGGTCTTCTGGACCAGTTCGCCGATATAACGGATAGTGGCATTCCTCAAACAGTTGGCGGCCCGTACCGACAACTCCAGCTCGTTGACACTCCGATAGAGGTTCTCGTTAAAGGTCGGCGGCTCATCCGTGGACTTCTCTTCCTGCCCCACCGGTTCCTCTTCGAAGTTGATAAACATGCTCAAATGTTCTTTCAGGATCTTGGCGGCGAAAGCGATGGAGTTTTCCGGCGTGATACTGCCGTCGGTCCACACCTCCATGGTCAGCTTGTCATAGTCGGTCCGTTGCCCCACCCGGGCCTGCGTCACCAGGTAGTTGACCTTGCGCACCGGAGAGAAGCTGGCGTCCAAGGGAATATAGCCGATGGGCTGGTCTTCTTCTTTATTGGCCTCGGCGGGCACAAACCCCTTGCCGCTTTTGACCGTCATCTCCATCACCAGCTCGCCGTCGGTTCCCAGCGTGGCGATGTGGTGCTCGGGGTTGAGAATCTCCACCATCCCATCCGTCTGGATATCTCCGGCCTTTAGCTCCCCTTGGCCCTTGGCCTCCAGATGGAGCATCTTCGTCCCTTCGGAGAGTATCTTCAAACGCACCTGTTTCAGGTTGAGCAGTATCTCAGTGACGTCTTCCAACAGCCCGGGGATGGCCGAAAATTCGTGATAGACATCCTTGATGCGGACCGCAGTGATGGCCGATCCCCGCAGAGAGGACAGCAAGACCCGCCTCAGGGCGTTCCCTAACGTGGTGCCGAACCCCCGTTCCAGGGGCTCGCAGGCGAACTTGCCATAAAACCGGTTGTGGGTCTCGCTATCGACCTCCAGCCGTTTGGGCTTAATAATATCGGTCCAATTTTTGTAGATCATGGCTCCTCAGAAAACTACTAGGACTTTTATGTCCCGAAATTCTCGCCGGACTTGGCCGGCCTGACAAAAAATCTGCCTCCCCCTACCAGCCTGGCCGCCGGGGGGAGTTTGGGAACATAAAGGATCATGATGCTATTTGGAATAAAGCTCCACGATGAGATGCTCTTGGATCGGCATGGTAATATCTTCCCGCGTGGGGAACATGACCACCCGTCCCTGGGCCTCTTCCTTGTTGAACTCCAACCAGGGAGGGCAGCCCCGCCTGGCCACCGCTTCCATGGCATCCTTAATTAACGGCAGGTTGCGGCCCTTCTCCGTCACCAGAATCACATCTCCCGTCTTGACCAGGAATGAAGGGAGGTTTACCCTGGCGCCGTTTACCTGGATAAAGTTATGCCGCACTAATTGCCGGGCCTGGGTCCGAGAGTTGGCGAACCCCAACCGGTAAACTATGTTGTCCAAACGCCGTTCCAGAAAAACCAGCAAGTTAGTGCCGGTAACCCCTTTCTGCCGTTCGGCCTTTTCAAAATAGCTGCTGAATTGCTTCTCCAACACGCCGTAAATGCGTTTCACCTTCTGCTTCTCACGCAGCTGGGCGCCGTAGTCCGAAAGTTTGCTCCGGCGCTGGCCATGCTGGCCTGGCGGGTAATGACGCCGCTCGATGGCGCATTTGTCCGTGTAACAGCGATCCCCCTTGAGATACAGCTGCATCCCCTCCCGGCGGCAAAGCCGGCAATCCGGTCCCACATATCTAGCCACTATCGATCACCTCTCCAGTTATACCCGACGACGTTTGGGGGGGCGGCAGCCATTGTGGGGAATAGGGCTGACATCCCGAATCAGGTTAACGCTCAGGCCGGCTGCCTGCAAGGCCCGGAGAGCTGCCTCCCGGCCCGCGCCCGGCCCCTTGACAAAGACATCTACATTCCGCATGCCATGGTCCATGGCCTTACGGGCCGCATCCTGGGCTGCCAGCTGGGCCGCAAAGGGCGTTCCCTTCCGGGAGCCTTTGAACCCCTGAACCCCCGCCGAGGACCACGATACGACGTTGCCCGCCGGATCGGTGATGGTCACCAGGGTGTTGTTGAACGTGGCCTTGATATGGGCCACCCCCGTGGGGATATTCTTCTTTTCTTTTTTCTTTTTGGTCCGTATCTGCGCTTTGGCCATCGCCACTCCTTAAGCCTTCTTCCGTTTGCCCACAACGCTGCGCCGCGGACCTTTGCGGGTACGGGCGTTCGTATGGGTCCGCTGTCCCCGGACCGGCAGGCTCCTGCGGTGCCTGAGGCCCCGGTAGCACCCTAAATCCATCAGGCGCTTGATATTCATGGAGACTTCCCGACGCAGGTCCCCTTCTACCTTGCAGGTATGATCAATCGCCTGCCGGATACCGGTGATTTCAGCGTCGGTGAGTTCGGACGTCTTGGTGCTCGGGTCTACCTTGGCTTCCTGGAGCACCCGTGTCGCCGTGTTCCGCCCGATGCCGAAAATATAGGTTAGGGCAATCTCGATTCTTTTGTTTCGGGGTAAATCTATCCCGGCGATTCTGGCCAATTCCTTACCTCCCTTTAGCCTTGACGCTGCTTATGCTTGGGATTTTCACAGATCACCCGCACCACGCGTTTGCGGCGAATAATCTTGCACTTGGCGCACATCCGTTTGACTGAGGCTCTGACCTTCATGGCTTTTTTTCCTATCTGACCCGGTAGACGATGCGCCCTCGACTCAGGTCATAGGGCGACAATTCCAGAATAACTTTATCTCCAGGGAGAATCTTGATGTAGTGCATCCGCATCTTCCCGGAAATGTGAGCCAGGACCTTATGCCCGTTCGGCAACTCCACCCGAAACATGGCATTGGGGAGAGGCTCGACCACTGTCCCTTCTACTTCAATGGCGTCTTCTTTCGTCATCTACCTTGTCTTTATAGTTATTTCAAAGGGTTAATAAAATATAAATTAGAGCCGGCTCAAAATCAACACGCCGTTCTCCGTCAACGCCACGCTGTGTTCAAAATGCGCCGCACAAGACCCATCCTGGGTAACCGCGGTCCAGTCGTCCTTGAGAATCCGCACCCGCCAGGACCCCATGGAAGTCATGGGTTCAATGGCGAACGTCATCCCCACCTGCATGATCGGTCCCCGGTCCGGCGGGCCGAAGTTGGCGATCTGCGGGTCTTCGTGGAGCGACCGGCCGATGCCGTGGCCCACAAAATCCCGGATGACCCCGAACCCGGCGCCTTCCACCACCGATTGCACCGCATGCGAGACGTTCGACAGGCGCTTGCCCGCCTTGACCTCGGCGATGCCGGCGTACAGGGATTTCTCCGTGGCTTCCATCAGGGCCCGGGCTTTCTCGCCCACTTCACCCACCGCCACGGTGATGGCGGCATCCCCGTAGTAGCCGTCGTACTTCACCCCAAAATCCAGGCTCACCAAATCCCCGGCTTTGAGGCGGCGGGGCCCGGGAATCCCGTGGACCACCTCTTCGTTCACCGACACGCAGAGGGACCCCGGATAGCCCCGATAGCCTTTGAAGGCCGGCTGCACCTTATGCTTTCGGCACAACTCCTCCGCCAGCTCATCGAGTTCCCGGGTTTCGACACCCGGCTGGACCTTTTCTTTCACCGCCTCCAGGATTTCGGCCACGATGCGGTTGGCCACCTCCATCTTGCCGATCTCCTGGAGGGATTTTAACAGTATCATAAGCGTCTTTGCGTCTTAGCGCCTTTGCGTGAGGCTGTTTACCCGCCTTCCGGCAGGATTGCCCCATGCCAAGACGCAAGAAACGCCAGCTGCCTTTAGTGCTTGCAACCGCAGCTGCAGCCGGTTCCCGCCGAAACGATGCCTACGATCTGATTAAAGATATCGTCGATGCCCCCTACGCCC
Source organism: uncultured delta proteobacterium (assembly GCA_963848565.1). GTDB lineage: Bacteria > Desulfobacterota > Desulfobaccia > Desulfobaccales > 0-14-0-80-60-11 > 0-14-0-80-60-11. The sequence continues at coordinate 31,186 of CAWKEQ010000022.1, forward strand.
TTAATCGGCCGCACCAGTCCTTTGGCGGAGTAGTAGCCGATCAGCGGCGCGGTGGCCTGGTTATACGTGGCCAGCCGCGAACGCACCGTGGTCTCGTTGTCGTCGTCCCGCTGGTAGAGCTCGCCGCCGCATTTATCGCACACGCCCTCTTTCTTGGAGGGGGTGAACTTGACGTGGAACATCTGGCCGCAGTCCGCACTTTTGCAGGTGCGCCGCCCGGTGAGGCGAACCACCAGCGCTTCTTCGTCCACGTCGATGCTGACTACGTGGTCGATCTTGGTACCCAGCCCGGTCAGCACCTTGTCCAGGGCCTCGGCCTGAGGCACCGTCCGGGGAAAGCCGTCCAGGATGAATCCCTTTTTGCAATCCGGCTGCGCCAGCCGGTCTTTGATGATGCCGATGACTACTTCGTCGGGCACCAGTTTCCCGGCATTCATGAATTCCTGGGCCTTCTTGCCCATTTCCGTCCCTTCCTTCACTGCGGCCCGGAGGATGTCCCCGGTAGAGATCTGAGGGATCTGGAATTTTTCGATGAGTTTCTTGGCTTGCGTACCTTTGCCCGCACCAGGGCCGCCCAACAGGATCAAATTCATAACTTCCTCCTTATCAAGGTCAACGCCGTACCCGGCTCATACGTTTTTTGGTGAATCCCTCGTAGTGACGGGTGAGCAGATGCGATTCGATCTGGCTCATGGTGTCCATGGCCACACCCACCACGATCAACAGGGCCGTACCCCCGAAATAAAAGGGGACATTAAACTTCCGAATCAGGATGGAGGGCAGCACGCACACTGCCGACACGTAAATGGCGCCCCCCAGGGTGATGCGCGTCAGAATCCGGTCGATATATTCCGCCGTGGGCTTGCCCGGCCTGAGACCCGGAACATAGCCGCCCCACTTTCTCAGGTTATCCGCCACATCCACCGGGTTAAAGGTCACTGCGGTGTAGAAGTAGCAGAAGAACACAATCATGGCGACGTAGACGATATCGTGAATTCCGCCACCCGGAGACATGGCGTCCGCCGCCCATTTCACCCACTCATTTTTGAAGAAGCTCGCCACCGTAGCCGGAAACATCAACAGCGACGATGCGAAAATGGGGGGAATGACGCCGGCGGTGTTCACCTTCAGGGGCAGGAAGGTCGTCTGGCCGCCGTACATTTTGCGCCCCACCACCCGGCGGGCGTACTGGACCTGAATTCGTCGCTGGCCCCGCTCCACAAAGACGATGAAACCCACCACCACCACCATGACCACCATCAGGAGGACCATGAGGACGGGCATGATTTCACCCGACTTGATCAGACTGAACGTATTGATCAGGGCCGAAGGCATCCGGGCCACGATCCCGGCAAAGATGATCAGCGAGATGCCGTTGCCGATGCCCCGCTCGGTGATCATTTCCCCCAGCCACATGATGAACGCGGTGCCCGAAGTCAGGGTGAGCACGGTCATCAGCCGGAAGGCCCAGCCGGGGTGCAGCACCACCGTCTGGTGGGCGGCGCCGGCGGTCATGCTCTCCAGGCCCACGGCAATCCCGATTCCCTGGATGGCCGCGATGACCACGGTGCCGTAGCGGGTGTACTGCTTGATCTTCTTCTGGCCCGCCTCCCCTTCTTTATAGAGCTTTTCTATGCTCGGGATCACCACCTTGAGGAGCTCGATGATGATGGCGGCGCTGATGTAAGGCATGATCCCCAGGGCAAAGACGCTCAGGCGCTCCAAAGCGCCCCCGGAGAACATGTCGAATAACCCGAAAATCGTGCCCCGTTGAGCCGCAAAAAACCGCATCAGGGCATCTGCATCGATCCCCGGCGTGGGGATCTGGCAGCCCAGACGGTAAACTATCAGCATCAACAGGGTAAAGATGATGCGGCGTTTCAGCTCCGGAATCTTGGCGATGCTGGAGAATGCCGACACTTAGATGACCTCCACCCGCCCCCCGGCTGCTTCGATCCGGCTCCGGGCCTGGGCACTGACCGCCTGCACCTTGACTACCAGGGGGACGGTTATCTCTCCCTGGCCCAAGAGTTTGATCCGCTTTACCCGGCTCTTGACCACGCCGGCTTCCTGTAAAGCCGCTTTATCCACGACCGTTTCCGCCGAAAACTGGTTGAGATCCCGGAGGTTGACGATGGTCCAGGTCTGCCGGAAGATGTTGGTGAAGCCCCGTTTGGGAATCCGCCGCACCAGGGGCATCTGGCCCCCTTCAAAGCCCGGCCTGGTACCGCCGCCGGCCCGGGAGTTCTGCCCCTTAAAACCTCGGGCCGCGGTCTTGCCCCAACCCGAACCGGGGCCGCGGCCAACCCGTTTCTTACTATGTTTTGACCCCGGACTGGGCGAAAGTTCAGAAAGACGCATCTGCTATTCTCCTTCGGGGACCTGCCGCACCTGGAGGAGATGCTCCACCTGGCGCACCATCCCCAAAATCGCAGGGGTTTCCCGGTGCCGCACCGTTTTCTGTAAGCGGGTCAGCCCCAGAGTCTTCAGGGTCAGACGGTGCTTCGGCGGCCGGCCGATGGGACTTTTTGTCAAGGTTATCTCAAGAATCATGTTTTAGCTCTCAGCTTTCAGCTTTCAGCAATCAGCTAAAAGCTTGAAAATTATAAATCACCATTTACTTCTTGCCTTATGGACACACCCTTTAGGGTTTGCAGGGTAACCCTGCGGCTACCTTGAACAATCTGCGGTCGCACCGGAAAACTGCTTTAAGCTGATTGCTGACCGCTGACCGCTATCCTAATATTTCCGCCAGAGGCCGGTTGCGCCGTGCCGCCACGTCCTCCGGGGACGCCAGCATCTGCAAGGCCACCATGGTGGCTTTCACCGCGTTGTGCGGGTTATGGGAACCCAGACACTTGGTGAGGACGTTCTTGATCCCCGCCACTTCCACCACCGCCCGGACCGGACCGCCGGCGATGACGCCGGTGCCTTCCGAGGCCGGTTTGAGGAGGACCCGCCCGGCCCCGAACACCCCCACCACCTGATAAGGAATGGTGGCGTTTTGGATGGGGACCGTGATCATGGACTTCTTGGCCTGCTCCACCGCCTTGCGAATGGCTTCGGGTACTTCGTGAGCCTTGCCCAGGCCCGCCCCGACGCGCCCGGCGCCGTCACCTACCACGACGATGGCGCTGAAGCGGAAGCGACGCCCGCCCTTGACCACCTTGGCGACGCGATTGATGCTCACCACTTTATCGGTTAACTCGGTTCCCTCTGACTCGAACAAGCTTATCTCCTTTTAGCGTGAGCCGTGCACCGGAAAAACCATCCCTCTGCTTACCGCTCACTGCTTACCGCTCACTTAAAAATTCAGGCCGTTTTCCCGGCAGCTATCCGCCACGGCTTTTACCCGGCCGTGGTAGAGAAACCCGTTGCGGTCGAAGACGACTTTGTCAATTCCCTGGGCCTTGGCCTTGTCTGCCAGGAGCTTTCCCACCGCCTTGGCCGCGTCGATTTTCTTCAACCCGCCCAACTGGTCTTTCAACTCCCCGCTCAGGGTGGAGGCCGCCGCCACCGTCTGGCCCTTGCCATCGTCGACGATCTGCACATAAATATGTTTGCAACTCCGGAAGATCGAGAGCCGTAACCGCTCTCCGCCCCCGATTTTCTTCTTGATCCGTTTTTTCCGCTTCAGCCGCGCCGCTCCCTTGGGGTTCATGTCACCATTCTCCTTTAACGGCCGCCGGCCTTGCCCACTTTGCGCCGTATAACTTCCCCGGCATACCTGATCCCCTTGCCTTTATACGGGTCGGGCGGCCTGAGCCTCCGAATCACCGCCACCGTCTGTCCCAGAACTTCCTTGTTGGCGCCGGTGAATTCGATGCGGTTGGCCTTTTCCACCTTGGCCGTGATCCCTTTGGGCAGGGGAAATTCCACGGGGTTGGAGTAGCCGATGTTGAACACCAGCATGTCGCCTTTGGCTTCCACCTTGTAGCCGGTGCCCACCAGTTCCAAAACCCGGGTGAACCCGTCGGTGGACCCGACGACCATGTTGGACACCAGGGTCCGGGCCAGGCCCCAGTAGGACCGGGTCAGCCGGCTGTCGTCCTGGGGTTCCACGGTGATCTCCTGGCCCCCGATGTTGATGTTGACCCGGGGAGGCATCAGTTGCGTCAAACTCCCCCGAGGTCCGGTGACCATCAACTTCCCGTCTTCCATCTTGACCTTCACCCCTTTGGGCAAAGGTACCGGTTTCTTTCCAATGCGGCTCATAAGCTTACCCTTACCAGATCTCGCACAAGACCTCGCCGCCCACGTTCAGCTTGCGGGCCTGGCGGTCGGTGATGACCCCCTGGGAGGTCGAAATGACCGCCACCCCCAGGCCTCCCCGCACTTTGGGAAGCTCGGCATGGCCGGTGTACACCCGGCGCCCGGGTTTGCTGACCCGTTTCAACCCCTGGATAAGCGGTTGCTGATGGTCGGCGTACCGGAGGTAGACTCGCAGGATGCCCTGGCGATTATCTTTTATGACCTTGTAGTTTTTAATAAACCCTTCTTCTTTAAGAATGCGCGCCAGGTTGATCTTCATGCGGGAGGCAGGAATATCTACCTTGTCAAACCGCGCCCCCCCGGCATTGCGAATCCGGGTCAACATATCGGCGATGGGATCGGTCATGCTCATAATGTATCCTACCAGCTGGATTTGGTGACCCCGGGAATCTCTCCCCTGAGGGCCATGCTGCGAAAACAGATGCGGCAGACGCCAAACCGCCGGAGAAACGCCCGGGGACGGCCGCAGACTGGACAGCGGTTATATTGCTGCACGGGATACTTGGGTTGGCGCTTCGCCTTGGCTATTAAAGATTTCTTGGCCATCCTTATCTCCTGAAGGGCAAACCCAGTAGTTTTAACAAGAATTTCCCTTCTTCATCGGTGGGGGCGCTGGTGACTATGGTGATATTCATACCCCTGACCTTGTCGATCTGGTCGTATTCGATCTCCGGAAAGATGATCTGCTCCCGGATGCCCAGGGTGTAGTTGCCCCGGCCGTCAAACGCCTTCTCGCTCACCCCCCGGAAGTCCCGCACCCGGGGCAGCACCACGTTCATCAGCTTGTCGAGGAAATAGTACATGCGGTCCCGGCGCAGGGTGACCATGCAGCCGATGGGCATGCCTTCTCTCAGCTTGAAGGCGGCGATGGATTTCTTGGCCCGGGTCACCACCGGCTTTTGCCCGGTGACGCTCATCAGTTCCGCCGAGGCCGAATCCAACAGCTTGATGTTCTGGATGGCCTCCCCCAGCCCGATGTTGACCACGACCTTCTTCAGCCGCGGCACCTGCATGGAGCTCTTATACTTGAACTCCTGCATCATTTGGGGGACGCACTCGGTCCGGTAAAAATCCATGAGACGCGGCGTTCCTTTCGGACCCTGCGGGGCCGCGGCTTTCTCCGCGGCTTTGGCTGCCGCCGGAGCCGCCGTCTTGGCCGCTTTTTTATCCGCGCCCTTGGCCGCACCTTTGCCCGGCGTCTTGGCCTTGTCTTTTCCTGATCCCTTTTCAGCCATCAATCATTTCCTTACATTTCAGACATACCCGGGCTTTTTTGCCTTCCCCGGTCTCGGTCATGCGGATACGCGTCCCGGTAGCGCACTTGGGGCAAATCAACTTCACCTTGCAGACGAACACCGGCGCTTCCTTTTCCACGATTCCCCCCTGGCCGCTGGTGGGGCTGGGGCGGGTGTGCCGCTTGATCATGTTGACCTTTTCGATCAGCACCTGGTTCTTTTCCCGGAACACCTTCAAAACCTTGCCGGTCTTGCCCCGTTCCTTGCCGGTGGTGACCTCCACCAGGTCGTTTTGCTTCAACCGCACCTTGACGGGCTCCGGCGCCGCCTTCTTGAACTTGGCCATTAGAGCACCTCCGGGGCTAGCGAGATGATCTTCATAAACCTCTTGGCCCGAAGTTCCCGGGCCACCGGTCCGAAGATCCGGGTGCCGATGGGGTCGCCCTGGGGGTTGATGAGCACCGCCGAGTTGTCGTCGAACCTGATATAGGAGCCGTCCGGGCGCCGGGTCTCTTTCACGGTGCGCACCACCACGGCCCGCATCACGTCGCCCTTCTTCACCTTGGAGTGGGGCAGGGCCTCCTTGACCGCCACAATGATGATGTCCCCCACCCGGGCGTACCTTCGCCTGGTGCCTCCCAGGACCCGGATGCAGGATACCTTCTTGGCGCCGGAGTTGTCCGCCACTGTCATTTGTGTCTGAACCTGGATCATCTTTCTATCCTCACGCCCACTCGCAAAAAAGGCTTACTGGGCTTTCTCCAGAACTTCCCTGACCCGCCAGCGTTTGTCCTTGCTCAGGGGACGGGTCTCTTCCAGGAGCACCTTGTCGCCCACCTGGCAGGTATTATTGGGGTCATGGGCCTTGATCCGGGCCCGGCGCCGGATAATCTTATGATAGAGGGGGTGGGCCACCAGGCGTTTCACTTCCACCACCACGGTCTTTTCCATCTTGTCGCTGACCACCTTGCCAATCCTGGTCTTGCGCACACCGCGCTGCTTTTCCATACCTGCTTAACCCTCCCAGGCTATTCCTGCCCGGCCTTTCCCCTCAGTACCGTCTTGACCCGGGCCAGGTCTCTCCTGGCCTGCCCTAAGCGGGCGGTGTTGTCCAGTTGCTGGCGGCTATGCTGAAAATTCAGATTGAAGAGCTCTTCCGAAACCTCTTTCAACTTGGCCATAAGTTCCGCCTGGGTCAGATCCCGCAAATCTGCGGCCTTCATAAGCTCGCCTCCGCTGCCGCCGGCTGGTGCTCCCGCTCCACGAACTTGGTGGGAATGGGCAATTTGTGGGAGGCCAGACGCATAGCTTCCTTGGCAACTTCCCGGTCCACTCCGGCCATCTCGTAAAGGATGAGGCCGGGCCGGATTACCGCCACCCAACCCTCGGGCCCACCCTTCCCTTTCCCCATGCGGGTTTCCGCCGGTTTCTTGGTGAAGGGCTTGTCCGGAAAAACCCTGATCCACACCTGGCCGCCACGTTTCACGTGCCGGGTGATGGCGATCCGGGCCGCCTCGATCTGCTGGGCCGTGATCCAGCCGCATTCCTCGGCCATGAGACCGAATTCCCCGAAGGCCACGTAGTTGCCCCGGGAGGCCTTGCCACGGCGGCGGCCTCGCATTACCTTCCGATGTTTTACCCGTTTTGGACTCAGCATGTTATTTTCCTTAACCACCCCCCGTGCCTAAAGAGGGGTCGGAAGGGATTATCATTTATTGACCGGTTCTCAGTCAGATAAGCAGGATTTTCACTGCTCACTGCTTACGGCTCACTGCTCACTTTTCTAGAAGGTCGCCACTTCTTCAGTGCCCAGGACCTCGCCGTGGAAGATCCAGGTCTTCACCCCGATCAGTCCATAGGTGGTCTTGGCTTCGGCGAACCCATAATCAATCAGGGCCCGGAGGGTGTGCAATGGCACCCGGCCTTCCCGGTAGGTTTCCTGCCGGGCGATTTCAGCCCCGGCCAGGCGGCCCTTGCACCGGATCTTGATGCCCTTGGCTCCGAACTTCAGGGCCTGGCCCACCGACTTCTTCATGGCCCGGCGAAAGGACACCCGGCGCTCCAACTGCTGGGCGATGTTTTCCGCCACCAGCTGGGCGTTGATCTCGGGTTTGCGCACCTCTTGCACGTCAATGACGAGTTCCCGGCCGACGATTTTTTCCAGCCGGCGACGCAGGTCCTCGATTTTCTTGCCCTTCTGGCCGATAACCATGCCAGGCCGGGAGGTATGGATCTTAATGGTCAGCTTATTGGCCGCCCGCTTGATATCCAATCCGGCGATCCCCGATCCCTTGAGTTCCTTGTCGACCTTGATGAACTCTCGAATCCTGCGGTCTTCCAGCACCAGGGATGCGAAATCCTTCCGGGCGAACCAAACGGAATCCCATTTGCGATAGCTCCCCAGACGAAAACCTATGGGGTGAACTTTCTGGCCCAATCCATGCCTCCTTATCTACTGATCACTTCGCAGTCCCTTCCTTCAGGACTACGGTGATGTGGCTGCTCCGTTTGAGGATGCGGTTGACCCGCCCCATGGCCCGCGCTTGGAAGCGCTTGAGGCTCGGGCCCCCATCCACCTGGACGCCTTTGATTACCAGGGTATCCACGTCGATCTGAGGCCGCTGCTCGGCATTGGCCACCGCCGACATGACCACCTTGCGCACCAACCGCGCCCCTCGCTGCGGCATGAACTGGAGCATAGCCAGAGCCTCTTCCACTTTCTTACCGGGGAGGATCCGGGCCACCAGCCGCAGCTTGGTGGGCGAGATACGCAGATATTTGGCGCTCGCCTTAATTTCCATGGCTACTTCTTACCCATTTTGGTTTTGCGGTCCCCGGCGTGGCCCCCGAAATGCCGGGTGGGGGAAAACTCACCTAACTTGTGCCCCACCATGTTTTCGGTGACGTATACCGGTATAAACTTCCTGCCGTTATGGACCGCCAGGGTTAATCCGATGAATTCCGGAGTGATTGTGGACCGCCGCGACCAGGTCTTGATCACCCGGCGATCCTGGCTCTCCCTGGCCTTATATACCTTGGCCTGGAGGCTGTCCTGCACATAGGGTCCCTTTTTTAATGAACGGGCCACGATTCCCCTCTCTACTTCTTGGACCGGTGTTTGACGATATACCGGTCGCTGGCTTTGGGCTTTCTGGTCTTATATCCCTTGGTGGGCACTCCCCAAGGCGTACACGGATGACGGCCACCCGAAGATTTGCCTTCGCCGCCCCCCATGGGGTGGTCCACCGGGTTCATGGCAACCCCACGGACATGGGGCCTTTTCCCTACCCAGCGTTTGCGCCCGGCCTTGCCCAGACAGACGTTTTCCTGCTCCACGTTACTGAGCTGCCCGATGGTCGCCCGGCAGTCCACCGGCACCATCCGCACCTCGCCCGACGGCAGCTTCAGGTGGGCCGACTGCCCTTCCTTGGCCATCAACTGGGCGTATGAGCCCGCGGCCCGGGCCATCTGGCCCCCCTTCCCCGGCTTCATCTCCACGTTGTGCACCAGGGTGCCGGTGGGAATGGCCGACAGGGGCAGCGTGTTCCCCGGTTTGATGTCCGCCGTGGGGCTCGAAACCACCATGTCCCCCACCTTCAGACCCTGGGGCGCCAGGATGTAACGCTTCTCGCCGTCCACATAGTGCAGCAGGGCAATCCGCGTCGTCCGGTTGGGGTCGTATTCGATGGTGGCCACCTTGGCCGGGACCTCCAGCTTGTTGCGCTTGAAATCGATGAGGCGATAGCGCCGCTTGTGTCCCCCGCCCCGGTGGTAGGCCGTGACCCGGCCGTAACTGTTCCGGCCCCCGGACTTCTTCAGGGGCCTGACCAGGCTCTTTTCCGGCTCACTCCGGGTGATCTCGGCAAAATCCGTGGCCGTCATGAACCGCCGACCCGCGGAGGTGGGTTTTCGGGAAATCAAAGCCATCTGCGTTTTTCCTTATCTGCGCCTTTGCTTTGCGTCTTTGCGCCTGGGCCTGAGGCTCTTTTCCCTCACCCCAAGACGCGTAATCGTCAGGTTATAATGCCTCGAAACCGGCAATCTTTTCGCCCGGGGCCAGGGTAACGACCGCCTTTTTCCAGTCCGGACGCACTCCCATGGTCTTGCCCATCTTCTTCTTCTTGCCCTTGAAGTGGATGGTGTTCACCCCCAGGACCTTGACCTTGAAGATGTCTTCAATGGCCTTCCGGATCTCGATCTTGTTGGCCTTCACCGCCACCCGAAAGGTCAGTTTGTTGGCCGCCTCCCGCATGGAGTGGCTCTTTTCCGTGATGATCGGCCCCTTAATCAAATAGTGGTACGCCTTCATTTGGCCAACCTCGCTTCGATCTGATCCAGTGCCGGGGAAAACAACACCAGGTGCTCGTATTTGAGAATATCGTACACGTTCAGGCCTACAGGGAGCATCACCTGGACCCCCGGGACATTCCGGGCCGAAAGTTCCAGGGCCCGATTTTCCTCCGGGGTGATGAACAGCGCCTTGCTCAGGTCAAAAGCCTGTAGGACCTTGACAAAATCTTTGGTCTTGGGCTCGGTGTGGGGATAGGCGTCCAGTATGACCAACTGACCTTCGGCCAGCTTGCTGGACAGGGCCATCTTCAGGGCCAGGCGCCGCACCTGCTTCGGCAGCGCATAGGCATAGCTCCGTGGTCTGGGACCGAAGGTGGTGCCGCCGCCCCGCCAGATGGGAGACCGGCTGCTGCCCACCCGGGCCCGGCCGGTGCCTTTCTGGCGCCAGGGTTTGCGCCCGCCGCCCCGCACTTCGCCCCGGGTCTTGGTACAGGCGCATCCGGACCGCCGGCAGGCCCGCTGCCAGGTCACCACTTCGTGGAGCAGATGCCCTTTGACCTCAACCCCGAAGATCTCGTCTTTGAGGTCCAGCTCCCCTACTTTTTCTTTAGCAATATTATAAATATCCACTGTCGGCATAAGATCACCCGGCCTTCTGGATGAGCACCAGGCCCTGGCGCGGGCCGGGAACGGCCCCTCTCACCATGAGCAGGTTCTCTTCGGGGCGCACATCCACTACTTCCAGATTCTTCATCGTCACCCGGGCATTCCCCATCTGGCCCGGCATCTTCTTGCCTCTGACCACCCGGGAGGGATAGGCGCTGCAGCCGATGGACCCGGGCGCCCGGTGGGACATGGAGCCGTGGCCCATGGGGCCCCGGTGGAAGTTCCACCGCTTGATGGTGCCCGCGAACCCCTTGCCCTTGCTGGTGCCGATGACGTCCACCCGATCACCGATCTCGAATTGCTCCACGGTGATCTCCTGGCCCTCTTCGAAACCCGAAGCCTCGTCCACCCGGAATTCCCGGAGACATTTAAAGCCGCTCTTGGCCCCGTGCTTTTCGAAGTGCCCTTTGTCCGGCTTGTTGCACTTGGTCAAGGGCTGCCGGTCAAAGCCCACCTGCAGGGCCTCATAGCCGTCTTTGCTCCCGGTTTTCTTCTGCACCACAAAGCAAGGTCCGGCTTCGATAACCGTGACCGGCACTGCCAGCCCGTCGTTGTCGAAGATCCGGGTCATGCCCAATTTTTTGCCGATTAAGCCCCCAGGCATTTTAAACTCCCGTTTTCGGTTTTCCGTTTTCCGTTTTCCGTGGTGATAAAATCTGGAAAAAAACCAAACGGAAAATAACTGGTTCTACCGCCTTCCACTTACTTGACCCGTTTTCTTTTTACGGAAAACGGTAAACGGTAAACGGAAAACTATACTTTAATTTCTACGTCCACCCCGGCTGCCAGATCCAACTTGCTGATGGCGTCCATGGTCTGCTGGGTCGGCTCCAGGATGTCCATCAGCCGTTTGTAGGTGCGGACTTCGAACTGCTCCCGGGACTTCTTATCAATGTGAGGCGAGCGCAGCACCGTCCATTTGTTGATCTCCGTGGGCAGCGGTATGGGTCCGGCCACCCTGGCGCCGGTGCTCCGGGCCGTCTCGACGATCTCCAGCACCGATTTGTCCAGCAACTTGTAGTCGTAAGACCGCAAGCGAATGCGAATCTTGGGCGTTATCATGTTTTAACCTTATTCCAAATTTTCTCAGTACCACAGGCCTCAGGCCAGTGGGGTGGGCGTCCAGTGGGGCAGGCGTCTCTGCCTGCCATCCCTATGATCCCCTCAACTATTCCACAATCTCGCTCACCACGCCGGCGCCCACAGTGCGGCCGCCTTCCCGGATGGCGAAACGGAGTTCTTTTTCCAGGGCCACCGGGGTGATCAAGGTCACTTCCATGGCCACGTTATCCCCGGGCATCACCATCTCCACGCCCTCGGGCAACGTCGCCACTCCGGTAACGTCCGTGGTGCGCAGATAAAACTGCGGCCGGTAACCCGTGAAGAACGGCGTGTGCCGCCCGCCCTCTTCCTTGTTCAAGACGTACACCTCGGCCTTGAACTTGGTGTGGGGCGTAATCGATCCCGGCTTGGCCACCACCTGGCCCCGCTCCACTTCGTCTTTCTTGATACCCCGGAGCAACAGCCCGACGTTGTCACCGGCCTGGCCGTAGTCCAACGTCTTCCGGAACATTTCCACCCCGGTGCACACCGTCTTCTGGGTGGGGGCGAAGCCGACGATCTCCACTTCCTCGCCCACCTTGATCTGGCCCCGCTCGCAGCGGCCCGTCACCACCGTGCCCCGGCCGGAAATCGTGAACACGTCCTCGATGGGCATCAAGAACGGCTTGTCCACGTCCCGCACCGGCTCCGGAATATAGGAATCGAGCGCGTCCATCAGCTCGAAAATCGGCTTCACTTCCTCGGAGTTGAAATCGTCCGACTCCAGGGCCTTCAAGGCGCTGCCCCGGATGATGGGAATGTCGTCCCCGGGAAAATCGTACTTGCGAGAGCAGCTCCCGCAGTTCCAGTTCCACCAGCTCGATGAGTTCCGGGTCGTCCACCAGGTCAACTTTGTTCAGGAAGACCACGATGAAAGGCACGCCCACCTGACGGGCCAGCAGGATGTGCTCCCGGGTCTGGGGCATGGGGCCGTCATCCGCTCCCACTACCAGGATCGCCCCGTCCATCTGGGCCGCCCCGGTAATCATGTTCTTAATATAGTCGGCGTGACCCGGGCAGTCCACGTGGGCGTAATGCCGCTTGGCGGTCTCGTACTCCACGTGGGCCAGGGCGATGGTGATGCCCCGCTCTTTTTCTTCCGGCGCCTTGTCGATCTGGTCAAAGGGAATATAGGACGCCCATCCCTTCTTGGCCAAATGCTTGGTGATGGCCGCGGTCAAGGTCGTCTTGCCATGATCGATATGACCAATCGTCCCTACGTTCACGTGCGGCTTCTTGCGCTCAAATTTCTTTTTGGCCATGAGGACCTCCTCCTAAGTAAACTGGATCATGCCCGGGCTTGGCGCCGGCCTAAAATCTCTTCCGCCAAAGAAGCGGAAACAGGTTCATAATGGTCGAACTGCATGGTGAAGGTGGCCCGCCCCTGGGTGCTGCTCCGGAGCGTCGTGGCATACCCGAACATGGTGGCCAAAGGCACCTGGCCGTGAATGATCTGGGTCGATCCCCGGCTCTCCATGCCCGTCACCCGGCCCCGCCGGGCGTTCAATTCACCCATCACCTCACCGACAAAATCTTCCGGGGCCACCACTTCCAGGTCCATGATGGGCTCCAGGAGCACCGGTTTGGCCCGCTTGGCGCCTTCTTTAAAGCCGATGGAACCGGCAATCAGAAAGGACCGTTCCGAAGAGTCCACTTCGTGGTAGGAGCCGTCTATCAGGGCGATTTCCAGGTCTACCATGGGGTAGCCCAGGATACCCGTGGCCGCGGCCTCCCGCACGCCTCTTTCCACCGGGGCGATATATTCCCGGGGGATGGAGCCCCCCACGATCTTATTGGCAAAGACTACGCCGTCGCCGGCCGGCAGAGGCTTCAGGTTCAGGACCACGTGGCCGTACTGGCCCCGGCCGCCGCTCTGGCGGACAAATTTCCCTTCCGCCTTGGCCTCTTCGGTAATGGTTTCCCGATAGGCCACCTGGGGCTTGCCCACCCGGGCATCCACCTTGAACTCCCGCATCAGGCGGTCCACGATGATCTCCAGGTGAAGTTCCCCCATCCCCGAAATGATGGTCTGGCCGGTGTCCGTGTCGCTGTGGACCCGGAAGGACGGGTCTTCCGCGGCGATCTTGCTCAAGGCCTGCCCCAGCTTGTCCTGGTCCGCCTTGGTAGCGGGCTCGATGGCGATATCGATGACCGGCTGCGGGATGTGCAGGGTCTCCAGAACCACGGGGTCCTGGGCATCAGCCAGGGTGTCGCCGGTGGTGGTGTTCTTGAGCCCCACCAGGGCCACGATATCCCCGGCATAGGCTGTTTCGATCTCTTCCCGCTTGTTGGCGTGCATCTTGAGGATCCGCCCGATGCGCTCTTTGGCCCCTTTGGTGGCGTTCAGCACGCTGGACCCGGCAGTCATCACCCCGGAATAAACCCGGAGAAAGGTCAGATGCCCGATAAACGGGTCGCTCAAAAGCTTGAAGGCCAGCGCCGACAACGGCGCCTCATCCGAGCAGGGCCGCTCCACCACGTTGCCCTTGGCGTCCAGCCCCTGTACCGGGGGGACATCCAGGGGCGACGGCAGGTAGGCTACCACCGCGTCCAGGAGCGCCTGCACCCCTTTGTTCTTGAAGGCCGAGCCGCACAATACCGGCACGATCTCCAAGGAAACGGTGCCCCGCCGGAGCGCCTTCTTGATCAGGCTGTCCTCCACCGGTTCGTCGGCCAGATAGCGCTCCATGATGCCCTCATCCACTTCGGACAGGACCTCCAGAATCTCGGTTCGGGCCTCGGCCACCTGCTCGGCGTAAGCCTCGGGGATCTCCCTGACCTCAAAGT
>CAWKEQ010000023.1:0-21732 GCA_963848565.1 uncultured delta proteobacterium
TCATCGTCGTGGTCGAGGCCACGAAGAACGGGAAGACCGGGTAGGTGGAAGACGCCGGCGGACACCATCGTGGCGGAATGGATCAGGGCGCGGACCGGGGTGGGGCCTTCCATGGCGTCGGGCAGCCAGACATGCAGCGGGAACTGGGCGCTTTTACCCATGCCCCCGCGAAGATCAACAGGCCGAGGTAGTGCGGAGCCGGGGTCATGTTGGGACACCGCGGCGGATTTCACTGGGGATGTCAGGCCCCGTAGAAATACAGAAACACAAGCCCATGAAGAAACCGAAGTCCCCGATGCGGGTGACCACGAAAGCTTTCTTGGCGGCGTCGGAGGCGACGGTTTATCATACCAGAAGCCGATGAGGAGGAGGAACACAGCCCCAGCGGCTCCCAGGAGAGTACAGGTGCAGCAGGCCGTTGGAAATAAAAGCGTGAGCATGGACAAGGCGAAGAGGGACAGGTAAGCATAAAAGCGCAGAAATCCGGGTTCATGATGTAGCCGATGGAGTAGATCTGGACCATCCAGCTGATGGTGGCCACGATCACGAACATCACCAGACTGGTGGAGTCCAGAAGGAAGCCGAAGGGCACCTTATCTGGGCGAGGTCGGAGACCGGCCAAGTCGAAGTTGTAGATGATCGGGGCGCGGCCGCCCAGCTTGAAGAAAAAGGTCCAGGCGATAATCAGGGGGATGGTGGAGGCCGCCAAGGAAATGGCCAGAGACAACTTATGATTATCCCTGGTAAAGTCATAATCAGGGCGAAGGCCGACAGCGGCAAAAAAACCGTAAGCAGACAACCCAACAGAATCGGATCAAACGAAAACATCATCAACCCCTAAGCTCAGTGGCGCGTTCGACGTTGATGGATTTCAGTTTGCGATAACGGCCACGATAATGCTCAGGGCGATGGCGGCTTCGGCCGCGGCCACGGCCATGATGAACAGGGTGATGACCTGTCCCACGGCCGGGTGGGGCGCCAGGAACCGGTTGAAGGCCATGAAATTAATGCTGGCGGCGTTCAGGATCAGCTCCACGGAAATGAGGATGGCGATGAGCGAGCGCCGGGCCAAGACCCCGTAGAGGCCGATGACGAAGGACCAGGGCCAGGTAGAGGTAGGTCTGCAATTGGTTAAACAGCAACATCTCGCAACCTCGGGTTAAGGTTACTGCGGCCGCCCCGGGCGGTGACGATGGCGCCCAGCATGGCCACCAGCAGCAGCAGCGAAACGAATTCAAAGATCAAGGCGTAATTAGTGAGGAAATAATGGCCGATGGTGGTGATCGACCAATTGGTGCTGCGCTCCGCGGCCGCGGTCCAATGGGTCTGCTTCAGCAACAGCCCCAGGAAGGCAAAGATGGCGCCGGCGCCCACTGCGGCCCCCAGGACCTTGGCCTTATTGCGGGGCGGCGGCGGCAGATAAAGGGGCTCGGAGAGCATGATGGCGAAGCAGATGGCGATGCAGATGGCCCCGATATAGATGAAAATCTCCATCAGGGCGACAAAGGGGCTGTTGAGAAAGAGAAAGATACCGGAGACCCCAAACAGGGACACGGCCAACCCCAGGACATTGTGGAAGATGTTCCTGGCGCCCACGGCGATGAGGGCGCCCAGGATGGTGAGTCCCACCACCATCACGAAGGCGGCGGTGGCCGCGGTCTGGGGAGTGATCAAGGCGCTTAGGAAGTTCATTCTTTGACCTCTTACAGGCTTCGCTTTAGCCGCCGCCGCTTTGGCCTCGGCCTTGGCCTTGGCTTCTTGTTCTCTGGCGTCCTTCGCCGCGGCCTCAGCCGCACGGGCCGCGTCGATGTCCGCTGCCGTCGGGATCGGCGTGACAGGC
Organism: uncultured delta proteobacterium; assembly: GCA_963848565.1. GTDB lineage: Bacteria > Desulfobacterota > Desulfobaccia > Desulfobaccales > 0-14-0-80-60-11 > 0-14-0-80-60-11. The sequence continues at coordinate 1,841 of CAWKEQ010000023.1, forward strand.
ACCCCGGCCGCTTTCTGGTGCGTTTGCAGCAAAGTCAGGTGGTCGAGGACGAAATCTTCCCGGGTATAGCCCGCCAGACGGTAGACCTTGGAGAACTCCAGGGCCGACGTCGGGCAGACCTCAACGCACAGGCCGCAAAGACTGCAATACTGATGCTCATGGATATACTTGGTGGCCCGCTTCTGTTTTTCCCCGGGGAACTTCACGCCCTCGACGGTAATCAGTTGGGAGGGGCAGATACGGGCGCACATCTCGCAGGCGATGCACTTGTGGGTCTGGGTCTCGGGGTCGATGATAAACTGGGGATAGCCCCGATACCTCGGGGTCATCTGGATCTTGGCCCGAGGGTACTGGACGGTGACAATGGGTTTGACAAAGTAGCGGATGGTCACCGCCATGCCTGCCAACAGACTCCAAAACCCACCGCAATTTCTTTGAAATAACTCATCATCGCTACTCAACCTTTATTCCGGCAGTTAACCGGCCTACCTCATCTAAGTTTCAGCACAAAGGCAGTTATGAGCAGATTGACAAAGGCCAGGGGTATCAAGATTTTCCAGGCGAACGTGATCAGCTGGTCGAAGCGCACCCGGGGGAAAGTCCAGCGGAACCACATGAACAGAAAGACCAGGGCATAGACCTTGATCAGGAACCAGACCACGCCGGGCAGAATCGGCCCGTGCCAGCCGCCCAGGAAGAGGACCGTGGCCACGGCGGCGGCGATGAACAGGTTGGTATATTCCGCCAGGAAGAAGAGGGCGAACCGCATCCCGGAATATTCGGTATGGAACCCGGCCACCAGTTCGGATTCGGCTTCCGGGAGGTCAAAGGGGGCCCGGTTGGTCTCGGCGGTGGCGCAGATAATGTAGAGCACGAAGGCCAGGGGCTGCACCAGGACAAACCAGTAGCCGCTCTGGGCCGCGACGATATCGGAGAGCCTGAACGAGCCCACCATGAGGATGATGCTCATGATGGTGACGAGCAGGGGGATTTCGTAGGCCACGTTCTGGGCCACGGAGCGGATGGCGCCGAAGACCGAGTACTTATTGTTGGACGACCATCCGGCCATGAGGATGGCCAGTACCGACAGGGTGGAGAAAGCGAGGATCAGAACGATGCCGACGTTCATGTCCCGGACGATCAGGGTCTGGGAAAAGGGAATGACCAGGAAGGAGAGCAAGACCGGCAGGAAGACCACGATGGGGGCCAGCCAATAGATGGGCTTGTCCACTTCCGACGGGGTGATGATCTCCTTGCCCATGAGCTTGAGGGCGTCGGCCAGGGATTGAAGGACCCCGTGGGGACCCACCTCCATGGGACCGGGGCGGAGCTGCATATGCCCCGAGACTTTGCGCTCCAGCCAGATGAGAAACAAGGCGTTCACCGAAACCAGGGTGATGACCCCGATCAGGCCCACGATCATCCGGGCCCCAGCATTACTCATTAATTGACCCACAAGTTCCATAGTTTGCGCTCGTATCCGTACTTACCGGTCAATCTCCGGGATGACCACGTCGATGGAGCCCAGGTTGGCCACCAGGTCGGCCACCAGGGAGTCAACGGCCAATTCCGGGAAGAGGCTGAGATTGGCAAAGGACGGGACCCGGAGTTTGATCCGATAGGGTTTCACATCTCCCTGACTGACGATGTAGCAGCCGAATTCTCCCCGGGCGGTTTCCACGGCCTGGTAGACCTCGCCCACAGGGGGCTTGATGCGCTTAGGCGCCTTGTCCGCCATGACGGGGCCTTCGGGGAGCTTATTGCAGGCCTGCTCGATGATGCGGCAGCTCTGTTCCATTTCGGCCAGGCGCACCAGGTAGCGATCATAAATATCGCCCTTGGACCCGACGGGAATCTCAAAATCAAACAGGGGATAGGCGGAATAGGGCTCGCTTTTGCGGATATCGTAAGGGATGCCGCTGCCCCTCAAGGTGGGGCCGGTGATGCCGTATTTGACGCACTGATCCTTGGTGATGAAGCCGACGTCCCGGGCCCGGTTGATGAAGATGACATTCTTGGTCACCAGGTTGTCGTAGTCGTCCCAGCGGCTGCGCAGCCGCTGCACGAAGGCCCGGCAGCCGGCGACGAATTCGGCGTCGATGTCAACGGGGACGCCGCCGAACCGATAGAAGCAGTAGGTCAGGCGGGAGCCGGTGAGGCTGTCCAGGAGGTCGAGGAGATGTTCCCGGTCATCAAAGGAATACATGATGGGGGTGAAGGCCCCCAGGTCCAGGAGATAGGCGCCGAACCACAGCAGGTGGGAAGAGATGCGGTTGAGTTCGGCGGTGATTACCCGGATGAACTCGGCCCGCTCCGGCACCACCAGGCCCAGGAGTTTTTCCACCGCCATGCAATAGCCCTGATTGTAGGCCAGGGCGTGGAGGTAATCCACCCGGCCCATATTCGGCAGGAATTGCGGGTAGGTGCGGTTCTCCGCCATGTGCTCGTGGCCGCGGTGCCCGTAACCGATGACCGGCTCCGCCTTGGTGATGAACTCGCCGTCCATCTCCAGGAGCACCCGGAGGACGCCATGGGTGCTGGGATGCTGCGGACCCAGGTTCAGGGTATAGGTCTTTTCTTCCAGTCCGAATAGCTCAATCATTGCCTTGGGACTCTCCGAAATCTTTCAGTAAGGGATGGAAATCGGCATCTTCCGGCAGCAAGATCCGCTTCAGGTTGGGATGCCCGAAGAAATGGATGCCGAAGAGGTCGAAGACTTCCCGCTCATACCAATCAGCCCCCGGATAGATCTGGGAGATGGTGTACATGCCCTTCTTCTTGCCCAGGGGCACGTGCACCACGGTGCGGCACAGTTCATCGAAACTGGCGAAGTGGTACACCAGGTCGAAAGAGTCTCTCAGGTCCACCGCGGTGAAGGATTCCAGGAAGCAGCCGGCGCCCAGCATAACCTGGGCCACGTCCGCCATCTGGGTCGGCTGGGCCGCCACCTCCAGGTGGTATCCGGTCTTGGCGTAGTCGCCGTCGGCCACCTTTTCGAGATTCAAGGGGGCCAGGGCTTTATGGAGATTATCCTTTAGCATCTCTAAACTTCCTGAGACGGCCCCGTTTGGTGATTTTCTCTTCCAGAAGGAGGATGCCTTCGATCAACGTCTCAGGCCGGGGCGGACAGCCGGGGACGTAGACGTCCACGGGGATGATGAGGTCGGCGCCGGGGACGATGGCATACTGGGTCGGATAATAAAAGGGGCCACCGGAAATGGCGCAGTTCCCCATGGCGATGACCCATTTGGGGGCGGGCATCTGCTCGTAGAGCCGCACCACCGCGGGAGCCATCTTCTTGGAGATGGTGCCGGCCACGATCATCAGATCGCACTGGCGAGGGGAGGGCCGAAAGACCTCGGCCCCAAACCGGGCCAGATCAAACCGGGCCATGCCCGCGGCCATCATTTCGATGGCGCAGCAAGCCAGGCCGAAGGTCATGGGCCACAGGGAATTGGCCCGGGCCAGGTTGAGGGCCTCTTCCAGGACTCCCAGATGGATTAGGGGTTCACCGGTTTTCGTTTCCAACTGAACACTCCTCTGTTCCAGGCATAAATGATGACCAGGGACAGAATGCCGATAAAGATGGTTACCTCGATAAAGTCCCGCCAAACATAGCCTTTGCCGTAGGCCAACAAGACCGGGAAGAGAAAGAGCACATCCACGTCGAAGGCCAAGAACAGCAGGGCAAAGAGATAATAGATCACCGCGACCTGAATCCAGGCGCTGCCGATGGTGGGCATGCCGCATTCATAGACGGCGTCCCGGGCGGCCCCGAAGCTTCGGGGGGCGATCAGTTTGGCAATGAGCAAAGGACCCGCGGCGAACAGACCAGCCGCCACCAGGTAAACGAGAACAAACGAAAAATCGCTCAAGGCCTGCGGTATTTCCAACGCCCGACTCCTTGTGCTTTTTGATACAACCTCGCCTTTTATATCCCACCGGGGAAAACCTCGCAAGGGGTTTTTCTCCGGGAGGGGGAAAATATTTCCGCCGCCGGAGTAGGTGTCTCTTCGGAAGGGAATTTTTGCCTTAGGTTAAAGACAAAAGAAAAATCCCTCCCGGCCGGATTTTAGCAGCCGCTTGCCTGCCAAACATGTTAGCATCGGGATACCAGCCAAGGCGAGGAAGGTGCCGGTCCCGGGCCTTCCGGGTCTGATCAGGCTGGTTACCTTCGGGGAGGGGCGCCTCTATGGCGAACTGGGAAGATTTGACCATGCCGGGTCTCGAGGCCCTCGGACAGCAAACCCGGACGGTGCTCCTGCCGATTGGGTCGCTGGAGGAGCATGGGCCGCATCTGCCCCTGGGGACCGACACCTTTCACGCCCTGGAGGTAGCCCGGCGGGCGGCGAGACAGTGCCCCGTGGTGGTGGCGCCACCCCTGTTTTACGGCATGTGCCGCTCGACCCGGGAGCACCCGGGCACGGTGAGCATCTCCGGGGACGCCTTGCGGGCCCTGCTCCTTTCGGTGGGCCGGGAATTTTGCCGCCAGGGCTGGCACAACCTGGTGTTCATCAGCGGCCACGCCGGCGGCACCCACATCAGCGCCATCCTGGAGACCGCCGAACGTCTGCTGGCGGAGTTGCCCGAGATCAGGGTGGCGGTGGTCAACCTGCTGGAGTTGCTCCGGGAGGTTTTGGGCGACCGGCCGGACCTGGTCAAAACCCGGGGGGACTCCCATGCCGGGGAGGTGGAGACGGCCATCATGATGGCGGCCTACCCCGACCTGGTTCGGGGCAGCGCCCCGGAGGAATGGCCCCGGTTTCCCAAATACGTGCTGGTGCGGGATAAAAGACGCTATTGGCCCGGGGGGGTGTGGGGCAATCCGGCCGCGGCCACTGCGGCCCAGGGAGAGGCGATCCTTACCGCGGAAGTGGACAGATTGGTGAAAATAATCAGCATGTTAGATGAATCGGCAAACCGTTAGGTTTTTTCCTTGACATTATTTCGACAATATACAAAGATAAGAGCACACAAAGATAAAAAAACCTATAATCGGAAAACAGAGGGAATATCTTTAATGATCGCTGAAACCATTGAACATATTGCCGACCGCGTATTGGCCTACGAAGAAACCGATCTTACCGCCCTTCTCAATCATTTTAAATCTCGCATGGAACAGTTTGAACCGGGTCCCGCCTGGGAAAGGGCGGTGATTGCCTACTTTTTAATCAACGGCGTCCGGGTCAAAAACGCCCTGAAGCAGGGCAAGATGAACAGCCAGGAGCTCTGCCCGGGCAACCGGCCGGCGCTGCGTGTGGTCAAATAAGCGATACCCCGGTTTTCCCTTCCCTGAAATCAACTCCGTGACCGCCTACCAATCCGAGGGATTGGGTTTGGTAAGAGACGGATATTTTTCTTTTTTCCTGCCTACCGCATCATGACTTCCCCACCCCTGTCCTTCTGGGGTAACGCCTTTGCCGAACTTCCAGGATTTTGCCATGCGGCTCCAGTTTGGTCTTGAACCTGGGGGACGCTCCGGCGGGTTTTTGGCTCTAAGCCTTTGCGGTCAATTATGCGGTTGATCCCGCTTCTCCTTATGGTTGACAAGTTTCCTCTCATGCTTATCTTTTTTTAAATAAAATCTTTCCAAAGGAGACTCCTGTTATGAAGTCGAAAGTGGCAGCGTTGATGATGGCGATGGCAGTGGTGTTATTGGCCGTGACCGCCAGTCTGGCCGGTAAGGTGCTTTTCGAGGACAAATTCACCTCGCTGGATCCCGCCTGGGGCGCTCCCGGACCCATCATGGACGTCAAGGACGGGAAGCTCATCATCACTCCACAGACCAACACCAGCCAGACCATCCTGAATCAGGCCAACGTTTTTCCCAACGACGCTGAGGCGAGTTTCACCATGACCTTTGTCAAGGTCCCGGCCCCCACCTGGGGCAGCGGCCTGGTCTTTTGGGCCAAAGATTATAACGAGTATTATGCCGTCTTGATTAACGCCCAGGGCTGGTTTGCGGTCCAACGTTATATAGCCGGTCGTTACCTGTTGCCGGTGGCCTGGCGCGAGTCCGACGTCATCAAGAAAGGCGAGGGGGCCGCGAACCAGGTCAAGGTGGTGACCAAGGACAACAAAGCCACTATTTCTATTAATGGCAAGGAGGTCATCAGCCTGTCCGGCCAACCGCCCCAGGGTGGCACTCTCGTCGGATTTAAAGTGGCTTCGGGGCCGGAAGGAGCAAATTCCGTGGCCTTCAGCAATTTTCAGTTGGTCCAACCTTAGCATTGGTTGCCGACGCCGTGCCTGATCGGCACGAGTGATCAGCAGCGCGGAGAGGGAGAAAGATGATGCAAAATTTGCGAAAATGGATAGATACCCGGCTGGGAGCCTCCGTGGGAGTGGCCGCGGCGGTGCTTTTCCTGGCTACGGTGACCATGAGCTTTGCCACCGAGCCCCAGGTCAAAGGCAAGGCCGAAGAGAAAGCGACCCAGGGGCAGCAATTGTGTCCGGCGACGCCGGGCGCCGGGGTATGCCAGGTCAAGATCGAATGCCCGCCCATCAAGGCCCCGGGACAAACCGTGTGCAAGGCCACGGTCGATTGTCCCGCACCCCAAAAGCCGGTCAAAGCTAAGAAGAAACCCAAGTCCCAATAGGCCGGGTCCAGAACCGAGTTGGATCTGAGTCATCTTTAAACGGGCCGAAACCTCAGGGTTTCGGCCTTTGCTTTTTCCACCCCGCCTCACATCGAGTGTCAAACCGGTTGAGACCGCTGCAAAAGTTTCGCGTAGGCTAGCCGCCCTCGGCTGTCCACCCTGCATTCATAGCGTTTGCTAAAAGTATTTTCCGATGGCGGCATCATGCTAATCCCCCCTAACCCCCCTTGAGAAAAGGGGGGAACTATAAGGAATTGCTGCTAAAGTATCCCTTTGAAAAAGGGGGATTTAGGGGGATTTAAGAATCTCCACGTGGAAAGAAGTTATGGCAAACGCTTGATGAGATTCTTCGGTCGCTCCGCTCCCTCAGAATGACAAGTGGGGTATCTTGGCGGAGGGCTCAACTTGGCATGAGGCTTTGCCGGATCGGTAGGGCGGAGGCTGCCCGGATAAATTTTGCTGGTGGGCGAGGGGTCCTGGGGCCAGGAAGGCCGGTCCGGTCGCGGCGGTCCGGTTATCTTTTTCCCGGCGGCCGGCCCTTACGGCCTTTGAGGAGCAGGCGCAGCGGGGCGTAAGTCAACCCCAGCTTCTCGCGCAGCTGCTTCACCAGGTAGCGGCGGTAGTGGTCCGGTACCCCCAGGGGCTGGTTGACAAAGGCCACGAAGGTGGGAGGGTGGATTTCGGGTTGGGTGAGGTAAAAGAACTTGACGGGGCGGTCCCGGAAGCGGGGCGGGGGCGTCCGTTCGGTGATCTGCTGGAGGAGCCGGTTGAGCTCCCCGGTGCCTACCCGGGTACCGCTCTGGGTGTGCATCGCCGAGATCAGGGGAAAGACCCGTCTCAGGTTGTAGCCGGTCAGGACCGACACCGGCAGGATCGGGGCGTAGGCCATGAACTCCAGGCCCGAGGTCGCCTTGTCCAGGAGAGTTTTGGCCTCCTTCGGGTCATGGCGCACCAAGTCCCACTTGTTCATCAGCACCAGGCAGCCCTTGCCCTGGTCCTCGATGAGTCCGATGATGCGCAGGTCCTGGCCGGTGAGGCCCTCGGCGGCGTCCAGCATGAGCACCGCCACGTCGGCCCGGAACAGGGCCTTAATGGTCTTGAGGACCATCTGGCGTTCCAGGCCGCGCTCCACGTGGCTGGGGCGCCGCAGGCCGGCGGTGTCCACCAGGACGTAGTCCACCCCTTCCCAGGTGAAGGGGGTGTCAATGGCGTCCCGGGTGGTGCCGGGCAGCGGGCTCACCATGAGGCGGGTTTCGCCCAGAAAATGGTTGATCAGAGAGGATTTTCCCACGTTGGGGCGGCCGATGATGGCCACCCGGATACCCGGGGCCGGGGCGGGGAGTTCCCGGGGCGGAGGCAGGACTTCCCCCAGGGCTTCCAGCAAGGCGCCCAGACCCAAGCCGTGGGTGGCCGATACGGGGTGGAGCTGGTCCAGGCCGAACCGGTAGAACTCCGGCACATGGGCCTCCATCCCTGGGTGGTCCACTTTGTTCACCACCACGAGGATGGGCTTGTTGGTGCGCCGGAGGTAGTCCACCACCTCGGCATCGCCGGTTTGGGGGCCCTGGCGGCCGTCCACTACCAGGAGAATGGCGTCGGCCTCCTCCACCGCGGCTTCGGCCTGCTGCCGCACCATGCCGGACAGATCTTCTTCGCCCCCCACCAGGCCGCCGGTATCCACCAGCAAGATGGAGTGGTCATCCCAGGTGAGGTTGGCGTAGTGACGATCCCGGGTGACCCCGGCGATATCGGCTACCAGGGCCTGGCTGGAGCGGGTCAGGCGATTGAAGAGAGTGGACTTCCCGACGTTGGCCCGGCCGATGATGGCCACCAAAGGTTGATCGGCCGGAGCCAGAGTCATGATTGGGGTGCCAGCTTCTGGGCCAGATTTTTGGGAGGCCAATGCCGCAGCATTTCGACGGCCTTCTTCAATTGAGGATCTTTATCCAGTTCCTCCGGGGTGATGGGCTGGTTCCAGGGCTTGTCGGTCAGGCCCTCCCGGCGCATGTGTTCGGAGAGGAGTTCGTCCCGCAGTTTCTCCAGCGGCTTACCGGTGGCGATGGGCTTGTCTTTAACCTCCACGTCGGGGTGGATGCCTTTTTCGTTAATGGTGACCCCGCTGGGGGTGAAGTAGAGGGCAGTGGTCAGCCGCAGGGCCGAACCGTCCTCCAGGGGAATGATGGTCTGGACCGAGCCCTTGCCGAAGCTCTTGGTGCCCACAATCAGGGCCCGTTTCTGGTCCTTGAGGGCCCCGGCGACAATCTCGGAGGCCGAGGCGCTGCCCTCATTGATGAGCACCACCATGGGCACGGTGGCCACCTTGTCTTCCTGGTTGCCCCGGGCGTAAAACCGCATGTTCTGGTTGCGGTTGCGGCCTTCGGTGTAGACGATAAGGCCGGATTTCAAAAATTCATCAGAGACGCGCACCGCCTGTTCCAGCAATCCGCCGGGATCGTTACGCAGGTCCAGAACCAACCCTTTGAAGGGCACCAGGCGCTGCTTCATCTTCTTGAGGAAGCCCTGGAGATCGTGATCGGTTTTATCCTGAAAATGCGTGACCCGGACGTAGCCGATGCCATCGTCCAGGATGCGGGCCTTGACGCTGCGGATGGGGATGATTTCCCGGGTAATGACGATATCTTTGGGCTGTTGAAAGCCCTCCCGGTTAATGGTGAGGGTGACCTTGCTGCCTTTGGCCCCCCGGATCATCTTGACGGCTTCCATGAGGGTGATGTTTTTCGTGGGCTTGCCATTGATCTTGACGATCTGGTCGCCGGGCTTCAGGCCCACCTGATAGGCCGGGGTGCCTTCAATGGGGGACACCACGGTCAAGACGCGGTCCTTCAAGGCAATTTCGATGCCGATGCCGCTGAACTGGCCCTTGGTTTCGATCTGCAATTCCCGAAACTCTTCCGGGGTCATAAAGGACGAGTGCGGGTCCAGGGTCCCTAAGGTGCCCTGGATGGCGCCGTAGACCAGGTCTTTGGTAGTCTTGGGCTCGGCATACTGGTCCTCAATAAGGGCCAGAGCCTGGGAGAACACTTTCAGCTTGGCGTCGCTGACCGGAGAGGGGGAGAGCGAGGGTTGCAGGCTCCTGGCGATCCCCGGGAGCACCGGGTTCTGGCCAAAGACCGCCCCGGGTCCGGCGAGACCCCAGCCGAGGGCCAGGCCCAAGACCAAGGCCGCCCCACCCCAAAGCCACGATTTCCTTAACATCATCTGCCTTTATATCCTTGATGTGTGGGCCAGGCCCGGCAGGGGACCAAGCGTCCCGGTTGCCGGCCTTCCCACTTGATAGGGTTGCTTAAGAAGCCGGTCCTTTGGTGGCCACCGGCTTCGATTTGCCGGAAATCAACAGGTCTTTGGCCTGCTGCACCCAGAGGTCCTGCGCCGGCGATTTCACCTGTCCCGGCGCCTTCTCCGGGGCCGTCGTTTTTTGCTGAGCTTTGGCGGCCTGGGGCTTTTCCCCCGGAACCGCAGGTTCCAGGCCCTTACCCTGAATTTTATTGCCCTTGGGGCTATAACACTGGGCCACGGTCATCACCAGGGCCGAGCCATCCTCCAGGGGAAAGGCTTTCGTGAGGCCGCACAGGCCCAAAGTTTTGTCTCCCAGCAAGGTGGCCCGGGCCTGATCCCGGAGGGCTGCGGCGACGATCTCCGCCGCCCGGGCAGTTCCCTGGTCCACCAGCACCACCATGGGGGGCAGCGTTTTGAAAATACGGTCCCGGTCTTTGCCCGAGAAGGATTGTTCGGTCTTGACAGAACGGCCTTTGGCGGTCAAGTATCTGCTGCTTACCCAGGAAGAGGGAGGCGCTGCGCACCGCCTCCTCCATGGAGCCCCGGGCGTTATTGCGCAGGTCCAGGATGATGCCCCTGACCGGTGGTTGATGCTGTTTGATAGTGTTTAACGCCTTGGCCAACTCGACGGGAGTTTCATCGTTGAAATAGCGGATGCGCAGATAAGCGACAAGGTTGTCCAGGAAGGTGGTGGCGACGGTGCTCCCTCCCAGGGGTTGCAGGGTGACGGTCAGATCCAGAGGTTTGACCTCGCTGTTACGGATTACCTGCAACTTGAAGGAGGTGTTGGGGGCGCCCCGGAAGCGCCGGGTGGCCTCCTGGGTGGTGAGGTTGCGCACCATCTTGCCGTCAATCTTGATAATGTGGTCGCCGGGCTTCAGACCGGCCTGGGCGCCGGGGCCGCCATCGATGACGCTGGCTACGGTGAGGAGGCCGTCTTTGACGATCAAATCAATTCCAGCTTCAGCCGGGGCCGCCGGTGGTCCGTGGAGATAATCCTGGTATTCCTTGGCCGTGAGGAAGGAGGAGTCCGGGTCCAGGGAGTTCATCATGCCCCGGAGGGAGCCGTAGATCAAGTCCTCTTCGTTTTTGGGCCAGACATATTTCTGGGAGACCTCGAAGAGAGCCTCGGTGTAGAGGCGCAGGGAGTCATAGGTGTTGGCGGGGGGGGCCGCCCAGGCCGGCAGCAGGAAATACCCCGCCAGACCCAGGGACAAAAGGACCACTACTAACCGCCGGGGTGACCTGAGCCATCCGAGGCCTGGGGTTTTCAAGACTTTGGGTTGATTCACGGGACTAACTTTACCTCCCTGCCAGACTGGAGGCTTTGAGATCCAGGGCCGGCGAGGCCAAATGGTTGGCTTTCCGGGCGATGACCTTATAAGCCGCCTGCTTGATATCGTCAGCGGTCAGGCCGTAATGTTTTAAGAGATCTGCGGGTTTCCCCGACATGCCGAAGGTGTCTCGCAAACCGATGCGCTTTAGGGGCGCCGGGTAATGCTCGGCGAGGATTTCGCTTACGGCGCCGCCCAGGCCGCCGTTGACCATGTGCTCTTCGGCGGTGACCACGGCCCCGGTGTGCCGGGCGGAGTCCACCACCAGTTCCCAATCCAGGGGTTTGAGGCAGCCCAGGTTAAGGACCCGGGCCTCAATGCCTTCCTGGGCGAGCAGGGCTGCGGCCTCCAGACAGGTCTGGACCATGATCCCGATCCCTATCAGGGTGACGTCGCCGCCCTCCCGTAAGAGGGAGCCCCGGCCCAGCTCAAAAACATAGCTGCCGTCGTAAATCAGCGGCAACGACATGCGGCCGGTGCGCATGTAGACCGGACCCTGATAGGCGGCGGCCCAGCGGGTCATGGCCCGGGTTTCGGGGCCGTCGGCCGGCACCAGCACCACCATATTGGGCAAAATGCGCATCAGGGCCAGGTCTTCCACGGCCTGGTGGGAGCCGCCGTCTTCCCCTACGGTGATGCCGCCGTGGGAGGCGACGACCTTGACGTTGAGGTTGCCGTAGGCGATGGTCTGGCGGATCTGTTCCCAGGCCCGGCCGGTGGCGAACATGGCGAAGGTGCTGGCAAAGGGAATCTTGCCGCCCAGGGCCAGGCCGGCGGCGGTGCCCATGAGGTCCTGCTCGGCGATGCCCACGTTAAAAAAGCGGTCTTTAAAGATCTTGGCGAAATGGTGGGTCTGGGTGGAACCGGACAGGTCGGCGTCCAGGACCACGATCTGGGGGTTTTCGGCCCCTAACTGCGCCAGGGTCTTGCCGTATTCGACTCGGGTACTCTCTTTGGCGGACAAGTTTTGCCTCAAATCAGTGATTGGCGTCTTTACGCCCCGGCGACCTGGCGATAGCAAAGATTGCTCACGCCAAGGCTGCCAAGTTAAAAATTATCCCCCCAACTCCTTCAGGGCCTGCTGATATTCTTCGGGGTTGGGGGCGGTGCCGTGATATTTCTTCTGGCCCTCGAAGATGGAGACGCCTTTGCCTTTGACGGTATGGGCGATGATCATGCTGGGTTGCCCCTTGACTCCCTTGCAGGCCGTGAAGGCCGACAGGAGCTGGGGGATGTCGTGGCCGTCCACTTCGAGGGTATGCCAGCCGAAGGCCTTCCACTTGTCGGCGATGGGCTCGATGCTCATGACCTCGCTGGTGTGGCCGTCGATCTGGAGGCGGTTCCGGTCCAGGATCGCCACGAGGTTATCCAGGCCATAGTGGGCCGCGGTCATGGCCGCCTCCCAGATCTGGCCTTCCTGGACTTCGCCGTCTCCCAACAGGGCGTAGATCCGGCTGCCGTGGCCGTTGAGGCGGGCCGCCAAGGCCAGGCCGTTGGCGATGGAGAGGCCCTGGCCCAGCGAGCCGGTGGGGATCTCCACTCCCGGGGTGCAGCCGGAGTCGGGGTGGCCCTGGAGCCGGCTGCCGAATTGGCGCAGGGTCAAGAGCTCTTCCCGGGGGAAATAACCCAGGCGGGCCAGGACGGCGTAATAGGCCGGGGCCCCATGTCCCTTGGACAGGATGAACCGGTCCCGGTCGATCCAGCAGGGGTCGCCGGGCTTGGCCTGCATCTCGCCAAAAAAGAGCGCCACCAGGATATCGGTGGCTGACAGCGAGCCGCCCAAGTGGCCGGAACCGGCCCGAAACAACATTTCCACGATGTCGAGGCGAACCTGGCGGGCGATCTCTTGCAGTTGGTGGTGGTCCGGGATGGCGATGATCTCCTCTCCAGCTCAATGCAGGGCGCCTGAGGATAGGTCCCCTGAAATATTAATATTAAAATAAACTATATCCAATCGGCAAAGGTTTTTCCACCATAATCCCAAAAATTACGGCCCAGGCGGGTAACTATTTCATTTATCACAATAGATTGGTCTGGGGCAGGTTTGTCAAGGTCCGGTCCAATTTATCGGGGTCAGAGGGAGCGTTACCGGGCCAGGCCGCCAGCAGCGCCGGGATTGCCCCGGGTTTTTCCGTGGGGGAGATTATCCGGAAAGGAGGATTTCTCTTGGTTCCCACCTGCTCCTTGCAGTATATAATAAAGATTGCCAAAAAGTTGGCCTGGGCACAGTGGCCGGGTTTTGAGAACCCCGGCGGCGGCATGGCCCGGCGATCCGAAGGAGAAATCCATGGCCCTGACCCGAGACGAAGTGCTGCACGTGGCCGATCTGGCCAGGTTGAGTCTGGCGCCTGAAGAGATCGAAGTCGTCACCCGGCAGCTCAATGACATCCTGGCCTATGTGGAGAAGTTGCAGGAGTTGGACACCGAAGGGGTGGAACCCCTGGCCCACGTGATCCCGGTGTTCAACGTCTTTAGGGAGGATACGGTCAGAGAAGGGCTCGACCGGGATACCGCCCTTGAGAATGCCCCGGCCCGGGAAGAGGGGGCCTTTGTAGTACCCCGGATCATTTAAAGACGGTTTTCAGTTTTCCGTTTTCCGTTTTCGGTGAGAAGCCCAAGGTGTTCTGAATGACGGAACCTTTATACAGCCAACTTGGGCGGGCACTGCCAGTCATAATCCTCAATCTGTAACCTGTTGCAATCGTGGTCTATTGAAATAATAGCGAAAAACGAAAAACCCAAAACGAAAAACGGTATTCAAGAGGTCAATGCATGACGGAACCTTTATATAGTTTGAGCATCAGCCGGTTGGCGGGGCTTCTGGCCAGGTGGCGAGGTGTCGCCGGTGGAGGTGACCGAGGCGATGCTTACCCGCATCAAGGAGCGGGACGGCGAACTCAATACGTATATCACCGTGGACGAAGCCGGGGCCCGGGCCATGGCCCAGGAGGCCGGGGCCATGCTGACCCGGGGCGAGGCCACGCCGCTGACGGGAATCCCCCTGGCCCTCAAAGACGTCATGGTCACCCGGGGGCTCAGGACCACCTGCGGCTCCCGGATCCTGTCGAACTTCATCCCCCCCTATGACGCCACGGTCTGCGCCAGGCTGCGCCGGGCCGGGGCGGTGTTTCTCGGCAAGGTCAACATGGATGAGTTCGCCATGGGCTCCTCCACGGAAAACTCGGCCTTCGGCCCCTCCCGGAATCCCTGGAACCGGGACTATACTCCCGGCGGCTCCTCCGGGGGTTCGGCGGCGGCGGTGGCCGCGGACCTGTGCCTCGGGGCGCTGGGGTCCGACACCGGCGGCTCCATCCGGCAGCCCGCCTCCCTGTGCGGGGTGGTGGGCCTCAAACCCACCTATGGCCGGGTCTCCCGTTACGGGCTGGTGGCCTATGCCTCGTCCCTGGACCAGATCGGCCCCCTCACCAAGGAAGTGCGGGATGCGGCCATCCTGCTCCAGGCCATTGCCGGGCACGACCCGAAGGACTCCACTTCGGTGGCGGCCCCGGTGCCGGATTACCAGGAGAAGCTGGGGCAAGAGATCAAGGGCATGAAGATCGGGGTCCCCCGGGAATTTTTCGGGGAGGGGCTGGACCCGGAGGTCGAGGCCGCGGTCCAGGCGGCCCTGGAGACCCTGACCGGCCTGGGGGCCGAACTGGTGGAGGTCAGTCTGCCCCACACGGAATACGCGGTGGCCACCTACTACGTCCTGGCGGTGGCCGAGGCCTCCTCCAACCTGGCCCGCTACGACGGGGTCAAGTACGGGGTGAGGGCCGACGGCCAGAATTTGCTGGAAATGTACGCCCAGACCCGGGCCCAGGGATTCGGGGCCGAAGTGCGGCGGCGCATCATGCTGGGAACTTATACCCTGTCCGCCGGCTATTATGACGCCTACTACAAGAAAGCCTCCCAGGTGCGGGCCCTGATCCGCCGGGACTTCGAGGCCGCGTTCCAGCAATGCCGGATGATTGCCACCCCCGTGGCGCCCACCCCGGCCTTCCGCCTGGGGGAAAAGGTGGATGACCCGCTGACCATGTACCTGTCGGACATCTTCACCATCTCCGCCAACCTGGGGGGGATTCCCGGCATTTCGGTACCCTGCGGCTTTTCTACCGGGGGCCTGCCCATCGGCCTGCAACTCATGGGTCCGGTGTTCGGAGAGGCCGACTTGCTACAAGCAGCGCACGCTTTCGAGCAGGCGACGGAGTTTCATAGCCGAAAGCCGAATTTTTAGGGTTATCGGCAATGGTACTTCAGGGCCTAAGTCCACGATAATTTCTGGAAGTTGTTCTTATTCCCCCCTTTTCAAAAGGGGGGTAGGGGTGATTTGCTAACCTGCTCCCCCCCTGGAGAAGGCGGGGGAGGGGGACGCCTTTTTCAAAGGGGGACTTTATGCACCCTTGATTTCAGGAGGTCGGAGCCGGTTGCGCTGAGTTTCGCAG
The DNA here is from genome assembly GCA_963848565.1 of uncultured delta proteobacterium. GTDB lineage: Bacteria > Desulfobacterota > Desulfobaccia > Desulfobaccales > 0-14-0-80-60-11 > 0-14-0-80-60-11. The sequence goes on from CAWKEQ010000023.1 coordinate 17,513, forward strand.
CCTGAGGAGTAGTTTCCGGGGGCCAGGCCACGGGCCGGCTGTTGGCTGGCGGGGATTTGGCTCGGCGGGCTTGCATTAAGGAGCCGCGGTTTATATTATCTGAGTCAAGAGGCAGGTTTTAGGGTCGGCAAGCCGGGGACCGGGACTGTCGCCTCCGGTCTTTCGAAGCTCTGGTGGAGTGCTATCATGAGGCAGAATTTCAGGCCAGCCCAGGCGTTTGTTCTCCTTATTGTCCTCATCGGGTTGGGGTGGGGAGGCGTCTCGGCCGCGGCGGAGGCGGGGGGGAGCCTTGGCCTGAACCAGGCAATTGATATCGCCCTCAAAGAACATCCCGCGGTCAGGCAATCCCGGGAAACCGCCACCGCGGCGCGCTATAACATCGGGGTGGCCCGATCCGCTTATTTACCCCAGGTCAATTTTGTGACCAATTATTATTACGGGAACGCCTTTTCAACCTCGTCGCGCAAACCCCTGACTGCGGCGACGGGCGGGACGGTTAGCAGTCTATCCAGCGCCGACACGACGCACTACTATTTTTATCAGTTCCAGGCCACCCAACTGCTCTACGATTTTGGCAAGACCCCGGGTCTGATCAAGGAGTCCCGGGCCTCTTTCGGCCAATCCGAGCAAGATTACGCCGGCAGCCGCCAACAGGTGGCGCTGGACGCCCGGACCGGCTACTTCGGCTACCTGGCGGCCCAGCGGGCCTCAAAGGTGCAGGAAGAGACGGTACGGCAATACCAGGCATTGCTCAAGCAGGCCAAGGGGTTTTATCAGGTGGGCTTAAAGGCCAAGATCGACGTGACCAAGGCCGAGGCCAACCTGTACGATGCCGAGGCCAACCTGATCAAGGCCAAGAACGCCGTGGATCTGGCCCGGGTTACCCTGATGACCGCCCTGGGATTGAAGACCTGGCCGTTTAGCCAGGTGGAGGACGTGCTGGAAGTCAAGACCCAGCCCCAGTCTCTGGAAGGGTTGAAGTCCCAGGCCCAGCAGCGGCGGCCGGAGCTGTTAAAGAACCGGTATCAGCAAAATTATAATGAAGCCGCGATCAAGGTGGCCCAGGCGGGCTATTTCCCCGTGTTCACTTCAAATATGGCCTATGGCTGGCAGAGTCTGGACCGGCCTTTTGCCAACCAACCCAGCACCTGGTATGTGGGCGCGGCCATGACGTTTCCGCTGTTCGAGGGCCTGTCCACCACCTATGCGGTCCACCAGAGCAAGGCGCAACTGCGGGCCACCGTGGCAAATTACGAGGTACTGCAACAGAACGTCACCAAAGAAGTGGAGCAGGCCTACCTGGATGTCAAGTCGGGTTGGGAGCTGATCCGGGCTTCCAAAAAGGCCCTGGAGGCGGCCCGGGAAAATCTGCGCCTGGCCTGGGGCCGCTACCAGGCGGGGGTCGGCACCATTATCGAATTCACCGATGCCCAGGTGCAATTTTCCCAGGCGGATTTGAAATTCGTGCAGGCCCTCTATGATTACCGGGTGTTCGAGGCCAGACTGGACAAGGCCATCGGCAGGCCTTATTAGTTGCCCGTTTTCCGTTTGCCGTTTTCCGTGTGGTCGGTGCGACAGAGAGGCAAGATCAAGCTCTTGAAATGGGTTTTCAGGTCAACCTGAGCCTTTGGCAGGAGTTAACGTCTCTTCGCACCAGGGGAATGGCTTTGTAGGGGCGCACCTGCGTGTGCGCCCTAGGCCAGGGCGGACACCTAGGTCCGCCCCTACCAGAGGTGGTGTCGCACCAATTCCTGGCGCAGTTCCTGGGGCGAGCGAAACTGCCAGGCCGTGAGACCTTGACTTAAAGCCCCTTCCACAAAGGACACCTTATCATCCAGGAAGAGGATTTCCTCTGGAGGGCGCCCTATCTGCCGGATGAGGGACTGGTAGATGGCCGGCTCCGGCTTGCGGCTGCCCACCCGGTAGGACAGGATAAAGGCCCGGAAAGGCTCCAGGATGAGCCCAAAGCGTTCCTGAATATAATCGAAGTGCAAGGCATTGGTGTTGGACAGGAGAAACAGGGGGAAGCTGGAGGCCAGATGCCGGACCAGTTCCTCCATGTCCTCCATGGGGTCGAAGAGATCGCACCAGAGGTCGCAGAATCGGGAGTAGGGGAGGGCCACCCCGAAATGGGCCGTGACCCGCTGGTAAAACTCCCGGGAGCTGATGCGGCCGGTATCGTAGCCCGGTTCCAGGGCGGATTCGAACACCTGGGCATAGACCTCCCGGGGGCTCAAGGCGGTGAGGGCGGCTAAACGCCGGCAAAAGCGCAGGTGATCGACCCTGACCAGGACGTTGCCCAAGTCAAAGGTGATGGCGGTGATGGGGCGGGGGTCCGGCGCGGTCATGGGCCTCAAATTTCCTGAAAGTTTGATCTTCTCCCTACAGGGCATTTTATCTGCTCTGACGCCGGTGGCAAGCCCCATGAAGGTGATTATGATATAGTTGGCACAACCGGCAGGCCGGATTGCTGTCCTGAACATCCTGGCCGAGTCAAGCCGGGGCTACCGGGAGGGATTAAGAGCCGCGGGTGCTCCCGGCGGCGCCGGACCAAATTCGCCACACGGAGGTGCCGGATGGCGCGCAATAGGAGCTGGAGTTGGACAACGATCCTCAGTTTGTTGGCGGGGGTGCTGATCGCCAGCGTCTTTTGGCTGTATAGCCCCTATGGCCATGACCGGCTGGCCCAGGAGATCGCCGGGGACCTGAAGACCCAGCCGATTTCCGGAGAGATCAAAGGCGGGCCCGGGAGTCTCAAAAAACTGCCGACCCAGGCCCTGGGAGCCCGGTTTCAGATGGTGACCGATGGCAAGCAGGTGTTCCTGGCGGACCTGAAGAACGGGCGGGTCTGGCGGTATTTCCACAACACCAAAGAGGGCGGCTTCAGTAAGGAAGATGAGGGTTTTCTGCCTGTGCCCCTGTATTACGCCGGCCAGAAGCATTACGACGCCTCGGAGGTCGAGCCGCCCCCTGCCGCCCCGGCGGGAAAGCAGCCGCAATGAGCCGGTTGTGGCGGCAGGACCTATCCTGGGCCGGGATTATCCTGGGAGTTGCCTTGCTCTTAGGGCTGGCGCAACAGTGGGAACTGGTGCACCGGTCCTGGCGGGGCGAACTGGCGGCGCGGCTTGACCAGGCGCGGGAGCAGCGCCGGCAGCAAGAGTTCCAGGGGGTGAAAACCGTCAACCTGGCCCAGGCTTACGCCCGGTTTCAGCAAGGCCAGGCCCTGTTTGTTGACGCCCGGCCTGCCGACGAGTTTGCGGAGTTGCACGTCCCCAAGGCCCTCAACATTACCCCGGCCATGATGGAGGCCGGGGTGGCCGAGAAAGTGGCCGGCCTGGCCAAGGACCGGGAGATCGTGGTGTACTGCGGGCAGGTGAGCTGCAACCTGGCCTTGAAGGTGGCGGAAAAACTCCAGACCCTGGGATTTACCCGGGTGACGGCCTATGTTGGGGGATTCCGAGCCTGGGATGAAGCCGGGTACCCGGCGGACACGGGGAAATAAAGAGGGAAAAAGGGAAAGAGGCGAAGAGGGGAAAAGGGGTGATGGTTGCATCTGGTTTGGCTAAAGTTTTGTTTCCCAAAGCGCCGATTTCTCTCCTGATTATGAAAATGAGGGGGTTTGCCTTTTCGCCTCTTGCCCTTTTCGCCTTTTCCCCCCGGCTTTTTAGGAGTGAGACTTGCGGATAAGCAGCAGTATCGTAGTGGCCCGGGCGCTGGCCGTGATTTTAGGCGGGCTTTTTTTTTATGCCGGGCTGCAAAAAATCCTGCACCCTTACGAATTTGCCGAAGCCGTGCTGGCTTACCAACTGCTGCCGGAGAGCCTGGTGGGGGTGGCGGTGGCGGGGCTGCCCTGGGTGGAGATCGTGGCGGGGCTGAGTCTGATAGTGGGGTTTAAACCTCGTAGCGGCTTGCTTATTCTGGCGGGATTGGTGGCCGGCTTCCTGATCGTCATCCTGATCACCATGGCCCGGGGGCTGAAGATAGACTGCGGCTGCGGCCTGTTTTTTCAGCGGCAGGTGGGGCCCGCGGCGGTGCTGGAAGACCTGTTGCTTTTGGGCTGGGCCGCAGGGCTTTACTGGCGGGAGTTGGTAAGGGCGAAAAAAGTTGAGCGGAGGCCGGTTGCCGAAGCCGCGCCTTGAACCAGTAAAATGGTGCGCCGTGCGCACCCTAGCCAATAAGAAAACCCCTCATTTACATGGCCAGATTTTTTAATTTTTATG
>CAWKEQ010000024.1:0-71209 GCA_963848565.1 uncultured delta proteobacterium
GGCCGGGGACCGGGGCCGCCGCCTCAGCGCCTTCGAAGCTATGGTGGAGTAAAATCATGAGGCAGAATTTCAGGCGAGCCCAGGCGTTTTTTCTCCTTATCGTCCTCACCGGGGTGGGGTGGGGAGGCGCCTCTGTCGCGAGCGCGGCCGAGGCGGGGGGGAGCCTCAGCCTGAACCAGGCAATTGATATCGCCCTCAAAGAACATCCCGCCATCAAGCAGTCCCGGGAAACTGCGAATGCAGCCCGTTATAACATCGGGGTGGCCCGGTCCGCCTATCTGCCCCAGGTCAATCTGGTCAGCAATTATTATTATGGGAACGCTTTTTCCGCGGCGGGGCGCAAACCCTTGTCCGCGGCGACGGGCGGGACGGTCAGCAGTGTCTCCAGCGCCGCGATTGGCAACTACTATTTTTATCAGTTCCAGGCCACCCAACTGCTCTACGATTTCGGCAAGACCCCGGGCCTGATCCAGGAGTCCCGGGCCTCTTTCGGCCAGTCGGAGCAAGACTATGCCGGTAGCCGCCAGCAGGTGGCGCTGGACGTCCGGACCGGCTATTTCGGTTATCTGGCGGCCCAGCGGGCCTCAAAGGTCCAGGAAGAGACGGTGCGGCAATACCAGGCATTGCTCAAGCAGGCCCAGGGGTTTTATCAGGTGGGCTTGAAGGCCAAGATCGACGTGACCAAGGCCGAGGCCAACCTGTACGACGCCGAGGCCAATCTGATCAAGGCCAAGAACGCCGTGGATCTGGCCCGGGTCACCCTGATGACCGCCCTGGGATTGAAGACCTGGCCGTATACCCAGGTGGAGGACGTGCTGGAGGTCAAGAACCAGCCCCAGTCTCTGGAAGTGTTGAAGGCCGAGGGACAGCAGCGGCGGCCGGAGTTGTTGAAAAACCGGCAGCAACAAAATTTTAACGAAGCCGCGATTAAGGTGGCCCAGGCCGGTTATTTCCCCGTGTTCACTTCCAATATGGCCTACGGCTGGCAGAGCGTGGATCGGCCTTTTGCCGACGCCCCGAGCACCTGGTATGTGGGCGCGGCCATGACGTTCCCGCTGTTCGAGGGCCTGTCCACGACCTATGCGGTCAGCCAGAACAAGGCGCAACTGCGGGCCACCGTGGCAAATTACGAAGTGCTGCGGCAGAACGTCACCAAAGAAGTGGAGCAGGCCTACCTGGATGTCAAGTCGGGTTGGGAACTGATCCGGGCTTCCAAGAAGGCCCTGGAGGCGGCCCGGGAAAATCTGCGCCTGGCCTGGGGCCGCTACCAGGCGGGGGTTGGCACGATTATCGAAGTCACCGATGCCCAGGTGCAATTTTCCCAGGCGGATTTGAAGTTCGTCCAGGCCCTCTACGATTACCGGGTGTTCGAGTCCAGACTGGACAAGGCCATCGGCAAGCCTTATTAGTTTTCCGTTTCCCGTTTTCCGTTTTCCGTGGGGTCTCGGATGACAAGGAGAAAACCAGCTTTACCAGAGACCGTGGCGCACCAATTCCTGGCGCAACTCCTGGGGCGAGCGAAACTGCCAGGCCGTCAAACCTTGGTTTAGAGCCCCTTCCACAAAGGACACCTTATCATCCAGGAAGAGGATTTCCTCCGGGGGGCGCCCCGCCTGCCGGATGAGGGACTGGTAGATGGCCGGTTCCGGCTTGCGGCTGCCCACCCGGTAGGACAGGATGAAGGCCCGGAAAGGCTCCAGGATGAGACCAAAGCGCTCCTTAATATAATCGAAGTGCAAGGCATTGGTGTTGGACAGGAGAAACAGGGGGAAGCTCCCGGCCAGGTGCTGTACCAGTTCCGCCATGCCCTCCATGGGGTCGAAGAGATCGCACCAGAGGTCGCAGAAACGGGAGTAGGGGAGGGCCACCCCGAAATGGGCCGTGACCCGCTGGTAAAACTCCCGGGAGCTGATGCGGCCGGTATCGTAGCCGGGTTCCAGGGCGGATTCGAACACCTGGGCATAGACCTCCTGGGGGCTCAAGGCGGTGAGGTCGGCCAGGCGGCGGCAGAAGCGCAGGTGATCGACCCTGACCAGGACGTTACCCAGGTCAAAGGTGATGGCGGTGATGGGGCGGTGATCCGGCGCGGTCATGGGCCTCACATTTCCTGAAGGTTTGGTCTTTTCCCTGCAGTGCATTTTATCTGCTCTGCCGCCGGTGGCAAGCCCCTGGAAGGCGATTATGATATAGTTACGGCACAACCAGCAGGCCGGACTGCTGTCCTGAACATCCTGGCCGGGTCAATCCGGGGCTCGCCGGGGGAGAATTGAGGCCCCCGGGTGTTGCCGTGGCGCCCGGTCAAATTCGCCACACGGAGGTGCCGGATGGCGCGCCGCAGGAGCTGGAGGTGGACGGCGATTATCAGTTTGTTGGCGGGGGTGGTGGCCGCCAGCGTCTTTTGGCTGTACAGCCCTTATGGCCATGACCGGCTGGCCCGGGAGATCGCCGGGGACCTGAAGACCCAACCAAGCCCCGGAGAGGTCAAAGGCGAGCCCGGGAGTCTCAAAAGACTGCCTCTCCAGGCCCAGGGTTCACGGTTTCAGATGGTGAGCGACGGCAAGCAGGTGTTCCTGGCGGACCTCAAGAACGGTCGGGTGTGGCGGTATTTCCACAACACCAAAGAGACCGGCTTCAGCAAGGAAGACGAGGGTTTTCTGCCCATGCCCCTGTATTACGCCGGCCAGAAGCATTTCGCCGCCTCGGAGGTCGAGCCGCCCCCCGCACCCCCGGGGAGTCCTCCGACAGCCGCCCCGGCGGGGAAGCAGCCGCAGTGAGCCGGTGGTGGCGGCAGGACCTGGCCTGGGCCGGGCTTATCCTGGGGGTAGCCTTGCTCTTGGGGCTGATGCAGCAGTGGGAGCTGGTGCACCGGTCCTGGCGGGGGGAACTGGCCGCGCACCTGGCCCAGGCGCGGGATCAGCGCCGGCAGAAAGAATTCCAGGGAGTGAAAACCCTCAACCTGGCCCAGGCTTACGCCCGGTTTCAGCAGGGCCAGGCCCTGTTTATTGACGCCCGGCCCACTGAGGAGTTCGCGGAGTTGCACGTCCCCAAGGCCCTCAATATCACCCCGGAGATGGCGGCGGCCGGCCTGGCCGAGAAAGTGGCGGGCCTCGCCCGGGACCGGGAGATCGTGGTGTACTGCGGCCAGGTGAGCTGCGACCTGGCCTTGAAGGTGGCGGAAAAACTCCAGGCCCTGGGATTTACCCGGGTAATGGCCTATGTCGGGGGATTCCGGGCCTGGGATGAAGCCGGCTACCCCGCGGACACAGGGCGGTAGGTCGAGCCGTGAGCACTATTTTGGTTAATAGGTTGATGAAATAGTAAAGCTTGTCATGGAGAAGCTGTCGCGTGAAATTTGACTGGATAGGGCGCCGTTTGCTGGGAGTGGCCCTGGGCGGGCTTTTTTTTTATGCCGGGCTGCAAAAAATCCTGCACCCCTATGAATTTGCCGAAGCCGTGCTGGCTTACCAGCTGCTGCCGGAGAGCCTGGTGGGGTTGGCGGTGGCGGGGCTGCCCTGGGTGGAGATCGTGGCGGGGCTGGGTCTGGTCGTGGGACTTAAACGGCGCAGCTGCCTGCTCATCCTGGCGGGATTGGTGGCCGGCTTCCTGGTCGTCATCCTGATCACCATGGCCCGGGGGCTGAAGATAGACTGCGGCTGCGGCCTGTTTTCTCAGCGGCAGGTGGGGCCGGCGGCGGTGCTGGAAGACCTGTTGCTTTTGGGCTGGGCCGCAGGGCTTTACTGGTGGGAGTTGGTAAGGGCGGAAAAAGTTGAGCGGGGGCCGGTTGCCGAAGCCGCGCCTTGAACCATAAGATGGTGCGCCGTACGCACTCTACGAAAAACCAAAAACGAAAAACCCTCTTTTACATGGCCAGATTTTTTAATTTTTACGATCCCCTGGAAAAACGGTACGTCTTCAACAGCTTCCTGGTGGTGGTGGGGCTGGTGGAGATCCTCATCCTCATCTTCACCCTCATCTGGCAGATGGATGAGGGCATCTTCACCGCGCATCCGAAGGTCATCCCCTTCCCCTGGACGACCTACCTGCTGGCGGCCTTCGTCGCCCCCATCGCCCTGGTGTTTCTCTTCGGGGTGATCATCCAGGGATTCGAGATGCTCGGCAAGGAGGCGCCGGAGGGCGTTCCGGGGGCCCCCGGGGGCAGATGGGGCGCCCGGCTGTGGCGTCTCCCCTATCTGCTGGGGCTTCTGGCCTTCATGGTGGTCCTGGGATTTGCCCTGGAGGGGAAGAACGCCCTGCCCCTGGTGGCCGGGGCCATCAAGTTCATCGGGCTGGGGGGCGCCTATGGGCTCGTGGCCCTGTTGGCCCTGGCGCTGCTCTATCTGCCGCTGCGCCTCTGGCTGCGCTACCGGCTGCAGAAGCAGGCCATGGAGTATCAATACCTCCTGACCCTGGCGGAGCGCCACGGGGTGGTGGTGGTGGATCCGAAACGCCATCCCGAGCTGGCGGCCGAGCTGGAGGCGAAAAAAAATTTAGCCGCACCAACCGTGACTCTGCTGGCTGGCCCGGATTTTTCTGAAGACTCCGGCCCCAATAAATCGGACTTGTGAAATTTTTCCTTTACAGCCGGTGCCATTCTGGGGTATGAATTAACATTCCGACAATAAATTGCGCACAGTTCCAGAAACAGGGTAGGGGAGGTGATGTACGTTTAGCTGGGGAGTTCTGATTAAAGACCTTAAACCTTAAGGAAATCAATACTTTATAGGAGGATAGGGGACAGTATGGATATTATGAGTTTTGCGTTGATCTGTGGCGCGGTGGGCGTGGCCTATGGCCTGGTCACCACCACCTGGGTCCTGAAACAGGACGCCGGCAACCCCCGGATGCAGGAAATCTCCGCGGCGGTGCGGGAAGGCGCCAATGCCTTCTTGAACCGGCAGTACAAGACCGTAGCCATGGTAGGCGCGGTGGTCTTCGTGCTGCTGTTCGCTCTGGGCAAATACACCGCCATCGGCTTTGTCATCGGCGCGGTGGGTTCGGCCCTGGCCGGCTACGTCGGCATGTACGTGTCGGTGCGGGCTAATGTGCGCACCGCCCAGGCAGCCTTTACCAGCATGGCCCACGCCCTGAAAGTATCCTTCCGGGGCGGTTCGGTCACTGGCATGCTGGTAGTAGGTCTGGCCCTGATTTCCGTGGCCAGCTACTACAAGTTCCTGATGGCGGCGGCTCCTCATGAAGCCATGCATGCCCTGGTCGGTCTGGGCTTCGGCTGCTCCCTGGTGTCCGTGTTTGCCCGGTTGGGCGGCGGCATCTACACCAAGGCTGCTGACGTCGGCGCCGACCTGGTGGGTAAAGTGGAAGCCGGCATCCCCGAAGACGACCCCCGGAACCCCGCGGTTATCGCCGACCAAGTGGGCGACAACGTGGGTGACTGCGCCGGTATGGCCGCCGACCTTTACGAGACTTACGTCGTGACCGTGGTGGCCGCCATGCTGTTGGCCTTCACCGTGTACGGCGCCGGCTCCAACGCCATCGTCTTCCCCATGGTCATCGGCGGCGTGTCCATCATCGCCTCGGTCATCGGCACCTACTTTGTCCGTCTGGGGAAAGGCGGCTACGTCATGGGCGCCCTGTATAAGGGCCTCATCGTGTCCGGCGTCCTGGCCATCATCGCCTTCTGGCCCCTGGCCAACAAGTTTATGGCCGGCGTCGCCTCCAAGGCTGTCAAGGGTGGCGCGGCAGGCTTTGTGATTCCGCCCATGAACGTCTTCCTGCTGGCCGTCATCGGCGTGGCCCTCACCGGCCTCATCGTGGCCATCACCGAATACTTCACCTCCAAGAGCTTTAACCCGGTAAAATCCATTGCCAAGGCCTCCACCACCGGCCACGGCACCAACGTCATCCAGGGTCTGGCCATGTCCATGAAGTCCACCGCGGCGCCGGTTATCGTCATCGTGGCGGCTATCCTGGCGGCCTTCCACCTGGGCGGCGGTTTGGCTCACCCCGGCACCGGCCTCTACGCCATTGCGCTGACTGCGGTGGCCATGCTCTCCATGACCGGTATCGTCGTGGCCATTGACTCTTACGGTCCCATCACCGACAACGCCGGCGGCATCGCCGAGATGTCGGAACTGCCGCAAGAGATTCGGGACATCACCGATCCTCTGGATGCGGTGGGCAACACCACCAAGGCCGTCACCAAGGGTTACGCCATCGGCTCCGCCGGTCTGGCCGCCCTGGTGCTCTTCGCCGAGTTCTCCCGTTCCTTCCCCGGGGCCATGACCTTTGACCTGGCCGACCCCCGGGTCATCGCCGGCCTGTTCATCGGCGGTCTGCTGCCCTACTTCTTCGCAGCCCTGTGCATGGAGGCCGTTGGTAAGGCCGCCGGCGGCGTGGTCGAGGAAGTGCGGCGCCAGTTCCGGGAAATCCCCGGCATCATGGAAGGCACCGCCAAACCCCAATACGGCCAATGCGTTGACATCGTCACCAAGAGCGCCCTGCGCCAGATGATGTTCCCGGCCCTGATCCCGGTGTGTGCGCCCCTGATCGTCGGCTTCATGCCGGGTCTCGGTCCCGTAGCCCTGGGCGGTATGCTGATCGGTTCCATCGTCACCGGCCTGTTCCTGGCCATTGCCATGACCTCCGGCGGCGGCGCCTGGGATAATGCCAAGAAGGCCATCGAAGACGGCCTCTACGGCGGCAAGGGCTGCTGACGCCCACAAAGCGGCAGTCACCGGCGACACCGTCGGCGACCCCTACAAAGACACTGCTGGCCCGGCCATCAACCCGATGATCAAGGTCGTCAACATCGTGGCCCTGTTGATCGTGCCCCTGCTGGTCAAATACGTGAAGTAAATTCTTGCCGGGTGCGCCTGCGCACCCGCATTGCACCGCAAAGCCGGTCCCCCTGGGGGCCGGCTTTTTTTGATGGTTGAATCGAATCGGCAACTCGGGGAAATTTGTGATAATATGCCGAAAGAGGAGGGAACCCCGTGATGCGCCTCAACCAGCTCTTACAGGAAAAGCGCCAGGAAATCTTGACGATCGCCGCTAAACACGGGGCCTACAATGTCCGCATCTTCGGCTCCGTGGCCCGGGGCGAGGCAGATGAGGCCAGCGATGTGGATATTCTGGTGGAATGCGAGCCGGAAACGCATCCTGTTTCCGGGCGGGGTGCTGATGGACCTGGAAGAACTCCTGGGTTGCGAGGTCGATGTTGTTACGGTGAGGGGTTTGAGGAAAAGGATTCGCGAAAGTGTGCTAAGGAGGCGGTGCCTTATGAGAGATGACCGGGAAAGGTTACAGGATATTTTGGAATCCGTGGAGCAATCATAGAGAAATATGCGGCCAAAGGGCCGAGACGCCTTCGAGCAGGACGAACTGATCCAAACCTGGATTCTTACTGCATCTGCAAATTATTGGTGAAGCTTCCTGAGCCTTGTCAGCCAGTTTCAGAAGAATCACATCCCGAAGTTCCCTGGGCCAAAATTATCGCGTATGCGCAACTATTCTGGTCCATGATTATTTTGAGATTGATTTGCCAGTGGTCTGGAACATGGTCGAGCATGACTTGCCTGATTTGAAAGAAACAAGTACGAGCTATCCTCAAGGAGTTAGGAGGGGCCTGATGGACGCCTGGAAAAACCAGCTGTTTTTCGGGGACAACCTGGAGATTCTGCGGAGCGGCCGCATCCCCGTGGGGAGCGTGGACCTGATTTACCTGGACCCGCCGTTCAATTCCAACGCATAAAGTTGGGCGTGGCCATCGTGGACCTTTAAAAAAGCGGCCAGCCGCCGCAAAGGCCCGAGCGATGAAGAAAAACAGGGGGAGTTGCTGTGAATTTAGGTCACGCAAAGGCGCAAAGACGCAAAGCGGTAAGAAAAACATGGTGCGCAGGGCGCACCCTACTCTTGGCGCCTAGGCGTCCTGGCGAGGGACAGTAGTTAATCTTGGAACGCACTGCCGCAACTCCCGATAAACGTGACTGGCATTTTCTCCTGGGATTAGCCCTGGTGGGGCTGGTGCTGTTCTTTTACCGTCTGGGGGCCCCGGGGCTCATGGACCCGGACGAGGGCCGCTATGCCGAGATCGCCCGGGAAATGCTCGTCCTGAAAGACTGGCTCATTCCCCACCTCAACCTGCTGCCCTACCTGGAGAAGCCGCCCCTGGTCTACTGGCTCACGGCGCTGAGCTTCAAGGCGTTGGGTGCCACCGAGGCGGCGGCCCGGCTGCGTCGGCGGCTGAGCGCCCTGGGCGGGGTGTTTCTGGCCTACGGGCTGGGCCGGAGCCTGTGGGGGCCGGGGCCGGGTGTCCTGGGGGCCCTGGTGTTGGCGAGCGCCGCCGGTTACGTGGCCCTGGGGCGCATCCTCACCCTGGACATGACCTTTGCCCTGTGCCTGAACCTGGGGATCGGCCTGGGGTACCTGGCCCTGAGCCGGGGCCGGTCCCGGCTGTGGCCCTGGGCTTACCTGGCCCTGGCCCTGGCGGTCCTCACCAAGGGACCGGTGGCCCTGGTGCTGGCGGGGATGGTTTGGGTCATGTGGGTGGTGCTCCAACCCGGCCCCGGCCCTGCTCCGTCAGAGGAGAGGGAGCCGGAAGAAGGTCCTGCTTCACCCCCACCCCAACCTCCCCCCTCAGGGGGAGGGAGTAAAAGGAAGGGTGCGTTTAAGATTTCAACGGCTAGATCAGCCATGGTCCTGGGCGCTGCTGGCGCTCATCACCCTGCCGTGGTTTGTTTACGTGCAGTGGGTCTACCCGCAGTTCTTCCGGTTTTTTATCATAGAACAGCATTTTGGCCGGTTTTTGACTCCGGCTATCCACCCCGAGCCGCTTTATTACTACGTACCCGTGCTCCTGGGGCTGCTGCTGCCCTGGACCTGGCTGCTGCCCTGGACTTTCAAGGCCGGGGGCTGGTGGCGGGACCCGGACGAGCGGTTCCTGGTGATCTGGGGGGCGGTGATCCTGGTCTTTTTCTCCCTGTCCCGGGGCAAGCTCGTGCCCTACATCCTGCCGGCGCTCTTACCCCTGGCCCTCCTGATAGGACACGGCCTGGACCGGCTCACCGGGGCCGGCCGGCTGAACTTCAACAGCCGGTTCCTCAAAAACAGCCTGCTGGTCTGGGCCGTCACGGGGGTCATGCTGGTGGCGCTCTGCGTCTGGCCTCCCGCGCCTCTGGTCCGGGCCCTGGCCCGAGCCAACCTTTCCGTTTCCTATCTCCTGGCGATTTCTCTGGTTTGGACCCTGACACCCCTGGCGGCCCTGATCTGGCGGCACCTGGGGACGTTGTTGCTGGGGGCGCTGCTGCTTGCGGCCCTGGTGCCCCGGGGCATCGACCAGGTGAGCCCGGGGCGGTCGTTCAAGGACATGGGCCTGGCCCTCAAGTCCCGGTGGCAGCCCGGGGCCGCCCTGGTGGGGGTGCAGCTCTATTCCCAGGGGCTGAGCTTTTACAGCGGCCATATCTTTCATCTGATGGGCTGCCGGACGGAGCTGGACTTCGGGGTCAGCCTGGCGCCGGAGCTGGGTTTATGTCTGGCCGCCAAGGGGGACTTGCCGGCCTTTACCGCGGCCCATCCGGTGACGTTCTTTTTTCTGAAAGTCGATGATCTCGGCTGGCTGGCCGAAGGGCTGCCGGGAAAATTCCATCCCGTGGCCTCGCATAAGGATTGTATTTTAACGGCCTATGAGGGAGAATAAGGCAGTCGCAGAGCCGCCACCCGTCTTTGTGCACTCTACCCACCATGCCCCATATCCTCTACCGCTATTTGATCCTGGAAATCCTGCCGCCCTTCGGCGTGAGCCTCCTGGGTCTCACCTCTATCGTGTTTCTGGGCCGCATGATGAAGGTCACCCAGATGATTGTGGTCAAAGGGGTGGGGCTCATCGACGTCTTGAAGACGTGCGCCTTTCTGTTGCCCTATCTGCTGGTGTTCACCCTCCCCATGGCGGCTACGGTGGGCATCTTGCTGGCCATGACCCGGCTGACGGTGGACCAGGAGATGATCGCCATGAAGACCGCGGGGTTGAGCTATGGCCAGTTGCTGCCGCCGGTCCTGGGGTTTGCGCTGGCGGTGGGGCTGCTCACCCTGGGACTGACGGTTGTTGCCAGCCCCTGGGGACAGCAGGCGACCAAAGACTTGATGAGGGATGTGGTCAAGCGCCGGGCCGATATGGGGATTCAAGACCAGACGTTCAATACCGACTTCAACGGCATGACCCTGTTTGTCAATCATGTGGCGCCCAAGGGCGGCCACTTGGAAGGGGTGTTCGTCTATGATTCCCGGGACCAGGAGAATCCCCTGACCGTGTATGCCGAAAAAGGGGACCTGAGCTACGACCGGGAGCAGGAAACCATGGTCATGCAGCTCTATGACGGCCGCATCATCCGGTGGGGGAAGGCGCCGAACCGCTGGCAAACTTTGGAGTTCAAGACCTATAAATTGCCCTTGCAGGTCTTCAGCTTTGCCCTGAAGAGGGCCGAATCCGAATCGGAAATGTCCCTGGGGGAATTGCGGGAGGTTATCGCCAAGCAACCCCCGGGATCGGACCTCTCCAACCGGGCCCTGGTGGAATTGAACCAACGGTTTGCCATGCCGGTGGGGGCGGTGCTGCTCTGCCTGATGGCCATGCCCCTGGGGTTGAGCCCCCGCCAGCACGGGCGCACCTGGGGCCTGATCCTGGGCCTGATGGTATTTTTGGTGTATTATATCCTCTTTACCGCTTCCTGGCGCCTGGCGGTCAACGCCCGGATCGATCCGGGACTGGCGCCCTGGCTGTCCAATTTCCTGTTCATCTGGGTGGCCCTGTATCTGTGGTACCGGACCGTGCGGGAACTGCCGGTGCTGCCGGCCGCCTGGCATCCCCGGCGATGGGCCTGGGTCAAGGCGAGGGGGTAGAAGAGTTGGGCGGGTTTGGCGCGATGCCGTGATAAACTGGCACGGGTGATTATGGCGTTTGCCAAAAGTATTTTTCGATGGCGGCATCAGGCTAAATCCCCCCTAACCCCCCTTGAGAAAAGGGGGGAACTGTGAGGAATTGCTGCTAAAGTCCCCCTTTGAAAAAGGGGGATTTAGGGGGATTTAAGAGTCTCCACGTGGAAAGAATTTGTGGCAAAAGCTATAAGATTAGGACAGTCAAGGGGCGCCCCGGGCGCACCCTCAGATATTCCGGTGCGTAAGACGCACCCTACGAAAAACTTTTCAAGGCAGCCGCACCTGAGCTTTCGGCTCACCCATAAATTATAAAAAGTTTGGTGGGGGCCTCCAGACCCGGAAGTAACCCTGGGGTGGTGGTGCGCAGTGCGCACCTTACGGAAAAACCTTTAATTTTGAACCTGGTACTTTGCTAAACAGTGGTGCAAAGATCGCACCCGACGAAAAACTTTGCAGGACCGAGGTGGATTATTTCAGACTTAGGGAGACTCAAAGGCGCCCGGGTGCTCATCACCGGCGGCGCCGGCATGATCGGCAGCACCATCGCCCATCTGGCGGTGGCCCAGGGGGCCCGGGTCACGATCCTGGACGCCATGCTGCCCCTGTATGGGGGCAACCGCTTCAATCTTCGGGGCATTCTCGATCAAATCGAGTTCATTGAGGGGGATATCCGGGACCTGGATCTGATGCGGCGGGTGGTGCCGGGCTTTGATTATATCTTTAATCTGGCCGGCCAGGTGAGTTACGTGGACAGCAACACCGAGCCGCTCCTGGACCTGGAGATCAACTGCAAGGGGCACCTCCAGGTGCTGGAGGCCTGCCGCCTGGAGAACCCCCAGGCCCGGCTGCTCTTTACCAGTTCCCGGTTCGTCTATGGCCGGATCGAATACATTCCGGTGGACGAAAACCACCCGTTTAACTGTTTGAGCATCTATGGCATCCACAAGCTGGCGGGGGAAAAGTATTATCGCTTCTATCACGAGGCCTACGGCATGAACACCGTGAGCGTGCGCATTGCCAACCCCTACGGGCCCCGGCAGCAGATGAAACACAGCAAATACGGGATTGTCAACTGGTTCATCCGTCTGGCCCTCATGGGGCAGCCGTTGACGGTGTTCGGCGACGGGCAGCAGCGCCGGGACTATATCTTCAACGAGGACCTGGCCGAAGCCTGCGTGGCGCTGATCCTGAGCCCGGGAACCGAAGGCCAGGTCTATAACCTGGGCACCGGCACCGGGGCGCCGTTTATCGAGATGGCGCACCTGGTGGCCGAGGCCGTGCCCGGCACTGAAGTGCGCGAGGTTCCGTGGCCCCAGGACCGCTATTTTGTGGAAACCGGGGATTATCTCAGCGACATCACCCGGATCACTGCGGCCTCGGACTGGCGGCCCCGAACCACCCTGAAGGACGGGATCGGGCGCACCGTGGCTTATTACCGGGAACACCGGAAAGAATACTGGTAACCCGGCCGGGACGAATCCGGAGCCCGGAGGCGGATGGTGACGACTTTCCACGGCCATGATACCTGAGCCTCTGGCGGAATTCTCTTTAAGGCTGAACCCTTCACAGGGGCTCCGCAAATACCCGCGGGCGCCGGCTGGCGCTGGTGGCCACCCGAAGTCCGGATAATTTTTTCGGAAAATCACTGAGAAAAAGATAGAGCTTATGACGGATCATACCTCTGGAATCAAGAATTATACGTTCCTGGTGACCGGCAGCGCCGGGTTCATCGGCTATCATGTGGCCCGGACCTTGCTGGAGCACGGGGCCCGGGTGGTGGGATTGGACAACTTCAACGACTACTACTCCCCGGCCTTGAAGCATGACCGGGACCGGGAACTGCGCCGCTACCCCAATTTTGTCGGCGTGGCCGGGGACCTGGCGGACCTGCCGGCCCTGGAAGCGTTATTCGAGGCTCACCGGCCCCAGAAAATCTGCCACCTGGCGGCCCAGGCCGGGGTGCGGTACTCCCTGGTCAATCCCTTTGCCTACCAGAAGTCCAACCTGGAAGGCTTCCTCAATCTCCTGGAACTGGCCAAACGCTTCCCGCCGGAGCGCCTGGTTTACGCCTCCAGTTCCAGTGTCTATGCGGGCTTAACGGAAATGCCCTTCAGCGAGACCCAGCGGGTGGACACGCCCATCAGCCTCTATGCGGCCACCAAAAAGGCCAACGAGCTTATGGCCCATGCCTACTCCCACCTGTTCGGCCTGCCCACCGTGGGGTTGAGGTTTTTTACGGTGTACGGCCCCTGGGGCCGGCCGGACATGGCCATGTGGCTGTTTACCGAGGCCATGCTTAAGGGGCAACCCATCAAAGTCTTCAATTACGGCAAGATGCAGCGGGATTTCACCTATATCGACGACATTGTCCAGGGGGTGGTGGGGGCGCTGATGGCGCCTGACCTGGACCGCTATGAGATCATCAACCTGGGGAACCACCGGGCCGAAGAACTGCTCAAGGTGATCGGCATCCTGGAGAGCGAACTGAAGCTGACCGCGGAGCAACAGCTTCTGCCCATCCAACCCGGAGACGTGCCGGCCACCTATGCGGATATTGACCGGGCCAGGACCAAGCTGGGTTTCGAGCCGCTCACCCCCATTGACGAGGGGATTCCCCGCTTTATCCAGTGGTATTTTGATTATCACCGCCTGCCGCGTAGATAAAAGCGTTGGTGGGACGGCCGTCCCCGGCCGCCTGGTGGTGGCGGGCACGGCGGCCACCCCACTGGGTAATGTTCATGGGGGAGTGGAGCATATGACAGATTTGCTGGGCAAAATAAAGGCCAAGGAAGCAGTGGTGGGCATTATCGGTTTGGGCTACGTGGGCCTGCCGTTGGTGTTGCGCTTCTGCGAGGTGGGATTTCAGGTCCTGGGCTTTGACACGGATGCGTCAAGGTGGAACGCCTCAACCGGGGCGAGTCCTATATCAAGCATATTTCGTCCTCCCGGCTGGCCGCCTTGCTCACCCCCCGGGAGGGCGCCGGGCAGTTTGCCGCCACCCACGACCTGGGCCGTTTGGGCGAACCGGATGTCTTGATCATCTGCGTGCCCACCCCCCTGACTGCGAAGCGGGAGCCGGACCTGCGCTATGTGGAACACACCACCCGGCAGATTGCCGCCTGCCTGCGCCCCGGCCAGTTGGTCTCCCTGGAATCCACCACCTACCCCGGCACCACGGCGGAATTGCTCCTGCCCATCTCGGGCCAGAAGCACAAGGTGGGGGAAGATGTCTTCCTGGTCTTTTCTCCCGAACGGGAAGACCCGGGCAACCCCACCTTTCAGGTGAACACTATCCCCAAGGTGGTGGGCGGCGTGACCCCGGCCTGCCTGGAGCACGGGGTGGCGCTCTACTCCCAGGTGATCGACCGGGTGATTCCGGTGTCCTCCACCCAGGCGGCGGAGATGAGCAAGCTCCTGGAGAACATCTACCGGGCGGTGAACATCGCCCTGGTCAATGAACTCAAGATGCTCTGCCTGAGGATGGGGGTGGATATCTTTGAAGTCATCGAGGCCTCTCGTACGAAGCCCTTCGGGTTCCAGGCCTTTTATCCCGGTCCGGGCCTGGGGGGGCACTGCATCCCCATCGATCCCTTTTACCTGACCTGGAAGGCCCGGGAATACGACTTTTCCACGCGCTTTATCGAACTGGCCGGGGAAATCAATAGCAACATGCCCTATTTCGTGGTGCAGCGGGTGGCCCGGGCCCTGAGCGAGCACAACCGGGCCCTGAACGGCGCCAAGATCCTGGTGCTGGGGGTGGCTTACAAGAAGGACGTGGATGATAACCGGGAATCTCCGGCCATGAAGATCATGGACCTGCTCAAGCAAGAGGGCGCGGCGGTGAGCTACAACGACCCCCACATCCCGAGATGCGCCGGGATGCGGCATTACCCCCATTTCGATATGGCCTCGACGCCCCTGGACGAGGGCGCCCTCAAAGAAGCCGACCTGGTGCTCCTGGTGACGGACCACACGGCCTATGACTATGCCTGGATCGCCTCCCAGGCCCGCCTCATCGTCGACACCCGGAACGCCTTCAAGGGGATCGACGGCAAGCACATCTACCCGGCCTGATGAATGTGCGGGAACAAGTTTTGGGGGATGTTTCATTCACTTTCAGCGGCAAATTATCGCGCCAAAAATGTGTCATACCAATTTATAGTGTTTGCCTTAAATTCTTTCCACTTGAGACCTCTGCGAAAGTCCTCCAACCTGTCATTCTGAGGGAGTGGAGCGACCGAAGAATCTCATAAATCCGAGAAAAAACGAGATCCTTCGCTCCGCTCAGGATGACAAAATGGCTTTGGGCAGAGGTCTCCACTTGGAGATTCTTAAATCCCCCTAAATCCCCCTTTTTCAAAGGGGGACTTTAGCAGCAATTCCTTGTAGTTCCCCCCTTTTCTCAAGGGGGGTTAGGGGGGATTAGCATGATGCCGCCATCGGAAAATACTTTTGGCAAACGCTATAACGAGCCAAACCCAAGACGCAGCGGATTTCTTGAAAAAAGGTTGATATGCCCTGAACAGGCGCGGGCCGCCGGAATTTGGCTCCTAGCGGTGGAGCAGCCAGGGGCGCAGGCCGCTGGTGAGGAGGTAGAGCAGGGCCAGCACCAGGACGATGGTGGCCCCGGATGGAAAGTCAATGGCGTAGGACAGGACCAGGCCGCCCACCGCGGACCCCACCGCCACGCCGGTTGAGACCCATACCATGGTTTTTAGCTCTCGGGCCAGGTTCTGGGCGATGGCCCCGGGGATCACCAGCAGCGCCGAGACCAGGATAATCCCCACCAGGTAGATGGTGACGATCACTACCAAAGCCATGATTACCAGGAAGAGATAACGCAGGGCCTTTACCGGCACCCCGGTCACCCAGGCCATCTCCTCATCGAACGATAAGAAGACGAGTTCCTTGAAAAAGGCCAGGATAACGGCCGAAACCCCCACGGTGACCACCAGGATCTGCCAGAGTTGCCGGGTGCCGATGGCCAGGATATTGCCGAAGAGAAAGCCGAAAACATCGACGTTATAGGCCCGGGAGAGATGCAGGAAGACCAGCCCTAAGGCCATGGAGGCCGCGAAAAAGATGCCGATGGCGGTATCTTCCTCCACCGCGGTGCGGGTCTGGGCGTACTCGATGAGCAGGGCCACCATCACCGCAAAGCCGATGCCGGTCCACAAGGGATCGACGCCCAGGAGGAACCCCAGGGCCACCCCGCCAAAAGCCGAGTGCGAAATACCCACCCCGATGAAGGCCATGCGCCGCAGCACTACGAAGGTGGAGAGCACCCCGCAGAGCAGGCTCACCAGAACGCCCGCCACCAGGGCCCGCTGGAGAAACCCCAGGCTGAACAGATCAATCATCATGGGTCTTTACCACCCGGTGGGGGATTTCGCCGTGGAACAGGTATTCCACCGCACAGCCGAAGGTGCTCTCGAGCCCCAGGCGGCCGATGGGCGGGGGTTGATGCACGTGAATCCGCCGGTTGATGCAGACTACGTCGTCCATGTGGCGGGCCACGGCGCCGATATCGTGGGAGACGATGAGGACCGTGAGGTTCAGCTTTTCTCTGAGGGTGTTGATCAGCTCGAAGATGTCGTCCTGGACGCAGACATCCAGAGACACGGTGGGTTCGTCCAGGATCAGTATCCGGGGTTCGACGCTCAGGGCCCGGGCAATGAAGACCCGCTGCTGCTCCCCCCCGGAGAGGTCGCCGATGAGCCGGCCCGCCAGGTGGGCGATCCCCAGGTCATTCAACCGGGACCGGGCCTGGTCCCGGTCTTCCCGGCGGGGATGTCTAAACAGGCCGATGCGGCCATAGCGGCCCATGAGCACCACGTCGAGAACGGTGACAGGGAAGCGGGGGTTTCCCAGGGGCCGCTGAGGCAGGTAGCCCACCACGTTACCCTGATGCCGGAGCTTCTCCGGGGTTTGGCCAAAAACCCGCACCTGGCCCCGTTGGGGCCGGATCAATCCCAGGATTACCCTGAGCAGGGTGCTTTTGCCGGCGCCGTTGGGCCCCAGGATGCCAACGTAGCGGCCGGCCTCGATGGCAAGGTTGACCTCCTCGAGGATCACGGCGCCGTTGAAGTTAACCCAGACCCCCTCGAGCTCTATGGCGGTCTCGCTCTTTCCGAGCAGTCTCATCGCAGGGCCGCATCCAGCGCCGCCAGGTTGGCGCGCATCAGCAACAGGTAATCGGAGCCGTAGGGGGGGACGCCGCCCATGGGGTCGAGCCTCAGGACCTTGACCCCGGCCTCCTGGGCGATCACCTCCGCCACCCGGGGATTAAGCTGGGGCTCGGCGAACACCACCTTGATTCCATAACGGCGGATGGCCGTCACCAGGTCCTGGAGATGACGGGGCGTCGGTTCCCGGCCGGGAGCTTCTTCAACGGTCCCTACCTCATGGAGCTTGTACCTCCGGGCGAAATAGGAGAAGGATGGATGAAAGTCCACAAAATCCCGGAGGCGCCAGGTACGCTCCTTGGCTTCGATTTCCCGGTTCAGCTCAGCCAGGGCGGCCAGATACGTGCCAAGGTTGGCTTCGTATTGGGCGCGGTGGCCAGGGTCCGCCTGGATGAAGGCCGCGGCGATCTTCCGGCAAATCTCCTGGGCCAGCACCGGGTCCAGCCAGATGTGGGGATTGCCGACCAGGTGGCTTTCATGGGTGTCCGCCTGGCCCGGGTGGTGGTCATCGCGGTCCTCGGCCTCGGCGGCGTGGGGCTCGTGGTGATGGGGAGCCATACCCAGCAAGGGGATGCCCCGGGCCGCCTCCACCACCACCAGGTTTTCGGGGCTCCGGGAGCGCAGCAGTTTTGTGGCCCAGGGTTCCAGGCCGGCGCCGATATAGACGAAGACCCGGGCCTGGGAGGCCCTGGCCATGACTGACGGGGCCGGTTCAAAGGCGTGAGGGCTGGCCCCTGGGGGGATCAGGACCTGGACCCGGACCAGATCGCCGCCGATCTGCCGGCAAAAATCGCCCAGGGGGACGATGGTGGCGGCCACAGAGAGCGGCTCGGCGGGGGCTGCGGCCCGGGCCAGGCCGGCAGGCAGCGCCAGGCAGCACCATCCCAGGAGCACCAGCGGCAGGACTTTCCACCATCCGGAGCGAAACCCGCGGCTGCGGGTGCGGCGGCTCAGCGCGGTTTCGTGGGGACTATCACCATACCGGGTCTCGGACGGATTCACGGCTTGTCCTCCCGAGTGGATTTTATGGTTGAGCGGATGAAAGAGAATCCCTGGGTTATCCGAGCCATGATTACCTTACCTTTGCCGATGGCCAGGGCAAACAGGCCGCCCACCAGCCCGGCGCTGGCCCCGCCCACCGGACAGCCCAACCGGCCGCAGAACGGACATACGGATGAACTGGCATAGATGCCTGAAAAAATGAGCCACCAGGTGAGGAACCTTAAAAAAGGGCCCAGAACGGGATACCGGGAAAATCTCTTGATCCCGGGGGGAATCTCCGGCGGCGCATCGCCATTATGAATCACCGGCCCGACATTGCCAGGTTCAGGGAAGTGCATAAGTCTCTCTCATTCGCATGCAACTAAGTTGTTCCGGTGGTGTGCCGGCATTTATGGCAGAGTCCTGCCACTTTGATATCGATATGGTCCGCCCGGTTGCCCACGGGCCCCTGCAATTCGCTCCACATCCGGTTGAGGGCCACGGGTTCCAGGCACTGGATTTCCCGGCAGGCCCGGCACTGGAAGTGGGGGTGGGGCGGGTGGTGTTCGCAGGCGAGTTCAAAGTGGCTCACCCGGTCCTCCAGGGAGAGCTTCCGCACCATACCCCGGCGGTGAAAATCCTCCAGGATGCGGTACACCGTAACTTTGTTCACCCGGCGCCGGGTCCGGATCAACACCAGAATGTCCTGGGCCCGGAGGGCCCGGGGAGCCTCCCCCAGAATTTCCAGCACCGCCAGGCGCACCGGGGTGGCCCGCAGACCTTCCAAGGCAAGCCAGCCGAGAAAATTACACTGATCACCCATGGACTAGGAGATACTCGAAAATCAACTGAGTTGCAAGTATAATCTAGGTTCTCCCCGACCCCGGGGAGGATGGGTTACGGCTCGTGGCATCACCCGTGAGCCTGGAATTTTTCTGTGTCTGTACAGGAACTGGAACAAAAATTTGAATTCCGGGGGCAAATTAATTTCTTATTGTAATTACAATTAGTTAATCGTATAGGGCTGCGGGCTGGGATTGGAGCGGTATAAATAATTGAACTGGCATGAGAGGGTCAAAAATATAACCTACGGTAATTACATAATAAATTATGGACAATCGTTTTTGGCACGCTTTCTGCAATCATATAAAGCGTGTATATGAACCATATTTAAGGTACCCACATCCCCCCCTTAATCAAAGTTCATATACCATTTTCTCCTTTCACCGACTGGCCGGATACCTCCCCCATCCGGCCAGTTATCTTTTTGTGGCCCCGGCGGACGCATCCGCATCCCATAGCCTGATAAAAATCGCGGTCATTGACGCCACCAGGTGCGAGGCCATGTCCACCACCGCCTGCCTCGGCCGGTCACAGGTCCGGGGACTCTGTCTGGAGAGCCAGAATTTTCTCGCAGCACGCTTCGGCGCTGAGACGGCCGGCAAAAAACTCCTTCAGGGCGGTCAGAAAAGGTTCGGTGGTGAAGACCTCCTGCAAGCCCACGCGGTCCCCCAGGTCGGGAAATTTAAAGGCGACCTTGAAGTGCTCCGCCATCTCCCGGAAGACCTCCAATTGCTGGAGTTCCCCCTGGCGCATCTGGCCTTCGACCTGAAACAGCAGCTTGCGCAGGCCCTGGAGGTAGTCTTCCCGTTCCCGGTATTCCCGCTGTTTGTGCCGGAGAAAGCTGACGTGCTGCTGGCGCAAGAGGGTGCTGTAGGGGATAATTTTGCTCACTGCCGACGATTCTCCTGAGGAATATGTATCATCTCACCTTGCGGATTCAAAAGAAAAAAGGTAATTTTTTAGGTTATGAGCGATCAAGTTAGTCTGGATTTCGACAAAATGGGGGGCCTGCTGCCGGCCATCGTTCAAGAGGCCGACACCGGCGAGGTGCTGATGCTGGCGTTCATGAACCAGGAGGCCTGGGAACGCACCCTGGCCACCGGCGAGGCCCATTATTACAGCCGCACCCGCCAGACGATCTGGCACAAGGGCGGCACTTCCGGCCACGTGCAGCGGGTCCGGGAGATTTTCCTGGACTGCGACCAGGACACGGTGCTCCTGAAGGTGGAGCAGGTGGGCGGGGCCGCCTGCCATACCGGGCACCGGAGCTGTTTCCATCGCCGGCGGCAAGGGGATGACTGGCAGGTGGTGGGCTCCCCAATCTTTGATCCCAAGGAGGTGTACGGAGGTGGATAAGTTACGGTTGGGCCTCCCCAAAGGCAGTCTGGAAAAAGCGACCCTGGAACTCTTCCGGCGTTCCGGTTGGCATATTCAAGTTAATGGGCGGAGTTACTTTCCCGATATCGACGACCCGGAGATCGCCTGCTCCATGTGCCGGGCTCAGGAAATGAGCCGCTACGTGGAGAACGGCACGTTGGACTGCGGCATCACCGGCCTTGACTGGACCATGGAAAATAACTCCAAGGTCACGGTGGTGGCGGACCTGATGTACTCCAAGGCCAGCCTCAACCCGGTGCGCTGGGTGCTGGCGGTGCCGGCCGACTCCGAGATTCGCACTATGAGGGACCTGGCGGGCAAAAAGATCGCCACCGAACTGGTGAACTACACCCGGCGCTATTTCGAGCAGCGTCAGATCCCGGTTACGGTGGAATTTTCCTGGGGGGCCACCGAAGCCAAGGTGGCCGCGGGGCTGGTGGACGCCATCGTCGAGGTCACCGAGACCGGCAGCACCATCAAGGCCCACGGCCTCAAGATCATCCACGAGCTCTTCCAGAGCAACACCCAGTTCATCGCCAATAACCAGGTGTGGGAGTCCGACGCCACCAAGCGGGAGAAGATGGAGAATCTCAACCTGCTGCTCCTGGGGGCCCTCCGGGCCGAACGTATGGTGGGTCTCAAGATGAATATCCCGGAGCAGCAGCTAAAGGACATCATCGCTCTGCTCCCCAGCCTCCTGGCCCCCACCATCGCCAGCCTCTACGAGACTGAATGGTACTCGGTGGAGGTGGTGGTGAACCAGGGGGAGGTGCGGACTCTCATCCCCAACCTGATCCGGGCCGGGGCCCAGGGCATCGTGGAGTATCCGCTACATAAAGTAATTTGAGGCCAGCGAACCAGGAATGAATAAAAGGCACGGGCGTTGCGCCCGTGCTTTTTTTTGGGGCCAGAGATTCAGGCAGTCAACGGTCAGGTTTTCGCTTTCCGCCAGAAGAACGGTGCAGGGCTTCCGATTGGCGGTTGGACCGTATTCCCAGGCGTAGCGCAGGATATTTTATTGAATAGGGACAAGTTGCGTGGTTTTGTCCAGTCATTTTCTCGAACAGATACGCCTCGTATAGTAATTGCCTGCTCGCTTTGGATCACTATGACGGCGGCAAAGAGCTCTTGGATGAGGTAAAGGCTCTTGCTATGGGTAGGGGTCTGTTGATATATTTGAACGGGAGATTGAAATGATAAGAAAAATATCCGTTGTGCTTTACATTGTGGTGTTGATTGCCGTTGTCGTTAGTGTAGATTTGCTGTTCTTTAAAAATCTATTCTGGGAACGGCTGATAGTGAACATCGGTATTGTCTCGGTGTTTGTAGCCTTCTACTTGAGATTCTTAAAGAACCCATAAGCCATGTCCAGGGGGCTGGCACCAGACAAAAAGATATATTTTGTCCAAAGTTGCTCTTCAGGCCGCGTCCGGGATATGAGGTTTTTTTTCGGTCGTCCGCCCCGTTTGCCGTTCCTGCGTGAAGCAGCTAAAACGCCACACGCAGCCCGCCAATCCTGTCAGCAGGTGACATTACAGCAGAAACCTAAGCGCTTGGGTTAGTTTTTTCACTGTATCCGAAACCCAATTACCTGCAAATTAAGCGACTATGGACAAGATTTTGTCCAGCTTTCTCGTGCTTGGGCTCCTCACCGGCGCGGGCCTCCTCATATTATTTTCCAGCGATGCCTGGACTAGCATTGTCCGCCATTAATAAAAAAGGCAGGGTCTTGGGACCCTGCCTTTTTTGCTTACCGCAGCACTATGGATTCTATTCGCTGAACCTCCAGCCCTGCTGGCGGCCAGGGCCTGCCGGGAATTTCGGGACTGAGAGGCCGGGCGCTGCCACTACCGCTGCGCTGCTGCCTTGCGCCTGATCAGCTCGATAAAGTCCGGGTCAATGCCGTACCCCAGGCTCTTGGCCTTCTGGAGGTCCGGCAGAGCCTCACGAAACTTCTCCTGGCTCTGATAGATCATGCCCCGCTGGTTGTAGGCCCGGGCGAAGTTAGGGTTCTGCTTGATGATTTGATTGCACAGTTCCATGGCCTTGGCGTTGTTGCCCTTGGCGTAGTAAACGGTGGCCTTGTAGGAAATGATAGCCGGATCGTTGGGCTTGAGCTTCAACGCCTGGTCAAAGATCTGGAGGGCCTGGTCGTAACGCCCCGCCTGGCTGGCCTGCATCCCCTGGTTGATCAAGCTCTGGGCGTCCTGGGCGGGGCTCGCCCCCGGCAGCAGGAGCAGGAAGAGCAAGACTAAGGGTACATATGCGGCTCGCTTCATTTGGTGTTCCTCCTGTTGAGAAAGGTTAAGTTCAAAGTTCAAGGTTTGGGTTTATTCAAGCCTAGTTGCCGAACCCTATGATAACCGGCTGCCTATTTTCAGGGCTTTATGGGGGAGCCCAAGGCCCATAAGCATCTGCCGGGAAAAGGTGTTGAGCCTATGGTGGCTCAGGCGTCTCGCCTGTGCCTGATGCAGGTGTGCAGTGCGCACCCTCCATGGCTTACCGGTGTTGGAGCACAGGTTGAAAACCTGTGCCACCAGAGGCGGCGGGCGGGACGCTCGTCCTGTTGAGAAGTAAAGTTCAAAGTTCAAGGTTCAAAGTTGAGGGTTGAGGGAATGCCCACCAGAATTTCTCCTCATTTATGGGTGAGGGGCAATTTCCCCAGCCGGGCCCGATATTTCCTCAAGACCTTCTCAGGTCCCGAGCTAGATGATCCCCCACTTCCTGGCCCGCTCTTCATAGGCCGGTGGAAATTTGGGAGAGAAGTTCTGATAAACGGTGATGGGGTAGCGGGCCCCGATTTTTTTGCCGGCCTCTTTCAGCCCCCCCAGGAGACCGTCCAGGAACTTGCCGGGGAAGGCCACCACCATCTCGTCGTCCTGGGTCATGGAGAAGACGCGGTCGCCCATGCCGGGGATGGCCACCCGGAACTCCCCGGAACGGTAGGGGGCAATGAGGTATTCGCTGCATTCCACCTTGCCGCCGAATTCGCCGGTGACCCGCTCTCCCAGGCTGAAGGTGACCGCCTGCACCAGGCGCATGATCTGGGCCGGGTTGCCGAAAATCACCACGATGGCCGGGTCCAGGCTGAGGCGCTCCAGGGGGCAGAGGTAGATGGCCCCCACCTCCTGGGGTTCGAAGCGGGGCAGAGCTTCCACCTCTTTAAGGGCAGGCCCCAGCTCGGGGTGATAGCCCACTTCGCAAAAGAGTTGGCCCAATTCCATCACCGGGTCGGTGGCGGGCGTGAATCCGAAGGCCAGCATGCCGGGGACGCAGAGGAGATCATCCTGGGTCAACCCCACGGGCCAGCCATAGACCCGGGCCAGGGTGACCCCCTGGCAGATGGTCACTTTCTTGCCGAAGACTTTTGAGGGTTGCCGGGTCTTGGGAGGCAAGTCAGCGGGGTTTTTCAAGAAAATGGCGCCAAACGGCTCGGTCCTGAGGCGCAGGGCCTCTTTCAGCTGGACCGCCGCAGCTTTATAGTCCATGGTCCCTCCTTCGGCTGACTCCTGGAGGCTGATTGTTTCCAGATGACATTAATGGTAAGTATTAAGACCTCATCTGGCAAGATGCAAGCCTGGTCGCCTTTTCCCTTGGCCCCGGCAAGGGTCCGGGATAAAATACCTTTTGAAGCTGGCGCCGGGGCTCACCCGGCCAGGCCGGGTTCAGGCGGCAGGACCGCGCCCCGCTGTTTTAGTGACAAAGGGGGCGTTGGCCCCGTAATCGGGGAAATCCCCTGAGCAGTCGCTCATCAGGCTTTGGCACACCCGTAGAGCATGAGAAATTTCTCCCCCCCACCCCAGCCCTCTCCCCCCACTGAGGGGTGAGGGTGATATGGGCGGCATCGCCAAGACTTTTCCAGGCGGAGGTTTTACCGCCACACCAGGCTTAATTATGCCAACGGAACCCACCCATTTCCATACGCTGACGTTAGAGGCGGTCTTTGAGGCTTTAGACACCGGCCCCCGGGGGCTGAGCGAGGCCGAGGCGGCGGCGCGCCTGGAGCGCGTTGGCCCCAACGAACTGGCGGCGGGCAAAAAAATTTCGGCCTGGTCCATCCTGCTGCGCCAGTTCACCAACCTCTTGATCGCCATCCTGCTGGCGGCCATGGTGATCTCCTTTTTTTTGGGGGAGGGTATAGATGCCTGGGTCATTCTGGCCATCGTGCTGGCCTGCGTGGTGCTGGGTTTTGTCCAGGAATACCGGGCGGAACAGGCCGCCGCGGCCTTGCAGAAGCTGGCGGCGCCGGTGGCCACCGTAGTCCGGGATGGTAAAGAGCAGTCCATTCCTGCCCGGGAGGTGGTGCCCGGGGACGTGCTGGTGTTACACACCGGCGACCGGGTGGCCGCGGACGCTCGCTTGCTGGAGGAGATCAATCTGAAGGCGGACGAGGCCCTGCTCACCGGGGAATCCACCGCCTCGGGGAAGAATCTGGCCCTGGTAAGCGACCCCGACCGTGCCGTGGCTGACCGGAAATGCATGGTGTTCGGGGGCACGGTGATCACGTACGGCCGGGGCCGGGCCGTGGTTACCGGCACCGGCATGGACACGGAGTTCGGTAAGATTGCCCGGATGCTGGGGGACGTGACCGAGGACCAAACCCCCCTGGAAGCCCGCATGGGCAGCATCGGCCGGGTTTTGTCCATTATCTGCCTGACGGTGGCCGTGGGGGCCTCAGTTCTGGGGGTATTGCGGGGCCATTCCTGGCTGGAGATGCTGATCTGGGGAATCAGCCTGGCCGTGGCCGCGGTGCCGGAATCCCTGCCGGCGGTGGTCACCGGGGCCCTGGCCATCGGCACTACCCGCATGGCCCGGAAGAACGCCATTGTCAAGCGCCTGCCGGCGGTGGAGACCATGGGCTGTACCACGGTGATCTGCACCGACAAGACCGGCACCCTGACGAAGAATGAAATGACGGTCCGGCGCCTCTTTCTGGACGGAGGGATGGTTGAGGTGAGCGGTTCGGGATATGCGCCCTCGGGGTCGTTTGCCATCGGTGAGGCCGTGGTGAGCCCCGGTAACCACCCGGTGCTGGGCGAAATCGCCCGGATCGCCCTGTTGTGCAATGATGCCGCCCTGGACGAGATTAATGGCGTCTGGACGGTGCGGGGCGACCCCACCGAGGGGGCTCTCCTGGTGTTGGGCCGGAAGGCGGGGTTGGACCCCGAGGCGCTCCGTCAAGAATTTCCCCGGGTGGCCGAGATCCCCTTTTCCTCGGACGTCAAGCGCATGAGCACCTTTCACCAGGAGCCGGGTGGGGTCCTGATGTGCGTCAAGGGGGCGCCGGAAGGGCTGCTGCCCCGGGCTCAGATGATGCTGACCGTCCGAGGCGAGGAGACCATGAGCAATGAGGCCCGGGAGGCCGTCCAGGACCAGGCGGCCGCCATGGCCCGGGAGGCCCTCAGGGTCCTGGGTCTGGCCTACCGGCGTCTGCCGGAAGTCCCTGATCTGGAATCAGGCGCGGCTGACCCGGAACTGGTGTGGGTGGGGCTGGTGGGTATGATCGATCCGCCCCGGCCGGAGGCCCGCCAGGCGGTGGATCATTGCCGGCAGGCCGGTATCCGGGTCATCATGGTGACCGGCGACCACCCGGTCACCGCCTCGGCCGTGGCCCGGGAGGTGGGCCTGATTCCCCCGGGACAGGAATCCCATGCGGTCATAACGGGTCCTGAGCTCAACAAACTGAGCGACTCTGAGCTCAAAGAGGCCCTCCGGGAGGTCCGGGTGTTTGCCCGGGTGGCCCCGGAACATAAGCTCCGGTTGGTGGATATCCTCAAGGAGCAGGGCGAGGTGGTGGCCATGACCGGGGACGGGGTCAACGACGCCCCGGCCCTGAAGCGGGCGGATATCGGCGTGGCCATGGGGATCACCGGCACCGAAGTCACCAAGGAGACCGCGGCCATGATCCTGGCGGACGACAACTTCGCCACCCTGGTGGCCGCGGTGGAAGAAGGCCGGGCCATCTTCGACAACATCAAGAAATATCTGGTCTTCCTGCTGAGCTGCAATCTGGCGGAGATCCTGGTGCTCACCGGGGCGTTTTTCTTGGGCCTGCCCCTGCCTCTCATCGCCCTGCAGATCCTCTGGGTCAATCTCACCACCGACGGGCTGCCGGCCCTGGCCCTGGGGGTGGACCCCAAGGCCCCGGACATCATGTCCCGGCCGCCCCGGCCCCCGGCGGAAGGGGTGTTCAGCCCCACCGTCAACGCCCTGCTGGCGGTCATCGCCCTCTACCTCACGGTCATTCTCATTCCCCTGTTCGGTTATTACTATTACTGGAATCCCTGGGGGCTGGGCGACCCGGAGATGATCGTGACCGAGGCCCGGACCATGGTGTTCATCACCCTGGTGCTGGCGGAACTGGTGAACGCCTTCAACTGCCGCTCCGACTACCTGTCGCTGTTGAAGGTGGGGATCTCAAGCAACCGCTTCCTGATCCTGTCCGTGCTGGCCTCCCTGGCCATGATGGTGGCGGTGATCGAATGGGACCCCCTGTCCCGTCTCTTCCATACCACACCGCTCCGTTGGCAGGACTGGCTGGTGGCGGCCGGTTTAAGCCTCACCCTGATCCCGGTGGTGGAACTGACCAAGTGGATGGTGCGCCGAAGGGGCCGGTCCCGTCGGCGGGCGGCCTTGGCAGGATAGGCGCTGGATCCCGGGGACCAAGCATTTTGGGGCTTGGGAAAAGAAGCTCTTATAACAAGCCGCCAGCAAACGGCTCTTTTCCTGTAGGGGCGGACCTGCGTGTCCGCCCTGGATCGAGGTGGCTCATGCAGGTGTGCCCCCACAAAGCCGTTTCTTTTGATTGCGGCATGGTATCCGTCATGACCGGCCAGGGTTTTGCCTTCATGGTTAAGCGGCCCCAGGGAAAGCCATTGTCATAAAAACGGTCATTCCCTGGCGGACACCGCCAAGCAGTCGTAGGGCGGGAAAGTGGAACGCATCCCGCCTTCAGCTTTCATACCGGCGTTGGTAGAAGGCAGAGCGAGGCGTTTGGCAGCTACGCTTTTGGGAATACGCCATTCGCGACGAGAGTGACGATGAACCTCACGTTGATACCCCCACGACAATCCGGGAAAGCCTGATCGCTTGGCCAGGGTTGCGGATTGGTGGTATCCAAGCGTCTACCGTTACGTTCGAAGCGGTTTTTATCATCTTGCATGTGCGGCAGGTGAAAACGTTCGGCGTCTGGAGATGGAATGATGCAAACGGCGGGATGCGCTTTGCTTTCCCGCCCTACGACCCTTGGCCGTAGATATTATTGAGTGAACCGTATTGGATTTAATTCACCTCATCCCGCCTCACATTTTCATAAGCTTTTCTCATCCGTCCAGGGTCAGGAAAGAAGCTTGTGGAACTTGATCATAGGTTTGCATTAATTTTTATCAATAAAGCTCATCACCAGAAACATCCAGAAAAATCAGGTGCATGCCCAAATATGGCCCGTTATTCATGGGTGCCGAATGGACCCCAAAGGGCAAAAAAATTAAAGGGCTGACGGCTACCAGTCCGTCAACCCTTTATAATTATTATCAATCTCTGGTCGGGACGAGAGGATTTGAACCTCCGACCCCCTGAACCCCATTCAGGTGCGCTACCAGTCTGCGCCACGTCCCGACAACGAAATACTATATCAAGAGGATATTTCCCTGTCAATTCCCAGGGCAATTTCTCCGGGTGGCGGCGCGTTTTCTTGGTATTCTCGCCTTTGAGCGGCATGAGGCCGGAAAGGGCGCGGAAAAGCGGTTGAGATTTATGGACAAACCTGTTAATTTTAAAAAGTTGCCCCGGTCCTAAACAAAATCCTCACAAAAGCCTGGAACCGGGGAGGCTACCTTGAGGGAAGGGAGAATTTGATGTCCGGCAAAACCACACTGATCCGCAACCTCGTCCTGATCGGCCATAGCGGCTGCGGCAAGACCTCATTGGCCGAGGCCCTCCTCTTTGGGGCGGGGGCCACCTCCCGGCTGGGAAAAGTCGACGACGGCAGTTCCGTCCTGGATTACGAGCCGGAGGAAATTAAACGTAAGACTACCATCTCCAGCGCCTTTCACCACTATCAGTGGAAGAAGCACACGGTCTATGTGGCCGACACCCCCGGGGATGACAACTTTCTGGCGGATACCCGGGCCGCCCTCCATGTGGCCGATGCCGCCGTGGTGGTGGTGGACGCGGTGGACGGCGTTAAAGTGGGCACCGAAAAGGTCTGGCACACGGCCAACCGGTATGATCTGCCCCGCCTGGTCTTCATCAATAAGATGGACCGGGAGCGGGCCGATTTTCACCAGGCGCTCAAGGAAGTCCGGGAGGTATTGGAGGTCCAGGCGGTGCCGATCCTGCTCCCCATCGGCCGGGAGGCCGGTTTCAAAGGGGTAGTGGATCTGATCAGCCAGAAGGCCTACACGGCGCCGGCCGGGGGCGGCAAACTGGAAGCGGGTCCCATCCCCGACGACCTCAAGGATGAGGCGGAGGCGCTGCGGAACGATCTGCTCAATTTCGCCGCGGAAAGCGACGACGCCCTGATCGAGAAATTCCTGGAAGCAGGCGAACTGACGCCCGAGGAGATTTACCAAGGACTCCGGGGCGGCACCCTGAAGGGCAGTTTCGTGCCGGTTTTGTGCGGGGCCGGCCAAAGCAGCGCCAGCGCTTCGCTGCTGTTGGATGCGATTAATTTCTATCTCCCCGCGCCGGAGGATCGCGGTCAGATCAAGGGGCAGAATCCCACCACGGCCGCCGAGGTGGATTTTGAGGCGGACCCGGATGGCTCTCTGGCGGCCCAGGTCTTCAAGACCGTGGCCGACCCCTATGCCGGCCGCCTGTCCATCTTTCGGATTTACTCCGGCCAGATGACGGCGGACTCCACGGTCCTCAACGCCACCCGGGGCGTGCCGGAACGTTTCGGCCAGCTCTTCCTGCTGGAGGGCAAAGGCCAGAAGGCGGTGCCCAGCCTGGGCCCCGGGGCCTTCGGCGCGGTGGCCAAGCTCAAGGAAACCGTCACCGGCGACACCCTGACCGCGGAGGGCAAGCCCCTCATCCTCCCGGCCATGCCGTCCTCCCGGCCCATGGTCACCTTTGCCCTGGAACCCAAGAAACAGGGGGAAGAGGACAAGGTCTTCTCGTCGTTCTCCAAGCTCATCGAGGAGGACCCCTCCCTGAACCTGACCCGCAACGCCGAGACCAAGGAAATCCTGCTGTCCGGCGTGGGTTCGGTCCATATCGAGGCCACCGCCGAAAAGCTGAAGCGCAAGTTCGGGGTGGAAGTCAACCTGAAGCCCCCCAAGGTGCCGTACCGGGAAACCATCAAGAGCACCGTCAAGGTCCAGGGCAAATACAAACGCCAGTCCGGCGGCCGGGGTCAATACGGCGACACCTGGCTGGAGATGGAGCCCTTACCCAAGGGCAGCGGCTTTGAGTTTGTCGACAAGATCGTCGGGGGCGCTATCCCCCGACAGTACATCCCCTCGGTGGAAAAAGGCATCGCCGAGGCCAAGAATACCGGCATCCTGGCCGGCTTCCCGGTGGTGGATTTCCGGGTGTCCCTGTATGACGGCTCCTTCCACGACGTGGACTCCTCGGACATGGCGTTTAAAATCGCCGGGTCCATGGGCTTCAAGAAGGGCATGGAGCAGGCCAACCCCACCCTGCTGGAACCCATTATGAAGATGGTGGTGACGGTGCCGGAAGAGAACATGGGGGACATCATCGGCGACCTCAACGGGCGCCGGGGCCGGGTCCTGGGAGTGGAAGCCGAAGGCCGGCTGCAGGTGATCACCGCGCACGTGCCCATGACCGAGGTGCTGCTCTATGCTCCGGATCTGATCTCCAAGACCGGGGGCCGGGGCACCTACGAAATGGAGTTCGACCACTACGAAGAGGTCCCGCCCCACCAGGCGGAAAAGATCGTCGCCGAAGCCCGGGCCGCCCAGGAAAAGGAGTAAAGCAGGGATTAGGGGGCGGGGTTAGGGGCCAGGGGGCGGTGTGCTCACCGCCCCTGTGGCTTTCAGGGCCGTGCCTACACTCCAAGAGAGGTTGCCTTAAGCAAAAATGACGGTTCTCAACGCTGAATCAAACCGGACGACGTTAGGTCAAACGGGCCGCATTCGTCGCGGTCTCGGTATCCGACCGCAAGGGTGAGGTCAAGCACAACGTGGACCAGGCCCGGTTGCTGGTGGACCACGGCCTGGCCGGCGACGCCCACGCCGAAGGCGGCATCCGCCAGGTGAGCCTCCTGGCCCTGGAGTCCATCGACAAGATGGTGGCCGCGGGGGCCAAGGTCAAGCCCGGGGATTTTGCCGAAAATCTCACGGTTGAGGGTCTCGACGTGATGCACCTGCCGGTGGGGACCCGGCTCAGGGTGGGCGAAACAGTGGAGCTGGAGGTCACCCAGATCGGCAAGACCTGTCACAAGGGCTGCGCCATCCGGGAACTGGTGGGCGACTGCGTCATGCCCAAAGAAGGCATTTTTGCCCGGGTGCTCAAAGAGGGCCTGGTGGAACCGGGCGATAGCATCGAGGTGGTTGATGTTCCGGGTGGGCATCCTAACCGTCAGTGACCGGGGGCACGCCGGGGAGCGGGCCGACACCGCCGGGCCCGAACTGGGCCGGCTGCTGGACTCCCAATGCTTTCAGGTGTCCACTTATGAGATCGTGCCCGACGAGCCCGAGGCCATCGCGGCGATACTGACGGCCTGGAGCGACGACGAAGGCCTGGACCTGATCCTGACCACCGGAGGGACGGGCCTGAGCCCCCGGGACACCACCCCGGAGGCCACCCTGGCCGTGGCCCAACGCCTGGTGCCGGGGATAGCCGAGGCCATGCGGGCCGCGGGTCTGGCCATCACCCCCCACGCCATGCTCTCCCGGGGGGTAGCGGTGATTAGGGGCCGCACCCTGATCATCAACCTTCCCGGCAGCCCCAAGGGGGCCCGGGAAAACCTGGCGGCGGTGGCCGCAGCCCTGCCCCACGCCCTGGAAAAACTCCGGGGCAGCCCGGCGGAGTGCGGGGCGGAGTAGAAACGATCTGACCATAATTTGAGGGGAGGACCGGGGGACGCGAGTCCCCCGCCCTCCCCTCAAGCTCCCCTCCCATCCCCCTAGAAGGGGTGAGGTGCGGGGATAGGGTGCGCTGGGCGCACCTTTTTTAGGGAGTTGGGGAGGGGGCAGGCGCAGGCGCCCCTGGCCCCCTGCCTCAGAAAAACTCTATGAAGCCGCGGGTTCCTCGGGCTTCTCAGGCGCCGCAGGTTCACCGGTGGATTCACCAGTAGGTTCGGCGGCCGGGGGCGGAGTTTCCACCGCGGGCACCGGCGGGGGTTCCTTGGTCCAGGCGGCCCGGATCTTCTCCCGGATGGCGGCCACGGCCTGGTAATTTTTGTCCTTGATCTCTTTTAATTCCTTCGCTCTGTTGACCGCATCGCTCACTTCACTTACCACCAGGGGGTTGGTTTCGCCCCGTTCCAGGGCCTGGAAGAACTGGTCCCCCAACTGCCGCATGGCCTTGTTGACTCTCTGCTTCTGCCAGCAGGCCAGGGTGTAGCGGCCCAGGATCAGGCCCCGGCGCAGCGTATTGACGGCCAGAGTCTTGGCGAACCACCCGGCGCACTTGAGCCCTTTGAGCCCCTTAGCGGCCAAACCTTGATAATCGACGCTCATGCACTCCTCCTTTTCCG
Source organism: uncultured delta proteobacterium (assembly GCA_963848565.1). Lineage (GTDB taxonomy): Bacteria > Desulfobacterota > Desulfobaccia > Desulfobaccales > 0-14-0-80-60-11 > 0-14-0-80-60-11. The sequence goes on from CAWKEQ010000024.1 coordinate 31,939, forward strand.
TGGGGCGGGGTACCGGGGAGGGAATACCCGGTGTTGGGAGGCAACCGTAAATATACTCGTTGCCAAAAGCTTTTTCTTATCCCCCCTAACCCTCTCCCCCCGTTGGCGGGAGAGGGGATAAGAGGAAAGAACTTTTGGCAAAGGCTCTCGTTGTCCGGCCCCAGGCCCTTTTTCTTATTTAGCTTAATGTCTAAATATAGGGCGGGAAAGGGAGCGGTGCAATCTCAAAAGCGCCGGGAATGAGCCGGCGTTATTCCGCCGGGTCGGCGCCCCGGTCCCCCAGGTGCTCCAGTTGGTCCCGCAAGGCCCCGGTGATTCCCCGGATGTGGCTGCCGGGCCAGTAGACCCGATGGCAGCGGGGGCATGCGTAGAACCGGACCTGGGTGAGAAAAACATGCTCCGGAACCCGACCCTGGACCAGGTCTCGTTCCAGGGGGGCGAGGGGATCGTTGCAATGGCGGCAACGGGTCAGGGGCTTGAGGTGGCGGGGCGTCAGGTGCAGGCGCCGGATCACCTCGGTGAGCTGGCCCTCGGGTTCGGGGGCGGTCAGGATCAGGAGATCAGGCCGCTTGAGACGCTGGCAGGCTGCCTGCCGGGTCAGGATATGGGTCTGGGGCTGAGGCGGCGGCCAGTTTCCGGGCTTATCCGGGGCCAGGCGCAGGAGGGTGGCGTCAAAGCCGCAAAAACGCAGCCACTTGGCCAGGCCGCCCAGGGGCTGATCCACCAGGAATTTCATAGCGAGAGAAACCCGTAATTCATGGGGAAAAGACCCCTTTCCCCTGGAGGGTGAAGCAATGCCCGGCAATTTCGCCCCCACCCCAGCCTGGCGGCCCAGGAACGCTCAAGGCGGGATGCGCTTCGCTTTCCCGCCCTACAGTTATGGTGCCCTTAAAGGAAAGCCGGGCGCGTCCGGCCACTTATTTATTCTGCCTCACGCCAGCTCTCGCATCCTGGGGGGAGAGGGGAGAGAGATGGAATCCCTTTTATGCCCCGCCACCGGGGGACCCCTTTGGTTGTCCCCTCGGCCGGTGGTTTTGGCCGGTTCCCGGTTTTTGCTGAAAGCGGATAGCTAAAAGCTGACGGCTACTTCGGCAGGGGGACCTGGACCACGCCGGGAGGGGCGGTCAGGGTCAACGAGGCCGGAGTCAGCGGCGGATTGTAATTAAGGTCGTGGTAGACCAGGCGCATTTCCATTTTAGGCGTGGGCGTTTTCAGCGTAACTTTTTCGGGCAGGTTGGGGGCCAGGGCGCCGAAGTCGGCCAGTTCCGCGGTAAAGCGGGGTTCCGAGGCGCCGCCGTACCACTCTTCCTGCACGGGGTAAAGGCCCTGGGCCGTGACATAGAGGCGTTCGGTCAGGGCGTTGCCCTGGCGCCACTCCAGGCGGTAACGGTCCGTGGCGGCCTCATAGGCAAAATCCTGGGGCGGTCCCTGGCTCAACGGCAGGGCCCCCGCCAGCAGGCGCAAGGCCTGGGGCAGGCTGACGGTGGGGGGAATGAAGGCGGCCATATTCCGGGCAGTGGCGGGGCCCTGGAACAATTTGTTTTCCCGGGGAGACAACACCTTAACCTCGGTGCCATCGGTGGCGAAGCTCAGGACGGTGCGGCCCAGGAAATCCAGGACATCAACCTTGAGGCTGGCGGGCAGTTGGCCGACGAGCAAGGCCGTGCCGGAATAATTCTGCTGGGGGGACAGGTAGGTGATGCGGCCTTTGGCCCGGAAGGATTTGATCTTTTCCTGCCGGGCCTTAAGAACGGCGAGCAGGTTTTCCTGAGAGACGACCGCCGCCGGCGGCCGGGGCGGAAACAGGGTCCGGCAGCCGGCCGAACAGAGAATTGCCGCCAGGGCCAGCCATAAGAAGTTTCGGCAGTTCAAGGGGTTGGTCCTCTCAGTAAGATTTCTACCTGATTAATTTTCTTCCGCAGGGTTGAGGGAGTGGCATTCTCCATCTCCAGGGCCCGGCGGTAGATGCGCAGGGCGTCGCGGTAGCGCTTCACTTTACAATAAGCATCCCCCAGATGCTCGGCCACGGTGCCGTCATGGGGCATGATGCGGTGAGCCCGCTCCAACTCGGTCACCGCCTTGGCGTACTGGCCTTTTTTATAATAGACCCAGCCGAGGCTATCAATGATGTGGCCGCTGTTGGGCTTGGAGCGCAGGGCCTCCCGGATCAGCTTTTCAGCCTCATCCAGGTCTTCCCCGGATTCGGCGTAGGCGTAACCGAGGAAATTCTGGGCATCGGCATTGTTCGGGTCCAGTTCCAGGACTTTCTTGATCTGCTGGATACTTTCGGGGCGATTGTTTTGTTTCTCATAAAGGACTGCCAGGCGGAAATAGATTTCCTGGGGCCGCTCCACCTTCCCCAGTCCGGAGATGAGGGCCTTGATGGCCAGGTCCCACTGGTTGTCCTCTTCGTAAAAGTAGGATTTGGTAAGATAGACCTCTTCCTGGTTGGGAGCCCGGGTCAGGAGATCGTTGAGGACCTGCCGGGCTCGGACTTTGTCACCCATTTGAAAGGAGAGATAGGCCAGCCTGATGCGCGCCTGGATGAAATATTCGGATTTTTGGCTTACCAGTTGATACTCGATCGCGGCGGCCTTCAGGTCGCCTTTTTCCTCCAGGGCCACGGCGATGAAGTAGCGAACCCGTTCCTGGTAGCGGGGAACGTTCAGGAGGGGGCGTAAGAGGCGGATGGCGTCGTCCGGCAGTTTTTGCTCCAGGAAGATCAGGGCGATATTGAAGTCAGCGGCGGGATCATTCCGTTCCAACTCCCTGACCTTGCGGAAGGTTTTCAGGGCCTCGCTGTAGTGGTTCATGATCAGGTAGAGGCGGCCGATGCTGGTCCAGACCTTGCTGTTGCGCGGGTAGGAACGGAGGATGCGGCGATACATGGACAGGGCCCGGCTGTATTGGTGCTCCCGTTCCAGGGTGCCCCCCAGGTCGAACATGGCCGGGACGAACTTGGGGTCCATGCTGAGGACGCGTTGGAATTCTTTTTTTGCATCCGGCAGGCGGCCGGTCTCCAGGTAAATGCGGCCCAGGTAGTAGTAACCCACGACGAGGCTGGGGTCCAGGCGCAAGAGTTCCTGGACGGTGCGAATGGCTTTGGGATACCTGCGCTGCTGGGCGTAGAGGGTGGCCAGGAAGAGGCGGGCTTCCCGGTTCTGCGGGTCTAACGTGAGGATGCGCTCGTATTCCCGGGTGGCCTCGGCCAGCTGGTTCAGACCCACGTGCAGACTGGCCAGGAGAAAATATGCCTCTTGCTGCCTGGGATCCAGGTGGAGGGATTTCTCGGCGTGGGCCAGGGCCTGCTTCACATCACCCTGGCGTTGGTAAAGGGCGGCCAGTTCCATCTCGAGGGACGGGGATTCGGGATCATTTTTAACGGCCGCCTCATATTCCCGGATGGCCCCCGCCGCGTCATCAGCCACCAGCAGTTGTTGGGCCTTGAGGAAGTGGTAGTACGCCAGGCTCTTGGGGGTTTCCGTCGTGGCTTCGACGCTGGTTTCGGGGGAGGACGTCCGGCCCAGGGAGGCGCACCCCATGGCCGCCAGGCAGACGCAAAGCCCCAGGATCCCGCCGAGGACGATGCGCGACCTGGAGGCGCTGATGGGCTCCATGCCATGGATCTTCATTAAGATTTTGCGGTCAGGCAACGTTGTTCCTCGGAAGGCGGCCTCGGGGCTAGTTAATCCCCCATGGGGGTCTGATAGTCCTTCCAGTCGGCAATTTCATTCTTGAGATAATGGCGCAACCGCTTAATAAGGCGGTCTTCAATCTGACGCACCCGCTCCCGGGAGATTTGGTGGCGGGCCCCGATCTCTTGCAGGGTCATGGGTTTTTCCGCCAACAGGCGTAAGTCTAAAATATCCAGTTCCTTGTCGTTGAGTTCGGTGCGAAACTCCCCCAGCTTCCGGCGAAAGAGGTTTTTCAGTTCCGCATCGGCCAACAATTCTTCCACCTGGGGCTCGGAGGAAGGCAGGAAGTTCTTGTGATTCTCATCGGAGCCGTCTTTCAAAGGGGCGTCCAGGGAGAGCTCCCACGCCCCCAGGCGCTGGTCCATCTCGATGACTTCCTCTTCCCGCACGTTCAAGACGTCCGCCAGGAGTTTCGGACCCGGCTCAAACCCCTGGGACCGGAGTTTTTCTTTCTCGCGTTTGAGGTTGTAAAAAAGTTTGCGTTGAGACTGGGTGGTGCCGATCTTCACCAGCTTCCAGTTGTCCATAATGAACTTGAGGATGTAAGCCTTGATCCAGAAGGAAGCATAGTAGGAAAGCTTGATGCCCCGGTAGGGGTCGAATTTCCTGATGGCATGCATGAGACCGATATTGCCTTCCTGGATCAGATCCAGCAGGTTTTTCATCCAGTATTTCTGGAACTCCAGGGCAATCTTGATCACCAACCTCAGGTTGCTGGTGATCAGGCGGGAGCCGGCTTCCTGGTCGCCGGTCTCATGGTAGTGGGTGGTGAGGGCTTTTTCCTCCTCCGGGGTGAGGAGGGCAAAGTGGTTCGCCTCGCGGATATAGCGCTGCACCAAGTCGAGATCGCTGGGAACCGGCAGAGTCTCTTCGGGTTCTTCAACCTCCGCCTCGATCTCGGGCTCTAGAATCTCCGGCAGCTCTTCCGGAAAATCGGCCACCTGCCTGTCAAGCTGATCTTTCAAGGGCATCCTTTTGGTAAAGGGTTTACGGCGTTACCAGACCAGGCGGACCGGGATGCGCCGCTGGGCCAGATAGTCTTTAATCTCTTTAATAGTATAGGTGCCATAATGGACCATGGAAGCAATCAGCGCGGCGTCCGCCCGGCCCTGGGTGAGCACCTGATGGAGGTGCTCGGGGACGCCGGCGCCGCCTGAGGCGATCACCGGGATGGGCACGGCTTCGGAAATCATCCGGGTCAGGTTCAGTTCATAACCGGCCTGGGTGCCGTCGGCATCGATGGAGTTGAGGCAGATTTCCCCGGCCCCCAGCCGCACCGCCTCCTGGGCCCACCAGAGGGCGTCGATCCCCATGGGGGTGCGGCCCCCGTGGATCACCATTTCATAACCCGAGGGGGTGGCGGGGGAGGGGGTAACCTTTTTCACGTCCATACCCAGGACGATGCACTGGCTGCCGAAGGCCTGGGCCCCGGCGGTGATCAGCCCGGGGTCCAGGATAGCGGCGCTGTTGACGCTCACCTTCTCCGCCCCGGCCAGCAGGACATCCCGCATGTCGTTGAGGTTCCGGATGCCGCCGCCCACCGAAAAGGGGATGAGGATCTCGGCGGCCACCCGGCGGACCACGTCGATCATGATGTTCCGGCGGTCACTGGAGGCGGTGATGTCGTAGAAGACCAGTTCGTCGGCCCCGGCTTCATAGTAGAGCCGGGCCATGGCCACCGGATCGCCGATATCCACATTATCCCTGAATTTGATGCCCTTGGTGGTCCGCCCATCCCGGACGTCCAGGCAGGGGATGATCCGCTTACTCAGCATAGGAACCGTCCCAGCCCAGGAAATTCTCCAGGATCTGCAGTCCGAAACGGCCGCTTTTCTCCGGGTGAAACTGGGTGGCCACCAGGTTGCGCCAGCCAATGGCGCTGGGAAACTCAATCCCGTGGTCCGTCACCCCCAGCACCATGGCTGTTTGGGCCGGGGCGGGATAGTAGCTGTGGACAAAATAGTATTCGGCACCCTCCGGCAAGCCCTTGAATACCGGGTGGGTCCGGAGAAAGCGCACCCGGTTCCAGCCCATGTGGGGAATTTTCAGGCCCTGACCCCGGGGGAGGGCCCGGGTGCGGCCGGGCAACAGGCCCAGGCAGGCGGCATCATTTTCCTCACTCTCCTCCAGGATAATTTGCGCCCCCAGACAGATGCCCAGGATGGGGATGCCCCGGGCCAAACTCTGGCGCAAAGCCTGGTCCAGACCCAGTTCCCGGAGGATGGCCATGGCCTTGCCGGCTGCTCCCACCCCGGGGAAAATGACGCGGGTGGCCTGGGCCACCACCGCCGGGTCCTGGGTCACCGAACCTTCCACCCCCAGGGCTTTGAGAGACCGGACCACGCTGGTGAGGTTGCCAGCTCGATAATCGATAATGACGGTCACGGATTCCTTACAATCAGGGAGATAATTCTTGCAAACTAAAATTTATCAATCTGGGGGCCATGAGTCAACATGATTATCCTCTTCTCCCGGCTTTGTTTTTACTTGACTTTAAGCAAACATAGACAATAGAATCATGAAACTTTAGAGGGTTTCAAAGGGGGCGGGGAAAATGAATGGGGGCCGCAGTAAGCACAGGAGATGGGGGCTGAGGTTTGCCATCCTTCTCTTAACCGTAGCTTTCCTGGTGCCGGCGCCGACGCCGGTTATGGCGCTGCAGACCAACCTGGCCATCGGCTGCACCATCCTCGGGCTGCTGGCGACGCCGCTTATCGCCTATGGCGTCTATGAAAATCTGCCCTCGCGCCAGGGCAAGGAGCGGTTGCTCAACGGTGAATTTTATGCCGGGGGCTTTATGGGGGTGGCATTGACTCCCAGCCAGAACCTTGATTATCTCAACGGTTTTACGCTGAACACAGGAGGCACCCCTCCCACGTCCGCGGGTTCAGCCACGCTGTTCAACAATAAATTCAGCAATTCTTTGACCTGGGGTTTCAAGCTGGGGTATTTCACCCACTCCATTCCCTACCTGGGATTGGAAGTGGAGTCCATGGTCAACGACAGTTATGTGAACCGGCGTACCTTGACAACCAGCCGCACCATCCAGGGATATAACCAGGCTGCCGTCCCCAATGACTTCTGGGTCAATTGGACCACGGCCCTGCACATCGTGGGGCGCTATGGCTTTCTCCCTGATAAGGAGGTGCCTTTTGGGCGCTTGCAGCCTTACGTGGGGATCGGGCCGGCCTTTATCGTCCTGTATGAAGAGGTGGACTCGGCGAAAAATTTCGGCATTGATGTGATGGCGGGGCTGCGTTACATGTTCACCAAACACATCGGCGCTTTTGTGGAATACAAATATAATCACCAGTGGGCCGTCGAAATGGATGCTCGAACCCCTTTTACCTGCCTAACGGCACGGAGAGGCCGGCCGGCGTGAGCGACTTTCGATTTTGACTGCCACAAGGTGGTGGCGGGAGTGGCCTATCACTGGTAGGCGATCGACCTTTTCGTCAAGGAGATCAGGCGGCCCCCGGGCCGCCTTTTTGCTGGAGGCAGTTGCACCTGCCCGCTGAGAGCGGGAAAATTCCAACGCATCCGCAATCGGGGGTTAAACAGCCGCCGCAGGTTGCGTTTTCTCTCTGCTGGTTTGAGCTTGCCGGTAAGCGCTAATTGCTAATACCCGAAGGGGTATGTTATCTTAAACCGTAAATTTCAGACTCAGGTTGAGACATGAAACTCGTGACGGCATCAGAGATGCGGGAGTTGGACCGCCGGGCCATCCAGGATATGGGCATCCCCTCCCTGGTCCTCATGGAGAATGCCGGGCGGACGACCTACCAGATTCTCCGGCGGGAATTCCCCGGCCTTCAGGGCGAAGTGGCGGTGGTGGCCGGACGGGGCAACAACGGCGGGGACGGTTTCGTGGTGGCCCGTTACCTGGCCAACGCCGGCATCCCGGTGGCGGTTTTTCTCCTGGGGCCCCGGGACCGGGTGAGCGGGGATGCCCGGGTCAACCTGGAGATCCTGGCCCACCTGGGGATCGTGGTGGAGGAGGTCCTGACCGACGCCGACCTGAATCCGGTCATCCACCGGCTGGCCAAGGCCGGCCTCATCGTGGACGCCCTGCTGGGCACCGGCCTCAATGCCCCGGTGCAGGGGTTGATGGCCGTCTTGATCGAGCGCCTCAATCATCTGCGGGCGCCGGTGTTGGCGGTGGATATCCCCACGGGGCTGTCCGCCGATACCGGGGAAGTGCTGGGGGTGGCCCTGAAGGCCCAGGTGACCGTGACCTACGGTTGGCCCAAGCTTGGCCAGGTCCTGCCGCCGGGCCGGGATTACGTGGGCCGCCTCTGGCAGGCGGATATCGGCATCCCCCCGATCCTCGTCCGGGAGGCGAAGGTTTCCCTGGCCGAAGCCGGGGAGATGCGGGCCTTGCTGCCGCCCCGGCCTTTCGGCAGCCACAAGGGGAACTTCGGACACCTGCTGGTCCTGGCCGGCTCCGCGGGCAAGACCGGGGCCGCGGCCCTGGCCGCCGGGGCGGCGCTCCGGGCCGGGTCCGGGCTGGTGACCCTGGGGGTTCCCGCCAGCCTCAACGACATCCTGGAAGTGAAGCTCACCGAGGCCATGACCCTGCCCCTGCCCGAGGCGCCGGCGGCCCGGGCCCTGGGTAGGGCGGCCCGGGCGCCCATCGAGGAGTTCCTTAACGGAAGAAACGGCAAATTCACCGTGGCCCTGGGACCGGGGATCGGGACCCACCCGGAGACCCGGGAGTTGGTGGCCCGGCTGGTGCGTGACCTTGCCTGCCCCATGGTCATCGACGCCGACGGCATCAACAACCTGGCGGGGGATGACGCCGGCCTTAAAGACGCGGCGGCGCCCCGGATTCTGACCCCCCACCCGGGGGAAATGGCACGGCTGGTGGGGCTCACCACCCCGGAAGTGCAGGCCCGGCGTCTGGACCTGGCCCGGGAGACCGCCACCCGATTGGGGATCACCCTGGTGTTGAAAGGGGCCCAGACGGTGGTGGCCGCCCCGGACGGCCGGGCCAGTCTCAATTCCACGGGGAACCCGGCCCTGGCCAGCGGCGGCACCGGGGATGTGCTCACCGGCCTCATCGGCGGTTTTCTGGCCCAGGGGCTGGCTCCCTGGGACGCCGCCCGCCTGGGGGTCTACCTCCACGGCCTGGCCGCCGATTTTTTTGTTAGCCGCCACGGGCAGCGGGGTATGATCGCCGGTGACTTGTTGGCCGTTTTGCCCCAAATGCTGGCAGAATTCAGCCAGGGGACCATACCCCCGGCAGAGGGAGATATATGCTTTACGCGCGTGATATCATGACCACGGAGGTCCTCACGGTCAGCCCGGAGACCTCCATCGCGGATTTGTCCAAGACCCTGGAAAATCGCCAGATCGGTGGCGTGCCGGTGGTGGCTAAAGACGGCCGCCTGGTGGGGGTCATCACCCAGAGCGACCTGGTGGATCGGGCCCGTGACCTGGAAATGCCTCCGGCCATCAATATCCTGGACTTCCACATCTACCTACAGATTCCTTCGCATCTGCTCCAGCGGGTGGAAAAGCTGCTGGGCACCACGGTGGGCGATTGCATGACCAAGGACCCCGTCACCGTGGCCCCGGACGCCCCGGTCTCCCAGATCGCCGGGCTCATGGCCAAACAGCAGGTCCACACCATCCCGGTGGTGCAGGGGGGCAAAATCGTGGGCATCATCGGCAAGATGGACCTGGTCCGGGCCATGGCCCAGGAACCGGAAAAGTGAGGCGGAGTGACGCCATTTCGACAAAATCCCCCCTACCCCCCTTTACGAAAGGGGGGTTTGTCGGAAGTCCCCCTGTTTTATAGGGGGATTTAGGGCAATTTTGGCTTTTCCGTTCCGTTCCGGACTTACAGATGAGGATCCGATTAAGGTTATCTCTCTATGAGGCCGTTCCAAAGGGTCACCCGGAGTCCCGAGGAGACCCGGGTCCTGGCGGCCCGGTTGGGGGACAGGCTGGCCCCGGGGGATGTGGTGGCCTTAAACGGCGAATTGGGCAGCGGCAAGACCGAGTTCGTCCACGGTCTGGCCCAGGGGCTGCAGGTGCCGCCCCACCTGGTGGCCAGCCCCAGTTTCACCCTGGTGCACGAGTATCCCGGGCGCGTTCTTCTGGTCCACCTGGACCTCTACCGCCTGGAAGACCTGCCGGCTTCGCTGCTCCCGGACCTGGAGGAATATCTCTCCGGACCCCAGGTGGTGGTGGCGGAATGGGCCCGGCGGCTGGCCCCGCTTCTCCCCGGCGATTACCTGGAAGTGGACCTGGAGATCCTGGGGGAAAATGAGCGGCAACTCACCTTCACCGGCCACGGGGAGCGGAGCTGGGAACTGGTGCGGGGGCTGGCGGAGAGAGGCTGAATAGGAGCTCATAGGACCACGAATTGCAGGGGCGCATCCGCGTGGGCGCCCTTAAGGGGGGACACGCAGGTCCCCCCCTACGAGAAGCATGCTTTTCATGGCGTATTGGCTTTAAAATCCCTGCCGGGTATGAGAATAATTTTAGGAAGGTGGTAGGGTGCGCCCTGCGCACCGCTCGGTTATGATCATGGCAGGCGCCAGGATCCATTGCACCGGTCCTTGCATAGTATGTTTAGGAATAGCCGAGGGCGGCTGTTCTCCATTGATTTAAAAAGGTGTTTAGGAGACCTCTATGGCCAAGCTAAGTTCCCATCGCCGGTCGGCGCTGGACAATCCCGAGGAAGTGTTAAACATGGCGCAGCGCCTGTTGGAGCGGGCGAAGCCCTATGCCAAATGGCTGGTGCTGGCCGGGGTGGTGATCGTGGTGGGGCTGGGGGCCTGGGGGGTGACCGCCAGGATGGCGGCCAGCCGGCAGGATAAGGCCGCTGCAGCCCTGGTCCTGGTGACCCCCAAGGCTGACCTCAAGGCCCCGGACGCCGCCGCCGTCAAGGCTTTGGAGAAGTTCGTCAAGGAATATGCCGGCACCCCGGCGGCCCGGGAGGCCCAACTCATGCGGGCCAATCTCCTCTACGGGCTGTCGCAGTACGCTGAGGCCGCCAAGGCTTACGAATCCCTCCTGGACGGACGCGACCCGGGTTGGGACACCCTGGTGAACGAAAGTCTCAGTTATTGCTACGAAGGCATGGGTAACTTCAAAAAGGCGGCCGCGGTGCTCAAGCCGCTGGCGGATCAAATCTCCGGCCCCATGAAGGCCGAGACTTTGCGCCGGCTGGCCGGGCTCTATGAGCAGGCCAAGGAGCCCAAAGAAGCTGCGGTCTATTGGCGCAAACTGCTGGACCAGCGGCCGGATGCCTCCCTGGTGCCGTATCTCCAGGAAAAACTGGCCGCGGCGGAGGCTGGCAGCAAGAAAAAGCCATAGCGCAGATTGCCGGGAATGGTAAAAGTATTTGCCGTTATGGCTCCTGCTCCAAAACCTAAATCCCCCCTAACCCCCCTTTTTCAAAGGGGGGAACTTATTGGAATTACTTTGCAAGTCTCCCTTTGAACCAGGGGGATGCAGGGGGATTTACCCGCCGGGAATTGGTAGGATTTTCCAGACACACCTGTAGAGACTGGTCCGGCCTCGGTGAACTGGAGACCGGCAGGGGAGGGCGGGCGAGCCGGCCGTCTCCTGGACCGCCGGGGATGGCGGTTCGGCGTTTTGGGGTTAGCCTATTTTTTCTCTGCGGCCAGCTTGCTTTTGACCAGGCTGATATTTAACTGCACCAATGGCGCCAGGTCCTGGTTGCCGTAAACCGTCTCCAGGGGCCGGAAGGCCAGACAGAGGCCCTGCATATCGCACACCCGGTTCACTTTCAGTTTATAGCCCTGGGCCCGGGGCAGGGCCTGGGAAAGAAAGGCGAGGGCTTCCGGGAATTTGTTCTCTTTGACCTTGATGGCTCCCAGATTATTCAAGGCCAGGGGGTTGCCGGGGTCCTGCCGGAGGATCTGCTCGTAGATTTTCTGAGCCTGGGCCAGGTTGCCCGCCTCCAGCAAATCGTAGCTTTCCACCAGCATCTTGGTGAGGCCGGCGTCAGCCTGGGCCCGGACCATCCCGGCCAGGGCCAGGGAGAGAGCCGCCGCGATGAGGACTACCTGCCAGGATTGCCGTTTCATGCCTTACCCCCGGTTGATAGGAAATGCTTGTACCATAGCGGCGTCCCGCCGGAATGTCAATGCCGGGGTGGAGTTGGGCTCGTTACTAAAAGTTTCTTCTTATGCCAGGTTGCGGTCAAAAAACTATGCATATTCTTGTCATTCTGAACGGAGCGTAGCTTCGTTCAGAATCTCGGTGATTTAAAAAGATTGATTCTGCGCTCCGCTCAGCCTGACAGAGGCAATCTCCGAGTGCTTAGTGGTATTATCCCCCCCTCGCCTAGCCCTCTCCCCCCGCCGGGTGGAGAGGGGATAAGAGGAAAGAACTTTTGGCGAACGCCAGAAGTCGGCCACCTGGGAGGCACTCCTCTCTGTGAGCAAAAAAAAGGCCCCCGGAAGGGGGCCTCGGAGCTCCTAGTGGGCGGCAGTTAAGCGTTAACTATCTCAAGCCCTTCCCCGGTACAGGGCCCGCAGTCATGTAGCCTTTGACCATTTCGATGTTCATCTTGATCAAGGGCTCGAGGTCCTGATTACCGGTGCCCGAAGCCACGGGTTTGAAGGCCAGGCAGATGTTGCCCACGGAGCACACCCGGTTAACCTGTACCATGTAGCCTTTGGCTTTGCCCAGGGCTTGGTTCAGGTAGGTATCGGCCTTGTCAAATTTCTTTTCCGACACCATGATGGAGGCCTTGTTGTTCAGGGCCAGGGGATTGCCGGGATCTTTGGCCAGAACTTTGTCCAGGATCGCATCGGCTTTCTTGTACTGTTTCTTTTCAATCTGATCATAGGAAGCCATCAGGGCTTTGGTGACATCAAATTCCGCTTCAGCCTTTTTGGCCGCTAACGCTACCCCCGCTCCACACAGAGCCAGGGCCACTACCATGGCAATAACTTTGACCCACGTCCGTTTCATATTCTCCCTCCCTTAGGATAATGATGCCTTGACGATCAATGCTTGCCGCCCTGCTCACATAAGATAAGTAATTCCTATCTGATTGTCAAAATATTTTGCGGAAAAACCCGATAGATTTCATTAATTACCCTATTTTTTTAAGGGTTCAGGGACGTTTTACAGCCCCCGGCGGCGGTATGCCCGGGACATCGATTCCCCCATGGCGATAAGTCCACGCCCCACGGAGGCAACCCCCGCCGCCCGGCACCGAGGAGGGCGTGAGGGTATTTGCTGATCCGGGTCCGCGGTTTATTCCTTCAAGCGGGGGTCGATGGCCTCCTGGATGCCTTCGCCCAGGAGATTGTAGCTCATTACCGTGATCAGAATGGCCAGGCCGGGAAACACGGAAAGCCACCAGGCGATCTCGATGTTGTCTTTGCCGGCGGTGAGGATATTGCCCCAACTGGGAGTGGGGGGCTGGACCCCGAGCCCCAGGAAACTCAGGGCGCTCTCGGTGAGGATGGCGCCGGCCACCCCCAAGGTGGCGGAGACCATCACCGGGGCCAGGGCGTTGGGCAGCATGTGGCGAAGGATCAGGCGAATGTCCCCGGCTCCGAGGGCCCGGGCCGCGGTGACGAATTCCCGTTCCCGTAAGGAGAGAAACTCGGCCCGGACCAGGCGGGCCACCCCCATCCAACCGGTGAGGCCGATGACCGCCATGATGTTCCAGATGCTGGGCTCCAGCAGGGCAATCACGGCCAGGATCAGGAAGAAGGCGGGAAAACAGAGCATCAGGTCCACCAGGCGCATGAGGGCCGAATCCACCCAGCCGCCGTAATACCCAGCCAGGGCCCCGATGAGCAGACCGATGAGGGTGGCCAGGCCCACCGCCACGAACCCCACCTTGAGGGAGACACGGGAGCCGAAGATGATGCGGGAGAGGACGTCCCGGCCCAGGGTGTCCGTGCCCAGATAGTGGGCCGGGCTGGGGGGCATAAGCACCTGCTTGAGGTCGATGAGATTGGGGTCGTAGGGCGCCAGCCAGGGAGCGAAGATGGAGACCACAAACAGCCCCAGGACCAGGGCCAGGCCGGTCATGGCCATGCGGTTGCGCTTCAGGCGCGCCCAGAATTCACGTTGTCTCATAATGAGAAGGTGTTCGGTTTGCAGTTTTCGGTTTTCATTATATAGCGTTTGCCAAAAGTATTTTCCGATGGCGGCATCATTCTAAATCCCCCCTAACCCCCCTTTATAAAAGGGGGGAACTATAAGGAATTACTGCCAAAGTACCCCTTTGGACAAGGGGGATTTAGGGGGATTGAAGAATCTCCACGTGGTAAAGAATTTATGGCAAGCGCTATAAAAGACACAAAAAAGTACCTTGATGCCGCACGGTTCGCCAGGACTTTTTGTTGACGCTTGATGCCCCTTTCAGGCGGATTTCCCTGATCACGCCAGTCTTCCTATGAAAAATACGGTGAACTGGTCACTGGAAAAAGCAAACCTGCATGCTCACCCCGTCCGGATGCGGGGGTCCACCAGGGCATAGCCCACGTCGGCCAGCATGTTGCCCACCAGGGTCAGCACCGCGCCGATGACCAGTTCCCCCATCACCAGGGGGTAGTCCCGGGCCATCACCGCGCCGTAGAACAATTGGCCCATGCCGGGGATGGCGAAGATGGACTCGAAGATGACGCTGCCGCCGATGAGGCCCGGCACGCTCAGCCCCAGGATGGTGATCACCGGCAGCAGGGCGTTTCTGAGGGCGTGTTTGAAGATCACCACCCGCTCCGGCAGCCCCTTGGCCCGGGCCGTGGTGATGTAATCCTGGCGGATGACTTCCAGCATGTTGGCCCGCATGTACCGGGACATGCCGGCCAGGCCGCCGAAAGCGGCCACCAGCACCGGCAGGGTCACGTGGGCGCCCAGGTCCTGCACCTTCCGCCAGAAAGAGAGTTGGCTGAAGTTGAGGGAGGTGAGGCCCGAGATGGGCAGCCAATCCAGATAAACCCCGAAAAACATGATGAGGAGCAGGGCCAGCCAGAAGGTGGGCATGGCGAACCCGAAAAAGACGAAGAGGGTGGTGGCCTGGTCAAACCACGAATGGGCCCGGTAAGCGGCGATCACCCCGATGGGAATGGACACGACCAAGATGATGATCAGGCTCATGAGGTTAAGGCCCAGGGTGATGCCGATGCGCTCCTTGATTTTGTCCCACACCGGCCGCCGGTCCGGGGAGAAGGAGCGGCCGAAGTCCAGGTGGACCAGCCGGGAGAGCCAGTCGGTGTATTGCACCATCAGGGGCTTGTCCAGCCCGTAGAGCTCCCGGAGGCGCTTCTGGGCTTCCAGGGAGGCCTTGGGATTCATGGTGGTCTGCATGTCGGTGGGGGTGCCCGGGGCCAGGTGAATGACCATGAAGGAAATCAGAGTGATCCCCAGGAGCATGGGGAGCATCAGACCCAGACGTTTCAGGATATAAAGCCACATGGGTTTTAAGGGGCAGGACCTTCCCATCCCGCTCCTGCTAAATTAGCTTAATTGGGCCGGCGATGCAAGGGGAGGTATTGGGAAAGACGCCAGAGGGACCGGCGGACGCCGGCCCGGGGGCAATTCAACTTTTTATAACTTCGTGTAACACTTTACTGGCTTCCATAACTCTATACGGCTTGGGGATAATAGCGCTGAACCCGTATTTATGGAAATCAGCCATGACGGGATCATCGGAATAGCCGCTGGAAGCTATGGCTTTTACCTGAGGATCAATTTTAAGCAGTTGGACAATAGCTTCTTTGCCGCCCATGCCGCCTGGAACAGTTAGATCTAAGATAACCGCATCAAATTGTTTGCCAGATTTATGCGCTTCGGCAAATATAGTTACAGCTTCTTCACCATCTTTCGCAAGTTCTGTCCCATATCCAAGATACATTATCATTTTACTTACAACATCTCTTACCAAGTCTTCATCATCCATTATGAGTATTTTACCTTTTCCCCTGAACAACTCTGTTTTTACTTCAGGATCGCGGATAACCTTCTGGTAGATGGCGGGGAGATAGAGAAAAAAAGTTGTCCCCACCCCTAATTTCGATTTTGCCGTTATGTGGCCATGATGATTCTTAATAATAGAATAGGTTGTGGCCAGACCCAAGCCGCTCCCCTTCTGTTTGGTGGTGAAGTAGGGGTCGAACATTTTGTCGAGATAAGCTGGCGGTATGCCGCTGCCCTGGTCTTGAAAAGAGATTTTAACATATCGCCCGGGGGTCAGGGGTAGATCCCTATCGGCGGCTATTACCAGGTTTTCTGCGCAAACCTTGATCGTTCCTCCCAGGGGCATGGCCTGGATGGCATTGAGGATAAGATTCTGGAAGACTTGATTGATTTGACCGATATCGACCTCCACGGACCAAAGGTCTTCCTGCAGAGAAAATTTGCAGCACACCGAGGAGCCTCTACAGGTAAAAATGGCGCATTCCTTGATCAGTTGTTCAATGGCGACGAGTCCCTTAATCGGCGCCCCGCCCTTGGCAAAGGTGAGCAACTGCCTGGACAGATTCTGGGCCTGAAAACAAGCCCTTTCCGCCTCGGTCAATATTTCCCGGCCGCCAGATTCCCTCGGCAGATCCAGCATGGCCAGGTTAATATTGCCGAGGATCACGGTGAGGATATTGTTAAAGTCGTGAGCGATGCCTCCGGCCAGAACCCCTAGCGCTTCCATTTTGTTGAACATCAAACGGTCTTCTTCAAAAATTTTCCGCTCCGTGATATCGAAAAACACCCCGCTGATGTAATCGATCCTGCGGTCTTTATCAGGGATTATTTGTCCTTTCTCCTGGATCCAGAGGATGCCGCCGTCTTTCTTCATGATGCGATATTCCCTGACGTAAGACTGATTCGTTCTGAGCGCCCGGATGAAGGCGTCTTTAACGCTCGACAAATCCTCCGATCTGATCACCTCGGACCATTTCAGGCTCCGGGAATCGAACTCGGCTTTGCTGTAGCCGGTGAGCGCCTCGATCTTGTCGTCAAAGAAATCAATGGACCAATCGGCGTAGCCCTTGAAAACCAGGGCCGGCAATTTGCTGACCAATAATCGGTACCTTGCTTCGCTCTCCAGCAGCGACTCCTCGGCTGCCTGGCGTCTATCCAGGATGAATGTTTTAACCGACCAATAGAGGGAGAAGGTCAGGAGGTATCCACAGATTAAGATTAAGAACGTTTTGCCTAACAAGGGGCGGAGAGACCGGATAATTTCCAATTTCGCCACTACCCGGCCGGAGTCATAGAGGTTATGAGAGCGCATCATGAACGGAAAATCTACCTGATCCAGGTGCTCTGCAACCGTAACGTTATCCAGATCGACAATGCGGCGAATCTCGTCATGGGTTTTGATGAGGTGACGCGACAGAAATTCCTGGAGCCTGATCTGTTCAAACCGCCAAAAATCGGGGTTGGCGTGGATTATCTGTGAAGCGAACAGCGCATTGGCGCCGGCCTCAGTCCGCAAGGTGGTGTCTAAATTTAAATAGCCGATAAAAAAGTAAGAAAGCGATAAAACCAGGGGGATGACAACTGCCAGGGCCAGGGCAATGCGGTGGGCGGTTTTAGTGGACCGGCTTCTCATGGCTGCTTCGTATCAACAAACTGACCGTTTCTTAAAAGAATGGCCCGCCCCTCGGCTGAGGTAAGAAATTCGAGGAAGGCTTTGGCCAAAGGGGAGGGGTGAGGTCCGGTAACCACGGAAAAAGTTCTAAAGAGGGGATACTTGCCCGAGGCGAAGTTTGTCTGGTTCGGCACGATAGTATCTAGTGGCAGGGGTGTAAGTTCCAGGCCCTCCGAAATAAGCTGGGCCATGGTCATCCACCCTATTGCCCCCCTGGTTTTCTCCAGCATCTGGGCGTTATCGTGGTCAGTCACCGCTATGGCCATGCCTTCCCATAATTGGGCCCGTTGGATCGCGGCATCGATTTCGGGAGACAAACCCCTGACCAGGTGGGTATCGATTTCAACCTCAGGTCTCATGATAATCCGGAGGGGGGTGCCGTCAGGATACCTTTGGATCTCTCCGTTATACAGCGAGGCAATCTGCTTCAGGGTGAAGTTAACCCCAGCGCCTTTATAGGAGGTTACCAGGAGGAGGGGCGTCCGGGCATATTCCGCCACCACCAAGCCATGACCGCGTTCGGCTGCGGTAAGGGGGCGGCTGTTCAACCCCACATCCAAGGCCCCGGCGCTAACCGCTTTGATGCCGCCGGCGCTGCCGAGGCTGGGAGGAAACACAAAGCGGACCTCAGGGTGTTTTTTCTGAAAGGCGGCCGCCACCTGGGTGATGGTGGCGATGGCCGCCCCGGTTCCGCCTATCTTCAGGGTCCCCTGATAATCCGCCGCCAGGACCCCGCTGGCGGTCCAGGGCAACTGGAGAGCCGCGGTCAGTAACAGCCCCATTACATAATACCATGGTTGACAATCTCTCACTTTACGGCCGGAAGTGAAAAGCATAGCTGGATTCCTCCAGGGACACGTTTGCTGATGGAGAGGTCGGCATCAACCCCATTACTAGGCAAAGTTATGGGTAAATTATCACCAAAACTATGGAGAATAACATCAAAATCTCATTGGCGGCGGTGTTGCCCGGGGCGGTCGCAAGGAATATAGGCTGGCGACTTATGCACCCCGGGTGGTTACCGCCCCATGAGAGCACATACCGGGGCCGGATGCCGGTTCCGTAAGTTCAACTAAGGAGATTGTCTAGAAATTCTTCGGATGTATTGTCTGTAAGCTTGAATTTGGGCCTGGCTGCTGACCAGCCCTGCCACGGCCTGGAACCCGCTTCTCCAGACCGGGCTTATAGCGTTTGCCAAAAGCAATTTCCGATGGCGGCATCATGCTAACCCCCCTTGAGAAAAGGGGGGAACTACAAGGATTTGCTGCTAAAGTCCCCCTTTGAAAAAGGGGGATTTAGGGGGATTTAAGAATCTCCGAGTGGGGGGAATTGATGGCAAACGCTATAACGTCAGGTTGTCCAGCTCTTGAGTACCTGCCGGGCCCGGTCCACGTATCCGGGTAGGGCCTCCCGGGCGGCGGGGCTTATCCCCCCATGCGACTCGAAGGGGTTTTGCACTTCCAGGGCCAGGATGCGCAACTCCCGGGGAAATTCCAAGCCCAGGCTCTCGGCCTGTCGCAAGATCTCCGGGAGGCCCACGTAGAGGGCCGCGGGCGCGGCGGCCTTCTGAAAATCTTCCCGGCAGAACTCCAGGACCGTGCCCGGGGGGGCGCTGCCGGTAAAGATGGCATTCAGGAGCAGGGCCTGGTCATAGCCGGCCAGGAGTTCCAAGAGGGCGAACCCGGTTTCGGGGGCCTCGACGATGTCGACCGCCTCCTTAAACTCTGATCTCAAGAGGCCGGCCGCAATCATGCCGATCCCGTCATCCTTCAGGATGTCATTCCCGAGGGCCAGAAGCAGGCAGCGTTTCGGCATCGAACCCCATCCTCCAGTTTCCCTCCACCGGCCGTAGCCCTGGTCAAACAGGCGGGCCTGGGGCCTCCGGCGGTGGATGGCGACGCCTCTCATAGGAGCATGGGCCCGGCAGGCCATGATTATGAGGGAAAATCGCCCGTGGTTTGCCTTGCCCCTGATTGAGGCCCCGGGGGCCGGTTGACGCGCCCGGCGGCCCGGGTCCGGCGGTATCCCCGGGGACGCCGAGGGGGCTGATCCTGAGGCGTTGCGCCTCCCGGACTTTCCGGGCGGGTAGGCCCCAACCCGGCAGGCTAAATTTCATTCAAATGCAAGATTTGTTCCCGGAGAGGTGAATGAGTCCGGGATTTGGCCCAGGCCGGAGCCCACCGCCCCGGGGGCGCTAAGAAGCGGCGACGGCAGCTCCCGGGGGGAACGCCGGATCAGGGAAAAAGACCCTTGGGGGCGACGGGGCCAAGGGGGATTTTCCCCTCACCGGGAGATAATTCCCCAGCCCGAGGCGGTCCGGCTGTCAGCCGCCGGAGGCGTCATGAATTGGATAAAATCAGGGAAATAAACCTGGTATCCGTCAGGCTGCGGTTTTCCAGGCGAGCCCCGGAAAGCCGGCAGGGAGGTTCTCCTACGCGAGTCTGGTTGGGAACCTCAATTTTTCATAAGGTTCAGGATGAAAGGGAAACCGGGTTTAGCAAGGGTTTTCAGCAAACAGCCTGTTCCCAAGGCCATTGTGGTTTCACAGTTTCAGGCAGTGCCGGCAGGGGGTGGCCAGGCGGCCGGTGAAAAAAGTGCGGCGGAAGTTGGTATAAGCCGGCTCTCGCCAGATGGTTCCCAAACTCTGTTCCAGCAGGTTCCCGAAGACCAGGGGTTGGTAGGGCTGGGCCCCGGCGAGCCCCTGGTAGGTCGCCCCGGACACCGGCAGATTGGTGAAGACGCAGGGGGAGACGGCGCCGTCCGCGGCCACGCACAGCGCCCCCAGGGGATTTTCGGGACAGAGCAGGGCCCGGTCGCTGGGGGACTTCAGGGGGTAATGGACCGGTACCCCGAAGCGGCCCGCCGCGGCCGCCATGGCGGCTAATCGGGACTGAAGCTCTGCATGGGCCGCCGGGTCCCCGGCCGGGAAGGTCTCGCCGGCCAGTTCCCGGGTGGGCACGAAATCCAGGGTACTGATAACCGCCTGCTGGACCCCCAAGCCCTGAAGGAGCCGGGGCAGCTTGTCCAGGTCGGGCAGGCCGGACTTGAGGAGCAGATAGGCAAGATGGATCTGGGGGGTGGCGCTGCCGGCCGCGGCCTTGAGCCGGTTTAAGTTCTGGATGGCCTCAAGGACCTGGCGGAAGCTGGTCCCAGGCCGGGCCCGGTCGTGACTTTCCTCCAGCCCGGTCAGGGAAAAGGCGATGAGGTCCAGGCCCGAGGCCACCACCTGCCGGAGCTTTTCTCCATTCAAGAGCATGCCATTGGTGGTGGTGCTGACCCGGCAGCCGGCGGCTTTGGCCAGGGCAATGAGGGTGAAGAAGTCGGGATGGAGGAAGGGTTCCCCCCAGCCCTGGAGGTGGACCAGGCGGGTTTTCCTGAGGGCCGGCAGCAGGCGCCGGAACACGGCCAGGGAGAGCGACCGGTCCTGCCAGGCGTCCCGGTAGGCCGTGCGGGGGCAGTAGACGCAGGCGGCGTTGCACCGGGTGGTCACCTCCACCTGGATCCAGGCGGTGCGGGGCAAAGACCAGGAACTCAGATCAGGCCAGGGCAGTTTCATGGTAATTCACCGAGGTGAGGAAGTCTTGGCAGAGGTCTTTATTCCCCCCTTTTTTCAAAGGAGAACTTCAGGCCTTGCCGACCGTCGGGGCTTGGAGGAAATTTACCGCAACCGGTTATTGTCCCTCGGGTTTCAAGACATGGTCCTTAAGGTAGCGGGCGAACGTTCCAGCCTCCCGGGAGCTTTCCAGATAAAGGGCCAGGTGCGCCTCGTCCTGGGGGTAATAGCCCGGGTAGCCGGTGGGGGCGGCGCCGCCGGGGCAGTGGACCAGGGCCGTGAGGTGGATGGCGGGGATGAGGCGCCACTCCGGCCCGTCGTGTAAGGGACCGGGCACGAATTCCTCCACCGTGGCGATAACCCGGCGGGAGGCGGTGATGGCCAGGGCCCAGTCGGAGACCCGGGGGATGAGGAGGTTGCCCCGGGAATCGCCTAAAGCGCCATGGATCAGGGTGACGTCCGGGGTCAGGGCCTGGACCGCCACCAGTTCTTCCCCGGAGAAAGGGTCGGCCATGACCCTAAAGCGGGGATTGACGTCGAGATAGGCCGAGCCCAGGATGCCCCGGACCGGCAGAAACGGCGTTCCCATGCCCCCCGCCTGGAGGGCTCGCAACAGCGCCCCTCAGGGGTACTCGAAGCAGGCGAGCCGGCCGTCCTGGACCGCGGCCCGGAAGTGAGGGGCCATGCCGTATTCCTCCAGGCCCACCTGGGCGAAGTGGAGGCGGTCGGCCACCCCGGCGCCCACCGCCAGGTCGACGTTGAGGCCCCCGGTGGGTATGGTGACCAGACCCAGGCGGCGGCGTCCCTGGCGGATGAGTTCCCGGATCAGGGCCATGGGCGCGGCCCGGGTGTGGCCGCCCAGGGCCACCAGGTCGCCGTCCTTGACCAGCGCCGCGGCGCCGGCCAGGTCAGTCCAGACAGGTGGCATGACGGTCTCCCGGTATGGGGTCAACCCCCAGTTGGGCCAGCAGGTTGAGGAGAATCCGGGCGGTGGCGCCCCAGACTACCTCCTGGCCGTTCTGCCAATAGCACACCCGGGTGGTGCGGCCCTGGAAGACATAGGGGCCGGAACGCCAGCGCTCCGGGGCGTAAAACTCAGCCAGGGGCAGCTCCAGCAGGCGCTTGACCTCCCGGGGGCTGGGGTGGAAGTCGTAGGGGTGGGGAACGAGCCCCACGAAGGGAGTGATGTGGTAGCCGGTGATGGTGGCCACGGGGGGCAGCGCTCCCAGCACTTCCACCGCCTCCGGGGCCAGGCCGATCTCCTCCTGGGCCTCCCTAAGGGCCGTGGCCAGGAGGTGGGCGTCTTCCGGGTCCCGGACCCCGCCGGGAAAGGCGATCTGGCCCCGGTGATCCTTCACCAGGAGGGTGCGTTGGATGAACAGCACCTGGAACTGCTCCGCGGCCACGAACAGGGGCACCAGCACCCCGGCGGCTACCAGGTCCGGGTCCGGGTCAGGCGAGGCCGGTTCCAGAGGCAAATGGTCCTTGAGGCGGGCCAGGATTGAGGCGACCATGGTTATGTTTACCACGGCCCCGGGATCATGGCAACCGCCCGGGCGGAAGAAAGGCCGGGGCCGATGAACGCCGGCGCGACTTATAAAAGTTCAAAGTTCAAGGTTCGAAGTTCAAGGTTAGGGGGCATGAACTTTTTATGATTGACCGGTGGGTCATAGGCCTAGGCCTGATCGGGCCGTCAGCCAAGACCCTTAAGGTTCGCGTCCGGCGGGAGAACCGGGCCGCGGTGGGGAGCCCTGCAAACCTCGCCGCTATGGCCACCGGGGCCGGGTACTGTCCTAGAGGCAATTGACAAGCGGAACGGTGAACCTTATGTTTAATGAGTAAATTCACTGGTTATGCTGACTGGGGCAGGAACCGACACGTCTCCAGGCGGGAGACGGCCAGTAAGGGAGACAGCAAACATGAAAGTGCAGGAATATATGCTCAAGGCGTTGAAGGACGCGGTGCAGATGGAGGTCGAAGGGCGCCAGTTCTACCTGGAGGCGGCCAAGAAAGTCAAGAGCCCGGGGGTCCGGGAGATCATGGAGTACCTGGCGGAGTCGGAAAAATACCACATCGAAAAATTCAACCAGGTCTACCACAGCCTGGAAAAGGACCCCAGCTGGACCGAGACCATCGCGGCCTTTAAGCCGCCCCAGCACGAACCGTATGTCTGCGTCATGGCCATGACCAAAGATGAGCAGGGGGTCGGCGGCGACGATGATCTCCAGGCGCTGAAGACCGGCATCAAGATGGAGGAGTGCTCCATCGACTACTACACCAAGCTGGCCAAGGAAACCAACAACCCCCTGGCCCGGCGCTTTTTCATGAGCGTGGCCCACGAAGAGCGGGGCCACTACCTGACCCTGATGGACATGCACAACTACCTGACCCTGCCGGAAGACTGGTTCTACATCACCCAGATGAGCAACGTGGATGGGGCGTAGGACAGGGGGGAAAAGGGGAAGAGGGAAAAAGGCGAAAAGGGTGGGAGCCGAAAACCAGGGGCTCGTTTTTCATTAAACCCTGGCGCTCCAAACGGGAAAACTCAAGAAAATTTGCCACATAGAGCGATTGCCAGAAGTTTTTTTCGATCCTCGGAATCCGCAGATCCCCCCCAACCCCCCTTTAATAAAGGGGGGAACGAGAAGGGATTGCGAATAAAGTCCCCCTTTGAACAAGGGGGATTTAGGGGGATTTGAGAATCTCCAAGGGGAAAGAATGTCTGGCAAAGGCTAGAGGATAACTGAGGAGAAATCAACAGCCTTGAAACTGACGGTCATCGGGTCCGGCACCGGGGTGCCCTCCTTGCGCCGGGGTTCGCCGGCTCTGGCCCTCGAAGGCCGCTGGGCGCCTCCTGGTCCTGGACCTGGGGTCCGGCACCCTGAGGGCCCTGCTGCGCTATGGCCTCAACTTTTCGGCCATCGACGTCCTGGCCCTGACCCACCTCCATCCCGACCACGTGGGGGACCTCATCCCCTTTTTGTTCGCCACCCGCTACGCCCTGGGCTACACCCGGCGGGAGCCCTTCAGGCTCCTGGCCGCCCGGGGGTTTGCCCACTTTCACCAGCGGCTCGGGGACGCCTTTCCAGGGTGGGTGGAGCCGCCCCCGGGCCTCATGGACCTCAGGGAACTGGCCCCGGACGGTCCGGATGAGGTGCGGGCCGAGGGCCTGGTGATCAAAAGCGCCCCCACCAATCACACCGAAGGGAGCCTGGCCTACCGGGTGGAGGCCGAGGGCCGGTCCCTGGTCTATTCCGGGGATACGGACGAGAGCGACTCCCTGGTGGAGCTGGCCCGGGGG
Organism: uncultured delta proteobacterium; assembly: GCA_963848565.1. GTDB lineage: Bacteria > Desulfobacterota > Desulfobaccia > Desulfobaccales > 0-14-0-80-60-11 > 0-14-0-80-60-11. Next base: position 56,082 of record CAWKEQ010000024.1, read on the forward strand.
GCCGACCTCCTGGTGATGGAGGCCGCCAATCCCTTCAAGGTCCCGGGGCATCTCACCCCCGGAACCGCCGGGCGTCTGGCGGCCAAAGCCGGGGTGGCGCGGCTGCTCCTGACCCACTTCTACCCGCCCTGCGACGAAGTGGACGTGGTGGGCCTGGCGGCCCAGGAGTTTTCCGGAGAAATCCTGCGGGCCGAAGACGGCCTGAGTCTCAGCGTGTAAGGTTGAGATAACTGAGAGAAAAATCGGAGGTTTCCCATGGCAAGGCGTCGGTGGTCCCATCTGCTGGCAATGGCTTTAGGCCTGGTAATCTGCCTGAGCCTGGTATCGTGCAGCAGCTTTAAAATTTCCCAGGAAAACTTTGAGAAAATTCAGACCGGCATGTCCCTGGCGCAGGTGACGGCCATCCTGGGGGAGCCCACGGAATCCAACAGCGTGGACCTGGCCGTGTTTTCCGGCACGGTGTCCAAGTGGAAGGCCGGAGGCATAACCATCACCATTCAGTTCGTCAACGGCAAGGTGGTAGCCAAGCAGTTCTCCAAGGGTGACAAGTAGTCTCCCGGGGAAAAACCCCTGGCGGCCGGCTCTTGCCCAATCCAATCTGAAAAGGACTTATCTATGTCAATCATTACCATATCCCGGGGTTCCTACAGCCGGGGAAAAGAAGTGGCCGAAAAGGTGGCTGCGGCGCTGGGCTACGAATGCATCTCCCGGGATCTGCTCCTGGAGGCCTCGGAACAATTCAACATCCCGGAGATTAAGCTGGTGCGGGCTATTCACGATGCGCCCTCCATCCTGGAGCGTTTCACCTACGGCAAAGAACGGTACGTAGCGTATATCAAGGCGGCCTTGATGAAGCATGTCCAGCAAGATAACGTGGTCTACCACGGTCTGGCCGGTCATTATTTCCTCCAGGAGGTCCCCCATGTGCTCAAGGTGCGGATTGTTGCCGACCTGGAGGACCGGATTGCCGAGGAGATGAAACGGGAAAACATCTCGGCGGCCGAGGCCCGGCATATCTTGAAGAAAGACGATGACGAGCGCCGCCGCTGGGGTCTCCAGATTTTTGGGGTGGATACCTGGGACCCCATGCTCTATGACATGGTCATCCACATCAAATCCATCACGGTGGATGATGCCGTGGACATGATCCGTTGTGCGGTGCAGTTGCCTCACTTCCAAACCACGCCGCCGTCGCAGAAAATTCTTGATGACCAGTCCCTGGCCGCCCGTATCCAGGCAGCCCTGGTGGAGGAGTTTCCCACCGCCAAGGTGAGCTCCCGGGAAGGCGAGATTTTCGTGGATATCAGGGGCAATATCACCGAGGAAAAGGAAGTTATCGCCAAGGTAAGGCGCATCGCCGGCAACGTGGCCGGCATCGAAATTAAGTTGCAATGCTTCGTGCATCCTTAAAAATCACCTAAATCCGGGTGATGGCCGGTGCGGGGGGAGGGTAGGGCGAGGGGATAGGCTACACCACATAATCATTCCGGGAGATGCACCACAAGGAGGACGCATGCTTTTCGCCAATAAACGCATCATCATCATCGGCGGCAGCTCCGGTATGGGTTTAGCCACCGCCATTGCCGCAACGGCTGCCGGAGCCCGGGTAGTCATCGCCAGCCGCTCCCCCGAGAAGCTGGAGACGGCCCGGCGCCAGATCGGTGGCGACACCGAAGCACTGACCCTGGACGTCCAGGATGAAGCGGCCGTCCAAGCCTTTTTCGCTCGGGTGGGGGAGTTCGACCACCTGACCGCCCCGGGGAACGTCGCGGCCGGCGGGCCTTTTCTGACCCGGGAGACCGCCGCCGTCCGGGCCGATTTCGACAGCAAGTTTTGGGGGCAATACCTGGCCGCCAAATACGGCGCGCCGCAAATCCGTGCGGGCGGCTCCATCGTCTTGTTCTCCGGCATTTACAGCCAGCGGCCGTCTCCCGGAGTTTCAGGGATTGCCGCCATCAACAGCGCCCTGGAGGGGCTGGCCCGGGCCCTGGCGGTGGAACTGGCCCCCATCCGGGTCAACGCGGTATCGCCCGGCCTGGTGGACACCCCCATCTTCGGCGACATGCCGAAGGCAGCGAAAGATGAGATGTTTCAGCTCTATGCCGCCGCGGCGCCGGTCAAGCGTGTGGGCCGTCCCGAAGAGGTGGCCCAGGCGGTACTCCACCTGATGGCTAACCCGTTCACCACCGGTACCACCCTCTTCGTGGACGGTGGCTATACCCTGCGCTAAAAAGGGCGGCGGCTCAGCCAGTTACCTGATTTTTCGGGAGAGCTAATCGTGTCGCACCCAACCTTGCCCAGGGTTTGCAAGGCACTGGTATTGGTAAGCCTAACATTTTTTGCGAGTGCGGAGGTCCAGGCTAAATTGGTTACCAAGACAGTGGAATACAGCCAAGACGGCACGGTGATGCGGGGCTTTCTGGCTCACGATGACGCCGCCCCGGGCAAACGCCCTGGCGTGCTGGTGGTGCATGAATGGTGGGGTCTCAACGATTTCGCCAAGGAAATCGCTGCAAAACTGGCAGGCCTAGGTTACGTGGCTCTGGCCGCGGATATCTATGGCAACGGCTACACCACCACTGACCGGGAGGAGGCCGGCAAGCTCGCCGGGGCCCTGCGGGGTGATCCAGCGTTACTGCGGGCCCGGGCCCAAGCGGCCTTGAAGGCCCTGGCCGCTGACCCCCGGGTGGACCCCAAACGCCTGGCGGCCATCGGCTTTTGCTTCGGGGGCACCACGGTCCTGGAGTTGGCCCTCTCCGGAGCGGACCTGGCCGGAGTGGTGAGCTTCCACGGCGGCCTGCCCAAAGCCGGGCCGGATGACCTGAAACGGATTAAGGCCGCGGTACTGGTGCTGCACGGGGCCGACGACCCCCACGTTTCCCCGGCCGACCTCGCCGCCTTTGAGCAGGCCATGCGGCAAGCCGGGGCGGACTGGCAGATGGTTTTCTTCGGTGGGGCGGTGCACGGCTTCACCAACCCGGCCAACGGGAACAACCCGGCCGCCGGAGTAGCCTACAACCCCCGGGCGGCGAGGCGTTCCTGGGGGTGTATGCAGGAATTCTTCCAGGAAATCTGGCGGGTCAAAGGCCGGGACTGAGACTGGGGCAGGGGAGGGGGGTGTCTCTGCTGCTACCGGCTGCAAACGCCGCTGCCCCCGGCTAAAGCCCTGGGGCGGCAGGCCTCGTTGTCAATCTGCCCGCGCTCACGAACATCTCTGCCGGACCCTCACGCCGTGATCCCCGAAAAGCCACCTCCCTTTGGGGAGCGTCATCCAAACCGCCACGCAACTCCCCTCAAGCCAGGCTGCAATCATGCCGGTAAATGGTCCGGGTTAGGGGCGGACCAATGGGTTTGGCCGTGATTGGGGCCGCAGTTGCAGGGGAGTACTTCCGGCTTTCCTTTCCTATCTGACCGCAATCTTGATGGCACCGGCCATGCTGATGGCCCATCGCCACCGCAGGTTCTCATCACGACGAGATCAGGTGCGATTCTCGACCGGGATGACATCCCCCGAAGCGATAAGGTTTTGCAACAGGTTCCCTGATTATCTCATAAAGTTTTGAACCAAATTAGCCGGAGTGCCGATAATCTCAGTAACCGGCAGGCGTTGCGAACCGGACGAAATCATCCGGCCGCACGTTTGACCGTGGCGGGCCGGCGGCTCAGGCCAGGAGCCAGGGCCCGGGAGAGAGCAATGGATGCTATGCATAACCCCTACGGAATTGTCTCCGAGGGCGTCCCCGGCCCGGAAGCCGGGGGGATAACCGATCTGAGATGGGCCGCGCCTGCGACCATTGAGGATTCAGGTCTGCCGGGGCTATTCCTGAGCCAGCTTGCCTTGAAGCACTGCTTCTATATGGATTTCTTCACTCTGGGGGATCTGGCGGGACGTTTGAAGGTGTCGCCCGGCATCATCTCCGAATTGGTGGACTACTTGAAAAAGGCCAGGTGGGTCGAAGTGCGGGGTCCCGACCCCATGAATCTGGCGGTTAGCTCCCTGAGTCTGGCTAACCGGCATTCCCTGACCGAGGCGGGGAGAAAGCAGGCGTCGCAGTTGCTGGAATACGATGCCTATACGGGACCGGCCCCGGTGACCCTGAGGGACTACTGGGAACACGTGATCCGCCAGAGTATCGCGGGGGCCGAGATCACCCCCGACCGCGTCCAACAGGCCTTCCAGGGATTGGTGCTGTCCGCCGATATCCTTGAACAAATGGGAGTGGCGGCGGTGAGCGGCAAGCCCCTCTTCCTCTATGGCCCCCCGGGAAACGGCAAGACCCTCCTTTCCCAGCGTTTAGGCAGGATTTGGGAGGATGACATCCTGGTGCCCTACGCCCTCTTTGTGGACGGCCAGGTAATTCAGGTCTTTGATGAAATCACCCATAAGCGCTCGGAGAAGGCAGCCTCAGAGGGCGAGAGAGTTGATCGCCGGTGGGTGCGGTGCCGCCGCCCAGTGGTGACGGTGGGGGGCGAACTCACCCTGGACATGCTGGACCTGGCTTATAAGCCTACCCTTAAATATTTTGAGGCCCCCCTGCAATTAAAGGCCAATAACGGGGTGTTTATCGTGGACGACTTCGGCCGCCAGCATGTTCCTCCCCAGGACCTGCTCAACCGCTGGATCGTTCCCCTGGAAAATCACCAGGATTTTCTGCGCCTGCGCACCGGCCAGAAATTCGCCATTCCCTTTGACCAGTTCATTATTTTTGCCACCAACCTGGAGCCTCGCTCCCTGGTGGATGATGCCTTTTTGCGGCGCCTGCGCTCCAAGGTCAAAGTGGATTATGTGACCCGGACCCAGTTTGTGGAGATCTTCCGCCTCTACTGCGATCAGTACCATCTGGAGTTCAACCCGGAGGCGGTGGAGTATCTCCTGGGCCGGTATTATGACGGCGGCCAACGCCCGCTGATTGCCTGTCATCCCCGGGATATCCTGGAGCAGATCCTGGATTATTGCCGGTTCCACCGACTGGCTCCCAGCCTTACCCCGGAGAATCTGGACCGGGCCTGCCACAGCTATTTTGTCGCCTGAGGCCGGGGATGAGCCGCCGGCTGCCGTTATGGGGCTGACCCGGATACATAGCTCTCGGCTGTCCAGACGCTCTTCAGGCGCAGGCGAGGGTGCCGAGGCTGCATTTTGATGAGGAAGGAGAGCGCCAGAGACTGGCGCAGAGGTCTCGAATGATTCATAGAGGCAATGAAAGGCAAATATGCTGGGATAACCGCCATGAACGCGGTCGATGAGGAGATTCCGGCATCCCGCGGTCAAGGCGAGGCTCCGGTGAGGTCTTGAGTCTGGCGCCCGGCCCTAGACGTTGAACCGGATTTCGATGATGTCACCGGGGCGGATGGTGTAATCACGGTCTACCAGCTTAACCAGGCCCTTGGTCCGGGCTTCGGCCATGTTGTAGACCTGCATAAAGTCGTGATAGCTGACGATGTCGGCCTTGATGAATCCCCGGGCCAGGTCGGAGTGAATCTTGCCGGCGCAGGTGACGATGTCCGAATCCTGCTGGACCGGCCAGGCATGCACCTCTTTCTTGTCGGCGGTGTAGAAGAAGATGATGCCGGATTTCTTCAGGACCTGGGTAATGGCGTCATTCAGCTCCGGCGCCTCGGCCGCAACCAGCGTGGGCTTTAAACTCAAGGGGGACAGGGTCTTTAAGAGAACCAGTTCTGCTTCGCTGAACTGGCCGTCGCACAGGGGCACTTCCTGTTCCAGATACCCCAGGCATTTATCCAGGAGTTCTTGTTCCGCCGCCTCCCCGGTCCGGTCCCGCCGGGCTTCCAGTTTTTCCAGGTCCAGGATGAGAAGGTCCCAGATTTTCTCCCGGGCGACGAGAAAGGCGTCGCCATGGCTGAAGTCGTCCCGGGTAAACTCAACATAGAACGGCGTGGTCTTCTTGGGGGATAATTTCTGTTCCAGGGAGATGACAATCTCGTCCTGATACTTTACCTTGCCCTCAGGCAGGTCGAATCCAATGCAGCATATCTTCATTGACTTTCATCTCTCAGATCAGAAAAGTGCGAAGTTCAAGGTTAAAAGAGGAATCGGCGGGCCCGGCCCGCGCTTAACTCATCGCTACCTTTACAGAAAAACCGGCAAGGCCTCGCGGACCCTGCCGGCATGGGGTTACTGGATCGGCGCCGCCTGAGGCGGAGCCTGTTGGCTTAGCGGTAGCCGCCGCGACCGCCGCCGCGACCACCACCACCACCGCCGCCGCCGCCGTAGCCGCCCCCGCGACCGCCGCCCCCGCCGCCACCACCACCGGTGCGAGCCTGGGGCCTGGCTTCATTGACTGCCAGGACCCGGCCCTCGACCTGGCGACCGTTCAGCATGGAGATAGCTTTTGTCCCTTCCAGTTTGGTTTCCATTTCTACAAAACCGAAGCCACGGGGTTGGCCGGTCTGCCGGTCGGTGATAATTTTGGCCGAAGCCACATTGCCGGCCTCGGTGAAGAGGTCCTTTAATTCGGCTTCGGTCATTTCCATGGGCAGATTGCCCACATACAATTTGATCGACACTATGCTACTCCTTCTTAGGCGGCGACACAGTTCCCCTGTCCCGATGGTGTCGCCCGACCCGATCTGGAGGAGATTCCGGTTATCCCTCAATAGTTACTTCATCCTGCGCCTTGGGTTCTTCTGGGGTTTCCTCTGCAGTGGCCTGATGCTGGCGCCTTTTTATCTTCTCGTCGCTCTTCTGCTTCCGGGCGATTTCCTTGGCACGTTTTTCCCAGCCATATCGATTACGGGCCACGGCTCACCTCCTTGGGGTCAATATGGCGGAACTCCGGGGCCTGAGGGCCGCCGGAGTTCCCAGCCTCAAGTGGTTAGCAATTATAGCTTGGTGACGTTTTGCGCCTGGGGCCCTTTTTGACCCTGAACCACCTCGAACTCGACTTCCTGGTCTTCAGCCAGGGTCCGAAAGCCATCACTCTGGATGGCGCTGTGATGCACAAAGACATCGGGGCCGTTTTCTCGGGAAATAAAACCGAATCCCTTGGAATCATTGAACCACTTAACTCTTCCCCTTTCCTTCATGAATGAGGAACCTCCTAAATTTTGTCACACTGATCCCGCCCCAGGAGCAGGTCCGCGAGAGCAGCTAGGCAAAAAAAAAGGGAGGGCGATTAGCATACCCTTCCGATCTAGGCCCAGGGCCCGCTGCCCTGCCTTTAGGCTGACATGCTATCTACAAGAAAAAATTTACCGGAAGACTCGGAAAATGTCAAGTAAAATACAGGGGAAAGTCCGGATTGCAACCACCCCTCCCGGACCTGAGCCGAGGCGGCGGTGGTGGGAAATTTAGGGGTGATTTTATCAAGATAATCTCACAAATTAAGACGCTGGGGGAGGGCCGGGTCCGTTCCAGCCGACGGGTTAATGGGTCCGGGCCAGCAGTTCTTCGGTGATGGCCCAAAAGTAGGTCTTTTCCAGGGAGGAGGGGAAGGTCGCGAGGTTTTCCTGGGCCTTAAGGGTGTAGCTTCGGGCGACGGTGCGGGCGTAGCCCAGGGACCCGGACTTATCCATGAGGCTCCGGAGTTCCGGGGCCGACTCCGGAGTCAGGTCCTCGGCGATGGCGGCCAGGCGCTCCCGATCCGAGGCCGAAGACTGGGCCAGGGCGTGAATCAGGGGCAGGGTGACCCGGCCCTCCCGCAGGTCGGCACAGACCTCCTTGCCTAACTCCCGTTCATCCCCGGTGTAATCCAGGATATCATCCACCACCTGGAAGGTGATCCCGAGGTTCAACCCCATTTGAGTCAAGGCCTCTTCCTGTTCCGGGGGGGCCCCACCCAGGATGGCCCCGATCTGACAGGCGGCGGACATGAGGATGGCGGTCTTACGGTTGATGACCTCGAAATATTCGGCTTCGGTAATTTTCAGGTTTCCGGCGTGGAGCAGTTGGAGGATCTCGCCTTCGGCCATCATGGTGGTGGCGTTCGACAGCACCTGCAGGATCTTCAATTTATTGGTGGTCACCGCCAGGGACAGGGCTTTGGCCAGGAGAAAGTCGCCCACCAGAATCACCGCCTGGTTGCCCCAGATGGTGTTGGCGGTGGACGCTCCCCGGCGCACGCTGGCCGCGTCGATGACGTCGTCGTGCAGCAGGGTGGCGGCATGGAGGTATTCAAAGATGGTAGAAAAACCGCTGAGGTGATTGCCCTGGCAGCCGCACATCCGGGCGCTCAAGATGAACAGCAGCGGCCGGATGCGCTTGCCGCCACTGAGCAGGATGTGGCGCCCCACCTCGGCGATCAACGGCACGTGGGTCTGGAGATTGGCCGTGAGCGCCTCATTGATGGCGGCTACTTCCGGCTTCAGGTCCTTCAGGATACTTTGGCTCCGGGCAACCATGTGAATAAATTAACTTAGTTCTCGCCGGAAGTCAATGGATTAGGTAAGGCGCCTGGAAGAGATCGCCATTTTCACCTGGGAGAATGTGCGCCAGGTCAACGTCAAAGAAGAGTTGAGGATCCTTTGGCACCATGGCGAGGCCTTCTTGCCTGATACCCGTGCCCCGGTTACTCCCGGGGGACCAGCCGGTAGACCTCGATCAGGGGCAAGCCCTGGGCCTCGGACATTTGGCGGCAGGCCTCGTACTCCGGCAGCAGCCGGCGGCGGCCGCCGTACTCCATCACCTTCACCTGGAGGGGGCCGTAGGCGGTCTCGATGGTTTCCGGCCAGCGCCGGGCCGTGACCCGCTCCACTTCCGTGCACCTCACCCCCAGGGTGGTGGAGTCGGCGAACAGCCGGGCCAGCAGCCCTTCCTTGGCCGCCAGGGGGGCGATGACCGTGAGGCCCACGCCGGGGCGCTGCTTCTTCATCTGGAGGGGAACCAGCGCCACGTCCAGGGCCCCGTCGGCAAAGAGGCCATTGATGAGGGGCTCGAACCACTCCGGGTTCATGTCGTCCAGGTGGGTTTCCAGGACCAGGACCTGCTCCCGGAGGCCCGGGGCGGGAGCCAAAGGCGTCCCCAGGTAGAGGCGCAGGAGATTGGGGTGCCCCGGCAGGTCCCGGGTGCCGGCGCCGTAGCCCACGGCCGCCAGGGTCATGGGGGGGCAGGGCTCGCACCGGGCCTCGCAGACTTTCAGGATTACCGCACCGGTGGGGGTGACCAACTCGCCGGGCAGGTCGGTGCCGTAAACCGGCAGGTCTCGTAAGAGCTCCAGGGTGGCGGGGGCCGGGTTGGGCAACCGGCCATGGCCGGCGGCGATCATGCCCCAGCCCATGGGCAGGGGGCTGCAAAAGACCTGGGAGACCCCCAGATACTCCAAGCCGTAGGCCGCGCCCACCAGGTCCACGATGGTGTCCAGGGCCCCCAGTTCGTGGAAGTGGACCGTTTCCAGGGGCTGGCCGTGAATCCGGGCCTCGACCTCCCCCAGGAGGCGGAAGGCGGTCAGGCTCCGGGCCTTGACCGTTTCGGTCAGGTTCGCCGCCTCGATCAGGGCGCAAATCTCCCGGTAGGTCCGGGCCGGCTGGGGCCCCCCGGCCTCAATCCTTACCTGGACGCCGGTGAGGTGCTGCTTGCTGACGCGCCGGGCGGTGATGGAAACCCCGGCCAGACCCAGGGCCGTTATGAGGCCTTGCAGTTCTTCCACCGGGAGCCCCAGGTCAATCAAGGCCCCCAGGGTCATATCGCCGCTGACGCCGGCAAAACAGTCAAAAAAAGCCCAGCAGGGTTGAATCGGCAAAAGTTAATTCCCCCTCACCCTTATAAGCAGTTGCAGTCAAAAGACAATAAATATTATGTCATTCTGAACGGAGCGTAGCGAAGTGAAGAATCTCGGCGACTCAAAAAGAGAGATTCTTCGCTACGCTCAGAAATGACAAATAATAGTCGTTTGATTGCTCTTTGGGATTAATCCTCTCCCACCAGGAGAGAGGAGATAATTGCAATAATATTAACATGATATATATTATAATCCACCTTTGGCTGAATTCAAAATAGAGAGCAGGTATCTTTACTCGCAAGACCCCGGTCAGAAAAAACCGGAGCCTTTTTAGCCCGTAAGAGGGTATAGGCCCCCAATCCCTGCTGACCATCCCCACATCACGTGGTCCTACTCCTCGCCTTGGGGTTTCTCACTTTTCCGGATAACCCCGGCGCCAAATCGCTTGGCAGCAGGTTCAGTCGGCTTGGCCTCAAGGGCCTCCGGCATCACCCCCCGCATCTTCGGCCTCGGTGCCGAGGGTATCGCCATGAACCATAAAGCAACCAGGAGCAGGAGGACAATTCCCACTGCCAGCAAGATTTTTTTCATGAGAGAAGACCCTTCTTGAACAGATGATAGCTGCCGTAGCTGCCGTAGGGCGGGAAAGTGAAACGCATCCCGCCTTCGACAATCAGGTTTTACCTAACTTATGCCTCAAGATATTTGCGCCTTTGTTGCTGGCGGCAGGTTTTTTGTCTCGATCACGCTGCGGAACGCCACTGAAAACTTTTGACCGAAATACATGCTAACGGCGGGATGCGCTGCGCTTTCCCGCCCTACGAGTTCTTAAAACATAGAACCGCTGGTGTCAGGCTAAGGTAAAAAAATTGCGAAGAACCTGAACGGTTTTCTCTACAAAAGGTTCGCCTTGCCTTTTTAATACTTGTGTGCAAACTGCCTCATAGACGGCAGCCGCCACCTCACAAAATGCCTGCTGAGCCTTATTCGGATCTTCAGATGATATCGGAGCGGGATGCCGTGAACAACGTTCCGCCTTGACGCAAATTTCGCCATTATCGTTTAGTGAGACGTCAAATACACTTTAATCGTGGACAAGAACATTTCGAACGGTTGCAAAGTGACCTATAAGTTCAATAGTTTCTTTATCAACCGAAATATGAAGGCCGAATCGCTCCCGAAGGAAGTCGATTCTTGCGATAAATGGTAGGAAGCTAATCTCGCGGACACGCTTTGTAGCTGTAGCATTAATTAACTCAACCCGAGAAGTCGCCGAAAGTACATCCCCAAAAGATATCAAATGTTGATCCCCTATGGAGTGAGGATGCAGCAGGAAAAGGAATTTCGTAATATCGGAGAGAAATGAGTCGAGAAAAGTGGTCGCATAAACTAATTCACTTATCGTGTGGATGTAGCTATATGAGTCAATCACTTCCAAAGACACTCCACGTAGCGTCTCTGCAGCCTTAAGAGCTTGCTCATCGGGAGTAGCATCTTTACTGTTTAATGAGTCAAGTGCTATCATAGTAGAGGTGTAAGCTAGTTGCGCCCTCCACAGGCGTATGAATCCCATCGTTAGGGATAAAACGGTAGAGTCGAATTCATGAACCGTATATGGGGGCGCCTCACTTGTCGAAGTCATTCCGTTCTCGGCTCCGTAACATTTAGATTGAAAACTGAAAATTCTAGAGCAAAAATCGACTGAAATATCAATTTAATTTTGCAGACTTAGCAATATATCCTTGCCAGCTTCGACAATTATCATCTTACTCAGAAAATTTCCAGATTTGATCTCATTATCAGTAAGATGAGGAATTCTTGACTTTTTACGGACTATTTACATTCACTCCGGGGCGACGTCGACAAAGAGTTCGACCTCCTTGACGGACCGGGCCTCGGCCTGGCGCACGGTGAACTTGAGATTGCGGTATTGCAGATGCTCGCCGGCCCGGGGCAGGTCCCCCAGTTCATTGATGAGGAACCCGGCCAGGGTCTCGTAATCCCCCGTCGGCAGTTCCAGGTGGAGGGCTTCGTTCAGGGCCTTGATCTCGATGCGGGCGCTGATCAGGTAGTGGCCCTCCCCCAGCTTCTTGAAGGGCGCCACCTCCTGGTCGAATTCGTCGGTGATCTCGCCGACGATCTCCTCCAGGAGGTCTTCAATGGTGACGATGCCCACGGCGCCGCCGTATTCGTCCACCACCACCGCCAGGTGGGTCCCCTGGCGCTGCATCTCGGCCAGGAGCCGGTCGATTTTTTTGAGTTCCGGCACATAGGTGACGGGGCGCATGAAGGCGCGCATGGGACGGTCCGGGCCGTCCTCCCCCAACAGGTCGAAATCATGCAGCACCCCGATGAGGTTGTCGATGCGGCGGTGGTAGACCGGCAGCCGGGAAAAGCGGGAGGTGCGGAATTCCTCCAGGGCCTGGCCCACGGTCATGGTATCCGGGATGGCCGTCACCCGGACCAGCGGCACCATCACTTCCTTGACGTTGCGCAGGGAAAACTGCAGGATGCGATGGATAAAAATGCGTTCCTTCCGCTCCAGGTCAACTTCCGGGCCGCTCTTATCCACCACCAGGCGCAGGTCATCCCGGGTGATGAAGGGGAGCTGGGCGGTCTTCCTGACCCCGGCCATGAGCAGCACCACCCGGCTCAGGCCGCCGAATATCAGGGTGATGGGATAAATGGCCCAGGAGGCCACCCAGAGGGGCGGGGCCAGTTTTTCCGCGAGCACCGTGGCTTGCTGGCGGCCGATGGATTTGGGGATGATCTCCCCGATAATCAGGAGCAGGGGAGGTAAAGCGATCATGGCCGGGATCTCACCGCCGGCGCCCAGCCGGTCCAGGAGAAACATGGTCACCAGGATGGTGTTGGCCGCGGAGGACATGTAGGCCCCCAACAGGGTGGTGGCCAGGAGGAATTCCGGCCGGGAGAGCAGCTTCAAGGCCATTTTGGCGCCCCGGTAGCCCTCTTCGGCGCGTTGGCGCAGGCGGCGGCGGTTGGCCGAGACCAGGGAGATCTCGGAAGCGGCGAAAAGCCCTTCCAGGATCACCAGGGGGACGCAGAAGAGCAGGATTCCATAGATCATGGGGTCACCCGCCGCACTTCCACCTCGAGGATGCGGTTGCCCTTCATGCGCAGCACCCGGAAGGTGAGTTGGTCTCCGCGCCATCAGCGCCATAAGCAATGACCCGCCCTTCCCGGGGCAGGGAACCGAAGAGGTCGAGCACCAGCCCGCCGATGGTGTCGAATTCCTCCGTCGGCAGTTTCAAACCCAGGGTCTCGTTAAAGTCCGCCAGAGAGACGGCCGCCTTGACCCGCCAGACGCCCGGGGAGACCTCCTCCAGGAGCTCTTCCTCCTCCTTGAACTCCTGGGGGATTTCGCCGCAGAGCTCCTCCAAGAGGTCTTCCACCGTGGCCAGACCCACCAGGCTGCCATATTCATCCACCACCAGGGCCTGCCGCTGATGTTGGGCCTGGAGTTCGTTCAACAGGTCAAAGGCCCGCTTGTTTTCCGGGACATAATAGGGCGGGCGCAGGAGGTGCCGGGGCATGGCGCCCTCCTGGCAGGAGTTTTGATGGCATAACTCCAGGATGTCCTTGGCGTGGAGGACCCCCAGCACCTGGTCGTGAGTCTCCCCATAGATCGGCACCCGGGAGAACCGGGAGCGTTTGATGGCCTGGATCATCTCCGGGAAAGGCATCTCCACGGGGAGGGCGAACATATCGGGCCGGGGAACCATGATCTGGCCGACCCGGAGTTCCCCGAAATTGAGGAGATTTTGGATGAAATCCCGCTCCATGGCCGCGATCAGACCCCGGCGGTGGCTGTCCTCCACCATGCGGACGAAATCTTCCTGCTGCACCGAGTGCACCGGCAGTTCCGGGCGAAATCCCAGGATTACCAGGATGCCCCGGCTGATCTGCAAAAAGACCACCCGGAAAGGGGAAAGAATCAAGATCGCCGGCCTGATCAACGGCGCGATGCGGCCGGCGACGCGGGCGGGATAGGCCAGGGCCAGGGACTTGGGGATGATTTCTCCCAGGAACTGGAAGGTGGGGACCATGACCAGGAGCACCAGCCATTCGCTGCGGGGACCCAGGAGGTTTAAAACCATAGAGGTAGCCAGGACCGAAAAGACGATACTGGAGGTCTCCACCCCGATGAGCACCGTCCCCAACAGACGCCGGGGCCGGGACAGGATGGCCTCCACCAGTCCTCCCCGGGCCGGGTACTGCTCTTTAAGGCGCAAGCGGTCCAGGGGGCTCAGAGAAAAGAGGGAGGTTTCGGCCATGGCGAAAAAGGCCACCAGGAGCACCAGAACGCCCATGGCCAGCCAGCGGATGAGATAGGGATTTGAAAGGATGGAGTCCACTTTTCTCGCAGGGTAACGGTGCGTGACCCTGGCAGGTCACAACGAATCATGAACAGGGAGAACAACCGCACACGGCCGTTCCAGGGAACAGACAGGGTGCGGCGTACGCACCCTGCCTGAGGGTTGCCTGCGCTAATCCGGGATTCTTGGTGAAAGCCGGCAGGTGATCACGGTTGTCATCAGACCACCGGCCGGGAAGGCGGCGTGGTCAGCCGGCCCACGGGGGGCCCGGTTTTTTTGGTCTCCTTGAAGGGTGACCGCATCAAGGCTTCGTTCAGCACTTCATCCATGTCGGCCACCGCCACGAACTTAATGCGGCGCTTGACGTTCTTGGGAATTTCCACCAGGTCTTTCTTGTTGGCCGCGGGGATGATGACCTTCTTGACCCGGGCCCGGAGGGCCGCGATGGCTTTCTCCTTGAGGCCGCCGATGGGCAGCACCTTGCCCCGGAGGGTGATTTCCCCGGTCATGGCCACATCCCGGCGCACCGGGATCTGGGTAAGGGCGGAAACCAGGGCGGTGGCCATGGTGACCCCGGCCGAGGGGCCGTCCTTGGGGGTAGCTCCGGCGGGGACGTGGATGTGGATGTCTAGCTTTTCGTAAAAATCCGGCGCCAGGTTGAGGCGGTCGGCCCGGGCCCGGGCGTAACTCAAGGCCGCCTGACCGACTCCTTCAGACGTCGCCCAACTGGCCCGTCAGGGTGAGCTGGCCTTTGCCTTTCATCAGGCTGGCTTCCACCGCCAGGGTCTCGCCCCCCACCTGGGTCCAGGCCAGGCCGGTGGCCACCCCCACCTCGTTTTCCACTTCCCCTTCCGGGAGAAAACGAGGGGGGCCCAGATAGACGTGCAGGTTGCCGCCGGTGACCGCGAAAGGCCCTTTTTCACCTTCGGCGATGCGCCGGGCCACCTTCCGGCGCAGGGAGCTGATCTCCCGCTTCAGGTTCCGGAGCCCCGCTTCCATGGTGTAGTTCTTGATGACCCGCCTGATCACCTGGTGGAAATCTTGAAATCCTGGGAGCGCAGGCCGTTTTCGTCAACTGCCGGGGCAGGAGGTGACGGAGCACGATTTGCAGCTTCTC
>CAWKEQ010000025.1:0-98009 GCA_963848565.1 uncultured delta proteobacterium
GTGAGACCATGCAAATCAGCGAGGTTTCTCTTGACTTAAGCAGAAGCAGGGTTACAGTATTTTAAATATAGCGTAAAGGAGGTGATTTAAGATGTGTTGCCACAACAAAGACAAACATGAGCACGAACATGAGCACAAAGCGATGACTCATGCTCATGACGGCCATGAGCACAGCCACGAGGCCGGGGCGCATACCCACGAGCATACCCATGGGGATGGCCATCATCAACACGAGCATAAGTGCTGCCATTAACGGAAAGCCACGATTCTGCTAACCAATTAAGCCACGAAGGCCTATTCCGGTCTGAAGACTGGGAAAAGAGCGTTCGTGGCTTTCCTTTCTTCCTTGCCTTTCCTATCCACTAAGGTGAACTTAAGGGTATAAAGTCGCCAGCAGGTTTGATCTGCTTGGGCCGGTCAGTTGTGCTATTCCCGTCTCCATCGGTTGCCGGTTCCTGGGTCCGGGTCTCCAGGCGGGGAGACCGGGAGGGTAATTAGTTTGACATCTGAGGCATGAGGAAACTATAATAGCCGGCAACTGGGAAGACTGAACTTCCCGACAATCGCCTTAAAAAATCTGACCAAGTAAACCCAAGCCATGAAGGCAATCGTGGGCCGGTAGGCCCGCTGCCACATGGCTTTTTTTATTTTGGGAGGCAGTATGGATATAACCAAAGCCCTGCTGAATCTGGCTCTGGGCGGCAGCGCCTGGGTGCTGTGGCTGCTTATCGGCTTGAGTGTCGCCTCGGTGGCGATCATGATCGACAAGGCCCTGACCTTCTATCGTCTCCGCTTTAACCCGGATCGCTTTGTAGCCGATATCGAGCCCTGCTTGCGCCAAGGCGACTGGCCCCGGGTTATCTCCCGGTGTGAGTCCGAAACCGGCATGGAAGCCCGGGTGCTGTTGGCCGGCCTCAAGGAGATTTCCCGGGGCAAGGCGGCGGTCCAGGATATCATGGAGGGCGAAAGTCTCCGGGTGGGACTCTTCCTGGGACGGAGATTAAGTTTTCTGGGCACCCTGGGGGCCAACGCCCCCTTTATCGGCCTGTTCGGCACGGTCCTGGGGATTATCCATGCCTTCAAGGACCTGGCCCTGACCGAGGGGGGAGGCGGCCCCGCAGTCATGGCCGGCATCGCCGAAGCCCTGGTGGCCACCGCCGTGGGTCTCCTGGTGGCCATTCCCGCGGTGGTGATGTACAACTTTTTTCATCGCCGCCTCCACGTGGTCCAGGAGCGTTCCCGGGTCCTGGAACAACTCCTCCTGGCCCATCTGGATGGCGCCGCCGGAACCGCGGAACTTGCCGCCCCCGATACCCAAATGTTCCAGTCTGCCCGTCAAGCCGGGGGCTTGAAATGAGAGGCAATATTCACGGCCCCATCACCGAAATCAACATGACCCCCTTTGTGGACATCGTCCTGGTCGTTCTGATCATCTTTCTGCTGACCGCCACGGTGATGATGCCCCGCACCTTCGCCATCGCCCTGCCCAAGGCCGCCCAGGCGGATAAGTTGGAGAGCATCCCCATCATCATCAGTATCGATAGAGAAGGCCATATCGCCGTCAATGGAGTCAAGCTGGGGCAAGACAGCGACTTTGAAAAGGTCTTTACAGCCCAGAAACAGGGCAAGGAGCCCCAGGCGATTATCGCGGCGGACACTGAGACCCGGCATGGCCGGCTCGTTGACGTGATCGACCGCCTCCGGGGTCTGAAGGTGCAGCGCATCGGCATCGAGGTGGAACAGAAGTAGCCTATGGGATACGGGGACCAGGAGTGGGGCGGAGCCGGGAAATCCGGGCAGATCTGGACCTGGGCGGTGGTGGGATCACTGCTGGCTCACGGTCTGCTGGTCGCGGGGATCTTGTTGATCCTGACGGAAAAAACCGCGCCAAGGCGGGTGGTGGTTCCCGTTGAGGCCATTGCCCTGGTGCCGCCGCACCCGGGTCCCCAGGGTGGTGGTGGTGGTCAACCCGCCGCTGTAACCAAACCTGAGCCTGCCCCCCCTAAACCGGCGCCCGCCCGAACCAGACCCCGGATCAAACCCAAACCGCCTCCCAAGGTAAAACCGCGCCCGCAACCGGCCCCTCAACCCACCGAAGCGCCGGTTATCCCCACCCCTGCGCGGCCGGCGCCCATAACCCGGGCCCAACCTGCCCCATCTGCAGCCGCCACCAGCGGTGCTCAAGCCCCCGGCGTCACTGCCGGCGGGTCTGGCTCAGGATTGGCTGGAAAAGGGGGAGGCCGAGGCACGGGTTCCGGGAGCGGGGTGGGGCCGGGTCAAGGTCGGGGCTCCGGCCCCGGCTCCGGTTCCGGTGATGTCCTGCGGGGCTATCTCCGCTTAGTCCGCCAAATCCTGGAGAAGCAAAAAGATTATCCCACTATGGCACGCCAACGCCATATCCAGGGCATCGTGATGGTGCGGTTCACCATCCGCGCCGGTGGCCAGGTGGGATCCTTCCAAATCAGCCGCTCCTCGGGGCATGACCTCCTGGACGAGGCCGCCAAGAACACCCTCCGGAGGGTGGGACAATTTCCGCCCTTCCCCGTCGACCTGAATCGCCAGAAATTAACCGTAGAGGTCCCCCTGGCCTTTCGTCTGCGCCTCGATTAACGTGACCTATTTCACGGACCTGTCTGCCCCGGGCCGCTTTATTGCGGGACTGCAATCTAATCCTCGGTCGACCATGGCCCGGATAGACGAAGTGCAGCGCCCACTATCACTGTATCCGTCACTTCGTGGCGAGCTAGTGCGCCACGAGGGCGCTTGGTGTTATAGGGAAAGCGTGCGCAACTCCGCGAGAGAGATGGGGGTGGGCCCCCCGGAGCCGGCTTGCAGGAGCAGGCTCCAAACCACCTTAAGCTGCGCTGGTTAAGAGCCAGGGTGGTGAGCGTTAAGGACAAGTCATGGCTAAAGACCGTGGCAGGTGAGGTTCAGGGAGACGAGCAACCGCGAACCACTGATGAGGTGTCGAAACACTAAAGATGACGTCAAAACTGGAGGCTAGCTTGACTCCAGGACAAACCCAGGGGGAACCTGCTTACTGCCTGGGTGGCGTCCGGCATAAAGGTGGCGTGAACCGGAACCAGGCTCTCGTGCGGAACGTGGGAACCTGTCGTCCCGATGTGAAGGGAGAAACTCAAGTGGAGGACCCACGAGAGTGAAAGTACCGAGGCGGGGCACAGGGACGGAACAACCCGTAGTAGCGAGGAAGTCCCGTAATGGGGATGGAGCGAAGGGGTTGTATCGATCAGCTTTATTGGATGGTCAACCAGGAATGGGAGGAGCCATTGAATAAGGCAAGGCCGTTTGGTATTGCCAAGCGAGTGGTGTGGGAGGCCTATAAACGGGTAAAGGCAAACCAGGGTGCTGCTGGTGTGGATGGAGAATCGATTGCAGAGTTCGAGAGAGACTTGACCGATAACCTCTACAAACTTTGGAATCGGATGTCATCCGGGAGTT
Organism: uncultured delta proteobacterium; assembly: GCA_963848565.1. GTDB lineage: Bacteria > Desulfobacterota > Desulfobaccia > Desulfobaccales > 0-14-0-80-60-11 > 0-14-0-80-60-11. Next base: position 3,460 of record CAWKEQ010000025.1, read on the forward strand.
ATTTTCCGCCTCCGGTAAGGACGGTAGAGATACCGAAGAGCGATGGCGGGAAGCGGGCGTTGGGGATCCCCACGGTAACCGACCGTGTGGCCCAGATGGTGGTCAAGATGTACCTGGAACCCTTGTTGGAGCCTCACTTTCATCAGGATTCCTACGGGTACCGGCCTGGCAGGTCGGCGATTCAGGCAGTGGGTGTGGCCCGGCAGAGATGCTGGCGCATTGACTGGGTGCTGGATCTCGACATCAAGGGCTTCTTTGACAACCTGGATCACGCTCTCTTGATACGGGCGGTGCGCAAACACACCGACTGCCGGTGGATCATTCTCTATATTGCGAGGTGGCTAACAGCCCCGGCGCAATTACCGGATGGTACGCTGGTAGTTCGGGAGCAAGGCACTCCTCAAGGTGGGGTTATCAGCCCTCTGTTGGCCAACCTGTTCTTGCATTACGCCTTCGATGTCTGGATGCAGCGGCACTATCCGAGCATTCCCTTCGAGCGTTATGCCGATGATATCATCGTGCACTGCAAGAGCGAGCGGCAGGCCATCTGGCTTAAAACCGCCGTGGTCAGGCGGTTGGCTCAGTGCAAGCTGGAACTCCATCCTGAGAAGACTAAGATAGTTTACTGCAAGGATGTGGATCGGACAGGCGACTATCCAAAGGAAAGCTTTGATTTCCTGGGGTTCGAGTTTCGGCCCCGGGGAGCAAGAGCCGTTTGGGTAGGTACTTTGTCAGCTTCCTCCCGGCAGTAAGAAGAAGGCGGCCAAATCAATCCGGAGCGTCATCCGGAGCTGGCGCCTGCACCGGCTGAGCGACAAGGGTCTCCTGGACCTATCCCGCATGTTTAATCCCATCATCCGTGGTTGGATTAACTATTATGGCAGCTTCTATAGGTCTGCCCTTATCCCTTATTCGACCAACTTAATCGCTCGCTGAAAAGATGGGCAATGCGGAAATACAAGAGGTTGCGGGGTCGCCAGAGGCAGGCAGCTTATTGGTTCAGGCGCATCAGAAGCCACAGCCTTCGCTGTTTTCTCACTGGCAACTGGCCCCGCACCTTGTGGCCGGTCGATAGGAGCCGGATGAACCGAGAGGTTCACGTCCGGAACTGTGAGGGCTGGGGTGAATCCCACTCTTTATGATAAAAAAAGTTTCTTCTGCCGGTGATCTCTAAGCTCCTGCGCCACAAGAGCCTCCAGACCACGGAAATCTACCTCCAGGCCATCGCCCTGAGCTTCCGGGAGACGATGCGGCTCCTGGAGGGGAATGTCATGGGGTTTGTGCAGGAGATGGAAGCTGCGGATAAAACTATCAGACCTACTCGCCCAAAAAAGAAAGGGTTTAAGGTATTGAACCTTAAACCCTTGAATTGACTGGTGCCGAAGCGGGGATTTGAACCCCGACGAGGAAACCCTCACTGGACCCTGAACCCAGCGCGTCTACCAGTTCCGCCACTTCGGCCGGATACCAGGAGCGCCTGAGGCGCTTCATCCTGGCAATTTCAAAATTAAATATATATACTTTTACGATAAATATTGTCAAGGCTAAATTGCGAAAGGCGATGCGTTGATGGTTTATGATGATCTTCCCCCGGGAGAGACAGCTTTTTCCCGGACGGTGGCCACTATCGGCAACTTTGACGGAGTCCATCTGGGCCACCGGGCCATATTGGCGCGAGTGTGTCAGCGGGCCCGGGAGCTGGGGGGACAGGCCGTGGCCGTGACCTTCAACCCCCATCCCGTCAAGGTGCTCCGGCCGGAAGTGAATCTGCCGCTGCTCACCACCCAGGACCAGAAGCTCCAGTTGTTGTCCGAGTCCGGGCTGGATGCAGTGGTGGTCCTGCCCTTTACCCGGCAATTTGCGGCGCTCCCGGCCCGGGAGTTCGTGAAGCAATATTTCTGCGACCGCCTCAAGGCCCGGGAAGTGGTGGTGGGCCATGACTACTGTTTCGGCCGGGGGCGGGAAGGCAATATCGATCTCCTCAAAAAGATGGGGGAGATTCATGGGTTTACCGTGCAGGTAGTCTGGGCCGTGGAAGTGGACGGCGCGGTGGTGAGCAGCTCCCTGATCCGGGCCCTGGTGCGCCTGGGCAAGGTGACGGAGGCCGGCCGTCTCCTGGGCCGCCCCTACGGGGTAGCCGGCCGGGTGGTCCAGGGCAAGGGGCGGGGCGCCAAGCTCCTGGGAGTGCCCACGGCCAACATCCTCACCCCCAACGAACTGCTGCCATCCTCCGGCATCTATGCCGTCCGGGTCCGCCGGGGCGACGCCATCCTGCCCGGGGTGGCCAATCTCGGCACCTGTCCCACCTTTGACAATGCCGAACTCTCCCTGGAGGTCCACCTCCTGGAATTCTCCGGGGATTTGTACGGCGAAGCTCTTGAAGTGCAATTCGTCACCCGCCTTCGGGAGGAACAGCGCTTTCCCTCTCTCGAAGCCCTCGCAGCCCAGATTCACGCCGATATCGCCGCGGCCCGCCAGGTCCTGGCGCCACAATGAGGCGCGGCCACGGGGAGCAGGGGAGGGGGGCCCCGGGAGATCGGCCTGGGTATTACGCTAAAGGCAGGAATTATGTGGCGGCACCGTGCGACCTGTAGTCATTGCGGCCTGAGATCGAGATGGAATCGAGACCGGGAACTGAGTGAGGCGGAGATCCTGGCGCATCTGCAGGAGAGCCACAACGGCGAAATACCGCCTAGCCCCAACGATTATCTCATGGAACGCGAGCGCCAATGCGACTCTTGCCTGGAGCCGTATGTGGATGACTGCACCAAGTGCGGTGATGATTTCTGTATCCTGCACGCCGGGGACATCGACGGCCTCTGCGGCGGGTGCATCTGAAGCAGCCGGGTTTGAAGGCGAGAGCCGTCGGACCTGAGTGTGGTCAGCGACTCAAAGCCAACTCCGGCGCTGGGGTCTGCCACAGCCGCGCCATCACCCCTAAAGGTCTGGGGTGGGCTGACCGGGTCCACCCCACGAGAGCGAATTTAACTATCTCCCCTTTTGCCCCGATGCCAAAGCCGCGCTGGTTGGCGCCATGAATCTACGGGTCCAGGTTTCCTCGGGGAAGATTTGAATTTTCCCTCACCTTGGGCTAAAATAAATCAACCCATGGCTCTAAAGGCACTCAGCGTGGGCTGAGTGCTCTTCTCAGCAGTTTTTTATTGTCCAGTCATTTTTTTCACGATCTCGAATCTATCCATTTCCCTGGTTAGGGAGGAGGCCAATTTTGCCCCGGCATAGAGCAAAAGCCTTGGAAACCGGCAAAGCGAGAAAACGGGTGATCATTGAAGGGGTGAAACCGGAAATCGACGGCGGCCGGTTCCCCATCAAGCGCACCGTGGGCGACCGGCTGAGAGTCGAGGCGGATATCGTCACTGACGGACATGATGTCATTGCCGCGCACCTCCTTTACCGGCGGGAGCAAGACCCGGACTGGCAGGCGGCGCCCATGCAGCCCCTGGTCAATGATCGCTGGCAGGGGGAGTTCCCGGTGCAGGAATTGGGGCGCTACCGCTATGCCCTGCAGGCCTGGGTGGATTGCTTCCGGACCTGGCAGCGGGACCTCAAAAAACGGGTGGACGCGGGTCAGGACGTGGCCGTCGAACTTCTGGTGGGGGCCGGGTTTATTGAAGAGGTCCAGGGTCGCGCTCCCAAGGCTGCCGCCCGGAAACTGGCGGAGTGGACCAAAATTTTACGGGGAGAGGGGGCCCTGGAGGAGAAATTGGAGGCGGCCCACGACCCGGAATTGACCGGGCTTATGGGTCGATATCCCGATAAGCGCTTTATCACCCTCTATGACAAAAATCTGACCATTGTGGTGGATTCGGTGCAGGCGCGCTGCAGTGCCTGGTACGAGATGTTTCCCCGCTCTTGCTCTGCGGTGGCCGGACAGCACGGCACCTTCAAAGACTGTGAGGCGCGCCTGCCTTACATCGCCGGTATGGGTTTCGATGTTCTCTATCTGCCGCCCATCCACCCCATCGGCCGCACCAACCGCAAGGGCAAGAATAATCAGCCGGTGGCCGAGCCCGGGGATATCGGTTCTCCCTGGGCCATCGGCGCGGCCGAGGGCGGGCATAAGGCCGTGGACCCGCACCTGGGCAGCCTGGAAGATTTTCGGCATTTTGTGGCCCGGGCCCGGGAGGTTAACCTGGCAGTGGCCCTGGATATTGCCTTCCAGGGGTCGCCTGACCACCCGTATGTCCGGGAGCACCCTGCCTGGTTCCGCTGGCGGCCGGACAATACCGTGCAGTATGCGGAAAACCCGCCGAAAAAGTATGAAGACATCTATCCCTTTGACTTCGAGACCGAGGATTGGCAGGAGCTCTGGGGAGAATTGAAAAGCATCGTCCTCTTCTGGATTGAGCAGGGCGTTCGCATCTTTCGCATTGACAATCCTCATACCAAGCCCTTTCATTTCTGGGAATGGTTGATCAGCGAAATCAAAAGAGACTATCCGGAGGTCTTTTTTCTCGCCGAGGCCTTCACCCGGCCCAAGGTGATGTACCGGCTGGCCAAATTGGGTTTCAGCCAATCCTACAATTACTTTGCCTGGCGCAACACCAAGTGGGAACTCACCCAATATCTTACCGAACTCACCCGCACCGAAGTGCGGGAATATTTCCGCCCCAACCTCTGGCCCAACACCCCGGATATCTTGACCGAATACTTGCAGTTCGGGGGCCGTCCGGCTTTCATGATCCGCCTGGTCCTGGCGGCCACGATGGGGGCCAGCTACGGCATCTATGGACCAGCCTTCGAACTTTGCGAGAGCCTGCCCCGGGAACCGGGCGGCGAAGAATACCTGAACTCCGAAAAATTTGAGCTGAGGCACTGGGACATCGAGCGGCCCGACAGTCTGAAAGACTTTATTGCCCGGGTAAACCGCATCCGCCGGGAAAATGCGGCGTTGCAATGCGACTGGAATCTCTATTTTTACCCCATCGATAACGAGCAACTCATCTGCTACGCCAAATTTTCGCAAGACCGGGCCAATATCATCCTGATGGTGGTGAACCTGGACCCCCATCACACCCAGGGGGGCTGGCTGGAATTGCCGATAGAGGAACTAGGCCTGGACCCCGGCCAGCCCTACCAGGTGCACGATCTCCTGGGCGAGGCGCGGTTTCTCTGGCACGGGCCCCGCAACTACGTGGAGCTCGATCCGAGAGTGGCCCCGGCCTATATCTTCCGGTTACGGCGCCGGGTGCGCACCGAACGGGATTTTGACTATTACCTGTAAGTAGCGTATCTCACCGTTACCTCGCAAAATGTTGGCCTCCATAACGTTTCCCCTCATCCAGGGGGAGGGAGAAAAAGCCTTCAAACTTTTGCTAAGATCATCCTGTGACGATACACTAGGGTAACGCGGCATAATAAAAATTTAAAAGACAGGGCGTTTGGGGACATGCGAAACAACCGATACGCAGCTCAACCTGCTGATGACCCTTTATGGTACCAGGATGCCGTCATTTATGAGATGCACGTGCGCTCCTTCTATGACAGCGACAAGGACGGTATCGGGGACTTCCGGGGCCTCACCGAGAAGCTGGATTACCTCCAGGATCTGGGGATTACCGCCATCTGGCTGTTGCCTTTTTACCCCTCGCCCCTGAGAGATGACGGCTACGACATCGCCGATTATACCGACGTCCATGAGAAGTATGGGACCTTACGGGACTTCAAGGCCTTCCTGCGGGAGGCCAAGCATCGCGGCTTAAAGATCATTACCGAGCTGGTGATCAACCATACCTCCAACCAGCACCCCTGGTTCCAGAGGGCCCGCCTGGCCCCACCGGGAAGCCGCCACCGCAATTATTATGTCTGGAGTGAAACCCCCCAGAAATATCCCGAGGCCCGGATCATCTTCCAGGATTTCGAATCCTCCAATTGGTCCTGGGACCCGGTGGCCAAGGCCTATTACTGGCACCGCTTTTACTCGCATCAGCCGGACCTCAATTTCGACAGCCCGGACGTGCGCAAAGAGATTGTCCGGGCGCTCAATTTTTGGCTGAGCCTGGGAGTCGATGGCTTGCGCCTGGACGCCGTCCCCTACCTCTATGAGCGGGAGGGCACCAACTGCGAGAACCTGCCTGAGACCCATGCGTTTTTAAAAGAGCTGCGCCGCCATGTGGATGCCACCTTCAAAAACCGCATGCTCTTGGCCGAGGCCAATCAATGGCCGGAGGATGCCGCGGCCTACTTCGGCGAGGGTGACGAATGCCACATGGCCTTCCATTTCCCCCTCATGCCCCGCATGTTCATGGCTCTGCGCATGGAGGACCGCTTTCCCATCATCGATATCCTCCAGCAGACCCCGCAGATTCCCGACAATTGCCAGTGGGCCCTCTTCCTGCGCAACCACGACGAACTCACCCTGGAGATGGTGACCGACGAGGAACGGGACTATATGTACCGGGTTTACTCCCAGGACCCCCAGGCCCGGATTAATCTGGGAATTCGCCGTCGCCTGGCGCCCCTCCTGGGAAACCACCGCGGCCGTATCGAACTAATGAAGTCCCTCCTTTTTGCCATGCCCGGGACTCCGGTCCTCTACTACGGCGATGAAATCGGCATGGGGGACAATATCTTTCTGGGAGACCGGGACGGGGTGCGCACGCCCATGCAATGGAGCTCCGACCGCAACGCCGGCTTCTCCCAGGCGAACTCCCAGAGACTCTATCTCCCCGTCAACATTGACCCGGAATACAATTACGAGGCCATCAACGTAGAAGCCCAGCAAAATAATCCCCATTCCCTGCTGTGGTGGATGAAGCGCATGATTGCCTTGAGAAAGCGCCACAAGGCCTTGACCCGGGGGGCCATCGAGTTCCTCCTGCCGGAGAATACCAAGGTTCTGGCTTTTCTCCGTTGTCATCAAGAAGAATGCATGTTGGTGGTCAGCAATCTTTCCCGGTTTGTCCAGTATGTGGAACTGGATCTCCCCCGGCATCAGGGCCTGGTGCCCACGGAGGTGTTCGCCCAGACTGCCTTTCCTCCCATCGGCGAAAACCCCTACATGCTGACTCTGGGGCCCCACTCCACTTACTGGTTCTCCCTGAACGAACCGCCACCCGCGGAAATCCAGCTCTCTCCCCGGGAAGCCCAAATCCCCACTTTTTCTTTAACCGGCCCGGCCGAGGAACTTTTTCGGGGGAAAAACCGGCAGGATCTGGGAGACTTGATCCCCGCCTATCTCACCCGATGTCGCTGGTTCGGCGGCAAGGCCCGGAATATCAAGGCCGCTACCATAACCGAAGTGATTCCCTTCCCTTATGGGTCTTCGGTGGCTTACTTCACCCTGGTGAGAGTGGGGTACGTGGAGGGGGAGCCGGAAACCTATGTCCTGCCCCTGGCCGTCGCTTTTGGAGAACGGGCTTCCCAGATCCAGGAGGAATTTCCCCTGGCCGTGGTGGCCCACCTCCAGGGTCAGGGCCAGGAGGGCCTGCTTTATGAGGCGGTGGAGGAAAGCAGCCTCCATCAAGCCCTCCTGTCGAGCATTGCCAACCGGCGCCACTTCAAAGCGAATGGTGGGGAACTGATTGCCAAACCCGCCAAAGTATTTCGCGATATCCAGCGCTTAATGAAGCCCGGTCTGTCTTCCGCTATCATGAAGGCCGAGCAGAGTAATACCTCCATCGTCTTCAGCGACTGGTTCATCTTGAAGCTGCTGCGCCGGGTGGAAGAAGGGGTGAATCTGGATTTGGAAATCGGTCTCTTTCTCACCGAAAAATCTTCTTTCGTCCACAGCCCCCCGGTAGCCGGAGCTTTGGAGTACCGCTCCCACCATGCTCAGCCCATCACCCTGGGTATCCTCCACGGCTTTGTGCCTAATCAGGGCGATGCCTGGAAATACACCCTGGATGTCTTGGGCACCTACTTTGAGACGGCTCTGGCTACCAAGGCGGATCTGGTGCCCGAACTCGTGCCCCAAAAAACCCTGGTTGATCTGGCCATGACGGAAGTGCCCATCCTGGCCCAAAAAATGATCGGCACCTACCTTGAATCGGCTCGGCTCCTGGCTGAACGCACCGCCGATCTCCACGCCGCCCTGGCCTCCAATATCACTGATCCCCATTTTGCTCCGGAGCCCTTCTCCACTCTGTACCAGCGCTCCATCTACCAGTCTATGCGCAATCTCACCGCTCGCACCTTTCAACTGATGCGCTCCCGGCTGAAATACCTGACGGAGAAGGGGCAGGATCTGGCCAGGAAGGTCCTGGAACAGGAAGAGAAGGTGCTCGATAACTTCCGCGCCTTGCTGAACAGCAGGATCATCACCACGCGCATCAGGGTGCACGGTGATTTCCATCTGGGGCAGGTGCTCTACACCGGGAAAGACTTTATTATTATTGACTTTGAAGGCGAACCGGCCCGGTCCCTCACCGAGCGGCGGCTCAAACGCTCGGCCCTCAGAGATGTGGCCGGGATGCTGCGTTCCTTCCACTATGCCGCCTATCATGCCACCTATGCCCGGACGGTGCGCCCGGAAGACATCACCGCGGTGGCACAGTGGGCCAACTTTTGGCAGATTTGGGTGTCAGCCGTATATCTGAGGACTTACCTGGACGTGGCCGGAACGGCGGATTTTCTGCCCAAAGAGGCAGGAGAGCTGCAGATTCTCTTGAACGCCTTGTGTCTGGAAAAGGCGATTTACGAGTTGGGTTATGAACTCAACAACCGCCCTGAATGGGTGAATATCCCTCTTATGGGCATCCTGCAACTTCTCGAGACCCCCGGGTAATACCGGCTTATCTGGCTATTGGAACCAAAGGCCTTGCAGGGGCGGTTCGCGAACCGCCCCTACGTTGTTTGATTATTCCGCATTTGAGTTTTTCCTCGGGTGCGCACCGCCCCATTTGACCCGTGGCGGGCACGCAGGCCCGCCACACCGGCTTTGTTAATGTTTTACGGGTGGGCCAAAGGCCAGGTGCGGCTGCTTGAATCTGTCTCAGGTTTTCTGCCCCTCAACGATCTCCTGATAAAAATCCAGGGTCTGCCTGGCCACCTGCCGCCAACTGAACAGTTCCTCCACCCTTCTCCGGGCTTTTTCCCCCATGATCCGCCTTTTCTCCGGGTCGGAGAGCAGGGACTGGATCGCCGCCGCCAGGTTCAGGGCCAGGGCGGCCGCGGCTTGGGGTTCGTGGTCCTCGGGGCATTTGTCCCCGAGCGGTACCAGGAGCCCGGTTTCCTGGTTTACCACCACCTCCTTGATGCCGCCCACCGCCGTGGCCACCACCGGCGTACCGCAGGCCATGGCCTCCAGGTTGATGATGCCGAAGGGTTCATAGATAGAGGGACAGACGAAAATGGCGGCGTGGCTGTAAAGGGGGATGATGTCGTCCACCGGCACGAAACGGGAGACCCAGATAATCGTCAGGCCGCTCCGGGCCTTAAGTGCTTCCAGGCGTTGGGCCATCTCCCGCCCCAGTTCTTGGGTATCCGGGTCGGTGGCGCAGAGCACCACCTGGATGCCGTCTTCGAGGTGGGCTGCGGCCCTGAGGAGGTGCATGATGCCCTTCTGGTGGGTGATGCGCCCCACAAAGAGGATATAGGGCCTCTCCGGGTCAATCCCGTACCTGGCCAAAACTTCAAGGTTGAAGGTCGGTTTATACTTCTCCACGTCGACCCCGTTGTAGATGACCCGCACCTTTTCCCGGGGCACGCCATAGAGTTCCTGCACATCGTCCTGCATGGACCGGGACACGGCAATGACGCCGTCGGCATTTTTGTAGGCGGTCTTTTCCATCCAGGTGCTGACCCGGTAACCGGAACCCAACTGCTCTTCCTTCCACGGACGGTGGGGCTCCAGGGAATGGGTGGTGAGGACCAGGGGTTTCCCCAGGAGCTGCTTGAGGAGACAGCCGGCCAGGTGGGTATACCAGGTGTGGCAGTGGATAATGTCCACCTCCTGGAGCGTCCCGGTCATGAGGACGTTCCGGAAGATGGTCTCGAGGAGCCGCATATTTCTCGGCTCTTGAAAGGGAAAGGTGAAGTTCACCTTCATGCCCTCCACCGTGAGATTACCCTCGGACTCCTTCTGCTCCCCGAAGCACAGGACTTTGAGCCGGTGGCGCCCGCCGTCCATGGCGGCCAGTTCCTGGCTGAGGAAATGCACGTGCACTCCGGCGCCTCCATAGATGTGGGGCGGATATTCATTGGTCAAAATGGCGATTCGCATGGCACCCTCTTTCTTGTCGGTAAACGCTTCCCTGAGAAGATAACAAATCTGGATTATCTAATACCAACCATTTCTATCGTGAGGGAGGATTATCACCGTCCTGGCGAACCCAGCCATACAAGGTATGTCGGAGTAGCGGGTCAAAGGGAGAGGGATCATAGGCATATACCTGGTCACCGCCCAGTTCCCCGGCCATCTTCTCGTCCGCCTAAGCCGCCGATTATTTCCCCATCGCGTGTCCAAAAAAACTGGAAGGCGGTTTGGCGCACGTGGCGAGGCCGGCAAGGTTGAGGCCCAAGGGGCGGCACGGTGCTGAAAGATCTTGCATTTGACCATAATTTCATTTGGACCCAGGTTGAAGGTCCAGCGATAATGGCATATGATAGGGTGACCAACCGGCACTTTTCCAGGAGGTCCGGGAACGATTATCAAAAGCCAACGTCGGGTGAAAATCTCACCAGGGGCCTACGCAGAGCGGCTCAGACCAGGAGACAGCCAAGGGCAAACCTGCGTCCCACCTCCCTCCCCACGCCGAAATCATCCTCAACAGCATAGCCGACGGCGTCTTCACCGTGGACCTGGACTGGCGCATCACTTTCTTCAACCAGGCAGCGGAGGAGATTACCGGCATAGCGGCGACCGAAGCTCTGGGCCGCCCCTGTTGCGAAGTCTTCCGGGCCGATGTGTGTGAATCGGCCTGCGTGCTCAGGCACACCCTGGAAACGGGCCAGGCGGTGGTCAACCAGGCCGTGGCCATCCTGCGGGCCGATGGCAAGGAAATCCCCATCAGCATCAACACCGCGCTCCTCAAAGATGATCAAGGGGAAGTTATCGGCGGCGTGGAAACTTTCCGGGATTTGAGCCTGGTAGAGGAACTGCGCCGGGAAATTCATCGCCAGTATCGCCTGGGTGACATTCTGTCCAAGTCTCCCCTGATGCAAAAAATCTTCGCATTGCTGCCGGAAATCGCCCGCTCCGAGAGTACGGTGCTCCTCCAGGGGGAGAGCGGCACCGGCAAGGAACTGGTGGCCCGGGCCCTGCACAACCTGAGCCACCGGGAGAAAGGCCCCTTTGTGGCGGTCAATTGCGGCGCCCTGCCTGACACCCTGCTGGAGTCGGAGCTCTTCGGCCACACCGCCGGCGCCTTTACGGATGCCCGCAAGGACAGAATGGGCCGCTTTGCCCTGGCGGAGAAAGGCACCCTTTTCCTGGACGAAATCGGCGACACGTCACCGGCCTTGCAGGTGCGGTTGCTCCGGGTCCTCGAAGATAAGGCCTTCATGCCCCTGGGCGCCTCCCGGAGCGTTAAAGCGGATGTGCGCATTGTCACCGCGACCCACAGGGATCTGTCCGAACTCGTGGAGCGGGGGGAGTTCCGCCGGGATCTCTACTATCGCATCAATGTGGTGAAGCTGACGCTGCCCCGGCTGGCTGAGCGCCGGGAAGACATCCCGTTGTTGGCCCAACATTTCATTGAGCGGTTTAACCGGCTTCGAGACAAAAAAATCATCGGATTGAGTCACGCGGCCCTCAGCATATTCATGCGCCACGACTGGCCAGGCAATGTGCGGGAACTGGAAAACGCCATCGAACACGCCTTCATCCTCTGCCCCTCGGGACTTATTCAGCCGCAGCATCTGCCGGAACATTTAGGTGTCGAATACCGCCTTGGCCTGCCGCACACCGGCGTGACCCTGGGGGAAATAGAGGCCAGGGCCTTGTGGGAGGCGCTGGAACGGCACCAATGGCGGCGCCTGGCCACCGCCAGAGAGTTGGGCATCGATAAAAATACGTTGCGCCGCAAGATCATCCGGTACGGACTTAACCCGGCCGAGAAAGCTGAAAAATAAAACAATTCAGGTCTCATGAGTTCAGCTCTTGATAATCAGGCGGCGGCCTCTGGCCGCTGGCTGGCCGCACTCCTGGGACGCTATGTGGACGAAGTGGAGAACCAGGCGGTCTCCAGTCTCACGCCCGAGGTGCGGGCGCAGCGAGGCCTGATTTTCCCTTCTTCAAGGCAGCTCTCTCCCTACCGAAGCATTCCTGCATTTCACAATTAGGGAACAATCTAACCCCATAATTTAGGAAGATAGATGCATATTGTTCCCAATAAAGCCTTGTTAGGGCTTTTTTAATTTGCGGTCTCCCCAGGCAGGCCCTCTAATCTGGGCGGTAAAAGGGAAAAATGTGGTTATCCTCTGAGTCTCCCCTGTGGATCTCGGCATTTGCCTCGAGGTGCGAGGAAGTGGCATGAAGATTGCTCTTATAACAATGGTTGCGGAACGAAGTGCGCTGCAGGCCGCGGCTGGCGGCCCAGGCCGGCGAGAGCGCCGGCGCTACATGTTCACATAAAACAGAGAAGGAGATTACGGTGAATAGTACGATTGTTGCTGTTCCCTCAAATCATCCCGGCGGGCTCGATGCCGCGCTGGGGGCCCATTTCGGCCATTGTGACCTTTACACCCTGGTGAAAATCACCGAAGGCCAGGTGCAGGAAGTTGCCACCCTGCCCAACGTGCCGCACCAGCAAGGCGGCTGCATGGCCCCGGTCAATCATCTGTCCCAAAACGGTGTACAGGTCCTCATCGCCGGCGGCATGGGCATGCGGCCCCTCATGGGGTTTAATCAGGTGGGAATCCACGTGCTCTATGGCAACGGCGTCCAAACCGTGGGCGAGGCGGTGGAGGCCCTCTTGCAGGGCAAACTGCCGCAATTTAGCACCGATTTTACCTGCGGCGGCGGCGGCGGGGCCCCGCAGACGGAAATAATCTGATCACCAGGAAAGGGGCAACGCGTGTCTGATGACGATTTTCCCCGGCCGGGTGAGGTTGGGAAGCAGTTTCTCCATGTGGTTCGATATCCCCAAAATATCGGCTCACTGGAAAATCCCAGCGGACAGGGCGCCGCAGTAGGTCAATGCGGAGATTCCATGGTGGTGGCTCTCAAGATCGAGTCAGGCGCCATCGCTGCTATTAAGGTGTTCCCCCAGGGGTGCGTCTATACCCTGGCCTGCGCCAGCGCCATGAGCGAGTTGGCCAAGGGCCGGGACCTGGACCAGGCGCTGGAACTGGAGCCCGACGATGTGGCCGAGGCCCTGGGGGGCCTGCCGGCAGACCATTTACACTGCGCCCGTTTGGCGGTCAACACGTTGGGAGAGGCTATTGCCGATTACTATCAGAGGGTTGCTTCGGCAGGACCAAGCGGCTCCTCTTCATAAACCTTGCCACGCGGAGATTGGCGCCCTGATCGGGGTGCCAATCCCCGTTCGCTAAGAGGTTTTTCCCTGTTGCGCATTATTCTCGCCACCGCCCGCCCTCAAGCCATGCAGGCTTTTGCAGCCGCTTTGTCGTCAGACCCGGAGGTGAGCCTTCAGCGCCTGGGCTCCGGAGCCGAGGCCCTGGAGACGGCCCAGGCCTCTGCCCCCCATCTGGTCATCATTGACACCGGTCTTCAGGACTACGAGCCCCTGGAACTGGTGCAGAAGCTGCTCAGGGTCAATGCCCTGGTGAACACGGTGGTGGCGTCCCCGCGGGCCGAGGAGGAGTTCCACGAGGCCAGCGAAGGTTTGGGCGTGCTGGGGCGGCTGCCGGGCCAGCCCGGTGAGGGCGATGCCGCCGAGCTGCTGCTCATGCTGAAGAAGGTGCTGGGCGCTATGGGATGATGTAACGGAGACCCCAGATCAGCGTCCGGCCGTGGACGGCCTTAATGCCAACCTCTTGCCGTTCCAAAGCGTCTGGACTGACTTCGCAGATAAAAATCGCCGAGACGCTTCTCAAATCCTCTCCTGGCCTAATGGGAACAATTTGACGCCATGGAGCCAAGCAATGGGTGCATTATGTCCCCAATTTGCAGGGGCCGGATTACTGCCACCGGCCTTGACGCCGCAACCGGGCCAGATGAGCGGGGTGAACCGTCCTTGGCACAATACTTGATAATAACCATGGGCAAGAGGTTGCCGGAAGAGGGTGCTGAATCACCCGGCGGTGTGGGTCTAATCCGCCCAGGTTTGATGAGCCGGGCTCAGGTGCCGGACCGTTAGGGCGGTCCTGCCGGGAGATGGCGACTGGCCGCCGCAACCTAAACTTTCCCCCGCTGGGCGGGAGGGCCGGTTATCTGAGGATTTTACTCGGCATGGATAACCACCTCCTCCCTCAACCCCTCCCGTCCGGGGGAAAGCTTGCCTGCGAGTTGGCAGGGAGCATTCAGGAGGAACGATGAAAATAGCGGTAAGTGCCAGCGGTCCTGAACTGGACGCTGGAGTCAACCCCAGGTTCGGCCGGGCGCCGTATTTTCTTCTCGTCCGCCCAGATACCCTGGAATTCGAGGTGGTGAGCAACCAGGAAAGCCTCCGAGGAGCGCATGGGGCCGGTATCCAGGCGGCGGCCCTGGTCGCCAAATGCGGGCCGATGGTGGTGCTCACGGGCAACTGCGGCCCCAAGGCCTACCAGACGCTGCAGGCTGCCGGCATCCCGGTGATCCTGGGGGTGTCGGGGTCGGTAAGGGAGGCGGTGCAGCACTACTCCCAGGGCAAACTGGCCCCGGCGACCGCGCCAAACAAAGTGGGGCACTGGTAGACGGATTATCTCTCGAGGCGGACCCGCGGCGCACCGGGAAAACCCCGGAGGATTTAACCTGCGGGTGTGCGCCCACCTGAAGCGATGCCGCGGCCGGTTGCCCCGGGTTCAGGTGCCGGAGCAGCAAACCGGAGTAGGAACTGAGCCCTCTGTCAGAGAGCAATGATTAAACCTTCGTGAACGATGTCACCAGTTTATGGACGATAATTGATCGATTTCCCAGGAAGCCCGGCAAGGGCAAGGAGGTAATGATTATGCCGCGTTACGATGCGACAGGACCATGGGGGCGGGGATCCGGCACCGGTGGGGGCCGAGGTCCCTGCGGTGCGGGTTTACGCCGCGGCCGCGGCCCGGGTCGGGGCCTGGTTCCCTGCGTCCAGGGCCAGGGCTTTGGGGCCGGCCGGCGCCGGGGATATTACCCCGGCGGCTTTGGCTCCTTCGGAGCGGGGCCGGTTGCGGCTGGCCCTCTCCCCGATGACGCCGCGGCCCTCAGAGCTGAAGCAAGCTCTTTGAAGAGGGAATTAGAGGCTGTCCAGAAACGTCTCGAGGAACTGGAGGCCGCCCAACCCTAACCCCAAGGCGTCCGTTCCCCGCAAACCCGGGGAATGGACGCCTTCTCAGGTTCCCGGGTTCCCGATGCACGAAACCAGCGATTGGTCACATTTTATCATCCAGAGCCTGCCTGATGGCATTATCACGGTGGACGGGCAGTTGTGCGTCACGGACCTGAATCGGGCCGGGGAAGAGTTGACCGGACTGACTCGGGAGGCAGCCTTGGGGCAACATTGCGGCGCGGTGCTGCGCAGCAGTTTATGCGGCCAGGAATGTCCCCTGAAAACCGCCATGAATTCCGGTCAGGTGGTCACGCGGGAAGCGGTTTTAAAGAACCGCCAGGGGCAAGACATCGAAGTAATGCTGGCGGCGGCCGCCTTGCGGGATGATCAGGGGAACCTCCTGGGGGGCGTGGAGAGCTTTAGGGATATCGGCTTATTTAAACGTCTGGAGAATGAACGCCGCCAGTTGGTGGGCATGTTCGCCCATGACCTAAAAACCCCGGTGGTGGCGGTGGCCGGTCTCTTGAGGCGTCTGGCCCAGGGCAAAGTGGGCGAACTTGGCGAAGCCCAGGCGGCGTATGTGGAGACCACCACCCGGGAAATCGCCCGGTTGGAAAAGCTGATTAATAACTTCCTGGAGTATGTCCGGCTGGACCTCCACCTCATCACCCCCCTGGCCAGCGCCATCCAGGTGGAAGAGGAATGTCAGGAGGCTGTTGCTCAGATTCAACCTCTGGCCGATGCCAAGGGGGTGAACCTGCAAACCGAGTTTCCCCCGGAACCCCTGGTCTTCCAGGCCGATTCCCTCTTGCTGCAGCGGGCCTTGTCCAACCTCTTGGAAAACGCCGTGAAGTATTCCCCACCCGGGAGCCTGGTGAGTCTGGCGGTCCGCGGTCTCGAATCCGAGGTGCAGTTCTCGGTGCAAGACCAGGGACCCGGCATTGCGCTCCAAGACCAGGGCCACCTGTTTGAATTGCTTTATCGGGGAAAAAGCGCCGGGGAGGAAAGCGGCTCAGGGCTGGGCCTGGCCATTGTCAAACGCATCATCGACGCCCATGCCGGCCGCATTTGGGTGGATAGCCGGGAAGGGCAGGGGGCGACGTTCTTTTTTACTCTGCCTCGCCTGGCCCCGGCTTAGATTACCGAGAGCGCCCGGGAGGCGCACCATGCATCGGGCCCGTGTGCGGTGCGTTCCGAGGGTGAGCTTGAGAAGGCCTGCGGAGAAAGACTTTCCCGGGGACCGATCCAAGGCTGTGGATTTCGACGCAAGCCTGCAGGAGGTGCTGCAAGGGGAATAGCTGATCGCCAGAATCATCGACGCTTGGAGCGACGGCCCCCAATCCTCGGGCGATTGCCCAGACCTTGGGGGAACGGACGGCTGCTCAATGTCAAGGAAGAACTCCTGATCCACGTGCGGCATCAGAGAGTTCGGACCCTGCCGCGCCAAGACCCGGACTGCATGAAACGTTACGCCCCGCAATTTACCGTCGTTCCCGCATGACCTCATGAGTGGATTCTTTCATGCAGAAAAGTTAGCAGAGCCTTGACATCTAATTGATAGTAATTATTTATAGACTAAAAGTATTGGGAAGAATATTGGCTGATCCTCAAAAGCGCCTGGAACAAATGGTTAGCATGCTGAAGGATAAAGGGTGCCGCCTTACACCTCAGCGCCTGGCTGTGCTGCGGATCTTAGCCAAGAGCGAAGGACACCCGAGCGCGGAGCAGATTTACGAACAGATTAAAGTCGATTACCCCACAACCAGCCTGGCCACAATTTATAAGACTTTAAGCCTGCTAAAGAATATGGGGGAGGTCCTGGAGCTTAATTTTGCCAGCGTGGGCAGCCGTTACGATGGCAATAAACCCTATCCACACCCCCATGTTATTTGCGACAACTGCGGCCAGATCCTTGATCCAGAGTTCGAGGCCGTGGCTGGTATTTCTCAAGAAATAGCCCGGCAGACCGGCTATAAGATCACTCATCAGCAGTTGAATTTTTTCGGCCTTTGCCCCACGTGTCAGAAGGCAGGGCAAGCGCCTGAATAGGGAGGATGAGTGAGAACAGACAGACCTTCATAACGCTGTTAGATTCCCATGGCCGAAGCTCACCACAGCCTCACCGCAACCGCGCCCAGGCCCGTCCTGAGGCAAGACGTGCAACTCCCTGAGAAGTTGGCGCACTGTGAGAGCGCCTTGCCGAACGAGTAGCGCCTGCCAAGGGTGCGGGTACCGGGCTACTTTGAGGGCACCGCACAACGCACAAAGGAGGTTTTACGATGAAAGACGACGACAAAAAATTCACCACAACCGATGCGGGGATTCCCGTAGCCAGCGACGAGCACTCTCTCACTGTGGGGCCCGATGGTCCTATCCTTATGCAGGACCATTACCTCATGGAGCTGATGGCCAACTTCAATCGGGAAATGATTCCGGACCGCCAGCCCCACGCCAAGGGTTCCGGGGCCTTCGGCTCCTTCCAGGTGACCCAGGACGTCAGCGCCCACACCAAGGCGGCGCTGTTCCAACCGGGCACGAAGACCGAAGTGTTGGCTCGGTTCTCCACGGTGGCTGGCGAAAGCGGCAGTCCCGACACCTGGCGAGACGTGCGCGGCTTTGCGCTCAAGTTCTACACCACCGAGGGCAATTACGACATGGTGGGCAACAACACGCCGGTTTTCTTCGTGCGCGACCCCATGAAGTTCCAGGATTTCATCCACTCCCAGAAGCGCCGGGCGGAAAGCGGCCTGCGCTGCAATGATATGCAATGGGACTTCTGGACCCTGTCGCCTGAGACCGCCCATCAGGTCACCATCCTGATGAGTGATCGCGGCGTCCCCAAGAGCTATCGGAACATGAACGGCTACACGAGCCACACCTATATGTGGGTCAACGCCCAAGGCGAGCGCTTCTGGGTGAAGTACCACTTCAAGACCGACCAGGGCATTGACTTCCTCCCTCAGGAGGACGCCGACCGCATCGCCGGCGAGGACGCCGACTACCACCGCCGCGATCTGCATGAGGCCATCAAGCGCGGAGATTACCCCAGCTGGACGCTGAAGGTGCAGATCATGCCCTTCAAGGAGGCCGAGACCTACCGGTTCAACCCCTTTGACCTGACCAAGGTGTGGCCCCACAGTGACTACCCGCTGCACGAGGTCGGCCGGCTGACTTTGACCCGCAACCCGTCAGACTTCCACACCGAAATCGAACAGGCGGCCTTCGAACCCAACAACCTTGTACCGGGGATCGGTCCCAGCCCGGACAAGATGCTGCTGGCCCGCCTGGTGTCCTACTCCGACGCCCACCGCGCCCGCCTGGGGGTCAACTACAAGCAGATCCCGGTCAATCGGCCCAAGAGCCCGGTGCACAGCTACAGCAAGGGGGGGAGGATGCGGATTGACAACGTCTCCGATCCGGTCTATGCGCCCAACTCCAAGGGCGGCCCCAAGGCCGACCCCGAGCGGTATCCCGAGGCGGCCGTCTGGAGTGCCAGCGGCGAATTCATCCGCGCCGCCTACACCTTGCGCAAGGATGACGACGACTTCGGCCAGCCCGGCACCCTGGTGCGCCAGGTCATGAACGACGCGCAACGCGACCGGCTGGTGTCCAACGTCGTCGGACACCTCAAGCAGGGCGTGACCGAGCCCGTGCTCCAGCGGGCCTTCGAATACTGGCGCAACATCGATAAGGAGATCGGCGACCGCATCGCCAAGGGCGTGAAAGGCGGCTGATCGATCCCCAACCCATACTGGCCCGCCGCTTTCAACCCGGGCGGGCCAGGACGGGCTTAACCTCGAGTGGCACACGTCCTGCTATTCCAGCCGCAGTTCCCTATCGATACCAGGGATGCTCCGGAAGAGCTCTATCCGCTCGTTTAGGCAGACAGAGCTTTCCTTTGCCATTCTTGCCAACCCCTGGCTTTAATCCAAGGTCATCTCCACGCGCCTCACCCCGTCATCGAAGGCCTGGATGTCAAACCCCATTTTTTTCATGAGGCCCAGCATAACCAGGTTGGTGGCCAGGACATCACCATGGAGCATCTTGACCCCATTGTCCCGGGCAATCTCAATGACCCGCTCGAGGAGTTTTTCACCCAGGCCATTGCCCTGATAGGCGTCCGCCACGATCACGGCGAATTCTGACGTGGAGCGGTCCGCGGTCATCACCATGCGGCTCACTCCCATCATGACCTCGGGACCCGGCGGCAGGCCGATGGCCATCAGGCCCAGCTCCCGGTCGTAATCGTTTTGGGTAAAGCGGACGAGCATCTCATGGGTCCACTTCTTGATCAGCTTGAAGTAGCGGAAATAAATGGTATCTTCCGAACAGTTGCTGAGAAATTCGGCTACCAGGGATTCGTCTTCCGGTTTCATGGGCCGCAGCAACAGCGGCGTGCCGTCTTCCAAGAGCCAGGTGCTTTCATATTGGTTGGGGTAGGGGGCGATGATCAGGTGCCGGGGGGCCGGTACGGTGCTCGGTTCCAGGAGAATCCTGGCATCCACACTAACCGGGCGGCCATTGCTGATCAACAGGGGGTTAATGTCCAGTTCAATGATCTCCGGGAAGTCCTCCACGAGCTGGGAGAGGCGCACCAAAACCTCTTCCAAAAGGCCCAGATTAGCGCTCGGGATGTTGCGGTACCCCTGAAGAACCTTATAGAAGCGGGTCCGCTGCATAAGCCGCCGGGCCAGCAGCAGATTGAGGGGGGGAAGGTCCACGGACGATTCGTGAAGGACTTCGGTCAGAATCCCCCCCAGGCCGAAAAGCAGCAATGGCCCGAACTGAGGGTCTCTCTTGGCCCCTAAAATCAGTTCCAGGGGCGATTTTTCCACCTGGGTCTGAACGGTCACGCCAAAGATCCTGGCATCGGGCATAGCAGCCCGGGCCCGGCTGACCATGTCCTCAAAAGCGGCCGCCACTTCTTCTTCACTCTTGAGAAAGGCCCTTACCCCACCGACATCCGACTTATGAGAAATTTCCGGAGAGTGAATTTTCGCCACCACCGGGAACCCGAGCTTTTTGGCTGCGGCGGCTGCCGCTTCGGCGGAGGAAGCAGTCACGGTGGGATTTACCGGAATGCCATAAGCCGAGAGAATCGCCTTGGCTTCCACTTCAGTCAGGAGCAGCGTTTGGCGCTTTAAGCACTCGTCGATGAAAGTCCGGACCTGGTTCGTGTTCACCTTCAGATCAGCAGGCAGCCGGGGTGGCGTTTCCTGGAGCAGTTCCAGGTTACGGGTGTAGGAGTACATCTCCATGAAGGTATCTACCGCTTCCTCGGGGGTTTCGAAGGTGGGAATACCGGCCGTATTTAATACGGCAATCCCCGGGGCCACGTCATTGGCCCCCATCCAGACGGCAAAGAGGGGCTTGGCTTGTTTTTTGACCTCCGGGGCGAGGATCTCGGCCACGGCGGTGGGGTCGGTCATGGCCTGGGGAGAAAGGAGGACCAGGGCGCCGGAAACTTCCGGAGCGGCCAGGACGCCCTGCACCGCCGCTAAATATCGCTCCGGCGGCGCATCCCCCAGGATATCCACCGGATTGTTCCGGCTCCAATGCGGCGGCATAACGGAATCGAGCTTCTCCAGGGTTTCAGGGCTCAAGGTGGCCGGTTCCACTTCCCATTTGCTCCATTTGCTGAAGGCGTCCACCGCCATCACCCCCGGTCCACCGGCATTGGTAATGATGGCCAGATTTGCTCCCAGGGGCCGGTCCATTTTGCCCAAAGCCTCGGCGCAGTTAAAGAGCTGAGCGATGGTGTCCACCCGAATGATGCCGGCCCGCCGGAACGCCGCATTATAGGCTTCGTCTTCGCCGGCCAGGGCGCCGGTATGCGAGGTCGCGGCCCGGGCGGCGGCTTCGCTCCGGCCTGACTTCACCACGATGATGGGTTTCACTCGTGATACCGAACGGGCGGCGCTCATGAACCGGCGGTGGTGCGTCAGGCTTTCCATGTAAATGAGGATGCTGCGCACCTGGTCATTGTTGCCCAGGTAGTCGATCATTTCGGCAAAATCGAGGTCCGCCATGGAACCGATGCTGACGAAATGGCTGAAGCCAATATTCTGGGCTTCGGCCATGTCGAGGATGGCGCTGCAGATGGCCCCGCTCTGGGAGAGCAGGGCCACACTCCCGGGCCGCACCGAATGCGCTGCAAAACTGGCGTTGAGGTGAGAGTGGGGGCACAGAAGCCCCATGCAGTTAGGCCCGAGATAGCGAACGCCGCCAGCCTGAGCCGCCGCATGGATCTCGGCTTCGATCTTCGTTCCCTCTTCGCCCACTTCCTTGCCGCCGGCAGAGATGATGATTACCCCGGCAACCTTGGCCCGGCCGCACTCCCTCATGACCTCCGGCACCCCTTTAATGGGAACGGCCACGATGGCCAGATCGATGCCGGCTGGCGCGGCCGTGATCGACGGAAAAGCTGGAATCCCCAGGATTTCTCCATGCTTTGGGTTGATGGGATAAATAGACCCGGAAAAGCCGTCCTTGCGCAGATTATCTATCAGGATACGGCCGATACTGTTCTCCTTGGCACTGGCCCCGACAATGGCAATTGATTCCGGCTTAAAAAATTTATCAAGAATATGCTTTTGCATCATGGCCTCCGCCTCGTTGCGTCACCGCTAACCGCGTTCGCGGTTACTAACAGGCTGTTAAAAAACTAATAAAATTAAGTTGTTTCTCCCTTTTCAGGATAAACTCGACACCGCTATTATGGGTAAATTCGCTGAGCGATCTGGGCTGTTTCCTCCTACATTTGCCGGTTACCGGGTGAACTACCCCTTTCCCGGGGACTTTGGCGGTTCACGGAGATACCGCGGCCTTCACGTTGTGTATGCGCACCAGATTGTCAGCCGCGGCGGTGAGGGTGAACATCCAGCCCACCCGTTCCAGGCCTCGGTAACGAGTCTTACTGAGATTGCCCGCGGTGTTAATCCAGCCGAAGATTTCTTCCACCCGTTTGCGCAGGCGTTGACTGACGGCATAGCCCGGGTAGCCGGTGGTCTGGCCATCGATGGCCGAGGAACCCCCCTTGCAATTCTGGGCCGCCTGCTGGTGGATGCGTCCGAAAGCGGGCGCGGCCAGGTCCGAATGGAGAATACGGCCCCGATTCTTGGAGAAGACGAAATGGTCCCACACCTTGTCATCCATGGACAGGCACACGAACCAGCGAAACAGGAGGTGGTAATCCGGTTGTTCCATGAGCAGGCGCTCGCTGCGGATGGTGTACAACACCCGCAGGAGCAAAGATTGCGGCAATTTCTCCGGCGTGATGGAGGGGCGTTCCTCCGAGGAGTAGATGGCCTGAAAGTCTTGAGAGAGTTCCCGCAAGGCCCGGTTCACTTTCTGCCGGAGCGGTCCCGGCGGATGGTCTTTAGGAACCCGGGGTTCCGGAAACAGGTTACTGAACATGGAGTCCTGATGGATGTCTTCGCCCCGCATGGCTTCTGTCTTCATCACGCTTTATGGGTCAAGATTCTAGCTCATTGGCGGGGTAACGCGACCCACTGTGAATAGTTTTTCCACAACCTGATAGTCAATCCTGAGCATCACTTGGACGGGAGAGCCCCTGACCTTCTCATGATCACACTCCCAACCGTTACGTCAAGAACTCACCATCATTGAACTCATCCGCCCGGTGGTAGAAATCTCCTCCTGATAAATTTGAAAGTCGGGCAGGGTGGGGCTTCTCCCCTCCGCCCTCCCCAAATTTTACCTGAGCCTTCTTGTCAACGGACTTCCGGTTGACCTCAAGAGACTTCGCCGACTGCCAAATGCCTCACCAATAAGCTAAGCTTACCAAAATATTCAGGAAGATCAAGATATGATCCCCTTGTGAGTTTGTTCAGGGTCACCGTGGTTATGAGTCATTCCCTCATGGGTGTGCCCATGCTTGTATCTCTTGCACAGGGCTTATCCTCCCGGGTTATTTGGCGTCTGGCCAATCGGTGAACCGGGCTTACCCCTGAGTATTCATCTTAATTAACCCGGTCCAAAAAAATAATCTTCGCCGCCACCGGGCTTTGGCCGAGGTCCATGAGAGGAGCACCTCCACCAGTAACCCCTTTTGGATAAAGCAGTTCCAAGTTCGAGGCTGTCGGGGAATCCCGTCAAAGGAGA
The DNA here is from genome assembly GCA_963848565.1 of uncultured delta proteobacterium. Classification (GTDB taxonomy): domain Bacteria; phylum Desulfobacterota; class Desulfobaccia; order Desulfobaccales; family 0-14-0-80-60-11; genus 0-14-0-80-60-11. Next base: position 26,892 of record CAWKEQ010000025.1, read on the forward strand.
TTAAGATCAGATTGTTCGGTCCAGGTGGTAAGGGTATAATAGATTTTGACCAAAGGTTTGTAAAGCAGAGAAATTTAATCGCAGAGAATTATACGTTTTATATAACCAAATTATCCGATAACCACCTGTAATAGCAACGAATTACTATATAGGGAGTAATCATGGCTTTTGATAGAAGTCTCTGGACCAGAGTGAACTTCAATGGCATGCCAATTTATATCCGCGGCGCTAAGCCCGACTGGTTTGTGCCCAATGAGGCGGGAGACCGAATCCTGAGAGAATACCGCCAGGGTGACGCTAAAAACCTGAATATTGAGGCCCGCCGCTTTTTGCTGCGCCTCCCTGATGGGACTGAGTCTTGCTATCCTGGGCGGGCCGAAGTCTTGCGGCTTGAGCATCTGCGGGAACTTTGGTTCCATCTCACCAATCGCTGTAATCAAGCCTGCCGTCATTGTCTGTTTGCCTCCTCTCCCAGCGAGAGGGCGGAGATGCCGGCCGCAGCCCTCCGGGAACTGGCCGCAGAGGCCGCCGGCTTGGGCTGCCGGGTGTTTGCTTTGACTGGCGGCGAGCCCCTCTTCCACCCGGAGTTCGAGGCGATCGTGGACCATTTACTGGGCTATGCCGGCGCCCACGTGGTGGTGCTCACCAACGCCACCTTGCTCAAGGAATATGCCGGGGCCTTGGGGCGTTGGCCCGTTGACCGTTTTCATCTTCAGGTCAGCCTGGACGGCCTGGAGAAAAATCATGACCATATCCGCGGGAAGGGTTCTTTCGCCAGACTCAGAGATAACGTGGGCTGGCTAAAATCCCGCCGGTTTCCTTATACGCTCTCGATATGCGTCACCGCGCAAAACGTTCAGGACCTGCCGGCGGTGGTGGATTTTGCGGCCGCAAGCCGGCGCGGCCAATCTTCATTTTATGTGGTATTTTGTCCGGGGCCGCGGCGCCGCGGCGCAGTTCGTGGAACCTGGTGTCATTTTTCCGGCAGTGCTGCAGGCGGCCGAAAGGGCCGCACAGGCAGGTATCAGTATTGACAATCTGGAGGCCTTGCGCTCTCAGATTTTTGCCCCCTGCGGCACCATTCATGACGGCGCCAGCAGCGGTTGGGAGACTCTGGCGGTGGGTCCGGACGGGAAATTGTATCCCTCCCCGGCGCTGGTGGGAGTGGAGAATCTGGCCACCGACCCCCAGAAGGGCGGCCTGGAGCAGGCCTGGCGCCTCAGCCCCGTTCTGGAAGGACTGAGGCGGTCAACCGTCCGCCAGCTCTCCTCCCCCTGGGCTTTTTTATTAGGCGGCGGCGACCCGGACCACAGTTATCTCCACGGGGGTGAGTTTGTCGGACTGGACCCCTACTTGCCTCTGCATGAACAGTTGGCCCTTTGGCTCATTGCCCGGGAGGCGGCCCGTCAGCCGGCTGCTGGGCCGCCGCGGCTCCGCCTCAAAATGGGAGACATCCTGGAAAGCTGCGGCGCCCATGGGCCGGTGGCTCTCACCCACACGAACTGTCTTCTGGCCACCGCCGCCCCGGATAGCCGCACCGTGGTGCAGGAGTTTTACCATGCAGCCGCCGAAACTACCAAAGAGGACATCCTCAACCCGGTGTGTTATCCGGAAGCAACCATCGCGCACCTCCCCGCCGCCGCCCGGGTGCGCAGTTACGGCTGCGGCAGCCCGGTGCTGGATGCCGGCTTGCGCCCCGGAGAAACCGTCCTTGATCTGGGCTGCGGCACCGGGGTGGAATGCTTCATCGCGGCCCGCCTGGTAGGAGCGCCGGGCCGGGTTATCGGGGTGGATATGCTGGATTCCATGCTGGCCCTGGCCGGAAAGGGCGCGGCGGGGGTGGCCGCCAACCTGGGATATCACAATTTGGATTTCCGCAAGGGCTACCTGGAAGATTTGCCGATGGCCGGCCAGAGTCCGTGGACGCCGTCCTGTCCAACTGTGTGATCAATCTCTCCAGCCACAAGCGGCGCACCTTCGGGGAAATTTTCCGGGTGCTGAAACCCGGCGGCCGCCTGGTTATTTCCGACGTGGTCTGTGAAACTGAACCCGACCCGGCTATCAAAAACGACGACGTCCTGCGTGGCGAGTGTATCGCCGGGGCCCTGACCCAGCGGGACCTGGTGGGCATCCTGGAAGAATCCGGGTTCATGGCCATCCGCATGCTGAAACGCTTCCCCTACCGGGTGGTCCAGGGGCAGCAATTTTTTTCCCTGACCTATGAGGCCCGCCGGCCCGCGTCCGGCGCGGCTGTCCAGGTCATGTACCGGGGGCCGCATCAGGCCCTGGTGACTGCCACAGGGGAATTGCTGCCGGTGGGGCTTACCCGTGAAGTCACCTGGGAGGAAATTCCCGTGAGATTCCAGCGATCTGTTCATCTTTAACCGGGACGGCGTCGTCACGAATCTGCACATGGAGGCCCCGGCCTGCTGTGCGGCGCCGGCCGATCCCGGGGCACCCGTGGCGGCAGGGGCGGAATATTCCTGCTGCCAGGCTCCGGAACCGCAACCGGCGCACGTTGGCCCGGGTCAAGCTGCCGGACTCGGGATACCGCCATTGCCTAAGCATCAGGCCGATTGTCTGGTGTGCGGCGCGCCCCTGGCGTATCTCCCGGTGGAAACCGGCCGGCGCTGTGTTTATTGCCAGAAAGTTTCCCGGCCAACGCGGTCTGTGAGCAGGGCCACTTTGTCTGTGATGCCTGCCACACCCGGGATGGCCGGGCCCTGATTGAACACATCTGCCTGGCCACCGCCGAGACCGATCTCATTGCCCTGCTTCAGGAAATCCGCAGTCATCCGGCCATCCCCCTGCATGGACCGGAGCACCATTTTTTGGTGCCCGGAGTCATTCTGGCCACGTATCGGAACCTGGGCGGCGAGGTTTCCCCGGAAATGCTGCGCACCGCCCTCGACCGCGGCCAGGCCGTGCCGGGCGGCGTCTGTGCCTTCACGGGAGTGTGCGGCGCCGCCGCCGGAGTGGGCATCGCCTTCAGCCTGCTTTTGGAAGCCAACCCGCTCAAGCCCCATGAACGGCAACAGGTGGGCCTGGTCATGCAAGCGGTGCTTCAGGAACTGACCCCCGTGCAGGCGGCCCGTTGCTGCCAGCGGGAGTGTTGGCTGGCCTTGCGCAAAGCCGCCGAGCTTTCCCGGGAATTTCTCCCCCTAACCTTGCGGGCCGAGGCTTCTCTGGTCTGCGGCCAGGCCCACCAGAACCGGGAGTGTTTAGGGGCATCCTGCCCTCTCTTCAAAGGGAGCTTGACCTAACCCGGACGACCGGGTTCCCGAGGTGTCCGCCGCCCAAGGCAGAAAAGCCTATTTTTCTCAGGCATAATAGCCCGCCTTCCGGGAGCTTGCCGCGGGTTTGCACTTTGAATAATCTTCTGAAATCGTTAGAATAATTCTGGTATTCATGGTATATTAATTTTCAAGATGGCGCCTGGTGGCCATTGCTGCGCCTTCTGCCAGTCCGTTGACGCGGTTTGACCGGCCCGGAACCCCGCCCAGCCTCAATCTTGCCTCTCAGTTCTTATGCGTGAACACGAATTTAACTTTGAAGCAACCAGGTGATCCAGCCCCACCGAGGAGCTTGCCATGAAAGAGGCAACGACCGGTAAGAAAATGGCGGAGGCCAAAAACGGGTGCGAGACCAAGCCGTTGCCGGTGGCGGGCATCGAGGCCTTGGCAGGGGGACCGGAGACCCCGGAGACCTTCGGGGACGCAACCTCCGGCCAGGGAGGGGAAGCGCCGCCGCTGACCCCTTGAAGGTCTTGGCGTGCATTTTCTCTTTTAATCGCTAGCGGGCAAAACCACCCTGAGGACAGCGATCATGGCAGACCAGAAAACCAAGTCCGGGGAAAAAACCGCGCTGCGGCGCCGAGCGGAAAAACAACTGCAGGGGGAAGAGGCAGCGCTGGCCGAGCTGACCCCGGAGGAAATCCGCCGGTTGGTGCAAGAACTCCGGGTGTACCAGGTGGAGTTGGAGATTCAGAACGAGGAACTGCGCCAGACCCAGGTCAATCTGGAGGAGGCCCGGGGCCGCTACAGCGACCTCTACGATTTCGCTCCGGTAAGCTACTTCACCCTGGACGACTCCGGCAGGATTTTGGAGGCCAACCTCACTGCGGCCAGCCTGCTGGGGGTGGAGCGGGGCAATCTCATCGGGAAACTCCTCCTGCAGTTCGTGCTTCGGGAAGATACGGGGGTCTTTAACCGTTTCCTGCCGCAGGTCCTGGAAAACCAGGATCGCCAGAGCTGCCAGGTCAGACTCACAGGCAGGTTCGGAGAGGTGGAGGCCCGCCTGGACGGCATTCCCTGGCGGGACGCCGAGGGACGGACCCTGTGCCGGGTGACGGCGACGGACATCTCTAATCTTCGGGCCTTGGAAGGGGAGCTGCTCCAACACCGGGACCACCTGGAACAGTTAGTCCAGGAGCGCACCGCCAGCCTGGAGGCGAGCCGAAGTGAGGCAGCATTTCTGGCGGATTTGCTGGAGAATGCTTCTCAACCCTTTGGGGTGGGACTCCCGGATGGACGCTTGCGTTTGAGTAATGCCGCGTTCGCGCAACTCCTGGGATACAGCCAGGAAGAATTTGCCGCGCTCAACTGGGTGACCGATATCACGCCGCCGGAATGGCGGGAGCACGAAGCCGCCAATCTCGAAGAACTGCAGCGCACGGGTCGGTCGGTACGCTATGAAAAGGCATACCGGCGCAAAGACGGCTCCTTGGTGCCGGTGGAATTGCTGGTGCACCTGCGCCGGGACGAGCAAGGCCAGCCCTCCTATTATTATGCCTTCATTACTGACATCACCCCCCGGAAACGGTTTGAGGAGGCGCTGCGGACTGCCAACGCCCAATTGTCAGCCCTCTTCGAGGACTCCCCCCTGGCCATCATGCACCTTGACCAGGAAGGGACTATCCTGAGGTGCAACCCGGCGTGTGAGCGGATGTTCGGCTGGAATGTCGCCGAATTGGTGGGAAGGAAAATCCCCATGGTACCCCCGGAAGAAATGGAGACAGCCAGAGAACTTCTCCGGCGGGCGAGTCAGGGGGAACGGTTCATCGGCATTGAACGGCGCCGCCTGAGGAAGAACGGCTCCCTGATCGACCTCAGCCTTTCGGTGGCCCCCATGTATGACGAGGCCGGCACGTTCGCGGGTATTATCAGCATCACGGAGGACATCACCCCCCGCAAGGAGGCCGAGGCCGCCCTGCGGGAGAGCCAGGAACATTATCATTCTTTGTTCAGCAACATGCTTAACGGCTTTGCTTATTGCCAGATGCATTTTGAGCAAGGTCGGCCGGTGGATTTCACTTACCTTGAAGTTAATGATGCCTTCGAAGACTTGACCGGTTTAAAGAACGTGGTGGGGAAAAAGGTTTCCGAAGTTATTCCCGGCCTGCGAGAGTCTGAGCCGGAGCTGATAGAAATCTACGGCCGGGTGGCCTCAACCGGCAAACCCGAGCGGTTTGAGACCTATATTGAGTCCCTAAAAATGTGGTTTTCGGTATCGGTGTACAGCCCTCGCCGGGAATATTTTGTCGCCCTCTTTGAAGTGATTTCCGAGCGCAAGCAGGCCGAGGAGGCGCTTAAGCGAGCCCACGACGAACTGGAGCAGCGGGTGCGGGAGCGGACCGCCGACCTGGGGCGGACCGTGGAACAGCTTCAGTTTGAAGTGGAGGAGCGCCTCGCCACAGAGGAGAGGCTCCGGCAGAGCGAAGCGCGTTTCCGGAGCGCCTTCGAGCGCTCCCCCGTGGGTGCAATCATCGTGGACCACAATCTGGGGATTCTGCGGGTCAACCAGGCTTTTTGCCAGATCATGGGCTACTCCGGTGAGGAACTCGCCTCTATGAACGTCGCCGATATTGCCCATCCTGACGACCAGGCTAAAAATAAGGAGGCGCTGCAGCGGTTTCTCACCGGTGAACTTGACCTCTTCCGGATAGAGGAACGCAATATCCGCAAAGACGGGACGGTCATTTGGATTGATCTCAGCGTCAGCGCGATCAATCCCGGGGACCGGTCCGGCTACTTCCTGGGCATCGTCCAGGACATCACTGTCAAGAAGGCAGCGGAAAAGGCCCTGGCGCAGCATACGGCCCTAGTGCGCGACCTTTACGACAACGCCCCCTGCGGGTATCATTCCCTGGATTCGGAAGGCCGGTTTGTCCAGGTTAACAACACCGAACGGGCCTGGCTGGGCTATACCCGGGAGGAAATGCTGGGCGGGATGCATTTTGCCGACCTCCTGACCCCTGCCAGTCGGGAAACCTTCCGGAAAAGCTTCCCCGGTTTCAAGGAGCGGGGCTGGGTGAGCAACCTGGAGTTTGAGTTGCTCCGGCGGGATGGCACTACTCTGCTGGTGCTGTTGAACGCCACCGCGGTCACAGACGAGGCCGGCCATTATTTGATGAGCCGGTCCAGCATGGTTGACATCACCGCGCGCCGGCAGGCCCTAAAAGCCCTGGAAGCCGAGCGCCGACGGTTCCTCGACATGCTGGAAAAGATTCCGGCTTATGTGGCGCTGATCGGCCCCGATTGCACCATACCCTTTGCCAACCGGGAGTTTATCCGGCGCTTCGGAGATCCGGAAAACCGGCGGTGCTATGAATATTTGTTCGGGATCGATTCTCCCTGCGAGGGTTGCAATGCCCTGGAGGTCTTCAAGACCAAGACGCCGCAGATCCGGGAATGGACCGGGCCGGACGGCAACCACTATCAGGTCCATGACCACCCCTTCACCGATGCGGACGGCTCTCCCCTGATCCTGGAAATGGGGGTGGACATCTCGGGACTCAAGGACGCCCAGGCCGGCATCCTCAGGCAGAGCGCCGTCCTGTCCGCCATCAACCGGGTTTTCCGGGAGTTCCTGACCTGCGAGACCGAAGAAGAGTTGGGGCGCACTTCCCTGACGGCGGCGGAGGAGCTGAGCGGGAGCGCCTTTGGGTTTATCGGGGAAATGAATCAGGCCGGCCACCTGGATATCACCGCCTTCAGCGACCCGGGTTGGGCCGCTTGCCAATTAAAGGAACCCGGGCAAGAGAGAGTCAAACTGTTCAACCTGGGGCTGCGGGGACTCATCGGGAAGGTAATCACCGAGGACCACGCCGTCATTGCCAACGATACAGCCGCTCATCCCGCCGCCGCGGGGCTGCCTCCCGGACATCCGCCCGTAACTTCATACCTGGGGGTGCCCCTCAGACATGGCGGCAAGGTCATCGGTCTCATCGCCCTGGCCAACAAGGCCGGCGGGGGATACACCCAGGCCGACCAGGAAGCCGTCGAGTCCCTGTCCTTGGCCATTGGCGAGGGCCTGATGCGCTTCCGGGCCGAAACCCGGGTTGCCTTTGTCAGCCGTCTTTACCTCTTCATGAGCCAGGTCAACGAGGTCATCGTGCGGGTTCAGGACCAAACGGTGCTCTTTCAGGAGTTCTGCCGCATTGCCGTTGAGGAAGGGAGATTTAAAATGGCCTGGGTGGGAATGGTAAATGCCCAGGGTAATGCCGTCAAGGCCGTGTCCCACTATGGCGTGGCAGATGAGTATCTGGACAACATCGTCATCTCTTTCCGGGAAGGGCCGGAAAGCCGCGGCCCCACCGGCACCGCCGTCCGGGAAAACCGGTCCGAGATCTGCAACGACATCGCCAACGATCCCCGCATGGCCCCCTGGCGGGAAGAGGCCCTCAATCAGGGTTATCGCTCTTCCGGGGCCTTTCCGCTGCGGATCGGCGGCAAGGTAGTGGGAGTGCTGGCCATGTACGCGGGTACGCCGGAGTTCTTCACCGGTGAGGAGGTCAGCTTACTGGAATCCCTGGCCAATGACGTATCCTTTGCCATGGAATCCCTGGAACGGGAGGCTTTACGGCGCCAGGCCGAGGCGGATCTCAAGACCTCGGAGGAGAGACTGCGCGACCTGACTTCCCGGCTGATCAATGCCCAGGAAGCGGAACGGAAGCGCCTGGCCATCGAACTGCACGACGATCTGGGTCAATCCCTGATGCTGCTCAAGCTGCAGGTGAGTGAGATCGAGAAGCTGGTGCCGGCAAACCAGTGGCAAGCGCGGGAAAGTTGTAAACAGGTGCTCGATTATATCAATGAGATCGTAGAGAACGTGCGCCGCCTCTCCCGGGACTTGATGCCTTCCCTCCTGCAGGATCTGGGACTGGGAATGGCGGTGAGGCATATCCTGGAGTCTTTCTGCAAGCACCATGACCTGGAATGTTCTTGGCAGATTGATGAAATTCAGGGACTGCTGGCGACAGAGCAGGAGGTCATTATCTACCGCATCTTCCAGGAATCCCTCACCAACATCTCCAAGCACGCCCGTGCGACGCGAGTCACGGCAACCATCACGAAAAGCCCGGGAGCCCTCCGGTTCAGCATTGAAGATAACGGAGTGGGTTTTAATTTTCAGGAGCTCTCGGGCCGCAATCCGGTGGAGGTTGGACTGGGGCTATCCTCCATACAAGAACGGGCGCGGATGCTCAACGGCGCCTTGGAGATTTGGAGCCGGGAAGGCCAGGGGACCAGGATAACTTTGGAGGTTAAGCTGGGGAGTTGAAGAAATTTGATTTAGCCGGCAGGAAGGCCGAGGGGACGCTGGGCGACGTCGACCTGGTCCTGGATACGAGTGGCGGCGAGACTCAGCAGTGGTCCCGCACGGGGATCATGGTTCATCCCGATCCTGCCAGACTCGCGGCGCGGATCGACTCCGGGGATCTGGAGCCGCTGGTCACCGCGGTCCTGCCTCTTAAGGAAGCAGCCCGGACCCGCGAATTGAGCCAGACCGGACCTGGGCGCGGCAAGATCGTCCTCAGGGTCAGAGATTAATCCGGGCTAAAGCGTTTGCCATAAATTCTTTCTACCTGGAGACTCTTAAATCCCCCTAAATCCCGCTTCTTCAAAGGAGGACTTTAACAGCAATTCCTTATAGTTCCCCCCTTTTCTAAAGGGGGGTTAGGGGGGATTTAGCATGATGCCGCCATCGGAAAATACTTTTGGCAAGCGCTATAAGTTCACCAATCATTCTCCCAGGAGCTGAACGTGACTCCCTTTGCCAACGACCAGGTGCACAAGATCCGGGCGGCTGTTCTCCGCAAGACGGGCAGCCCTTTGCAGATCGAATCCTTAGAGATGGAAGCTCCCCGGGACGACGAAATTCTGGTACGCCTGGTCGCCTCGGGCATCTGCCATACTGACCTAGGCTTTGTGGATGACTGGGACGGGCCGCCGGTGGTGCTGGGCCATGAAGGTGCGGGAGTGGTAGGGCTGGTCGGCGGGAGCGTGAAGGGCGTTGAGCCCGGCGACCATGTGGTGCTCTCCTACCAGTCATGCGGCCGCTGCCGTCAATGCCGGAGCGGACATCCCACAGGTTGCGAGCGCTTCTTTGAGGCGAACTTCGGTTTTGAGCGCCTCGACGGCAGCAATGCCTTGCACCGAAGCGGCGTGCGCGGCCACTTTTTCGGCCAGTCGTCTTTTGCTTCCCATGCCCTGGCGACCGAACGCAACCTCGTCAAGGTTCCCAGCGACCTGCCTCTCGAACTCCTGGCGCCGCTGGGCTGCGGCCTCCAGACCGGAGCCGGCACGGTGATGAACTCACTGGAGGTCCCCAAAGGGGCCAGCCTCGCCGTCTTCGGCACCGGAGCGGTGGGCCTGGCAGCGGTCATGGCGGCTCGCCTGGCCGGCGCCCACCCCATCATCGGCGTCGACCTCAACCCTTCGCGGCTCGAACTCGCCAAGGAGTTGGGCGCCACCCACGCCATCGACAATCGCCATGGGGATGTCGTCTCCCGCATCCGCGCTATCACCGGCAGCGGCGTCGATTACGTTTTGGAAATCACCGGCGCCGCGAGGATGTACCAGACCGCTCTTGACGTTCTTAAGCCCCAAGGCACGCTGGCGCTCATTGCTAACCCGGGTGGCGCCGGCTCTCTGCCGGGAGGGCGTAAAATCCGCGGCATTATTCAAGGTGATGCCGTGCCTCAGTCCTTTATCCCTCAAATGATCGCCCTCTATCAGGCAGGGCAGTTTCCCTTTGACCGCCTCCTGAAGTTCTATGATTTCGGCGAGATCAACCGGGCCATCGCTGATGCCAGGCGGGGCGACACCATCAAGCCGGTGTTGCGCATCAACCCGGCATAAGCCCTGCACTCCGGAATTATCTCTTCATCCTCCCGGCCCTGCTCCGGGTTGCCGTCAGGGAATCAGGAAATCTTCAGCGCAAAGGAAATAGCCTGCTCCCAATAGATCACCCGGCCGTTATTCCGCTTGATGAAGCGGACGTTGCCGTCCTGGGAAATCACGATTCCCAGGGCTTCCGGAATGCGGTGACAGAGGGAGTAGACGGAACGGTGACGCGTTCCGACATTTTCCGTAGGTTCCTCCGCCAGTTGCTCACCTTCCGTATCCAGGGCCCTGGCCACGGTATCCACCTGATCGAATTCTCCTTTGATCATTCCGCCAAAGCCGAGCATGCGGCTGCGGTTGGTGAGCACCACGGCGCCGTCCACGGCGGCGAAATCGGCCAACTGATGCGCGACTTCGAATATCGCTTCTTCGAAAAGCGACAGGGGGCCGCTGCTGCTGGCGACGTACTCCTGCCACCCCAGTTTTTCCCCTGGAGCAGTCTCGTGGCTGGGGGACTCGGTCAAGATTTGGAGGGTCTGGAGTATGAGCTTGACCAGACGCTGCCTCGTCTCGTCCTCCCGGAATTGATATTTGATGCTAATGAAGGGGTTTTTGGCGGTGAATTCTTCCAGGCGATGGTGGGGCAGGTAGAGCAGGGTGCCGCCCTGGCGGGATTCGCGGATGGTGCTGATGATGCGCATGGTCGCGTGTTTCCCCAGGATGCCCAGCAGATTGGGATCGAGCCGGTTGTGCCATTTCTGCCCGCCCCCATGGGAAGCGGCCAGGTATTCCAGCATTTCCGTGCGCAGTCCGGAAAAATATTCCCTGATCCAGCCGGCTTCGAAGACATTGATGTCGGGCGTGATGATGCGCCCTTCGACCAGCGTCGCCAGGGTTTCCATCCCCCTGAGCATGGCCAGGCGTCCGGGACCGGTCACCAGGATGACCGGCACGTCGGGAAAGGCCGGTGGAACTTGCCGCCCGCCGCGATAGGCCTGGAGCCAGCGGGGGCCGGAATGGACGATGCCCCAGATCTGCCAGGCGCCATCCGCGTTGGGGGTGACGCCAATGAGGGAACGGGAGAAGTCAACCGCGGGAGAAAGTTTTCTCAGTTCAGTCTCATTACAGGGCCGCACTTGGGAAAACACCTGGCGGTGAAGTCCCGGCGGCGGCACTTCTGCCTCGGGAAAGAGCCCGGGCGCGGCCAGCATGAGACGAACCTGGACCGGCCGTTCTTCCTCCCGCAGCAAGCTGACTTGGTAGCAGATGGACAGGAGTTCCTCGAGTAAGGGAGGCGGCGGGAGGGCGGCCGGGGCAACGCCGACATCGGCTCCGGAACCTGTGGCGGCAGTGTCCCAACGATCACGGACAAACCGGGCTAAGTCTTCATGATAGGCATGCATAACACTTCCGATCATGTCTAGTAGAGCCATGCGAATTTAATAATGTTAACTTTTATTTTAGCGATGCGCCGCTGAGACAATCCGGGCCGGCGCCACGCGGTCTCCGCTGCATCCCATCCCCCCAGGGCCCTGGAGAGGGATATCAGATTAATGGTCGGTTGAGGCGCGGGTTGAGGGGGATAGTATCGGGTTTCGGAAGAAACGTTAATACATGAGGGGGTTCGTTATGAGGGGCTGGGATTCCCGGCAGGCGGCTTTCACCAGAGTCTCAACCTTGTCCAGTTCCCGTGGCCGGGCCTCACGAACCTCTCTAACGCGGTCCATTTTGCGTCAGATAAACCAGAGGTTTTGAGTCCCACCATCCAGCCAAAACTAATTCAAAAGTAAATAAAGCTGGCCGTTGGGAACATGCACCGTGACAAAGTTGAACTTTGCATTACGGTTTTGATCCCATAATCCCCAATACGGACCCCAAGCATTCCCTCCCGGGCCCCAGGGCTCGTCAAAAGCCGAGTAAAGGAAAGTATCGCCCAGATTAGACCCAGCACCGATAACCTGGTTCGTATAAGTTTCCTCATTTGCCACACTGGGCACCGCCTGATTTTGAGGTTGGTTGGTCGGGGCGCTGGGCCAGCCGGTTTCCCCTATAACGATCGGTTTGCCGGGGTACCGGGGAACGAAAATGTTTTTATAGGCGTTGATCAAGTTTTGGATGGCCTGATTGTCGCTGATGCTAACGCCCCCATAAAAGGGATAAATATTGGCCATAATAACGTCGCAATAGGGCGCCACCTGCAATCCGTTTGAATTGGTGGCGCCGGATGCATAGGTGAGACAGGTGGTGACTTTGATGTTTGGATTAGTGAGTCCGGCTTTGACATATTGCAAATCAGCAATCATTTGTGCCACCGTCACAGGATTGGCAATGGGGTCACCCGGCAGGCATTCATTGCCCACCACCACGGCGCTGACATTGGGGTAGGTATTGGCCTGGAGGATGGCGGTATCGAGATAAGTCTTATCGCCCGCACCGTTATAGGTGCTATCCTCATAGACGCCCAACCAGATCTTGAGGGTGGGGGTGTTGGCGTTGGCCAGGGGCACGATGCGGTCGAGCCGGGTCGTAGAGTCATCCCCATAGGTTCTGATTACCTGGAATTTCGTCGCCAGGGTCTGCAGATCGGCAATAAACTGGGCGTCGGGTATAGCAGTACCCAAGTCAGGACTCTGGCCGGGATAGTGGAAGGGCGAATAATCAATACCTATGAAGCTGAAACCGGGATTGGCAAACAGCAACATCACCCCCCCGAAGATAACCGCGAGAGCTATTTTCTTCATGCGTCTCCCTCCACCGAGCCCTTTAGTTTTCACGTAAGCATTATCGGCCAGTAAGTCAATAATCTTAATTTTTAATTGATTAATCAGATCAATCTGTTGTCGGGGCGGACGCGTGTGTCCGCCCCATGAGGGCGCACAAGCGGGGGAGCGGCTTGCCGGCGAACTCCGACGCCCGCCCCCGGTCAGGGTCCATACAGTAATTTCACCAGGATGATGGCGATGACGATGCCCGTCGCATCCGCGGCCAGGCACACGGGGACCAGGTATTTGGTTTTCTTGATGCCCACGGCCCCGAGGTAAACCGCCAGGACGTAAAAAGTCGTTTCGGCGCTGCCCATAATAACGGCCGCCATCATGCTGCCCAGGGAGTCGGGGCCGGAGGTTTTAAGAATCTCCGTGAAAATGCCCAGGGAAGCCGCGTTGGAAAATGGTTTGACGACGGCGACCGAAAAAACTTCCGGCGGGATGTGCAGCGGCGAAGCGACGATGGAGAACATATTTTTGAGAAAATCGTGCGCCCCGGACGCTTCGAAGGTCTTCACCGCGATAAATATTGCCAGGACATAGGGGAAAATCCCGATGATGATGCCGATGCCATCTTTCGCCCCCGAGACGAACGAATCATATACGGGCACCCCTTTGGCGAAACCATAAATAACCGTAAAAAAAATGAAAACCGGTATTAAACCCTGGAAGAGAAAACCGATGGTTTCCATGTCACCTGTCTTTCCGGCTGAATTTTTTGAAGAGGTAAAGTATCCCTACTGCGGCGGCCGAAGATAGTATGGTTGAAAGAATAGTTGGCAAGATTATGGCATTCGGGTTACGCGAGCCGTAACTGGCCAGCAACCCAATGGCTGTAAAAGGAACGATCTGAATGCTTGACGTATTGATGACAATAAAAAGCATCATCTCGAACGTTATCGTGTCATGCTCGTTATTGAGGGTCTGGAGATCTTCCATGGCCTTGATGCCCAGGGGCGTGGCTGCATTACCCAGGCCGAAAAGATTGGCCAGCAGATTGAGCGTGATGGACGTTATGGACGGGTGCCCTTCGGGTATCTTCCTGAACAGAAACGAGATTGCCGGCCTGAAGAAATTGGACAGTTTATAGATCAGACCGGAATCTTCCAGTATCTTGGTGATCCCGAGCCAGAGAGAAACAATGCCCACCAGGTAGAGGCACACTTCCACCGAGGCTTTGCCGGCTTCAAACATGGCTTTGGTGAACCCGTCAATCTTGCCGTTAACCGCGGCAAACACGATGCTGATACACACAATCAAGAGCCATACGGTGTTCATCCAGCCTTCCTTATCCTGTCCCTGAGATGGTTGCAAGCCGACCTGATGACGGGGGCTACCGCCGGTTTCCGGAAATCGGCCCGGCCCCTGTGGACCGCCTCCATTTTGCCCTTTTAGCCGTGAGGCCGCAAGAAAATATTGGGATTGCGGCTAATCGGCCGCCCGAGACTTCCCGAATACCCGGCGCGGTTGCGATCTCCGGGGACTGCGGTATTGGGGAACCACGGCAACCCGGGAGCCGGCAGGAACCGCCCGGACCGGTGGGAGTGGGATTATGCTTCGGACTGGGCCGGGGGCGGCAGCCGGCCGTTTCCCGGTGGCCAGGTTTTTTATGGGGTAGTTAAATGAAACTTTCAATAGCGTTGTTTTTGGGTGCCGGATATAGTATCTTTCAAACAACCTCGGGGGAGACTGTTTAATCTTTAATGGCCCGACTCGAAAAACCCGATCAAGGACTCCAGGTGGTCAGACTGCCGCATATTTTGGGCCGGTTTGAGCCGGGCGGCGGAGTTTGCCCTGGGCGCTCGGAGGCCGACTTGACCTGGGCGGGGGCGCTGGCGGGTTGGCGCGAGAGTCTTGATCGTGGTAACTAATCCACTACCTTAAGGGAAAAAGAAGATGATTCGGATGTGCCGTTTTTTTGCCGTAGTTCTAGTATTGTCTCTGTGCTTTTGCGGCCAGGCCTTGTCAGCGGATGAGCAGGTTTCCGTGCCGGTTCTGTGCTACCACCGCTTCGGTCCCAAAGTGGCTGACAGTATGACGGTGACCACCAAGGTGTTCGAGTCGCAGCTCCAGTGGCTCAAGGACCACCAGTACACGGTCATCCCCATGAGGACGCTGGTGAACTACCTGCTGGGCCAGGGGCCGCCGCCGCCGCCAAAATCGGTGGTGATCAGCGCCGATGATGCCCACAAAACGGTGTACAGCGAGATGTTCCCGCTGGTGCGCAAATACAACATCCCGGTAACCTTGTTTATCTATCCGTCCTGTGTTTCCAACGCCTCCTATGCCATGACCTGGGACCAGTTGAAGGCGCTCCAGGCGACCGGTCTGTTCGACATGCAGGGGCACACCTTCTGGCATCCCAATTTTAAGAAGGAAAAGAAGAAACTGAAGCCCGCCGAGTATCAGAAGCTGGTGGACACGCAACTGGTGAAGTCCAAGGCCATTCTGGAAAAAAAGTTTGGCACCAAGGTGGACGTGTTGGCCTGGCCCTTCGGCATCTATAACGACGAGTTGGAAAAGGATGCCACCAAAGCGGGATACGTGGTGGCCTTCAGTATCGATCGCCGGAATGCCAGCCGGTCTGAGAAGAACATGGCCCAACCCCGCTATCTGATGACCAACGGCGACGGCCTCAAGAATTTTGAAGCCATCGTTACCGGCCGGGCCCAGGAAAAGGGGCATAAGACCTATTAGCCGTGATACGGTGCAGTTGGGGGAGCTATCCCCCATGAAGCGAGGCCCGGCGGCAGTCCGGCGCCCAACTGGTTACCACAAGGAGAGCCGCGTGAGTAAAAAATTGTGCTTGTGCATGGGTATCAGCGTACTTCTGTTCATTTCCGGCTGTTGAGGCGGCCACAAGGGACTGCGGTCGAGTAGCCCCCAATTACAGCCTCAGGCCTATTTCCAGGTGGACCACCGGATTTCCGGCTCCCCGTCTTGCTCCCAGAAAATCACCGACTCCACCCCGAGGGGTTGAACCCCAGGCTCCGGCTGTAGGAAGGCTTATCCTGCCTCCTACCCGGAGCCGGAAATGGGTTCAGGCCGGGTGCTCCCTTGGGGTCGAGAGGGTAGGGGGACTTCCCCGGGAGGCAGATCATCAAGTTATCTCCGGAATACTCCGATGGATAACTGGTCTGGACTAGTCATCCGCCGGCTCGGGACGCAAAAATCAGGGGCAGGTTAGCTGCCTAACAATACTCTGGCCGGGCTGCTCAGGCCCCGGGTTGAAAGAGGTAGGCATGAAGAAGAAACTCGGTATATCCGTGCTCATCCTGGTTGGGGCCCTGTTTCTGATTGGCGCGGCCCTGGCCTCCGACCCCAAGGCCAGTGAAGGCCAGACCAAGGAACCGGTAGCCGGTGCGGCTCCGGCCGGAACCCCGAAGGCTATTGAAACCCCAACCAAGGAACCGGTGGCGGCGCCGGCCACGGCCCCAGAGGGCAAGGCGGTGGAAGGCGAGACCAAGCAACCCGTCGCCGGTCCCAGCCCGGCCGTGGCTCCCCAGGGCGCTGCCGGCGAGACCAAGCCGCCCATTGCCGGCGCCACCCCGGCGCCAGAGGGCAAGACCCCTGAAGGCCAGACCCAGCCGGCCGCGGCTGTGGCCGCCAAAGGCTATAACGGCAAGGTGGTTGACGCCCAGACCAAGGCGCCCATTGCCGACGCCATGGTCACCCTGGGCGATCAGCAGGTGCGGGCCGACAAAGACGGTGTCTTCCACCTCGAAGGCGCCGGGGAGACCCTCAAGCTGCGCTACCCGGGTTATGCCCGGCGGGAGCTGCCCACCTCGGAGTTGACCGGACCCACCACCGAGATCGCCCTCACCCCCTTCAAAGTGAAGGCGCTCTATCTCTCCTCCTATGGGCTGGCCAGCAAGAAAATCCGGGAGGCGGCCAAGGAAGCCATTAAATTGAACAACATGAACGCCCTGGTCATCGACATCAAGGGCGATCGGGGCTTTATCCCCTTTAAGGTCGACATCCCCCTGGCCGAAGAGATCGGCGCTCAGAAAAACATATTGTTCAAGGACATGAAGGCCGTGGTGGCCAGCCTCAAGGAACAGGGCCTCTATCTCATCGCCCGGATCGTGGTCTTCAAGGACGATCCCCTGGCCAAGGCCAGACCGAAATGGGCCGTCAAGAGCAGGGGCGGCGGGGTCTTCCGGGACCGGGAAAAATTGCGCTGGATCGATCCCTTCTACAAGGAGGCCTGGGATTACAATATCGCCATTGCCAAGGCCGCGGCCGAGGTCGGTTTTGACGAGGTCCAGTTCGATTACGTCCGCTTCCCGGACAACCGCAAGGTGGGGTTTGCCAAGCCGGCGAATCGGGACAGCCGCACCGAGGCGATCAGCGGTTTCCTGAAGGCGGCGCACCTGGCTCTGGTGCCCACGAACATCATGGTGGCCGCCGACATCTTCGGTTACGTCATGTGGAACTTAGACGATACCGGCATCGGCCAGACAGTGGCGTCGGCCCTGGATTCCGTGGACGTGGTCTGCCCCATGCTCTACCCCTCCGGTTACCAGTTCGGGATTCCCAAGTACAAAAACCCGGTCCAGCACCCCTATGAAATCGTGTTCCTGTCCCTGAAGCGGGCCCAGGAGCGCACCGGCGCCAATCCCCTGCGCTTTCGCCCGTGGATCCAGGCTTTTCGCGATTACGCCTTCAGGGGCGGTGACTTCGCAGAAGAACGGATGCGGATTCAGATCAAGGCCGCGGACACCTTCGGAGCCAGCGGCTGGATGTTTTGGAATCCCAGGAACGTCTACCCCACGGGCAAATTCGCCGACTGAGGCGAATTCCATCACAGTTGATAGCCGGGATTTTACCCGACGCTTTCCCTGAGGCGGATTCAGCTACAGGGGTTTCACTGGTCAATACTCCACGCCCGACCAGCGGCTAAGAGAAATCTCATGCCCAATGACCGCTTCATAGCCTATTTCACCATGGAGATTGCCTTGGAACCCGGCATGCCCACCTACAGCGGCGGGTTGGGAGCCTTGGCGGGGGACACCATCCGGTCGGCCGCCGATCTCAAGGTGCCCGAGGTGGCGGTTTGCCTGCTGCACCGCAAGGGCTATTTTTACCAGCGGCTGGACGCCCTGGGCAACCAGAGCGAAGAGCCTGTGGAGTGGGCCGTCAACGATTTCCTGACGGAGCTGCCGGAGCGGGCCACGGTGTCCATCGAAGACCGGGAAGTGCAGATCCGGGCCTGGAGATATGAGGTCAAGGGCGTCAGCGGCTACGTGGTGCCGGTTTACTTCCTGGACACCGACCTCCCGGAAAACAGCCCCTGGGACCGGCAGCTTACCGGCCAACTCTACGGCGGCGACGATTGGTACCGCCTGTGCCAGGAAATCATCCTGGGCATTGGCGGCGTCCGGATGCTCCGGGCCCTGGGGTACCATGACCTGAGACGCTTCCATATGAACGAAGGGCATGCGGCGTTTTTGACCATCGAACTCCTGAACGAGGAGGCCGAGAGGGCCGGGAAGGACGCCGTCGGCCAGGCGGAGATTGAGGCGGTCAGGGCCAAATGCATCTTCACCACCCACACCCCGGTGCCGGCGGGACACGACCAGTTTCCCCTGGACCTGGTGCAGAAGATGGGTGGCAACCTCAAGTACGTGATGGATATGCAGGACACCTTTGCCGTGGATGTCCAGAAACATATCTTTCAGTATGGGGATGAGTTTGCCCGGCTGCCCGAACTGGCCCAGCGGGGGGTGAGGCTTAATATGACCTACCTGGCCCTCAACCTGAGCCATTACGTCAACGGGGTGGCCAAGAAGCACGGCGAGGTCTCCCGGCTCATGTTCGCCGACTACCCGGTGGACGCCATCACCAACGGGGTACACGCCGCCACCTGGACCACGGAGCCTTTCCAGGCGCTTTATGACCGCCACATCCCGGGTTGGCGGGAGGACAATTTCAGCCTGCGCTATGTCCTTAATATCCCCGACGACGAACTGTGGGCAACGCACCAGCAGGCCAAGCAAGAGCTGCTGGCCTACGTCAACCAGGAGAGCAACGCCGGCATGGATGAAGACGTCCTGACCCTGGGGTTTGCCCGGCGGCTCGCGACCTACAAGCGGGCGGACCTGCTGTTCACCGATATCGAGCGCCTGCGCCGGATTGCCCGGGAGGTGGGCCCCATCCAGTTGATTTTTGCCGGCAAGGCCCATCCCCGGGATGGCCTGGGCAAAGACCTCATCCGGCGGATTTTCCAGGCCGGTGAAGCCTTGAAACCGGACATCAGGGTGGCTTACCTGGCAAATTACGACACCTGGCTGGCGCGCCGGCTGGCCGGCGGCGTGGATGTCTGGCTGAACACGCCCCAGCCGCCCAACGAGGCCTCGGGCACCAGCGGCATGAAGGCCGCTCTGAACGGCGTTCCCAGCCTCAGCATCCTGGACGGCTGGTGGCTCGAGGGCCACATCGAGAATTTCACCGGCTGGTCCATCGGCTCCCCGGTGATCCACGGCGTTGATGGCCATGATTGCGCCGGCGACGCCGATTGCCTCTATGGGAAACTGGAACGCGTTATCGCCCCCCGGTATTACCACGACCGGCAGGCCTTTATGCGGGCCATGTACGGGGCCATCGCCATCAACGGCTCCTTCTTCAACACCCAGCGCATGGTCCAGCAGTATGTGGTGAAAGCCTATCTCTGAGCAATCCGGCTGAGCTCCCCTGGCGTTTAAGCCCGGGCGACGCCCGTGGCATGGGAAATTTATCTCGCCGTTTCTCTTCAGGGCCATATTGCGTTTGCCATAAATTCTTTCCACTCGGAGATTCTTAAATCTCCCTAAATCCCCCTTCTTCAAAAGCGGACTTTAGCAGCAATCCCTTATAGTTCCCCCCTTTTCTAAAGGGGGGGTAGGGGGGATTCAGAATGATGCCGCCATTGGAAGATACTTTTGGCAAACGCTCTAAATTGCCGCAACCTCCAGATTTTGCAATTTCCCCTTCCCCCCAAAAACCCGCCATTGCGTTATGCCGAGCCTGCAGCCAGCACGCCGGATAAAATTGCCCCCCACTTTTTAAAGCTGCCGATAGAATTTACCGACCCTTGATTTTATACTCCGATTCCTGGGTCCCGCATGAGGAGCCTGAGATCCATGTAGGCATCAAATTTCGCCCAGACATCTTTTTAATCCGGGCCTTGAGATTCGTGATAATCCGGAAATCCGGTGACCATGAGAACGACCTCGCCTGAGGCTTTAAACTGTTTGGTATAGGTAAAGTTCGTTGACATGGAAGGGCGATTCATTATATTGGTAATTAAGCGGTAAATTTAGCCGCGCTTTAAAGAGGGGAGTGATAAAAGCCGTAAGCCAAACCTCTCGAGCCGCGGCAACACTCAATCTCACCAGGAGGTGTCGATAATGAAAAGATTTGGGATCTTGCTTCTCGTAGCAATGTTTGGTTTGGTGCTGGCCTGCGGCAGTAAGGAAGAGAAGAAAGCCCCTGCCAAAGCGGCGGCCCCGCCGGCCAAGGCCGAAAAAGTAGTGACTCCGGCCCCACCGGCAACCCCTCCCGTGGCCACACCGTCAATGCCTGCTCCCGCGAACCCGGCGCAACCGAAGCCCGAGCACCCGAAGTAATATCCCGCGCATGACTGGGGCCTGAAGGTCCAAGCCAAGGGATTTTTATGCGGTGGCGCAGGATAGTACCAGCGGCGGTAGTTTGTCTAATATTGGCGGGGGGCGGCTGCACCGAGGGCAAAGACGCCCCGGGTGCGGCTGCACCCCCTGTGGCCAACTCGGCGCCAACCGCCGGGATCCAAGCCGGTATCGAGAGGCACATCCAGGAGCAGGTCCGCCCGGGCGGAGGATATTTCAAGCTCCCCTTCCGCAACCGGGAACTACGTCTCAAGCTGGTCAAGGTCCACACCGAATACCTGGCGAAACTGGGTCCGGGCCGGTATTTTGCCTGCGTGGACCTGGCGGACGTTAGCGGCGACGTCTATGACGTCGATTTCTTTCTCGCCGGTGACCCGGCGGCGATGAAAGTCACCGAAACCACCATCCATAAGCTCAACGGCAAGCCGTTCTACGCCTGGGAGCAAAAAAGCGATGGCACCTGGCAGCGTCTCCCCCTGAAAAAAGCTTCAGAAGGTGACCTCGGTGTCATCCGGGGCCGGGACGCGTTCGAGTTTTTCTACCGGGTCACTCTGCCCAAAATCATCGGTACCGCCCGCATGTGGCTTCCTTTGGCCTCCACGGACCCGTTTCAGACGGTGGCGGTCAAGTCCATCCACGCTCCGGGGAAGCAAAGTCTGTTGACGGAACGGCAACATGGCAACCGGGTCCTTTTCCTTGAGCTTGGTCCCGTAGACAGCGGCAAAAAGATCGAGATCCGCTATCAGGTAAAGCGCCGGGAGAAGGCCGCCTATGCGGCTTCGACCCCCGACCCGGGGCAATACCTCAGGGCCGATCGTCTGGTGCCGATCAATGAGAATTTCCAGCGGATCGCCGAGGAGGTCGTCAAGGGCAAGGCGGGCGACCTGGTACGCGCCCGGGCGCTCTACGACCACGTTATCGACCGTATGCGCTACATCAAGTTCGGCGACGGCTGGGGTAAGGGCGACGCGGTTTACGCCTGTGACGCCGGTACCGGCAACTGCACGGATTTCCACTCCTATTTTATTGCTCTGGCCAGGTCGGTGGGTATTCCGGCCCGCTTCGCCATCGGTGTGGCCATCCCTTCGGAGCGGAACGAGGGCGGTATAGACGGCTATCATTGCTGGGCCGAGTTCTTTGCCGACGGCAAGTGGTGGCCGGTGGACATCAGCGAGGGCAACAAGTATACGTCTCTGGCAACCTACTACTTCGGCCACCATCCGGCCAACCGCTTCGAATTCAGCCACGGCCGCGACCTGGTTGTTGAACCGGGGCCCGCTTCCGGTCCGATAAATTTCCTGGCCTATCCGGTCTTGGAAATTGGGGGCAAACCGGTAAAGGCCGCGGTGGAGTTCTCCTTCAAAAGAAGACCCCGCCAGTAGTCGGCGAGGCGATCCGGCGGCAGGTGAGGCTCGGGTCAGGCCCGGTCACGATCTCACCGTGGCCAGATTAACTGTCCCCGGACCCCGAGACGCCCGGGCCGCGCTCCCCTTCAACCCCGCCTATTCCCTGGACAAAAGTCTTAACCTCGGATAAAATCCCCCTATTATATAAAGGGGTTCCCGGGTCCGGCGCCGTTCCGGCCGCCGTGGACTGCCCCTTAGAGGTTACGTCAAACCATGAAACGCACCCTATTGCTCAACCCGCCGTCATTCCAGGATTTTGATGGCGGCGCCGGCTCCCGCTATCAGGCCACCCGTGAAGTCACGTCTTTCTGGTATCCTACCTGGCTGTGCTATGCCGCCGGCCTCATCCCGGAGTCCCGGGTGGTGGACGCCCCCCCGGAGAATCTGACGGTGGCCCAGGTGGCCGACCTGGCCCCGGATTTCGATTTGGCCGTGCTCTTTACCTCCAAGCCGTCCTTTACCCACGATCTGGCCACCGTCAGCCGGCTCAAGGACAAAAACCCGCAGCTCCAGGTGGGCATGGTGGGGCCCCAGGTGAGCGTCCTGGCCCAGGAATCCCTGGAAGCCGGACCCCAGTTGGACTTTGTGGCCCGCCGGGAGTTCGATTACACGGTCCTCGAATTGGCCCAGGCGCGGCCATTGAGTGAGATCCAGGGGATCAGCTATCGCGCCGATGGCCGCATCCATCACAACCCGGACCGGCCCTACGTCGAGGACCTGGATGCCCTCCCCATGGTCACGGAGATTTACCACCGGGACCTGACCATGGAGCACTACGAGATCCCCTATCTGCGCTACCCGTACGTGTCTTTCTATACCGGCCGGGGCTGCCCGGGGCATTGCGTCTATTGCCTCTGGCCCCAGACCTTTACCGGGCGCCGCTACCGGGTCCGGAGTGTGGGCAACGTGGTGGCCGAGGTCCGCCGTTCCCTGGAGCTCTTTCCCCAGGCCGCGGAGATCTTCTTTGACGACGACACCTTCACTGCCGACGGCGAGCGGGCCCGGCAGCTCAGCCGGGAATTCCGGGACCTCAAATTCGTCTGGTCCGCCACCGCCCGGGCCAACACCTCCTACGAGACCCTCAAGGCCATGAAGGAAGGGGGACTGCGCCTCCTGGTGGTGGGGTTCGAAACCGGCGACCCCCAGGTTTTGAAAAATATCCACAAAGGCGTCACCCTGGATCTGGGCCGCCGCCTCGCCAAATGGTGCCGCGAGCTGGGCATCCAGGTCCACGGCACCTTCATGGTGGGGTTGCCGGGAGAGACCAAAGAGTCCATCGAGGCCTCCATCCGCTTCGCCTGCGAATTGGACCCGGACACCATCCAGGTCTCCCTGGCCAGTCCTTACCCGGGCACGGAATTCTACGATTTCTGCCGGGACCAGGGTTTCCTCCAGGATGACACCCTGGTCAACGGCGCCACCGGCTTCCAGCAGTGCGTGGTGGATTATCCCGGCCTGGCCGCGGCCGACATCTTCCAGGCGTTGCCTCGATTCTACCGCCGGTTTTACTTCCGGCCCCGTTACATGGCCCGGGCGGCCATGGTGATGATGCGGGACCCGGTGGAGCGCCGCCGCCTGCTCAAGGAAGGCCGCCAGTTCCTGAGCTTCATGTTCAAGCGGCGTCAATGTCAGGATACCCCGGCGGCCAAGGCCAACTGCTGCCCGTGACCGGCAAGGAACTCCTCCGCCTGATGCTTCAGGGGGGACCGGGTTTCTGCCAGATTGCCGTCACCAACGCCTGCAATGCCAGTTGCGGCTTTTGCAGTTTTCCCCGGGTGGCGCCCGAGGCGCGGGTAATGGCCGATCCGGCCCGGCTCTGCCGGGGCCTGGAGGTTCTCCGGGACAAGGGCGTCAGCTACCTCTGCTTCACCGGCGGCGAACCTTTGCTCTATCCGGCGCTGCTCCCGGCCCTGGGCCGGGCCCGGGACCTGGGGCTCCATACCCTCCTGTGCACCAACGGCTCGCGGCTTACCCCGGATTATATCCGGGATCTCAAGACGGCGGGCCTTGCCACCCTGATTGTTTCCCTGGACGCGCCAACGGCTGCGGCCCATGACGCCCACCGGGGGCTGCCGGGTCTCACCGGGCACATCCGGGAGATGCTGCCGGAGATACACCGGGCCGGGCTCAACCCCGTAGCCTCGGTGACCTTGAGCCGCCTGATCAATGATCTGGGAGAGATGCTCCGGTTTCTGGAAGATCTGGGGTTTCGCCGGGTCACCTTTTCCTACCCCATCACCCGGCTGCACTCTTCTTATCTGGGGTTTGCCGACCACTCTTCCGTTGACTTTAGCCTGGCCGAACTCTACCGGTGGTTTAGCCGGGTGGAGGAGGTCAAGGCCACGACCCCTCTCCACATCCTCAATCCCCGGCTGGCCTTGAGCGAAGCCCAGCGGCAGCTCACGGGACGCCCTTCCCGCTTTCCCTGCCTGGCGGGGTACAAGTATTGGTTTGTGGACTGGGATCTGCAGGTCTTTCGCTGCCATTATCTGGACGAGCCCCTGGGTCCCCTGGAAGATCTCGGCCGGATGCCGCCCATCAGGGATGATTGCAACGCCTGCGCCATCGACTGCTACCGGGACCCCAGTGTCTACCAATACCTGGCGGTGTCGGTGGCCGATTCCCTGGCCGCCCTGGGTCAAGGCCAATGGCTCAAAGGCCTGGGCGCCTTGCTGCACCCCTACAATTTTCTCTCCCTGGCTGCCCTGCTGGAAGGCCGCCACTGGCTCTGAGGCTGAGCTGGGTATTTTGGGGGCAGGGGATGATTGCGAAGATGGGGACCGGCATAGGGAAAGGCGGGAGCGTGATGACATCAACGGGGCGGTGCTCGAACCGCGCCTACGTCCCCTGGCGCCAGGGGAGAGGGAGTTTAAAGAATCATCGCCAACCGCTCCAGGCGGTAGCGCCGGGCTGGCCGCAGGCGTCGGTTGCGCCCCGCACCCCTGATAGGGTGAGGCCAGGCTCGCCAGACATGACGATGATTGCCGGCGGCAATGGCCGGGCCTAACTCACTTTATCAAGCGGTAGGTCACCATATAGAGCGTCAATCCGACCACTACACCCAAGATACCCATGAGGTGGCAGACCATAGGCGTCACCTTTCCTCCGCCCCGAAAAAGGGTAAATGCAGGCGGGGTAACCCCGCCCCTCTGACAAAACCGACTATCGCCTTCTCCCCAGGCGGTTCCTCAGGGCCAGCAGGTGTAGGGTGCGCACTGCGCACCGAACCTGGCGAATTCTATCCTCCCGAAATTTCTGAAACCCAAAATTTCGGTTTACCAAGTCCCCCTTTTTTAAAGATAGATTGATTACTCTTATATAATTCCGAACTACCATTTAAGAGGCTTTCTCCAAAATCACCACGGCCAGGGCCCGGCCGTCTTCGTCGGTGAGGGAGAGGTGCATGCCGGTGATGCCGTCCTCGGCGCAGAGTTGGGCGGCCCGGCCGCTTACGAAAAGTTCGGGTTTGCCCATGGGGTTGGGGATCACCTCCACCTCCCGCCAGCGGATGCCGTTTTTACGGAGACCCACCCCCAGGGCCTTGGAGAAGGCCTCCTTGGCCGCGAAGCGCATGGCAAAGCCCGACGCGGCCCAGGACCTGCCCCGGCAGTAGGCGATCTCGCCTTCGGTGAAGACGCGGGCGCAGAAGCGCTCGCCGTAGCGCGACAGGACCCGCTCGATCCGGGCCACCTTCACCAGGTCAATGCCGATGCCGTAGATCATTTAAAAACCGTTTTCCGTTTTGCGTTTTCCGTTTTCCGTATTTGGTTTTTGGTTATGAAAGGCGCCGCTCCACTCATAAGAGCGCTGCTCCGGCCAGCGTCAACGGATTGCGAGGACTGGCGGAAAAAGGCAGTTAGTGACACCGACTGCACCCTCATCCTGCCCCTCTCCCTCAAGGGCTTATTCTTACCCATAAGGTGTTCTGCCTGGTGGCACAGGTTTTCAACCTGTGCGAAAATCCCGAAAATCCCTTGCACAGGTTGAAAACCTGTGCCACCAAAGACTGGTTGAATCGACCACTTCCCCATTTGGGGGTAATGCTTAGCCCTCAAGGGAGAGGGGAAGAAGGAATTCTCTGCGGCGATTATCCTTTGCCGGGGTTACTTCTTGTCCTTCTTGGGAGCCGCCGCCGCTTCTTGTTTGCACATGGTGCCGGACTCGCTGCAGGCCGGGCATTTCTTGGGTTTGCAGCGCGTGTCCACCTTATTGCCGCATTTTTCGCAGGTAAAAACTGCCATGGGTTGCCTCCGGATGAAATTAAGCCACCAGGGTCGCCGCTTTCCCGGAGAGGCCTCAACGCTCCCCTGGCAAAACCGCGCTCCTGATGGCCCTATAATAATGAATAAAACCCCGTTTGGGCAAGAAATGTTTAAGGGCACGGCAAGCCGTGCCCTTAGGTTGAAAAATTCCGGGAACAGAGAGCCCGGGCCTCCACAGGCTGGAAGCCGGCGCCACTGACGAAATCCCCTCTGTCCCTCTACCCTTCCCGCAAATTCCCCTTATGGGAGTTGGGGGAGGGGGCAGGGGCTACTTACGAAAACGTCCCTGGCCCCCTCTCTCCAGCTCTCAGTTTTTTCCTTGGGCCGGGAAGGCGAACTCCATGGCTTCGTCCAGGCGCTCCACCGGGTGGAAGATGAGCTTGCCCCGGATAGACTCGGGGATCTCCTCCAGGTCCACCTGGTTCCGGGCCGGGAGGATGATCTCCTGGATGCCGGCCCGATGCGCCGCCAGGACCTTGTCCTTGATGCCCCCCACGGGCAGAACGTGGCCCCGGAGGGTGATCTCCCCGGTCATGGCCAGGCCTTTTTTCAGCGGGCGCCCGGATAAGAGCGACACCAGGGCGCAGAGCATGGCCACCCCGGCGGAGGGGCCGTCTTTGGGGATAGCGCCGGCGGGCACGTGGATGTGGATGTCGGCCCTCTCGAAGAAATCCTCCTCGATCCCCAGGAAGGGAGCCCGGGCCCGGATGTAGGACAGCGCGGCGTTGGCGGACTCTTTCATGACCTCTCCCAACTGGCCGGTGAGTTTCAAGTTGCCCTTACCCGGCATGCGCAGGGCCTCGATAAAGAGGATGTCGCCGCCGGCCGGGGTCCAGGCCAGACCCGTGGCCACCCCGGGCTCGGGATGGTCCAGGGCCGCATCCCGGAAGAAGCGGGGCGGTCCCAGGTACGTGGCCACGTCGGGCTCGCCCAGCTTGACCTGCTGGCGGCCGCCTTCCGCCACTTCCCGGGCCACGCCCCGGCAGAGCGCGGCGATCTCCCGCTCCAGGTTGCGCAGGCCCGCCTCCCGGGTGTAAGAGGCGATGACCCGGCGGACGGCCTCGGGCCCGACCTCCAACTGCTCCTTAGTCAGGCCGTGGGCCTCCAGCTGCCGGGGCAGGAGGTGGCTGAAGGCGATCTCCAGCTTCTCCTCCTCGGTGTAGCCGGTAAGCTCCAGGACCTCCATGCGGTCCCGGAGGGCCGGCGGGATGGGGTCCAGGAGGTTGGCGGTGGTGATAAACATGACCTTGGAGAGGTCAAAATCCACCTCGAGGTAATGGTCCGAGAAGGTGGAGTTCTGCTCCGGGTCCAGGACCTCCAGGAGGGCGGAAGAAGGGTCGCCCCGAAAGTCGGCGCCGATCTTGTCCACTTCGTCCAGGATAAACACCGGGTTGTTGGACCCGGCCCGGCGGATGGACTGGATGATGCGGCCGGGCATGGCCCCCACGTAGGTGCGGCGATGCCCCCTGATCTCGGCTTCGTCCCGCACCCCGCCCAGGGAGAGGCGCACGAACTTGCGGCCCAGGGCCCGGGCGATGGAGCGGCCCAGGGAGGTCTTGCCGGTGCCCGGCGGTCCCACGAAGCACAGGATGGGCCCCTTCATGTCTGGTTTCAATTTGCGCACCGCCAGGTATTCCAGGATACGCTTCTTGACCTTTTCCAGGTTGTAGTGGTCCTCGTCCAGAATCTCCCGGGCCTGGTGCAAATCCAGGTTGTCTTCGGTGGCTTTGCTCCAGGGCAGCTCGATGAGCCACTCCAGGAAATTCCGGATGACCTGGTGATCCGGCGAGTGGGGCGGGGTCCGCTTGAGGCGGGTCAGTTCCCGTTCCGCCTCCTTCAGGGCGTGGGGCGGCAGCTCCGCCTCCTCCAGCCTAAATTGGAGCTCGTCGACCTCCCGGGTGGGGTCATCACCCTCTCCCAGCTCCTTTTGCAGGGCCTTGATGTGTTCCCGGAGGTAGTAGTCTTTCTGGGTCTTGTCCATGTCGCTCTTCACCTGGCTCTGGATCTTCTTGCCCAGTTCCAGGATCTCGAGTTCCCGGTTGATGAGGGTCAGGACCCGGTGCAGGCGCTCGGTCACGCTAATGGTTTCCAGCAGTTCCTGCTTCTCCTTCTTGGCAATATTGAGGCTCCCGGCGGTAATGTCGGCCAGCACCCGGGGGTCGCTCAGTTCCCGCACCAGGTTCCCCAGTTCCGAGGGCAGGTAGGGTGAGAGCTCCAGCATCTTCAGGAAGAGGCCCTTGACATTGGACACCAGGGCATCTACTTCGAGAGAGGGCTCGTAGTCTTCCGGGATGGGGGTCACCTCGGCCACCAGGAAGGGATCCTGCCCGACCCAACGGTCCACCCGGAACCGGTACAATCCCTGGATGAGCAGGCGCACAGAATCGTCATCGGCCTTGCGCATCTTCAGGATGACCGCGGCGGTGCCGACGTTGAAGAAATTGTCCGGGTCAAACCCCGTGGGCTTTTCCTCTTTGCTGGTCAAAAACCCCAGGGTTTTATCCTTGAGGAGGACCTCGTCCACCAGCTTCTGGGCCGGCTCCTCCCAGAGGGCCAGGGGCATGATGAGCCGGGGAAACAGCACCAGTTCATTCGCCGGTAATATGGGGAGCACCCGGGGGCCGGTCTCGGCGATGGGCTCATCGACCACCGGGATATCGTCAGTCTCATAATTAAGGGTCATGTTATCTCCATGTTCTCAGTCAGATACGGTTATTCACCGGCCGGCGAAGCTTTCACCGGTATGGTTCGGGTTTGGGGCGCCTTCCGGGGCAGGTGGACCTCAAGGACGCCATCCACATAGCGGGCCTCGACCCCCTGGGGGTCGACGGCGATGGGCAGCGTGAAACTCCGTTCGAACATCCCGAAAGCCATTTCCAGATGAACGAAGCGGCGGATGCCTTCCGGCGCCGGAGGGCGCCGCCGGCCCCGCACCACCAGTTCGTGGCCCGTCAGGGTCAGGGAAACGTCCTCGGAGGCCACCCCAGCCAGTTCCAGACGGAGCACCAGGCCCTGGGTGGTCTCAAAGAAGTCGGCCGCCGGCCGGAAGGAAACCGAGGTTTTATGCGCTGCCAGCAAAGTGTCGAAACCGCGACGCACCTGTTCTTCCAGGTGCTCGAAGTCACGGATTATTCTGATTCGTATGAGTCGGTGCATAGATTCCTCGAGACATTATTTCTCCATAAGATAAGACGTCTTCTGAGAAAATCCAGGGATTGCATGGCGTTATCTTGAAGCTTACCCCGTAAAATACCGGGATCGAAGCGGAATCCCGATACTCCGAAAGGCCCCTCGCCTTGACCGGCGCCGCAAATACTGGTAGTTTTCCAGACATGCCGTCTCCGATCATGTGCCTGGGCGCCATCAATGTCGACCTGAAATTCCAGGTGGATGACCTGGAAGGTTTCCTGAAAGACTGGGGCACCGGTCTCAGCCGGGGTGGTGAGGAGCCCGTTTCCCGGGAGGAAGAGGCGCGCCTGACGGCCTTGCTGGGCCGGTACGGCCGGCCGGCGGGGCGCTGGGGCGGCGGCATGGCGGGCAATACCGCCTATGCCCTGGCCTGCCTGGGCCTGCCGGTGGGCCTGGTGGGCCGGGTGGGCCATGATGCCGACGGAGAATTCCTGAAGGAAGGTCTCGCCGGGGTGGACCTCTCCCACGTGGTCACCCAGGGCGAGAGCGGCCGGGCCTATATCCTGACCGACCGGGAAGGTGAGCGCACCATCCTGGTGGCGCCCAATACCAACGACGATCTCAAGGAAGATGATATGCCCTGGGAGGCGTTGGCGGCCGCGCCTTATCTCCACCTCACCGGCTTTGTGGGCCACGGCCCCCTCCTGGTGCAGCGGCGCATCGCCGGCCGGGTCCCGGAGAGCGTCCGGCTCAGCCTGGACCCGGGGGAACCCAACGCCCGGATGGGCTGGCCGGCCCTGGAAGCTATCCTGGACCCCCTGGAGACCCTGCTGGTCACGGAAACCGAGTGGCAACTGCTGGGGGGAGAACCAAAAGTGCATCCCAACTGGGCCCCGCCCCTGGTGGTGATCAAGCGGGGGGCCCTGGGCGCCAGACTGCTCACGCCGCCCCGCTACCTGGACTTTCCGGTGGAACTGGGCGGGGATATAGTGGACACCCTGGGAGCCGGGGACGTCTTCGCGGCGGGATACCTGGCTGGGCGGATTTCCGGCCTCCACCTTAACGCCTGCGTGCGCCTGGGCAACCGGGCCGCGGCCGTCAGCCTCCGGGGCGCCGGCCGCGACAGCTACCCGGACCGGATTTTTCTGGAGCGGCAGATCGAGGCGCTCCAGGGAGGCTGAGATTTTTATGGGGAGGGCCAGGGAATTTTTCGTAGTGGATTTCGCGCCCTGCCCACTAGCCTCCGGTCGGGGATAGCCTCACGGCCCGCCGCGGCCCTAGGCTCATGGTGCGTAGAACGCACCCTACGAAAGACTTTTCGGCCCAATCCTCATGTGGCTTTGGCCCACTCATAACTTATGAAAAATGGCGCACTTTTTATCATGGCGAGCGTCGAGCTCAATAATCTACCGGTGCTGGCTACGGAAAACCGGCTACTGATATACAAGGAGAAGCAATGCCCAACCTACAATTAAACATCAGTTGCGAGGGCCCCCTGGCCCTCAATGATAACGCCTTTGAGCTCTGCCGGGAGTTTATCAAGCCCCAGGGAGACCGATTTTTCCGGCAGGTGAGCCGCTATGACGATTACCTGGTGGAGGTGGCCAAGCGGCCGGAGTATAAAGCCGGTGACGTTCTCAAGCTCATCCTGCCCGTTTTGAAGGCCCACGGTCTCACCAAGGCCCGGATCGAAGCGTATTCCCGGGAGAACGTCACCCTGGCGCCGGGCGCCGAGGGAGCCTTCAAGTTCCTCCACAGCCGGGATTTCCCCATCTTCGAGATCAGCACCAGCTACCGGCCGTTTGCCGAGGCCGTGGGCCTCAAGCTGGGCTTTAAAAAAGAGCGCATCTTCTGCACTGAGCTCGACCTGGACCGTTACCCCCTGGCCGGCGCCGAGGCCGAGGAATTAAAGCGCCTGCAAGGGGAAATCGCCGGGGCGCCGGAAATCCACCTCCCCCCCGACGCCGCCGAGGATTTGCCAGCCCCGGTGCAAGAGGCTATCGCAATCCTGGACCGCATCTTCTGGGAACGCCTGCCGGCCATGGAGATCGGCGCCCTTTTACAGGAGGTCAACCCTATCGGCAGCCCCGAGAAGGCGAAGGCCCTGACCGACAGTCTGGCGCAAACCAAACTGTCCATGGCGGACATCATTTACGTGGGGGACGGCAGCACCGATGTGGAGGCCTTCGAGAAGGTGCGGGACGGGAAGGGCTTGGCCATCTCTTTCAACGGCAACCGCGCTGCGGTAAACGCCGCGGAAGTGATCGTGGTGAGCGACTGCGCCTGGCCTCTGGCGATGCTGGCCTCCATCTTTCAGTTGTGGGGTAAGGAAGGGGTGCTGGAGGTGGCATCCCCGGAGACCCGGGAAAAGTCCAGGGCCCTGGTGCTGCCGGAAGCGGTCATCGAGCCCATTGCCCTGGGCCTGGAGGGGCACCTGTTTAACCTCTATGACCAGAGCGCCGAAAACCTGGACAAGGTAATCGAAGAAAGCCAGGCGATGCGGGCCAAACTCCGGGGCGAAGCTATCGCCGCCATGGGTTAACCTATTGATTATGAAACCAAATTAGCTGTAGGGGCGACCCGTTGGGTCGCCCTTTTTTACTTGTCCTTCTTGACGTATTTTTTCGGCTCCTTGACAAAGTGGCCTTTACAGAGTTCGGAACAGAAGTAGTAGGTTACGTCTTCGAAGTCATAGCCGACCTTGCCTTCCTTACCGGACAGGTCCATGTTGCATACCGGATCGATGTCGCAATGGGCTTTATCTTTGGGCATAGTCATTCCTCCTGGAGGCTCACGTTTTCTTAAACAGTAAGTCCTGGAGCCCGTGGCGTCAAGGCAGCCGTCGCCCCGGCTGGCGCAGGAATTTCCTCATGGGCCTTTTTCGTCAAAAATCTGTGAATATTCATGCCATTCTGGATGGAGCACCGCGGCGTGAAGAATCTCGGAGCCTCTAAAAGAGAGATTCTTCGCGGCGCTCAGAATGACAAAAAATAATCGTTTGATTGCTTATTGGTAAAACGTTGAACCTCGAACTTCTGAGACCAGTTCCCGGAAATCGGTGACCCTGACCCCGGCCGCGGCCAGGGTTGCCTTGAGGCTTGGGCTCATCAGGGCCGCCAGTTCCTCCTGACGCCGGTATTGGGGAGCCCAGCGCTTCAGCTCCGGGCTGGCAGAGAGAGCCGGGTGGCAGTAGATCTCGGTTACGCCCGGCTGGAGCCGGGGGACCAGGCCGGTCAGGTAGGTTTCGGTCATCCGGCCGTCGTTCGTCAGCCCGAACAGGTGGTCATTATACCTCAGGCCCGCGGCCCGGGCCTGGCGCGCCGCCCGCCGACAGAGGAGTGCGAATATCAGGCCCTGGGCGATCTTAGGCACAGGGCCGTCCGGGGCCAGGGCGATGGTGGTGCGCCAGTCTTCCCGGGTCAGGCGCACCGCGGGGATGTTGTACTCCCGGGCCAGGTCCGCCACCACCGGGAAGATGCGGGGGTGGAGGTGCAGATTGAGGTGGCTGTTCAGGTGCCAGACCTTGAGGCCGGCCGCCAGGACGACTTCGATCTGGGCCGCCAACTCCCGGCGGATTTCCGGCAGCAGGCCGGATTGGCAGAAGTACCGCCAGCCGGTGGCCACTGGGTCGTTGGGAAACCGCCCCCGGGCATCCACCAGGTGGGGCACTGCCTTCGGGGGGAGAGTGGCCCGCCCCTGGATCAGGGTGAGATGGACCCCCAGGCAGAGACCGGGGAGGCCCCGGGCCAGGCTCAGGGCCGCCTGGGTCCGGGGGCCGGCGGCCATCAGGCTGGCGCAGGTGAGCAACCCCTGCCGGTGGGACAAAACCACCGCGCCGTTCAGGGCGTCGGCGAGCCCGAAGTCGTCGGCGGTGAAGATAACGGATTTTTCAGACCGAGTTTTCTGCATAAGTTAATTGGTGCGTAAAACGCCCCCGACGGCAAACTTTTCGCAGCAGTTTCTCATGGGCCTTGGCCCCATCCGTAACGCCTGAAAAGAGGATATCAGGCGCACAGGTTAAAAACCTGTGCCACCGAAGGATAAGGGCCAATTTCGCCTTTTGCGCAAAGGTCATGGTTATGCTACTGGCTTTTCCCATCTCCGCCTTCTGGACAATCATTATCCCAGAAAACAGCATTACCGTATAGCTAATTATGATACACGACACTGGCTGAGAGTTTCCGTATCGATATCATAAACTAAATAATGAAAGAGAGGGTGATCTCAAGCAAGCCGGGGACTTATAAATGCCGGTCCTCATCCTGCCAATCATCCCCAGCCAGCTTTTAAGTAAATAAGCTTCTGGCATTATCACCGAAATATGGTTAATTATACATTTATCGCGCCGTTGATATCGCCCCAACAGTCCTCGTCGGAGTGAGGTGGCCATGACGACAAGATGGTTTAATTTGATCAAGGTCTCGCCGGGGCGCCAGGATAAGGTGCTGGAGGATATCGGCAACGCCTCCGAACCGGACAGCCGCTTCTACGCCCTGGTGGCTACCTCCACCCTCATCGCCTGCCTGGGGCTGGTGGCCAACAGCGCCGCGGTGATCATCGGCGCCATGCTGGTGGCCCCCCTCATGACCCCGCTGTTCGGCATCTCCATGGGGCTGGTCCGGGGGGAACCCCGCCTCTTGGGGCGGGCCCTCCGGGCCGAGATTGTCGGGGTTTTCCTGGGGTTGGGCCTGGCCACTCTGTTCGGGACCCTGCCCCTGGCCCTGGAAGTCACCCCGGAGATGCTCTCCCGCACCCAGCCCAACCTGTTGGACCTGATGGTGGCGGTGTTAGCGGGGTTTGCCGGCGCCTTTGCTATGATTGACGAGCGCCTGAGCCCGACGTTGCCCGGGGTGGCCATCGCCACGGCCATCGTGCCGCCCATCGCCAACAGCGGCCTCTGCCTGGCGGTGGGGGCCTTTCACGGCGCCTACGGTTCCTTTTTGCTCTTCCTGGCTAACTGCCTGTCCATTATCATCGTCTCCTGCGCCACGTTTATTGCTGGGGGCCTGGCCCGGAAAGTCCCCTGGGCCGAGAAGTGGGGGTTATTCAAGCGCTTCGGGATCCCGGCCCTGGGGTTCCTGCTGGTGGTAATCCTCCTGACCAATGCCCTGATCAAGATTGTCCACGAACGCTACCTGACCTCTTCGATCAATAGCGTTATCAATAGTGAATTGACGCAGTTTCCTACCACCGCCATGCTGCGGCAGAACCATCAGGTCAGTCAGGGCAAACTCTTCGTTCTGGCCACAGTGCGCACCCCCAAGGTAATTTCGCCTAACCGGGTCAAACTCATCCAGGCGGCCCTATCCAAAAAAATAGGGGTTGACACGGAATTAATTATGCGCTGCGTTCTGACCAAGGACATCAGCGCCACCGGCGCCACCAGCGAGGTAACGGCGGAAAACCTGAACGGCTCCTTCCTCACCCAGAAGGTGGCTCCAGACGTTTTGAAGCTCCAGCTTGCCGAACAGGCCATCCGGGAGATCCTCATCTCCAGGACGGAAATGGACTTGATCGACGTGGATCTGCTCCATTTTCCCAGGGGCTCCTGCATCCTGGCTACCCTGCAAGGCCCCCGGGTCTTGATTCCCAGCGAAGTCCGGGAATTTGAGCAAAAGATCCAGGCCCGGCTCCAAGACGCGACCATCCATCTTGTGGTCCGTTATGTGGTTGCCGAGGATGTGGACGATGCCGGGCGGATTCTTTACGGCTGGTCCCATCTGGGAAAGCAGGATCCGGCCCAAAAGGCCCTCATGGACCAGATTGAAGGAGCGGTGCGGGAAAAATTCAGACGGTATTCTGACCTCTTCGCCACCAACGTGGACGCCGCCCCCATCGACGACTCCTGGCAGGTGCGGGTCGAAGTGGTGGGCGCCAGGATAATTTCCCCCAAGGAATCGGCGGCCATCGAAAGGGAGGTGTCCCGGGAACTGGGCCGGGAGATAAAAATCTTTTTCTGGTCCAAGAGTCAGGCCATGGTAACCTCGCAGGGCTACGATTCGGTTGAGAACTTTACCAAAAAGCGCCTGGAGATCATGGAAGAGGTCGCGGGCAATCCCTCCTCGTCGCCGGCGACCACGGCCACCCCTGGCGCTAAATAAACCGGGGTGAGATCTTAAAACGGTTCGAACCGATCGGGTTTGGCCTTGCCGGTGCCGGGCTGTGGAGTCGAGGGTGGAGGCGGCGCGATTTCAGCCGGCGGCGGCGGCGCCGCCTCAGCCGGAGAGGGCGTCACCATCGGGAGACCCGCGGGAACTGGGGTCGGCTGGCTGCGTTTTTTCACCGGTCGGCGCACCGCGACCCGGTCCTGGGACAGGTCCGAAGACTTCACCCAGCCGATATTCCCGGTGCGGGCCACCGTCACCCGGGTCCACCCCTGGTCGTTCTGCTCCAGGACCTTTACCTGGTCATTGGTCTGGAGCCTCCCCAGCGATTTGCCCTGTTCATCCGGGGCCTGGCGCAGATGCACCCCCCAGCGCCGCACGTAGAGCCGGTTCACCGGCTGCAGGTGCAGATCCCTGTCGTTGACCCAGCCTTCCTGGCCGCCGGCGGTGCGCACCAAGAACCAGCCCCCCCGGCGCTCGAGACTCTGGACCCGCTCATTCAGCCGGATCACGGCCCCGTTGGCGCCCGTTGAATCAGGCGTAGCCTTGAGGGTGACCTCCCGGGCTCCCACGTAATAATAGGTCGGAGTCTGCGGGGGGGCCGACACCGGAGTCGACCCCGGCGCGGCGCAGCCGACCAGGGCCAGCAACAAAAACGCCACTAAGGTCCAGAGTTTTTTGGGAGCCATGGGGGATACCTCAAAATCGTTCGAGTTTGGAGGGATTTTATTCCTCAACCGGCTGGTTTTGTGCTTAATATAATAAGATCTAGGGCAGAAAAGTCAATGTCAGGGAGTTCGGACTATTTCACCAGAGCAGCCCGGCGTTGCCGCAACCCGGAAGAGCGACTCGTCGTCTACGGGTCCCTGGCGCCCGGAGGCCTGTACCATTTCCTGCTGGCGGACCTGCCGGGAACCTGGGAGCGGTGCGTTATTCGGGGGTGCATGGGGCAATATGGATGTTTCAAGGCCTTTCGCGGCGATGCCGCCGGGCCGGAACACCCGGCCTGGCTCTTTTCGTCCGCCGAACTCCCCCGGGTGATCTCCGAACTGGATGACTTCGAAGGCGATGCCTACGAACGCGTGGTCATTCGCGTCCGGGTAGGCGGCCGCTGGGTTATGGCCCAGGTCTACGCTGGCAAGGATATTGCTTAACGGTAGAGATAAGTTGCTGAATTTCCTCTGACAGGAGGCAGGTTATGACAATGCAGCCGTTAAAGTTTTGGCTCACGCTGGTGCTGGGGTTTTCCCTGGTTGCTGGCGCCATGGCCCAGGCCCCGCCCACGACCTCCGGGGGATCGGGCCAAGCTCTGCTCAACCTGGATAACACCGTGGCCCTGCACGGTTATGACCCGGTGGCCTACTTTATCGACCATGAGGCCGTGAGGGGCAGCAAGAGGATTTTGGAGCGGTTGGGGGGCGCCACCTATTATTTCGCTTCCCGGGGCAACCGCTATGAATTTCTGCGGAACGCCACGCACTATCAGCCGCAATTCGGTGGGTACTGCGCCGCCTCCCTGGCCATGGGCCGGCTGGAGGACATCAACCCCCACCTCTTTGTCATTCACGAAGGCAAGCTCTACCTGTTCAATAACCCCGAGGTCATGGCCGTGTTTATGCGGGACCCTCGCCGGAACATCTATGAGGCCCGGCAGCATTACTTTAAAATTGCCGCGGAGCGGCGCAGCACTTATTAACCGGCCGGGTGGCGATTGACGCCGAAAAGTCTGGTGGGTGGCTCAATAATTGCCGATATTTTAGTGGGGCGTCTTATAGAATAGCGTTTGCCAAAAGTTCTTTCCTCTTATCCCCTCTCCCGCCAGCGGTTGTATAGACCGGGGACATAGGTGACAGGTGTTCGGGGACATGGGTAACAGTTTATAATGGCGGATCGTCTTTTTGAGAACTCTGCGAAAGTACCCCCACTTGTCATTCTGAGGGAGCGCAGCGATCGAAGAATCTCATAAGTACGCGAACTTACGAGATCCTTCGCTCTACTCAGGATGACAACATGGCTTTCCACCGGGGTCTCAACCTGCTTTTCTCGGGTCATTTTTATTATGAAACAGCTAACCAATCAGTCGGTGCGCCGGGCGCAGCCAGCATCGGCCCTCGGCAAACTTGCTCTGGGGCTTATCCTGGCGGTGCTTCTGGCCGGCGGGGCCCGGGCCGGGGAGGGCTTTGAGTCGCCCCGGCCGGGCCGAGTTTTCCAGTTTCCCCGGGACCACGGGGCCCACCCGGACTACAAGACCGAGTGGTGGTATTACGTCGGGCATCTCAAGGCCGCCTCCGGGGAGTCTTTCGGCTACCAGTTGACCTTCTTCCGGGTGGCCCTACGAAAACCGTCGCCACCCGGCCTTAAGCCCCGTTCGGCCTGGACCCTGAACACCGTTTACTTCGCTCACCTGGCCCTCACCGATGCGGCCCGGCGCACCTTTGCCTTCAGGGAGAAATCCGGCCGGGGGGCCCTGGGTCTCTCCGGGGCGGCGGCAGGCCCCATGAAGGTCTGGATCGACGACTGGCAGGCGGAGCTGCAGGGGGAAGTATTTCACCTGCAGGCCCAAGACCGTGGCCTGGGGCTGGACCTGGTCCTCAAACCCGGCAAACCCCCGGCTCTGCATGGCCAGGGGGGCTACAGCCTCAAGTCGGCCACCTCCGGCGCGGCCAGCTATTACTATTCCCTGCCCCGGCTGAGCACCCAAGGGACCATCCTGGTGGACGGCCGGCGGCTGGCGGTAACCGGCGCGAGCTGGATGGACCACGAGTTTTTCACCGGCGCCATGGCCCCGAATCTGGCGGGCTGGGACTGGTTCAGCCTCCAGCTCGCCGACGGCTGGGAGGTGATGCTCTACCTTCTGCGCCAGAAAGATGGCACGGTGGACCCGGCCTCCTCCGGCACCCTCATCGACCCCCAGGGCCAGACGCGGCACCTGAAGCTCAGCGATTTTCAGGTCAAGCCCACCGGCGCCTGGACCTCTCCCCACACCCGGGCCAAATACCCCGCGGGCTGGGAGATTACCATCCCCGGAGCGGGGTACCGCCTGAGGCTCACCCCGACGCTCCCCGACCAGGAGATTCGGGCCCAGGTCCCGGCAAAGGTGACCTACTGGGAAGGGGAGGTCAAAATCGAGGGGGTGAAAAACGGCGCCCCGGTCACAGGCGCGGGTTACGCCGAACTCACCGGCTACGCCGGGGGCCTGGGCGGGAGGTTTTAGAAAAAGGGGGAAAAGGGGAAGAGGGAAAAAGGCGAAAGCTTTGATGCGGCGAGCGGGCGCTTGTTTACCGTTCTTTTAGTTTTTTGCTGACGGCTGACCGCTGAAAGCTTGAAGCTCCCGATAAAAGTCAGGGAGGGACAAAGCCTGAGCTCTGCCCCTCCCTGGACTGTTCTTCTATATTATCGCGCTTTAGCGCGTTAGCCAGCGGTCGTTGCGCACGGTGATGCAGGCGTAAGGCTGCACCCATTGCAGGGCGAAGAAGGCGAAGTAGGAATAAATGATGCCGTAGATGAAATCCATGTCCCGTTCCTGGTGAATATAGTAGTACATCCACACCAGGGTGAAGACCCCCAGTCCGGCGAAGAACTTCACCATGACGATGGGATAGAGCCAGAAGGAGAAGAGGAGCATTCCCAGGAAGAGGTAGGTCAGGGGGAACTCGATCTGGGTCATGAAGAAGTCAACGATGGGCAGCAGCCGGTGTTTGGTCCGGTACTTGCTCAGGATGAACTTGAGCTGGACCCAGTTCTCGCGGAAATTGCTGCGGTCCCAGCGCAGGTACATGCGGCACAGGCCTTTGTAGGTTTCGGGTACCACGGTGTGGACCAGGGCGCTACGCTGATAAGAGGTGTGGTAGCCCTGGCGCAGGACAAAGTTGGTCAAGGCCCGGTCTTCGCCGATATTGGCGGGTAGGCCCATGAAGGTTTGGGTGCGCCATTGCTTCAGGACGGGCTTGAGGGCCGCGGCCCGGTAGGCCGACAGGGCCCCGGGGGTGCAGGTGACGCAGCCGTACATGCTTTGTGAGGCCCTGAGGAAGTCGAAGGCCAGGACGAAGCGCACCGCCAGCATCCGGGCCATGAGACAGCGGCTCCGGTTGTAGACCTTGACGTTGCCGGCCACCGCGCCGATCTGAGCATCGTTGAGCATGGGGGCGATGACCTGCTTGACGGTATCCGGGGTGATGACGCTGTCCGAGTCGATGGTGACGAAGTATTCGCCCTTACCCCGGGTGAAGCCGGCGTAGAGGCCCTCTTTCTTGCCCCGGTTTTTGGTGAAGCGAATGGCCTTGATCAGCTTGGGATAGCGCCGGCGGGCCCGTTCAATGTAAGTCCAGGTGTCGTCTTTGGAGCCGTCGTCGATGCAGATGATCTCCAGCCGGTCGGCAGGGTAGTCCGAGGCCACCGCGGCGTAGATGGACTTTTCCACCATGGCGCCTTCGTTGTAGGCCGGGATGATAACGGTGACCCGGGGCAGCGGGCCCGGAGGGACGGGATAGGATTTATACCGCAACCACAGCACGGTCCGCACCAGTTGAAAGGCCAGATAAGCCAGGGTGAAGACGGCTCCCAGGGTCATCAGGGGAGAACCGAAGCTCTGACGGCTCAACAACTGCAGGTAGCCGTTGAATGAGCCCACCTTTAAGGATATTACCAGACAGGCCGACAAGATTAACGGCACCAGGATTTTGAGGGCCAGGTCCAGGGTCTGTATCCGCTGTTCCTCTTTGGAGCGCCATTTCGCCAGGGTCCAGGGAGAGGCAGAGGTTATGGTTCGCATATAAGTCAGTTCCTCTTGAAAGACAAAAATCAGGGTCTCACCCTATAGATGCAATTGGCTTGCCAAAAACTCTGAAAATCGGCGTTTTTAACTATTTGAAATAACTACGATAATTTCGTGCCCTTCATCCGCTCCTCCGCCCAAGGCAGGAAACTTCTCTCCCTGAGAGGATGCTCCGGAACCATGATAAATATTTCTCAAATTGAGAAATTTACCGACCCCGGCGTCCTGTGCCCGCGCCTCGCTTCGGAAAAGCCGCCACCCCAAGGGCTATCGTCGATAAATACGGTAAAAATTATCTGCAACGTGGGTAAAGAGGCGAGTTCACATTTATGGCATCTTGTGGTAAGAAGACAGAGGAGAATATTAAGAGCTGTTTATGTTCTGAAGTTGGCCCGGCAACCAGTAATTCTCAGCCCAAAGGAATAACGGTATGGTGGCAACGGAGAAACCTTCAGGGGAAGAAATAACCGCAGGGTTAAAGCTCTGCCAGTTGGGACAAGAGGTGAGCGTGTCCCCCGGCACGCGCATCGTCAGCCAGGGTGAGGCCCCGGAATTTTTTTACGTCATTCAGTCAGGCCGGGTCAGGGTTTTCCGGGAGACCGCCGACCGGATTCAAACCAATTTGACCGAGTTAGGGGCCGGAGCCTATTTTGGGGAAGTGGCCCTGGTTACCGGGCAGCCTCGCTCCGCCTCGGTAGAGGCGTTGGAGGATGTCACCCTCATCAAAGTTTCCAAGGAAGAATTCGACCGCCTCCTGGATCAGAATCCTCAATTGGCAAGGCATATCATCCAACAGTTGGCCAGCTGGCTGGTGGCCGGCGACCGGCGCGTCGAAGCCGAGGTGGTGCACCAGGTCAAACTGCGGCAGATCTCCTGGTTCGACTTTATTCTGATGATGGGTTTGAGCCTGGTGCTCTCCCTGGTCGTCAACATCTACAACGACAACCGGATTCCCCTGATCCACGGTTGGGGTGATAAAACCGCCATTGAAGAAATTTCCCTTCCAAAGGCCCTGGAAATGTACCAGAAGAACCAGGCCATTTTCGTAGACGCCAGGAAAAGCGCCTTTTTTAGTCAGGAACACATCAAGGGCGCCACAAACTTGCCGGAAATATTGTTTGACATGATGTTTCCCATGTTTAAATTCTCTTTGACCGAGACGCCGGGGGATCAGGACAAGACCCTGGTGGTATATGGCGGGACTTTTAGTCGGCGTATGGATATCGACCTGGCTCGCCTGCTGGAACACAAGGGTTTGAAAAACGTGGTGGTGCTCAAAGACTACTCCGGGTGGCCCAAGGTCTTCCCAATCCAGGAGAAAGCGGCTTCGGCGCCTGGCAGCCTTCCCCTGGGGTTTGCGGGCGTCTTGGAATGGATACCGATGAGCATCTTTGTGCTTATCCTGATCCCGCCCCTCTGGCGTAGCCCTTACCTGTCGGTGTTTTGCCGGTTACTCCTGGCGGCTATTTTTATTTCCTTCGCCTTGAGCAAAATTATGCGTCCGGCGGTCTTTGCCTTGAACGTGGTGGATTACAACCTGACGCCCGCCTGGGGGGTGAACCTGTGGTCCCTGGCCCTGCCCTGGGGAGAACTGGTCGCGGGGTTATTCCTCCTCCTGGGGATCCGCACCCGGGCCGCGGCCATCCTGATCGGCGCCATGAACGTCATCTTCATCGTGGGACTGGTCAATGCCATTTTGCACCACATGCCCATCAACTGCGGGTGCGTGGGCGAGGTGGGTGAACCGGTGAACTGGCTGAAAGTTATGAAAAATACCGGCATGTTGATCATGTGTATCCAAATCTACCTCTACGACCGGTTTATGGTGCTGGATCGGGGAGGGTTCATCTTGCGGGATAGAAAAATATGAAAAAAAACTTTCTGAAACTGGCCGCGGTCCTGGGTCTGATCATGGTGGGGCTGGTGATAGGAGGCTGTGGGGAGTCTCGCTCCCAGTTTGCCGGGACGTACAAATCCGTGGAGCCCTTCGGAGGTAAAGATTACATCAATCTCGACCTCCAGGAGAACGGCAAGGGAACCTGGGCCCTGGGGGGAAAAAGCATTGAGTTTACCTGGGTGGTGAATGATGGCAAGATCTTTATCTACACCAAGCCGGGCGCTATCCTCGTCGTCACTCCCGTTGAGGGTGGAAAGATTTTGTCGGCGGACATGACCGGTGATTGGCACCCCGGTTGTCCTCCCGGCTCCTGTGTGACCTTCAAGCGGGTCACGGATGGAGGGTAAGCGCATTACCACTTTGCAGAGCTTACGTGCTAAACCGGGATGCAGCCTGGCATGGCTGCTGGTGTTGCTGGTTTGGTTTGTCCCCCACGCCTGGGGGGCCGGCGGCGCCGTGGAAGTGCGCACCCTGGGGTTGAGCAAGGTGCGGGAGAACACGCTCCTCACCGTGGTCCTGGACCGCGCCGCAAACCCCCGGGTGAGTACCCGGAATGTGGGGGGTAATCCGCAACTCGTGGTGGATTTTCCCGGGGCCCGGTCCGGGCGGCTGCCTAACCACCTGGAGGGCGAC
This sequence comes from uncultured delta proteobacterium, assembly GCA_963848565.1. Taxonomy (GTDB): domain Bacteria; phylum Desulfobacterota; class Desulfobaccia; order Desulfobaccales; family 0-14-0-80-60-11; genus 0-14-0-80-60-11. Next base: position 69,611 of record CAWKEQ010000025.1, read on the forward strand.
GAGCTGCTGGTGCAGCAGGTGCTCACCGAAACCGCCTCTCCTGGGGGCGGGGTGCGCATCATCCTGGACCTTTTCCCCGAAAAGCCCTATACCTTCTGGAAGCAGACCCGGCTCGGCGCCAAGGGGCAGTACTTATTTATCTTGGGATTAAAGCCCGATACCCAGGCCCGGCCGGTCCGGGCCAGGGATGTGCCGCCTCTAGAGCCGGCGCCCACGGCGCCGCCGGCGGGTAATTTCCAGGAAGTTGAGCTTGAACCGAAGCCCTCTCCGCCCCAGGAGGTTGAGCTTGAACCGAAGCCTTCTGCGCCCCAGGGCGAGGCGGGTGGCTACCAGGAACCCCGGGGTAACGTGGCCCCCGGAAGCTTCGCCGAACTGCGCCGCCTGATGCCCAAGGCCGCGCCGCTGCTCCAAGGTCTGGAAGCCGAAGGCTGGGCCGTGTCCGAGTCCAACCGGTATGACCGCCCGGGTAAACGCTTCAGTCGCGATTTTACCCTCAATAACCACAAGTATCCGGAGTTGGTGGTAAAGATCGCCTATCTGCCGGCCAACGTCCCTAATACCCCCAACATCGACATCATCATGCTGTCTACCGAAAATGTCACCGGTGAGACTGCCACCGAATACCAGAGGTTGCGGCAGTGGAGTTTCGCCAAAATCAAGCAGAAATACGAGGACATCGGCGATTTCTTTGATGACGCCCTGAAGCCCCTGCGGGTCAAATTGCGGGAGCAGACCAAGAGCGTGGCACTGCGAGACGCCGCGGTGTTCCAGAAATTTCTGAAGCTGGCCAGCCCGAATAATCCCCAGCTCTCCGACCAGGTGATGCGGCACGTCCGGGCCAAGGTGAGTCCCCGGTTTGAAGGGGTGCAATTCACCGTGTCCGACAATCCCCTGATCCTCCTCAATCTGGTGGATTTTCTCTACGTGAAGGTCTATTTCCTGGAAACCCCGGGAGTGTTACCGTGACCAGGGAGATTACCGTCTTCGGCAGGAAGGGCTGCCCTTTTACCCAGCGGGCCCTGGAGGCCAAGAGCAAAGAAGGGATGACGGTCATTTTTCGGGATGTCAGAGAGGACGACCAGGCCTTGGCCGAGATGCTGCGGCTCACCCAGGGCAACCGCCGGGTGCCGGTCCTGGTGGAGGGTGAGCAGGTCATCATCGGCTTTAGGGGTTCCTGAAAGGTCTAAATTACCCGCGAGGCCGCGGGTTTTAGGGATGTACTCCGGGGGAGGGTCTGGCTGGGGGCCACTGGTCATCAGCCTGACCCTCCCCCGTTTTTTTCACCGCTTCACTCCATCAGCCCGGGGGCGGACAGGTGTCTCTCCCCACCGGCCCGACCGGCGCCCTTAACCCGCCCGGGCCAGTTCCATTTCTCTCTCCGCACGTTATCGCGTTTGCCAAAAGTATTTTCCCATAGAGGCATTATTCTCATCCCCCCCCAACCCCCCTTGAGAAAAGGGGGGAACTATAAGGAATTGCTGCTCAAGTCCCCCTTTGAAAGAGGCGGATTTAGGGGGATTTAAGAATCTCCAGGTAGAAAGAATGTATGGCAAACGCTATAAGCCTGATAAACCTGCTATTCTCCCCGGGAGCATTTCTCCAAAGGCCGCGTCCGGACGGCGGCTTCTTGCCGAGCCGGCCGTTCTCGCAGCGAGGACGGCCTCACACCCCGGGGCCGGCAAAAAATCTTGCCTACGCGGGTCATTCTCATACCGAAAAGCGATCAAAAGACTATTATTTGTCATTCTGAGCGCAGCGAAGAATCTCGCTTTTTAAGCCGCCGAGATTCTTAACTGCGCTGCGCTCCGTTCAGAATGACATGGATATTCAATGCTTTTTGACTGTTACTTCGTATAAGCGAGGCGCGCCGGAGTGCAGGAGGCGCAAAAGGAGAGATTTTTCGCGTTGTTTCAGAAGGGAAATATCAGCCTTGACGACGGCCCTCGGATCTTAATAGATATCTTGGGAAAAACCAGTTGGTTAGCTGAGCAGATTAAAGTTCCCGAAAGAGATTGTCGATACAAATAACAGGGGAGGGTGGGGCGGGATTAATTAAGATTGGTTAACTAACTGAATTTAATATAAATATAGTGATAGATTACATAGTTGTCGATATGGTTAAATTGTCTGCAAAAATTTCCCACATTCCCTAAGAAACCTGGGTAATTATGGTTAGAGAACCCACTCAGATTAAAAATGACCCGGAAAACTTATGGCAGTCGCCATTGCGAAAATTACCACAAAGAGGATATACTAAATTAACATTATAATTCAATAAGTTGCAAAATATTTAAAATAATTTTCTTGACAGCCAAATTTTCCTGGGATAAAGATAGCTCACAATCAAAGAAGCCCACTTGGGTGTGCGGCAGATAGTTCACTACACCATTGGATTGATGGGAATGGGAGCCTGAATCCGGACGGTCGCTGATGCCGGGGGAACGTTTCCTCCGGGCACTGCGGCTCGAGGCTGAAGGCGAAAAATAAACTATCGAAGCAATCCCGGGGCCATGGCCCTGACCAGTTACCTGGCAGTTCCTTTCTCACTCCATTCCCGAACCATCCGCAAGATTCCAACCGTGTTAAAAGTGAGGGAATACCATGCGAAAAATGGGGCTAATGATAATCTGTCTCTTAGGGGTGGGGGTGCTGGCCTGTCCCCGACCTACGATGTGCGTCACCATGTCGATTGTCACGGTCACGGCATACCACCACTGTCCCGGCAGCAAAGGCATCACTTCCTCGGGGCGCCGGGTCAAGGTGGGGATGATTGCTCTCAGCCGGGATTTGGAACGGAACCTGAATATGAATTTTGGCGACCGGGTACTGCTGCACGGCATGGGGGTCTTTGAGTTTCAAGACCGCATGGCGCCCCGGTGGAACAAAAAGGCGGACATCTACCTCAGCAACCAATGCAAGGCCATGGACTTCGGGGTAAAGCGTTACGTAGTGCTGGTAAAAATGATCTGACCCGCCGCCTTACTTGACCCGCTCGATATAGGCGCTGGTGCGGGTATCCACTTTTACCCGGTCGCCTTCATTGATGAACAGAGGCACCTGAATGAGTACGCCGCTTTCCAAGGTGGCGGGCTTGGTGCCTCCGGCCGCGGTATCGCCTTTCACTCCGGGTTCGGTTTGAGTCACCTCCAGTTCGACGAACAGGGGGACTTCGACTCCCACCGGTTGCTGGTTGAAAAAGAGGACCTTGACCGCCATATTCTCCGACAGGAACTGGCGCGCCTCGCCCACCTGATCCTCGGTGAGCATGATTTGCTCATAGTTCTCGTTGTCCATCATATGAAAATCCCCGCCCTCCCCGTAGAGATACTGCATCTCCCGCTCCACGAGGTCGGGCTTCTTCACTTTTTCGCCCGAACGGAACGTCTGATCCAGCACCCGGCCGGTGAGCAGGCTCTTCATCTTGGTACGCACAAAGGCTCCGCCTTTGCCCGGCTTGACGTGTTGAAAGTCCACGATCGTGTAAGGTACGCCCTCCAATTCGATCTTCAAACCCTTCTTAAATTCCGCGGTAGAATACATAGGTTCAGTTACCCTTCTTTTTCAATAAGTTAAAGTGAGTGCGGCGCCTAGTGGCCGCTTTCCTCAAAGGTCGATCCGGGTCCCGGCCCGGTCAGGGACCTTGAAAAATCTTCCCAAACGAGTTTTAGCTGACGGTCACGGGAGAGAGGTCACTCACGGCGGGCAGCGGCCTTCTTTTTAGCAGATCCTTCCGGAGGTCCGGAGACCCTCTTCCCGGTGCCGGATTTCCTGGTGGAAATGGCCTGGATCGGCGGCGGCATCCCGCCGTTAGCGGTGGCAGTTAGATGCGGCGCGGGTCCTGGTTTTTCCGGCGGGAACTGGAAAATAAGCTCATTGGGCTTGACAAAGTTGAGCTCCTGCCGAATCCGGTCCTGGATATATTCCGGGTCGTGCTGCAGACGATCGATGGTGCGGGCCAGGCGGCTATTTTCCGCGGCCAACCGGATATTCTCTTGCTCCAGCCGGACGCCCTCCTGCCGGAAGCGCAAGATGTTATAGAAGCCATGGTGGCTGAACAGGATCACCAAGACCATGGATGCTCCCAAGGTCAAGGCAATCCCCAGCAGGAGCTTGTAGCCCCCTCCTACTTTCTGGGTCTCAACCGTCGGATTCGGTGAAGTCATGTCTCCCCCCACAAGACTTCTACGCATGATATTGCCTGAAAATCTCGACAGATGCAACAAAATTACTCATGCCGGGGCCAAAAATTATCAAAAAAAAAGAACTGAATTAAGAAAAAATCCGCCCGGGACCCCAAAGTCCACCGAGAAATTTTGGGGCACCCGGTTTTCTTAAGGAAAAGTTCAAAGTTTAGGGTGTTTCCTGGAGGTCCACACCGCCTCCCATAATCAAAAGATGGTGAATTTTCAGGTGTTACGGGGGAGCGCCGGCGCAGGGACGGATGGGCTGTAAAGTTTTTTAAACAGGTCGAGCAGACGTCCCGCCAGTGGTAATTTCATGATTTTCAGGAGAACGATGGTCCAACCCGAAAAGTTCCCTCAATCGATGGCTCGGGCTTTCCAGCCGGTATGAAGCCGGCAGGCTGGTCGTACCCAGAAAAGAGAGGCGGCGGCGCCAGCCCCGGGGGGACTAAAGAGGATTGACAAGGTCTGGGAAACATAATACGGTTTAAGCAAAATATCCGGGAGACGACTATGTCCGGCCTGAGCGGCCTGGCCACCACCGGCATCGGTTCGGTGCCCTTCACCGACCCTGAAGAGACCGTGGCCCTGGTTTTGGAGACTTTGCCCCAGATACCTTACTGGCCCCAGATGGTCCAGTTGGGATATCTTGAGGAGATGGCGGCCCAGGCGGCCCGGGGGCTTCCCGGGCTGAAAGTGGACGAAGTGAACCGCACCGTCGCCATGGACCCGGACCTGCCCCGGGATGAGGCCCTGGCCCGGTTTTATGAGGTCGTCCTGTCCGGCGACTTAACCGCGTTTGCCTTCGAGGCCCAGGACGCCCGGGGGTTTTTCGCCCTCCTGGCCGAAGTGGCTTCCCAGGGCTGCCCCGGCCCGGCCCTCAAAGGCCAGGTGTCCGGGCCGGTGACCTTTGCCGGCGTCGTCAAGGACGCAGCCGGCAAGCCGATTCTCTATGACCGGGAACTGACCCAGGCCGTGTGCGCCGGCCTGGCTCGCAAGGTGGCCTGGCAGGCCGAGAAATTCAGGGAGTTGGGCAAAGCGCCCATCGTCTTCCTGGATGAACCCTACCTCACGGGGTTCGGTTCCGCCTATCTGCCCATCTCGAAAGATGAAGTGACCGGAATATTGACCCAAACCCTGGAAGAGGCCCGGGGGGCCGCTGCCGGCCCGGTCACCCTGGGGGTCCACTGCTGCGGCAATACTGACTGGTCCCTGCTGCTCAATGCCCCCATTGACATCCTCAGCTTTGATTCCTACGGCTTCTTTGAGAGCCTCCGCCTCTACGAGCGCCCCTTGGCGCAATATCTGGGCCGGGGCGGCTGGCTGGCCTGGGGGCTGGTTCCCACCAACGATGACTTCAAGCAGGAGACCCCGGACAAACTGTGGCAGCGGTTCCAGGTCCAGGCAAGCCGGCTCGCCAAGGAGCTAAACTTGGGGCTCAAGGAACTACTGTCCCAGTCCCTCCTTACCCCAGCCTGCGGGACGGGCTACATGAGCCCGGAGGATGCCCGCCGGGTGTTGACCACCGTCAAGGAAATGGGCCTCCGGGGCCAGGAGTGGCTGGCCGCCCTTTAGAGGAAGTGCCGGATAGCACTGAGCGTCAATAACCGAAAGCGGCCCCGACCGCCAGGTAATCTTACGGGAGAGGAAAGGCATAGATGAAGGTCAATGAGATCATGGTAAAAGAGGTGGCCACCCTGGACGTCAACGACGAACTCAGCCTGGCCAACGATATCATGCGGTTGGGACGGATCCGCCACCTCCCGGTGGTGGACGGCACCCGCCTGGTGGGGATTGTCTCGGAGCGGGACCTGTTCCGCAGTTCCCTGGCCCAGGCCCTGGGTTACGCCTCCAAGGACACCCGGGATTTGATGAAAACCCTCCACATCAAGGATGTCATGGTTACCGGGGTGATTACCATTCCGCCGGATACCGAATTGTGTGAAGCGACCAAAATGATGATCGAGGAAAAAATCGGCTGCCTGCCGGTGGTGGAAGACAACCGGCTGGTGGGGCTGATCACGGAAACCGACGTCCTGCAGCAGTACATCAAGGAATGCGGCAAGGGTTAACTCGCTCGCCCGAGACTTGGGGCGCAGGCACAAAAGAAGCGGGCCCTGAGGCCCGCTTGCTTTTTTTGAACCCTATGGCGCCGCCGGCGCGGTTAAATATACGTTAACCAATTCCGGTAGCGGTCATTCTCGCCCTTGACCACCCCGAAATAAACCTCCTGCATCTGCTGAGTGATGGGGCCGGGGTGACCCGGACCGATGATCCGGCCGTCCACCTCTCGGACGGGGGTGATTTCCGCGGCCGTGCCGCTCAGAAAGGCCTCATCGGCCAGGTAGAGCTCGTCCCGGGAGAAACGCTCGTCCTTCACCGTCAGTCCCAGGTCCTGGGCCAGGGTGATGATGCAGTCCCGGGTGATGCCCGGCAGGATGGACGTCAGCGGCGGCGTCTTGAGGATGCCGTCTTTGACGATGAAGATATTTTCCCCGGAAGCCTCACAGATATAACCGGCCGTGTCCAGCAGCAGGGCCTCGTCGTAGCCCGCCTGCACCGCCTCGAGTTTGGCCATGATGGAGTTGACGTAGTTGCCCACGGTCTTGGTCTTGGTCATCATGATGTTGACGTGGTGCCGGGTGAAGGATGAGGTTTTGACCCGGATGCCCTGACGCAGCCCCTCGTCCCCCAGGTAGGCCCCCCAGACCCAACTGATAATCGCCAACTGTATGGGGCTGCCCTTGGGGTTGAGCCCCATGACCCCTTCTCCCAAAAACACCAGGGGGCGGATGTAGGCCTCCTGTTGTCCGTTGAGCCGCAGGATTTCGCAGCAGGCCGCCTCGACGTCGTCCTGTTTGAAGGGAATCTTGATCATCATGACGTGAGCGGAATCAAACAGGCGCTGAATGTGCTCTTTCAGGCGAAAAATAGCCGTGCGCCCATCGTGGCATTGGTAAGCCCGAATGCCTTCAAAAACTCCCAAGCCGTAGTGCAGGGTGTGGGTCAGGATGTGGACTTGGGCCTGCTCCCAGGGAATGAATTTGCCGTCGAACCAGATGAATTTGGCCTTTTCCACCATCAATCTAACCTCCAAGATAGGTGCTGAAAATTTTTATCGTTTCGAGCCTCACTTGTCAAACGGTATTTCTCCCGGTTTTCATTGCCTTGTTAGGCTATTTTCCGGTATCATGGGCAAAACGGCGCGCCGATAGCGGGCGGTCTCTATTTATAGGTCTCATGGTTTTTGAATTGTCTGGCTTAATAAAGAGGCCTGTCTCGGAAGTCGGGTGTTTTAAGTCCCCCTTTCTTCAAGGGGAATGTAAGGGGATTATAGAGCACTTTATTAATCCCTTCTCCCCCCCTTGAGACGAGGGGAGAGAAACCTCCCACAATAATTGCCTTGGTAATCATGAAACATCACCTTAATGAGCTGCGGGTGGATCTATGACTGAACCGCTAAAAGTAGGTGTCATCGGTGTGGGCTATTTGGGCCGGTTCCATGCCGAAAAGTATGCCGCTCTGGCCGAAACCAAGCTGGTGGGGGTTGCCGACCTCAACCGGGAACAGGCCCGGAAGGTGGCTCACAGCTTACAAACCCGGGACTTTGTTGACTACCGGGAGCTGTTGCCGATGGTGTCGGCGGTGAGCGTGGCGGTGCCTACTTCCCAACATTTTGAGGTGGTGCGGGACGCACTCGCCGCCGGCTGCCAGGTGCTGGTGGAAAAGCCCATCACTACCACCGTGGCCGAAGCCGACGAACTGGTACACCTGTCCCGGGAACGCGGCCTCATCCTTATGGTGGGGCACCTGGAGCGGTTCAACTCCGCCATGGAAGAGCTCAAAAGCCGGGTGACCCAGCCGCGGTTCATCGAGAGTCACCGCCTGTCGTTCTTCAAGGAGCGGGGCACCGACGTGGACGTGGTCCTGGACCTCATGATCCACGACCTGGATCACGTGCTGAACCTGGTGCCCTCGCCGGTGGCCGAGATCCGGGCCGCGGGCATCTCGGTTCTCACCGACCGTGTCGACCTGGCCAACGTCCGGCTGGAATTCGAAAACGGCTGCATCGCCAACCTCACCGCTTCCCGCATGTCCTTCAAATCCATGCGCAAGTTCCGCCTCTTCCAGCCCGAGGCCTACCTGGCGGTGGATTTTGAGAACCGGGAACTCACCGCCGCCTCCCGGAAGGACGGGGCCATGGGGCCGCTGCCGGGGGTCGCCCTCGAGACCCGCCGGTTTTCCCAGGAAGACGTCCTGCTCAAAGAGATCACCGCCTTTGTCCAGACCATCCAGGACGGCGGCGAAGCCCCCATCCCCGGCGAAGCCGGCCGGGCCGCCTTGGACCTGGCCCTGGAAATTAACGCCGCCATGAAGCTGGCGAAAGGCTAAAGACTTGGGGGGAAGAGGGAAAAGGCGAAAAGGGGAAGAAGATTAAACCTGCTCAGCCGAAGAATTGGCCAGCCCAAGAATGAACACCTCATTTAGGGGCGGGGTTTAAGCCCGCCCTTACGACTGGACTTTCACTGCAAAAACGAATCGGCTGCATCTTCCGGCTCCCCAACTGAGCCGGAGGACGAGAAGGACGGCCGCAGATGATTATTTTCGCCGATTAACCGACGGAGGGGTAAACATGGCACGCTGGTCCCGTTTAGGCCTGATGGCTTTAATACTGTTGATGGTCTGGGGTTGCGCCAAGGGCCAAAACATGACGCCGGTTAACCCGGCCCAACCCAGATTTACCAAAGCCGGTAACGGGGTGATCACCGACCACCTCACCGGCCTTGAGTGGTATGTCAAGCCCAACGGCGACAACAACTGGTACGAGGCCAAGGCCTGGGTGGATGGTCTCACCGTGGCCGGGGGCGGTTGGCGGATGCCTACGATTCCGGAATTGAAAGCCATCTATCAAAAAGGGGCCTCCCGAGCCAATATGGACCCGTTATTCGAACCCAAGGCGGCCTGGGTCTGGTCCGGGCAGATGGACGACGCCCGGACGTATTATGGCTTCGCCTTCTACAGCGGCCTGGTGAACTCGCACAGCATGCACTACGGTTTGGGCAGAATGGCGTTTGCGGTGCGTTCCCATAAATGATGTGGGTTAGTGATTTGGGGGGAAAGGGGGAAGAGGGAAATAGGCGAAAAGGGAAAGAAGATTAAACTCGAATTGGCTTCATGATTCTGGTTCCCAAGCGGGGCTTGGGAACTCAAATAGGGAATCCAAGCTGCGCTGGAAGGCGTACTTATGCCAAGCCAAGCTTGGGGACGAGGGTGGAACCCCTCTGGTAATGGCGCAAAAGGTTAAGGAAAATTAGATGCAGGAGAAACGTTCGTCTTTTCGCCTTTTTCCCTTTTCGCCTTTTTCCCCGGGGCGTAAGCCCCCCCGCATCCTCGTGGTCGCCGGGGAGGCCTCCGGGGATGACCATGCCGCCAGGCTGGTGGCGGCCATGAAGGAAAGCCGGCCCCGGGCGAATTTCTGCGGCATTGGCGGAGAGGCTCTGGCCGCCCAGGGGGTGGAGATTCTCACCCCTGCCTCGAAGCTCGCGGTGGTGGGTCTCATGGAAGTGGTGGGCCACCTGCCCGCCATCTGGCAGGCCCTGCGGGGCATCGCCCGCGTCCTGAAAACCTCGCCTCCCGACCTGGCCATCCTGGTGGATTTTCCCGACTTCAATTTCTGGGTGGCTCGCCTGGCCAAATACTACCGGGTGCCGGTGTTGTACTACATCAGTCCCCAGGTCTGGGCCTGGCGCACTTACCGGGTGCGCACCCTGGCCCGCCTCACCGACCGCCTGGTGGTCATCTTCCCCTTTGAGGCCGACTTCTATCGGACCCAGGGCGTGGCGGTGTCCTACGTGGGCCACCCCTTTCGGGAGACCTTGCCGCCCCTTACTGACCGGCGGGCCTTTCTGGGGGGGCATAACCTCGACCCCGAGGCCCTCACCATCGCGCTCCTTCCCGGCAGCCGGGCCGGGGAAATCGAGCGGCACCTGCCCATTATGCTTAAGGGCGCTCAACTCATCCACCAGGCCATCCCCGAAACCCAGTTCATCCTGCCCCTGGCCTCCACCGCCCCGGCGGGGCTGGTGGAGAGGATAGTGGCAGAGTTTTGGAATGACCGGAGGGGAGGACCAGATGACGTCTTCCCTAAGTGTCCCCCGGCCTCTCCTCAAACTCCCCTTCCACCCCGCATCTAAGGGGTTGGGGGAGGGGGCTTGGGGGAGGGGGGAGGGGCTGTCCGCCCCTCGCCCCCTTCCCCAAATGGGGCCTCTCCTCAAGGTCATCACCGGCCAGGCCTACCAGGCCCTGGGCGCGGCCCACGTGGCGGTGGTGGCCTCGGGCACGGCCACGGTCGAGGCGGCCCTGGCGGGGACACCTACGGTCATCGTCTACCGGGTCTCCCCTCTTACCTTCGCGGTGGGCCGCCGGCTCGTCCGGGTTCCCCATGTAGGAATGGCCAACCTGTTGGCCGGGGAGCGTGTTTTTCCCGAACTCCTCCAGGACGATTTTACCCCGGCGCGCCTGGCCCACGAGGTCTTGAGTCTCATCCGGGACCCGGGCCGCATGTTGGCGGTGCGCCGGGGGCTGGCCACGGTGATTCGCCGCCTCGGGGGGCCGGGGGCCTCCTCGCGCGCCGCCCGGGTGGCGGTGGAATTGATGGATTCACAGGCGTAACGACAAGAAAGCCTTGCCTAACCGAACATCATTCTTATATTTATTATGATAGGCGCAAGCGCAAATTGACCAAGAGATTACCAAGGACTACCCTGGAAGCAGCGGCCAAAAGGCATATATGGCGGGCGGTGTCCGCCTTGCATGGATTATTTCCCCGGACTAATACCGCAAACCGCAAACCGAAAACCACTTTTAAGGAGGTGGCCCGTGATCAAAAAAATCCAATCGTTATTGGGCGCAGAGGCCGATGACCTGTTGAATCACAAATGCACAGGGTTCCCCAAGGAGAATCTGCACCTGCCGGGCCCTGATTTCATCGACCGGGTCTGGGTGATGAGCGACCGGAGCCCGGCAGTTTTGCGTTCCCTGGGCTGCCTGTTCGGCCACGGCCGCCTGGCCGGCACCGGCTATCTCTCCATCCTGCCGGTGGATCAGGGCGTAGAGCATTCCGCCGCGGCTTCCTTCGCCCCCAACCCCATCTACTTCGATCCGGAGAACATCGTTAAGCTGGCCATGGAGGGGGGCTGCAACGCCGTGGCCTCGACCATGGGGGTGCTGGGCGCGGTGGCCCGGAAATATGCCCACAAGATCCCCTTCATCCTCAAGCTCAACCACAATGAGATGCTCTCCTACCCCAACTTTTACGACCAGACTCTGTTTGCCTCGGTAGAGCAGGCCTTCGAAATGGGCGCAGTGGCCGTAGGGGCCACCATCTATTACGGCTCCCTGGAATGCCGCCGCCAGATCCTGGAGATTTCCGAGGCCTTTAAGCTGGCCCACGAACTGGGCATGGCCTGCATTCTCTGGTGCTACCTGCGCAACCCGGCGTTTAAGACCAAGGAGGGTGACTTCCACGCCTCCGCCGACCTCACCGGCCAGGCCAACTATCTGGGGGTGACCATCGAAGCCGACATCATCAAGCAGAAGCTGGCCACGAACAACGGCGGGTACAAGGCCGTTAAGTTCGGCAAGACCAGCGACCTGGTCTACAGCAAGCTGGCCCCGGACCACCCCATCGACCTCTGCCGCTATCAGGTGGCCAACTGTTTTATGGGCCGGGCCGGGCTGATCAACTCCGGCGGCGGCTCCGGCAAGAACGACCTGGCCGACGCGGTGCGCACCGCGGTGATCAACAAGCGGGCCGGGGGCATGGGCCTGATCTCCGGGCGCAAAACCTTCCAGCGCCCCATGAAAGAAGGGGTGGAGCTCTTCCATGCCATCCAGGACACCTTCCTCTGTAAAGAGGTGGAAGTGGCCTGAAGCAGCAGGGGAGGGGGGCGGGGCGAGGAATCTTGCCCCGCGTCCACCCCCGTAGCCTTTAGCACAATTCGGGGTGGGGCGCCCCGGCCTCCTCCTGAAAAAGGATCTCCGGGAGAGCTATGCAGGGCTCAGTGGTTTCTGTTCAAGGGACCGGTGAACACGACTTTGCTTGTGGGTCTGGGCTGCAGCTTCCAGTAAAACGCTGGTCCCAGCCAGCCTGAAATCAGGAGCACCGGGGCGCCGGAGAAGACGGGGGTCTGAGGACTAGCGAGGGGCAGACTCACCTCGCTGAAGGGAAAAGTATTATCGCAAACCGTTAGCGGTTGATTGGTGATTCCCTCATCCCAGAGACTGATGTTGCGCATGGCCGCTCCACAATAATCAATCAAATGATTGCTATTTCTGGCCAAAAGACTTTGGAGAATTGGCTCAGGTTATTCCTGTGATAAGGGAGCAATTCGACCCATGCGCTTGCTTTGCACAGATATAAATAGCGGTTATTAAGGATAGCGCACCTTTATTTTCCTGAGCGTACCTATCGGGGTAAATAAAGATAAGAATATACAAATAGCCCTGTGTAATTATTGCTTGATATTACGTAAAACGGGTAAATAAGTTATTTTACGAGAGTGATACCCGCATCCCCTGATGCAATTTGATTATCATCGTAAATATTGTTGTGGTTGACAGTGACAGTTAGGAGGGGAAAACTCGACCAGATTAAGAGCAGAGCTGTTGCCAAGGCAGATAATACTTGTCGCTTCATTGGCTCAGCCTTCTTATCCGAAGTGTCTGGTGGGGGGCAGTTACACTTTTGGACGTGACAGAGCGGGCAGAACTCTGCCCCCGGTTGGCCTGAGGCAAATGTCTGCTGAGGGCTCTGGCTGCGATGAGGTGAAGGATAGGCTGGAAAGGCGGGGCCCCGGAGGTCCCCTGGGGAAGAAGCTGAGGAAACGTCAGTTACGGGCTTGACGGAAGCCGCAGATCCAAAAACAACTCGCACTATCCTGTGCAAATTCCCGCTTCGACTTGACAATACGGGTCTCCTCTCTTCCATGAGAGTAGGCCAATCGCCGTGGTCCTGTTCTTTCCTGGAACGTCTGCCACGGCGCCCGGCTCAATCCTGTTGCTGCACCGGCTCCGCTCTGACCCAAAAAAACCGGGGTGCCTCGAAAGCAACCCGGCTATCTTTTCTCCTTAAGACCCGTGGTTTTCCGTCCCCATCTCACGGTGGGTTTGGCTTTTCTCAAGTTATTAACCGTATAATAAATTGAGCAGGAAAAGTCAAGAAATTCTATTAAATAAATTAGGAAAGATCAAAAGTTTATTGTCACCTGCCTCAATCCTTCCAGGCAATAAAATTGCCCCGAGCTGGCCCCAGAGGCCCAGGGTGGAGGAAGGGCCTTCCGGTACGCTTCCCGTGAGCCTGAGCCTGGGGGTCTGACGGCAAGACGTCGTCCTCTCACCGGAATGTTTGCCGCTGAAGTGGGGTCAACGCCTCCCCCAGGAGACCTAGCCCCGGGGGACTAGCCCGGCACTATGATTTTATTGCGAAAAGGCGTTTTGTTATCAGGCCGGATAGTATAAAATAATAAGGTAATTCGACGCTTAAAGGATGAAGCAACCCATGTTCACCGGTCTGGTGGAAGGCGTTGGCGAGCTTGTCGGCCTGACCCCCGTGGCCGGGGGCCTCAGGGTCGCGGTCAAGACTTCGTTTCCTGCCGCAGAGCTCACCCTGGGGGAGTCGGTGGCCATCGCCGGGGCCTGTCTCACGGTGGTGTCCCTGGCGCCACCCGCGGCCAGCTTCGAGGTGTCCCCCGAGACCCTGGCCTGCACGACTTTCCCCTTGAAAAAGGTGGGGGACCGGGTAAACTTGGAAAGGGCCGTCAGACTGGGCGACCGCCTGGGAGGCCACCTGGTCAGCGGCCACGTGGACGCCGTCGGGGTGGTGCGGGAGATCCGGCCCGGCCCGGCCCATACCCAGGTGAAATTCGAACTGCCCGCGGCCTGCAGCCGCTTCGTCATCGAAAAGGGCTCCATCGCCGTGGACGGGGTTTCCCTGACGGTGAATCTCTGTCAGGGGCGAACCTTCACGGTAAACGTCATCCCCTTCACCGGCAAAGAGACCACCCTGGCCGCCCTGAGAGTCGGTGATAAGGTCAACCTGGAGACGGATATCATCGGCAAGTACGTGGCCCGGCTCCTGGGCCAGGATGGTCCCCGGGGCCAAGGCGTCACCCCGGAACTCTTGGCCAAGCATGGGTTTTTGTAGGTGACCGGTAAGAGGTGTAGGGCGGGCCTTGCCCGCCAGGCGGGAGATTGATGGCGGGCAAGGCCCCCCTGAGAGAAAAGCTTTGATGGTGCGCAATGCCGCACGGGAAGCAGAAAATCGAAAATAGGAACGTGAACATGATGGTTTCATCCATTGAAGAAACTATAGAAGACATCCGCCAGGGCAAGATGATCATCCTGGTGGATGACGAAGGCCGGGAAAACGAAGGCGACCTTACCATGGCGGCGGAGCGGGTTACCCCCGAGATGGTCAATTTTATGGCCCGCTACGGCCGGGGCCTCATCTGCCTGGCCCTGACGTCGGATATGGTGGAGTGCTTGCAGTTGCCCCAAATGGTCAGGAATAACCAGTCGGGGTTCAACACCGCCTTCACGGTGTCCGTCGAGGCCCGGCATGGGGTAACCACGGGAATTTCCGCCGCGGACCGGGCCACCACCATCCTCGCCGCGGTGGCGGACAATGCCCAACCGGACGACCTGGTGAGCCCGGGGCACGTTTTTCCCATCCGGGCCCGGAAAGGCGGGGTCCTGGTGCGCACCGGGCAGACCGAAGGCTCCACGGACCTGGCCCGCCTGGCGGGTTTCAAAGGCGCCGCGGTGATCTGCGAGGTCATGAAGGACGACGGCACCATGGCCCGGATGCCTGATCTGGAGATATTTGCCGCGGAGCATAATATCAAGATCGCGACCATCAAAGATTTGGTGGAACATCGGCTGCGGCACGAGTCTTTTGTGCACCGCCGCGCCATCGTCAAACTGCCCACTTATTTCGGAGAATTCACGGCCATCGCTTATGACAACGATGTGGATGACAACCAGCACATCGCCCTGGTGAAGGGGGATATCAATCCCGACGAACCCATCCTGGTGCGGGTCCACTCCGAATGCGTCACCGGCGACGTCTTCCACTCCCTCCGGTGCGACTGCGGCGACCAGTTGGAGGCCGCCATGTCACAGATTCAGTGCGAAGGCCAAGGTGTCATCCTCTACCTGCACCAGGAGGGCCGGGGTATCGGCCTGATCAACAAGCTTAGGGCCTACGAACTCCAGGACCAGGGCGCCGACACGGTGGAGGCCAACGAGGCCCTGGGTTTCAAGGCCGACCTGCGGGACTACGGCATCGGGGCCCAGATCCTCCGGGATCTGGGGATCAGGAAGATGCGCCTCATGACCAACAATCCCAAGAAGATCATCGGTCTGGAAGGATACGGCCTCAACATGGTGGAGCGGGTGGCTTTGGAGATTCCCCCCAACCGGGAGAATCGCAACTACCTCAAGACCAAGTGCCAGAAGATGGGGCACCTCTTAAAGATGGTCTGATAACTGCTCTCGCCAAGCCGCCCAGGCCGCCAAGGCATTCCGCTTTGCGCCTCTGCGCCTTGGCGTGAAAAGACAGAAGGAGGGTAGATGCGTACGATAGAAGGCAAGCTCATCGCCAAAGGTCTGAAATTCGCCCTGGTGGTGAGCCGTTTCAATTCTTTTATTACCGAGCGCCTGCTGGAGGGGGCCCTGGATTGTTTGCGGCGCCAAGGCGTCGCTGAGGAGCATCTTTCCGTGCTGCGGGTCCCGGGGGCCTGGGAGATTCCCCTGGTGGCCAAGCGCCTGGCCCAAGCCGGGACCTTTGATGCGATTGTCTGCCTGGGCGCTGTAATCCGGGGTTCCACGCCCCACTTCGATTACGTGGCCGCTGAAGTGAGCAAGGGGATCGCCCAGGTGTCCCTGGAAAGCGGGGTGCCCATCGCTTTCGGCATCCTCACCACCGAAACCCTGGAGCAGGCCATCGAGCGGGCCGGCAGCAAGGCGGGTAACAAAGGCTTTGCCGCCGCCGAAGCCGCCATCGAGATGGTCAACCTCCTGAAAGAGTTGGGAGCCTGACTGCTTGGGAGATTATTCCCGCAGCCGCTGCCGGGAATGGGCCCTGCAATTTCTCTATGAGTCCGAGTTCGCCGGGCCGGACCGGCCCGAGGCCCTGGAGCGATTCTGGCACCATTTTCAGGCAGAAGGTAAGCCTCCCGCTTATCTGAAGGACTTGGTGGAGGGGGTGGCCTCCCATCTGGAGGAGTTGGATGCCTTTATTGTGCGCTACTCGGAGCATTGGCGGCTGGAGCGCATGACCGTTGTGGATCGCAACCTCCTCCGGTTGGCCATCTTTGAACTGGCTTACCAGCCCCACATCCCGCCCAAAGTGGTGATCAACGAGGCGGTGGAGATGGCCAAGCGCTTCGGCAGCGAGGCCTCCGGGGGTTTCATCAACGGCATCCTGGACCAGGTGCGGATGTCCGTGGGCCGGGAGGTCTGAGCCGCCGGGCCCTGCGGCCGCGCCAGCCGGATCGGGAATCGGTCCCCAGGGCTTGCATCTTGGGGAAGAAGCGATTAATAATGTAACCGGATAAACTAGTTGACTATGATCGACATTCCCTGGCGAAGGGCGTTGGCATTCTGGCTTAAACCGCACTGCGGGAGAGGGGGGACAAGATGACTCGGAAATGGCTGGCGATTATATGCGTGGTTTTCTTTGCCGTGTCTCTGGCAGGCTGTGCCACCGAAGGCGGCTATTATGATCCGGCCCGGTCCGCCGGGGCCGGCGCCTTGGGCGGGGCGGCCACCGGCGCCGCCCTCGGCGCTATCATCGGGGCGGCTAGCGGCAACGCCGCCACCGGAGCCTGGGTGGGCGCGGCTGCCGGCGGCCTCCTGGGAGGCGTGGGCGGGGCGCTCTATGCCGCGCACCGCAACAGCGAGATCCGCTCGGGCGAGGCCGCGGCTCAGGCGAACAACTACCAGGGCCAGGGCAATGTGGTGAACGTGGACAACGTGGTGGCTTCTCCCTCCGTGGCCAGACCGGGGCAGCAGATTGTGCTGGGGGCTGATTACACCATTCTGACTCCTAACAATATGCCGGTGTCCGCCAACCTGGTGCGGGAGATCCGCTATCAAGGCAGCCCGGTGGGGTCGCCTTACCAGACCACGGTGACCAACAGCAACGGCACCTACCAGGACAACGTGACGTATTCCCTGCCCAACAACGCCACTCCTGGCGTCTACACCGTCGTCACTCGTTTGATGAGCAACTACGGCACCTCGCAACGGGAGACGTCATTTAGCGTCCAGTAAGCCTCGAACCCGGAGGAGCCTGGGAAATTGTGCCGGACGGTGGAGATTTCCCGGGCTTCTCCTTTTCCCCCATTGACAAACCTCTTCCCTTCTGGTAAATATTTATTTTTTACCTTCCTTGCCCTGGGCCTGTGAGCTCCAGGGCCACACGACCATAAGGGGGAAGAATGCGCCGCTATGAATCGCTCTGGGTAGTGAACGGTGACCTGCCCGACGAAGAAGTAAAATCCGCCATCGACAAGTTTTCCGGGATTATCTCCTCTCAAGGTGGAACCCTGGTGGGGCTGGATGAGTGGGGCCGCCGCAAGCTGGCCTACAAAATCCAAGGCACCATTCGGGGCTATTATGTGTTAGCCGATTTTGCCGGGACGTCCGAAACGGTCCAGGAGTTGGAACGCAACTATCGGATCGACGACCGCATTATCCGCTACCTCACCACCAGAAAATCGGACAAGGTGAATCTGGAGGCCCTCCAGGCCGAGATCGCGGCCAAGGCCAAGGCGGCTGAGCCGCCGGCAGCCGAGCCGGAAGCTGCGGCTCCGGTGGAGGCTGCGGCGCCGGTTGAAGTTGCCGCCCCTGAAGAACCTGCCGCCCCAGCCAAGGAGGAATAATCCGTGCCTGTGATGCCTCGCCGCAAACGGAAGCAATTTTACGTCCGCCGGAAGGTCTGCCGTTTTTGCGTGGACGCCAATCTGCCTATCGATTACAAAGATGTTAACACCCTGAGACAATTTGTCACGGAGCGGGGCAAGATCATTCCCCGCCGCATCTCGGGAAACTGCGCCCGCCATCAGCGGCGGGTCACCAGAGCCATCAAGCAGGCCCGGTTGCTGGCCTTGATTTCCTATACCCCCCAAGTGCCCATTACGTGAGGGCGGGGTAAGCGTTAATCCGTGGGCCGGGGTAATGTCATTTGGTTCGTCTGCCTGGGCGCCCTCCTCTTAGGGTTCCTGGGGGCTCAGGTTAATCCCCTGTCCTTTCTGATGGTGGGCGTCCTGGCGCCCCTGCCGGTGCTGATAACCGCCTGGCGCTCCGGGGAGTTGGCGGCGGGGGCGTTGGCCTTGGCCGCCGCGGTCATCATTTTCTCCCTGCACCCCGTTCCGGAAACCATCTGGCAAAACCTCGGCTTTTTCAATTTGCTGGTTATGGGGGCGATGCTGGGCCTGTTGCAGTGCCGGGGAGTAGGAGCGCCCCGGGCCATCATGCTGACGGTGGCGGTCTTAAGCCTGGCTGCCTTGCTGATCTTTATGGGGCAGGCCTTCTTTCAGGGGATTTCCCCCCATGACCTGCTGGCTCAAAAAAGCGCCGAGGTCATGGAGACGCTGCGCAAGGTCTTAGGGGACTCCGGGGGCGGCGCCTCCAGCCCCCTGGTTCCGGGCGTGCCCTCGGCTCAGGTAGAGGGCATGCTCCAGCGTCTTCTGCCGGGGTTGCTGGTTACCAACCTGGCCCTGGTGGCCTGGCTGAACGTGGTCCTGTCCCGGCAGTTGATCCTTTACCTGGGATGGGGCGAAGCCGACCCGCCGCTGTACCACTGGGCGGCCCCGGAGTGGCTGATTTTTCTGTTGCTGGGGGCCGGGTTTCTCCTGCTGGTGCCGGTGACCGGGGCGCGGTTCTTCGGCCTGAACCTGACCATGGTGGTGGCGGTACTCTATTTTTGCCAGGGAGTGGCGGTGGTGGCCACCTGGTTCCACCGGCTCGGGCTGCCGCGCCTCTTGCGGGTGATCGGCTACCCGTTGCTGTTTTTGAACCCGTTTTTTTTCGTGATTATCACCCTGGGCTTGATGGACCTGTGGCTGGATTTTCGCCGCTTGCACAAGCCCAAGGATGCCTGAGGAGGAGTTTACGGTGAAGGTCATCTTAACGGAAGATATTAACCCTTTGGGCGCCATGGGCGCGGTCGTA
Organism: uncultured delta proteobacterium; assembly: GCA_963848565.1. GTDB lineage: Bacteria > Desulfobacterota > Desulfobaccia > Desulfobaccales > 0-14-0-80-60-11 > 0-14-0-80-60-11. The sequence goes on from CAWKEQ010000025.1 coordinate 89,029, forward strand.
GACGTGGCCCGGGGCTATGCCCGCAATTACCTGATCCCCCAGGGCAAGGCCATGGAAGCCACCAAGGGCAATCTGGTCCAGGTGGAAAAAGCCAAGGTCAAGTACCTCCAGATGCAGGCCACGGAGCGGGAAAAAGCCCAGGCCCAGGTGGCCCACCTTGAAGGGGCGAGCGTTACCATCGCCCAGCGGGTGGCGGAGGAGGAGCGCCTCTACGGTTCCGTTACCGCCACCATGATCGCCGAGGCTCTCGAGAGCCAGGGCTTCATCGTGGATAAGAAGCAGCTGGAATTGGCGGAACCCATCAAGAAGCTGGGCACCTACGAGGTCACCATCCGCCTGGCCCCGGAAGTCCAAACCACGGTCAGCGTGGAAGTGGTGTCCGACAAGGCCTGAATTTGAGCAAGCGGATCCTGGGGGAAGAGGTCAGGGGCTCTTTTTAAATTTTTCCTTAAGAGACTTCTATCTCTTCCTCTTATCTCCCGCTGAGACCAGGTAAGAAAATCTCCTGGTCAAAACTTGATCAGACCACCTCGCCACCTCAGTCGATTACCTGATATCTGCTATTTTTCCCGGTCCGCCTCCCACAAAGGTCGACTCTGCTTTCCAGGACCCTGGGAGCGTAGGGCGGGAAAGCGAAGCGTATCCCGCCATTCGCCTCTAATAACAAGTTGCCGTCATAGTGGTAATTCCGGCTTTATGGTCGCAACCCCCGTAGGGGCGGTTCGCGAACCGCCCCTACAATTCGGATAATTACGTGTTTGACGGCAACTTGGTACAAAAAACTTTCCACGCTGAAAATTTGTCCCACAAACCGCGCTTTGAGGTCATCTCTTGCCTTAAGAAATTCGCTTCCTCCTAAGGCAGCGTCCAGATACAATGCCGGGAATCGGGCAAAATGAACCTGGCCTCGCCCGTGAACGGTTGACGTTGACGGGTCATCTTATCGCGTTTGCCAAAAGTATTTTCCGATGGCGGCATCATACTAAATTCCCCCCAACCCCCCTTGAGAAAATGGGTAACTATACGGAAATGCTGCTAAAGTAACCATTTGAAAAAGGGGGATTTAAGAATCTCCGAGTGGAAAGAATGTATGGCAAACGCTATAACCACAGATACTGAAGGCGGGAGGCGTTTCACTTTTCCGCCCTACAGCCATTACCTGGTCACGTGCATAAGTGAAGTGAAATTCCTGCGGACCGGTATGGAAAACAGAGCATATCGAAGCTAAGCAAAGTTTGGAAATATACCGGCCGCGGTTCGCCAAGGCGGCATTTGACTCATGTCCCTTTCAGAATATTTTCAACCGGGACAGGGGCATTTGCACGGTAAAAGCATTTTGATTAGGATAAAACTCACGAAACAATAAAAGAGGTGAGAATGCCCAGAAGTAGCAGGAGACTGGCCCCGGCGGAAACTTCCGGCCCTGTGGGCTACGCCCCGCCGGCTAACCCCGAGGCCGAGCAGTCGGTCTTGGGGGCCATCTTGGTGCGCCCGGAGGTCATGGACCGCATCGCTGACCTGATTGGCCCCGAAGACTTCTACCGGGAGGCTCACGGCCGCATCTACCAGGCCATGCTGGACCTCTACGGCCGGGGCGAGCCGGTGGACCTGGTGACTGTTTCCGCCCTCTTGAAAGAGCGGGGCAAGTTGGAGGGCGTAGGGGGGCCGGTGTTTCTGGCCGGACTCAGCGAGCAGGTGGGATTTGCCACCAACGCCGAATATTATGCCAACCTGGTGCGGGACAAATCGGTGCTGCGCCGTCTCCTGGACTGCACCCAGGAGATCGCCAGCTCTTGCCTGGCCCCGGTGGAGAACGTCGCCGAGTTCCTGGACCAGGCCGAACACAAGATCTTTCAGGTGGCCGAATCCAAGGTGCGCCCGGGCTTTTCCCCCCTTAGCGCCCTGGTTGACAACGAGATCGCCACCCTGGAGGCTATCTGGTCCCGGAAAGACGGTTCCCTCACCGGCGTTACCAGCGGCTTCGCCGATCTGGACAATTTAACCGCCGGGTTCCAGCCCAGCGACCTGATCATCCTGGCGGCCCGCCCCAGCATGGGCAAGACCGCCCTGGCCCTGAACATCGCCTTTAACGCCGCTTACGGCCGGCGCGGCGGCAGTGGCCAGTCCATCCCTCCGGTGCCGGTGGCCTTCTTCTCCCTGGAAATGTCCAAGGAGCAACTGGTGCGCCGCCTGCTCAGCAGTGAGGGCCGGGTGGACGCCTCCCAGATCCGCCGGGCCTCCTTCCTCACCGGCCATGATTGGCAAAAGCTCCAGGAAGCCGCGGGCATTCTCCTGGATTGCCCCATCTATATCGACGACAGCCCTGCGGCCACCGTCCTGGACATCCGGGCCAAGTCCCGCCGCCTCAAGGCCGACGGCAAGCTGGGGATGATTATCGTCGACTACCTCCAGCTCATGCAGGGGCGGGCCGAGCTCTCCAGCCGGGAGCAGCAGATTTCCGAGATCTCCCGCTCCCTGAAAGGCCTGGCCAAGGAACTGGGCGTGCCGGTCATCGCCCTGTCCCAGCTCAGCCGGGAGCCCGAGAAGCGGGAACGGAAACGCCCCCAACTGTCGGACCTGCGGGAGTCCGGCGCCATCGAGCAGGACGCCGACGTCGTTCTATTCATCTACCGGGACGAGGTCTACCGCAAGGACAACGCCGAAAACCAGGGGATCGCCGAGGTCATTATCGGCAAGCAGCGCAACGGACCCATCGACACGGTGAAGATGCACTTTGAAGCCAAGTTTACCCGTTTCGACGACCTGGAGAGGGGCGAAGCCCCGGAGTTTTATTAGGAGCCAGGGCCGGGGGCAGGGGTTCTGTCGGGGTTGGCGAACGAGTACCAATTGAGCCAGATCTTCACGGCCCTAGGCCGCCATACGCCTGGCTGATCCCGACAACGCGGTCGGGGCGGGTTTAAAACCCGCCCCGACCTTGGTTTTTTAAGGCTACCCGGCTCGCTCAGCCGATCTTCACTTCGATCTTCCGGGGTTTGGCTTTCTCAACTTTATGCATCACCAGGCGCAGGACCCCGTCTTTCATGGTGGCCTCGATCTTGCTCTGATCGATGAGGCTTCCCAGGTGGAAGTCCCGTTGGAAGTCTCCGGTGTAGTATTCCTGGGCCACCATGGCCTCCCCCGGACCCAGGGACGGGCCGACGGTCCCATAGAGGGTGAGATGGTTCTCCTTGAGGTCCAGTTTTACCTGATCACCGGAGACTCCGGGCATGTCGGCCACCAGGACCAGGGTCTCGGGGGTCTCGAAAATATCCACCGCCGGCACAAAGACCCGCCCGGGCCGCACCCGTTCCCCTTGGCTCGGGGCCTCTTCTTTGGTTTTGGGCTGTAGTTCTTGATCACTCATGCCAGGTCCTCCTTTAGCCGACCTTCACTTCGATCTTCCGAGGTTTGACTTCCTCGGGCTTGGCCATCTTGATGGTCAGGATGCCGTCCTTACAAGAAGCTTCCACGTTATCGCCCCGCACCGCGGCTGGCAGGGGCACGATCCGGCGGAAAAACCCGGATTCCCGCTCCCGGCGGTGATAATTGACCTGCTTGTCTTCCGCGGGAATCTTGCGCTCGCCCCGCAGGATCAGGCTGTTGTCCTGAAGGGTGATCTCCAGGTCCGCCGCCTGGACCCCGGGCAGTTCAGCCCGGACCATAATGTGTTCGGGGTCCTCGGAGATGTTCACCAGGGGATAGACCCCCACCCACCCCGGACGCCCTTCCTGCCCATAGGAATTCTGGAAGAGGCGTTCCATGCGGCGCTGCAGCTGCTCCAGTTCCCCCTGGGGATTCCACCCCGGTTCCCTGAAAAAAATCGGCATGCTCATGCTCCTCCGTAATAGGATAGATTGTCGATATTTTTACCGCTTAACTAAAGTTAATTTAAGCACTGGCCGAAATGCGGTCAAGACCTCTGTACGTGAAAAAATTAAGGTTCAAGGTCCATTTGATTAAGGCGTTTGCCAAAAGTTCTCTCCACTTATCCCTTCTCCCCCAGGAGGGAAGAGGGCCAGGGCGAGGGGGGATTCATGCTAAAAGGCCCGCTCCTTTTCAGGCGGAATGGGGGCCAAGGTCCATCATGGCGACTTGAAAAACAGCCGATAATTCTGTAAAGAGAGGGAGCGATTCTCTCAAGAAAGGAACCCCGATGACTTTTCCCTGGGACGACATAACCTGGGTGCTCCTGGACATGGACGGCACCCTCCTGGACAAACACTTCGACGATTATTTCTGGGAAACCCTGGTGCCGGAGGAGTACGCCCGGCGGCAGGCCATGGACCTGGCCCTGGCCCGCGATCTGGTCTTCGCCCGCTACCAGCGGGAGGAGGGCACCCTCAACTGGACGGACATCGATTTCTGGTCCCGGGAACTGGAACTGGATATCCCGGCTCTAAAGGAAGGCATCCGCCACCTCATCGAGGTGCACCCGGACACGGAAGGTTTTCTGGAGTTTCTGCGGCGGCAAGAGAAACGGGTGGCCCTGGTGACCAACGCCCACTACAAGACCCTGAGCCTCAAGATGAACCACACGGGCCTGTTGGGCTACTTCGACGAGGTAATTTCTTCCTTCGACCTGGGCCACCCCAAGGAAGCGGTGCGTTTCTGGGAGATCTTGCACGACCGCCTGGGCTTCGACCCCGGCAGGGCGCTGCTGGTGGACGACAACGCCGAGTCCCTGGCCGCGGCCCGGACTTTCGGCATCAAGTACCCCTACTTCAAGGCCAAATCCAGCTCTCGCCAGGAGAGCGAATCCCACCCGGACTTCCCTTCCATTGAGAGCTTTGATGAGCTGATGGGCTGAGAAACAGCAGTCAGTAGCCGGTAGTCAGTAAAGAATCTCTTTTGGTTAACCGCAGAAGTTGGTCGAATTCTGCATGGTTTATTGAAAGCGATAAGAAAACGCAGATAAATTACTGACAACCGACAACTGGCTACTGTTTCTACGCCGGCATCCGCCTGATCCGCGCCCCCAGGGCCGAGAGTTTCTCCACCAGTTGGGCGTAGCCCCGGTCCAGGTGGTAGACCCGGAGGACTTCGGTGGTGCCCTGGGCGGCCAGCCCGGCGATGACCAGGGAGGCGCTGGCCCGGAGGTCCGTGGCCATCACCGGGGCCCCGTGGAGGTGGCGCCGTTCCCGGACGATGGCGTGGTTGCCGGACACGGTGATGTCGGCTCCCAGGCGCTCCAGTTCGCTGACGTGCATGAAGCGGTTTTCGAAGATGGTTTCGGTGATGAGGCTGGCGCCCTTGGCCAGGGTCATGAGGGCCATGTACTGGGCCTGCATGTCCGTGGGGAAGCCCGGGTAGGCCCGGGTGGTGACGTCCACGCCGGTGAGGGAGCCCCCCGGCTCCACCATGATGCGGTCGTCCTCGGTGCTGAGGCGCACCCCGGCGGCGTGAAATTTTTCCAGCACCGCGGTCATATAAGCCACCGGGGCGTTGGTGATGGTGACCTGGCCTTTGGTAATAGCCGCGGCAGCGAGATAGGTCCCGGCTTCGATGCGGTCGCTCATGATGGTATAGGAGGCCGGGGTCAGGGCTTTAACGCCGTGGATGGTGAGGATGTCGGTGCCGATGCCTTCGATCTGGGCCCCCATGGCGGTGAGGAACCGGGCCAGGTCCGTCACTTCGGGCTCCTGGGCGGCATTGACCAGGCGAGTGGTGCCTTTGGCCAGGCTGGCGGCCATCATCAGGTTTTCGGTGCCGGTGACCGTAGGCAGGTCCAGGGTGATGTCGGCGCCGTGCAGCTGCTTGGCCTTGGCCTCCACATAACCCTGGTTCAGGGTGATCTTCACCCCCATGGCTTCGAGACCCTTGAGGTGCTGGTCGATGGGCCGGGCCCCGATGGCGCAGCCGCCGGGGAGCGATACGCTGGCCTGGCGGGCCCGGGCCACCAAAGGCCCCAGGACCAGGACCGCGGCCCGCATGGTCTTGACCGTCTCGTAGGGGGCCATCCAGCCGGTGAGGCGGCTGGAATCCACCACCAGGGGCTCGCCGTCTTCAAACGTAACCCCCATGAGGCCCAGGAGCCGTTTGGTGGTGCGGATGTCGGCCAGGGGCGGCACGTTGTAGAGCTTATGCACCCCCGGGGCCAGCAGGGTCGCCGCAATAATAGGCAGCGCGGCGTTCTTGGCCCCGCTGATGGAAACTTCCCCCTGAAGGGGAATCCCGCCTTCAATGACGATTTTATCCATGTATATCCTGTGCAGATATCGTAGGGTGCGTCCTACGCACCAAATCTGGTGGTCCCATGCCACCCTTCATTATTTATACCAGTCCTGGGGGTCGATACCCCGGACGGTCTCGCCGCTTTTTACCTTGACCGTGATGGGCGCGTGCGACTTGCAGTTGACGCTCATGCCGCATTTGACGAACTCCGAGTAATAGGCCCGGTAGTCCTTGGCATATTCGGCGCCGTGCCGGCCCGGATCGGGGAGCTGGGCAAAGACGTGGTAATCTCCCGGCGGCACCGTCAGTTTAAAGCCCACCTTGTACTGATATTTTTTGGCCATCAGGTGTTTGTTGGTTGCATAGATTTTCTTGGTGGCCAGATTTTCGGCGCAGATGGTCATATCATCCGGGATGTATTCGCTGGGGTAGGACAGCGACCCTTCGATCACCCCGGCTTGGGGTGCCGCGGCAAAGCCGGTGCCGGGATGCAGCAGCAGGCACATGATACCTATCAGGCATAACCGGAAAACTATCATGTCTCATTCCCCCATCAGGTCCAGCAGCCGGGGCGCTTTGCATTCTAGGATGAACTGCCTGATCCGTTTTTCCGCCAGGCGGACGTAGTCGGCTTCGATCTCGTAGCCCAGGTAGTGCCGGTTGCCCTGGAGCGCCGCAATGGCCGTTTGCCCGCTCCCCATAAAGGGATCGAGGATTACCTCCCCTTCGTAGGTGTAAAATTGTATAAGGCGATAAGGCAGCTCCACGGGGAACGGGGCTGGATGGCCCACCTGTTTGGCGCGCACCGCCGGAAAAGTCCAGACGCTCTTGGTGAACTCCAGAAATTCCTCCCGGGTGATGGTCGCCCGGCGCTTATGCGGGTTCTGCCGGGAAAATCCCGCCTTGGAGAAGATCGAAATGTATTCGTGCACGTCCCGGAGCGTCGGGTTGGCCGGAGAACACCAGCTCCCCCAGGCGGTAGAGGGGGAGGCGCTGGCGGCCTTATTCCAGATGATTTCCCCCCGCATGAGAAAGCCGAATTCCGTCATATCCCGGACGATGTAGGAATGGAGCGGGATATAAGGCTTGCGCCCCAGGTTGGCGATGTTGACGCAGGCCCGGCCCCCCGGCACCAGGACCCGGTGGACTTCCTGCCAGACCCGGCGGAGGAAGCCGAGATAGTCTTCCAGGGTCAAATCCTCGTCGTAGTCTTTGCCCACGTTGTAGGGGGGCGAGGTGACCATCAGGTGGACGCTGTGGTCCGGGATTTCCGCCATGGACTCCGAAGATTTGGCCAGAATCGTGTTCAGGAATTCCGGCGGCACCGGATTTTCAATATACTCGCAGGCTCCGGCCGGGGTCACCTGGGAGTAGAGTTTGCCGGCATAGAAGGCCGAGGCGTCGTGGGATCTGCGCCCCGGGGTGCCGAAGGCGCTGGTGCGGGTCTTCTTTTTGGGGGGATTATTCTTCATCTATGCGATAATCTTAGGTGGTGAAATGGTGCGCAGTGCGCACCCTGCTACCGGATTGATGGTGCGTTGAACGCATCCTACGAAATACCTTTCGGAAAGGTTTTATGGGTAATCAGCCGTGGCCGGGGGTGCTGCCGTCCCCCATGTCCCTGATTTTCCCGTGGTTTATCCAAGCCCTGTGTGGTAGGATATTACATTGAGGCACGTTAGGCAAGAAAAGGAAAATTTCCGCTATGGATTGGTGGTTGTTGGCCGGGGTACCCATCACGTCGTTCATCGTGGCCCTCTCCGGGGCCTTAATGCCCGGGCCGCTGTTGACCCTCACCGTGGGCGAAGCGGCCCGCCGGGGCTTCTGGGCCGGCCCCCTGATCATCGTGGGCCACGCCCTGCTGGAGTTGGCCCTGGTCCTGTTGCTCCTGGCCGGGGTGGGCGCCTGGCTGCACCGGCCGCTGGTGCTGGGCCTGGTGGGCGTCTTGGGCGCCGGTATGCTCTGGTGGATGGGCCTGGGGCTGCTCAAGTCCTCCCGGCGCAGCCACCTGGACTTCGACTCCCATGGGGCCTCGGGCCTCAACCCGGTCATGGCCGGGGTGCTCATGAGCGCCGCCAACCCCTACTGGCTCATCTGGTGGCTCACCATCGGCCTGGGCTACGTCATGTTTTCCATGAAATACGGCTGGCTGGGGGTGGCCCTCTTTTTTATCGGGCACATCCTGGCCGACTTCGCCTGGTACACCCTGGTGTCCGGGGCCGTGGCCCAGGGACGCCGCTTTATCTCTGACCGCATCTACCAGGGATTTCTGGCCGGGTGCGGCGTCTTTCTCTTTGGCTTCGGCGGCTACTTCGCCGTCCAGGGAGTGAAATTTCTCTTCAATTCTTGACATGTAGGGGCGGGCTATAGGGTCCGCCCGGCTTGAGGGCGCCCACACCGGCGCCCCCCTACAGGGAGTAATCATCAATGATCCAAAAAGCTCTGACCGTGGGTTTACTGGAAGTGAACTGCTACATCCTGGGCGACGAAGAGACCAAGGAAGCCGTGGTCATCGATCCGGGGGGCGACGAGGCCGAGATCCTCGAGGCCCTGAACTACCATAAATTGCAGCTGAAGCTGATCATCGACACGCATGGCCATTTTGATCACGTGGATGCCAACCAGCCCCTGAAAGACGCCACCGGGGCCAAAATCGCCATCCATGAATCCGACGCCCGGATGTTGGACAAGCCCTCGGCTGAGGCCATGTTCTTCACCGGCAACCGCCTGCGCCTGTCCCAGGCGGATATCCTGCTGAGAGAGCATGACATCCTCACCTTCGGCGCCTATCGGCTCAAGGTTCTCCACAC